>NZ_CP121660.1:697836-1395672 GCF_029714365.1 Sinorhizobium terangae
CACGGGTGGAAAACGCAAGTTGCGCCCTTGCGCAGTCCATCCCGCAGCGCGCCCGGAGTATGCAGCGTATAGGCGCTTCCCATAAGGGAGGTAATTTGGGAAAAGACGCCCTGTGCCGGTTTCGGTACCTGCTGCATATTGTAACCTTCGCCCTGTGTCGTCTCGTCGCCGTAGAGATGATAGAGGCCGACGCCGTTGGAGGCGGCGGCAAGTGATGCCGCCATCGCCTGGAAGGCGCCCGGCCCGATCGATGTGACGACGGCGCCGACCTCGCCATAGACCCAGGAGAGTGCCGTGCCGGCATGCGCCATTTCCACCTCGTTGCGGAACTGCCAGCAGCGCACGAGACCCTCGGCCTCATAAGCGTCAAGCACATCGGCGAGCGCGGTGCTGCCATGGCCGAAGATCGCGAGATATTTGGTCACGCCCTGTCGCATCAGGCCGAGAACCAGCGCCTCGACCAGCGGTATCGTCACGGGTGCGCTGAGGCGGTCCGCATCTAGCGCGGCCTTCAGTCCTCCAGCGGCGCTGAGCCAGGCGGCGCGGTCGGTGGCTGTATGCGTGGGGCCATTGGGAAACGGGAGAAGCGTCATGCGGACCTCCCGCTCCTGAGGTCCACGGGGCGGCCGATACGTGCGGATTCGTCTGCGGCGAGCGCGAAGCGCAGGATCTCGCGGGCCTGGCGTGGCGTCAGCACGGGGGCGGCGCCGGTACCGATTGCGTCGATATAGTGCCGGGTCGACAGGACGAAGCTCTGCTCCCAACCCGTCGGAATGTCGCGAAATTCCTTCAATCTGCCGTCGCTGTAAACCACGACCGGCGGAACGTCAGCGAGCCGCCCGTGGCCACCGTTGATCCAGATGACGCCCTGGGTGCCGGTAATCTCCACGCGGTCGTCCTGCGCATAGTGTCGCGTCGCCAGTTCCATCTCCGGCGAATAGACAATCTCGAGATTGCCGATGCGGTTGCCGGGAAAGCGGAAAGAGATTTGCGACTGGGCGTCGAAGCGAATGCCGCCGGGGCCTTCGGTGTCACCGATGAAGGCGTGGACTTCGTCCGGCTCACCCATGAAGTGCCAGGCCAGCGCAAATTTATGGTGGCCATCGTCGAAGACCAGTGGCCCGCCGCCGGACTGATCCTGCTTCTGGCGCCAAGCATTCGCGGCGGCCGGCACATTCCAGGCCGTGGCGCTGCGCGCCGGATTGGACTTGATGCGGATGGAGAGCGGCGTTCCGATGGCGCCCTGGTCGATCAGGTCGCGCGCCTTGAGCACCGGCGGATAGAAGATGAAGTTCTCGAAGATCTTGACTGGCCGGTCATAGGCCTCGGCCGCTGCCACGAGCTGGTCCGCCTCCTCAAGCGAAACGCACATAGGCTTCTGCAGGGAGACGATCTTGCCGGCGTCCATCGCCTTGAGCGCGGCGCTAAGATGCAGGTGATGCGGCAGGAGGATTTCCACCAGATCGACATCGGGCCTTGCGAGGACAGCGTCGAGCTCGGTCTCGATCGCAACGCCCTCTATTCCCCATTCCATTGCTTTGGTCGCGGCCAGTGCCGGGTCCCGGTCACACAGTGCGACGATACGGCTTGCCGGGTTCTTGAGATATTCGATGGCGTGAAGATCGGATATGCGACCGGTGCCGATAATGGCGACCCTAATCGGGTTGGTACTCATGCGATGGGCCTTTCTGCGGTGAAGGTATGGAAGCGGATGTGACGATGTGGCCGAGCTCGGCGAGGCGCTCGTCGGTCACGCGGACGGAGGGGCCGGAGACGCCGACGGCGGCGATCATGTGGCTGTGATCGTCGTAGATGGGACGGGCGACGCAGCGGATGCCGGGCGCAAATTCCTCGTTGTCTATGGAATAGCCCCGTGCACGGGTGCGCGCGATCTCGTCGTCGAGAGATCGGCGCGTCGTCAGTGTACGCGCCGTGAAGGACGGGAAGGGGCCCTCGAGCTGGGCGTCGCCAAAGGCAAGAAACGCCTTGCCGAGCGCCGTGCAATGGAGCGGCGCAAGGGCGCCGATCGGATGATCGACCTTGAGCGGCAGCGAGGAATCGATCTTGTCGATATACCAGACGCGGCTACCGACCAGCACGGCCATGTGGGCGCATTCGCCGGTCTCGGCGACGAGTCGTTCGAGCACCGGGCGCCAGGCTTCCTTCACCGAGACGATGTCGATCAACGAATGGCTGCTTGCCGTATGTCGCGCGATCTTGTCGGTCGGCTGGTAGCGGCGGGCCGAATCCTGGGTCGCGTAGCCGGCGGCGACCAGTGTCTTCATCAGATGCGACGCATTGGACTTATCCACGCCCAGTGCCTCGGCGACGTCGGTCAACCGGGCCGGCTCACGGCTTGCCGCAAGAAAGTCGAGGGCCTCTAGGCCGCGCGTGAGAGATTGCAAAAGGCGCATCGGTGTAAACTCCTTCGGGGTGCCGTTCATTTGCGCCATGCTAAACTCAAGTACAGCATATGGCAACAAAATCGGTGACGTCGCCCGACATGGGAACAAGTTGCCGGTTTTGTTTCAAAATGCAATACTTTTGTGTTGACAGGGGCAACAAATTTGCCGAATTCTGAGTGTGTGAGGCAGGAAGTTTAACAATCGAAAACTTTACGGGAGGTTCCTATGTTTTCCATCACACGGCGCTCGCTCATGCTTGCAGCGCTCCTGGCGTCGGCGGCGGGAGGGGCTAACCCCACCTTCGCCCAGTCGGGCGACGTCACGATCAGCCACTATTTCACGGGCGAACTCGGGTTGAAGGCCTTCAACGAGCAGGTCGAGAAGTTCGAGCAGGCGACCGGCGTCAAGATGAAGGAAAGCCCGGTCGGCCACGAGGACTTCAAGACCGACATTCTCGTGCGGGCGGCAGGCCACAGCCTCCCTGATGTCTTCAGCTACTGGGCCGGCGCGCGCGTCGATTTCATCGTCAAGTCCAGCAGCTTGCGCCCGATCGACAACATGTGGGCGAGCGAGAAGCTCGACAGCGTCGTCGCCAAGCCCATCGCCGACAGCGCGACGCTCTATGACGGCAAGCGCTTCCTCGTGCCGTTCAACTATCACTACGCCGGCCTGTTCTATAACAAGAAGGTGCTTGCCGATGCAGGCATGGCGGCGCCTCCGGCGACCTGGGACGAGTTCATCGCGCTCTGCAAGACCCTGAAGAAAAAGGGCGTTGCCCCCGTCGCGCTCGGTTCCAAGAACCGCTGGCCGGCGCAGTTCTGGTTCGATTACCTGCTGCTACGCACCGCCGGTCCCGACTACCGCGCCAAGCTGATGAAGGGTGAAGCGTCCTATGACGACCCGGAAGTCGTCGCTGCCATGTCTCTCTGGAAGGACCTTCTCGACCAGGGTTTCTTCGTGGAAAACGCCAATGCCGACGACTGGACGGACGCCGCCGACAAGGTGGCCCGCGGCGATGCGGCGATGACCCTGATGGGCACATGGATCACCGGCTATTGGAACGGCGTCGGCCTTGTCCCCGGCGAGGACTACGACTTTTTCCCCTTCCCGGAGATCAAGGACGGTGTTCCGAACGCAGCGGTCGGGCCGGTCGACGGTCTGGTGATTTCCGCCAACGCGGCCAATCCGGAGGGAGCGGAGAAGTTCCTCGCTTTCATGATGTCGAACGCCGATGTCCAGGCGAAATGGGCTGAAGCGCAGGGCGCACTTTCCGCCAATGTCAATGTTGACCCGAAGACCTATAACAGCGTCATGCAGGGTGCCGCCAAGACGGTTGCCGAAGCGGAAGCCTTCGCCTTCAACTACGACCTTGCCACCACGCCGCCCGTTGCCGAAGTGGGCCTTTCCATGTTCACGCGCTTCATCGACGATCCGTCCAAGCTGGACGAAATCCTGAAGGCCGTGGCCGTGGATGCCAAGACGGCGTTCAAGCAATAGACGAATAACAGGAATGAGGATCGCGGCCCCGGGCGGGTCGCGATTTCCCGGAAAGGATACCGATGGAGCGGCAAAATACCGTCTGGCGCATCGCGCTGCTGGCACCGCCATTGTCCGTCTTTGCCGTCTTCGTGATCTGGCCGCTGTTCAGCTCGTTCATCTACAGTTTGACCAACTGGAACGGCTTCGGCTCCGACTACGACTTCGTGGGCCTCGACAACTTCGCCAAGATCTTCACCGATAAGCTGTTCATGAGCGCGGCGATCAATACAACGATCTGGATGGTCGCGGCGATCGTGGTGCCGACATTGTTCGGGCTCGGGCTCGCGCTTCTGCTCGACGGAAAAGTTCCAGGCGGGCGCGCCTTCAAGACGGTCTTCTACCTGCCGATCTGCCTTTCGGCCGTTATCGTCGGCCAGATCTGGATATGGATCTATCAGCCCGACTGGGGCCTGCTCAACACGGTGCTCTCCAATATCACCGGGGAGAAGATGCGCTATGCCTGGCTTGCCAAGCCCGATACGGCGCTCGGATCGGTCATCCTCGCCTGGTCTTGGCAACAGACCGGCCTTTCCATGGTGATCTACCTTGCCGGCCTGACGGCGATTCCCGAAGATCTCCTGGAAGTCTGTGAAATTGAGGGCGCGAAGCTTTGGCAGCGTATCGTCTTCGTCGTCCTGCCGCTGCTCACTCCGTCCACCGTCGTCGTCATCGCTCTTTCGGTGATCAATTCGCTCAAGGGCTTTGATATCCTTTACATCATGACCGGCGGCGGACCGTTCAACAGTTCCGATACCCTAGCCATGCACATGTACAACGAGTCTTTCCGCAAATATCTGATGGGATACGGCAGTGCCATTTCCGTCGTGCTGTTCCTGATTGCCCTCACGATCATCGGCATCTATTTCCGCCAACTCAAGAAGGTGGACCGGATCTATGGCTAATCCTTCCGTCGTCCGCCGTTTCAACCCGTGGCGCGGGGCGATCTTCGCCATGCTGCTTGCGCTTGCAATTCTCTTCCTGCTGCCCACGGTCGGCGTGCTGCTCGCCTCGGTTAAGACAACGCGCGAGATCGCGCTCGGCAGTCTCTGGTCGTTTCCGTCGGCATTTTACCTCGGCAACTTCATCGAGGTGCTGGCGAACCCCGCCGTGCATCGCTACTTCCTCAATACGCTGCTGGTCACGGTCCCCGGTACGCTGGCGTCGACGGCGCTCGGCGTGCTGGCCGGCTATGTTTTCGCCAAGCTGCCGTTTCGCGGCTCCAACATGCTGTTCCTCGTCCTTGTGGCGGGCATGTTCTTCCCACCACAAGTTATTCTGGTTCCGCTTTTCCGCCTATTCAACAGAATGGGTCTGATCGATACGCTATGGCCGGTCTTCATCGTTCATACCGCGCTCGGAATTCCGATCTGCACTCTTCTGATGCGCAACTTCTTCGCCACCGTTCCGACGGCCTTGCGCGAGGCAGCGATCTTGGAAGGCGCAAGCGAGTGGCAGGTGCTGACCCGTGTCGTGCTGCCGCTCAGCCTGCCGGCGCTTGCGGTATTGGCGACGCTGCAGTTCACTTGGATTTGGAACGATTTCCTCTGGCCGCTGATCTTTACTCAGTCCGACGACAAGCGGACGATCATGATCGGCATCGTCAATCTCAAAGGGCAGTATTCCGTCGCCTGGGGCGTGCAGGGCGCACTCTCGCTCGTCGCCAGCCTCCCCACGCTTTTCGTCTTTCTGTTTTTCCAGCGCTACTTCATCAAGGGCATGACCATGGGCGCGGTAAAGGGTTGATCATGACACAGCTTGCACTTCGCTCGATTCGCAAATCCTATGGAGCGCTGGAGGTAATCCGCGGGGTCGATCTAGATGTCGCGGAAGGAGAATTCGTCGTCTTCGTCGGCCCCTCGGGCTGCGGCAAGTCGACAATGCTGCGAATGATTGCCGGCCTCGAGGACGTGACGGACGGCACGATCGGCATCGCCGGGCGCGACGTGACCACGACTGCGCCGGCCAAGCGCGAGATTGCCATGGTCTTCCAGTCCTATGCCCTTTTCCCGCACATGACAGTCGCGGAAAACATCGGTTTCGGCCTGAAGCTCTCTGGTCTGGCAAAGGAGGAGATTTCCCGTCGGGTGGGTGACGTCGCGACCACGTTGCAGATCGGTCCCCTTCTCGAACGATTTCCCCGTGAACTCTCGGGTGGCCAGCGACAGCGCGTCGCCATCGGTCGCGCTATCATCCGACAGCCGAAGATTTTCCTGTTTGACGAGCCGCTGTCAAACCTCGATGCGGGGCTTCGCGTACAGATGCGACTAGAGATCGCACGCCTTCACGCACGCCTCGGTGCCACGATGATCTATGTGACGCACGATCAGACGGAGGCCATGACGCTCGCGGACCGTATTGTCGTCTTCAACAAGGGCAAGATCGAGCAAGTCGGCGCCCCTATGGAACTCTATGAGCGTCCGGCGAACACTTTCGTCGCCGGGTTTATCGGCGCCCCGTCTATGAACTTCCTGCCGGCTGCGGTAGACGGCGGAAATCTGACAGTGCATGGAACGCGCATCGAGCGCGCGCGCGCCTGGAACGCTGCAGGGACGGTCACAGCGGGTGTTCGGCCGGAACACCTGACGATTCTTCCGCCAGAAGAAGGCGGCATTCGCGGGCGGGTGGAATTGATCGAACGCCTTGGCGCGCAAACCTATGCCTATGTGGAATCCGAAGGCTTGATCGATCCGATCACACTTGCCGTCCCGACCGAATCGAACCTTGCCGCAGGTGATGTCGTGGGAATGCAACCAATGGGCGACAAGATTCACGCATTTGATAGGCACGGCGTTGCACTTGCCGGTTAGGAGTCCTGTCTGAATTCCGCATTCACAGTGTTGTGGGTTCGAATCCGTTGTCTAATCGCATGCTCGGGGTCAAGCGAATTTCGAACACCCTACTTTGTTGCCGTGTTGCGGAGCATGCAGCGCGACATCTTTTCTTGATTGTGGGGAGCTTGCATCCTTGTTTTTGCAAACTCGTTGTCTAGAGCGGTTCCGGTTTTGACTGAATCGGAGGGGATTCCGTTTTAGTCCGTTTTGTGATTCAAGATGCTGGCTGGAGCGGAGGCCAGCATCCGATGACGCGACCTCTTTCGAACGATCTTCGTGAACGTGTTGTTGGCGCCATTTCGGCGGGGGAAAGCTGCCGATCGGTGGCGGCTCGTTTCGGCATTGCCGTATCGTCGGCGGTGAAGTGGTCTCAGCGCTATCGTTCGAACGGGTCCGTGGCGCCCGGCAAGATGGGCGGCCACCGCAAGCATGTGCTGGAGCCGCACCGTGCGTTCATCGCGGAGCGGATCAACCAGACGCCGCATTTGTCGCTGCACAGGCTGAAGGAAGAGCTGGCGGCGCGTGGGGTGAAGGTGTCGCACGATACGGTCTGGCGGTTCCTGCGCCGCGAGGGGTTGCGGTTTAAAAAAAACGCTGTTCGCCCTTGAGCAGGCCCGTGCCGATATTGCCCGCCGGCGGCAACGCTGGCGCTCCTGGCAGTCCGGTCTCGATCCGAGACGGCTGGTGTTCATTGACGAAACCTGGATCAAGACCAACATGGCGCCGCTCTATGGCTGGGGGCCACGAGGCAAGCGCCTGCGCGGCTTTGCCCCGCACGGCCACTGGCGCACGCTGACCTTTGTCGGCGCTTTGCGCCACGACCGGCTGGCAGCGCCTTGCGTCTTCGACGGACCGATCAACGGTCGGTGTTTCCGCGCCTATGTCGAACAACAGCTCGTGCCCGTGCTCGAACCCGGCGACATCGTCATCATGGACAATCTCGGCTCGCACAAGTCGGCGGCCATCCGGCAGATGATCCGAGCCGCCGGCGCGCGGCTCTGGTATCTCCCGCCATACTCGCCCGATCTCAATCCGATCGAGCAGGCCTTCGCCAAAATCAAACACTGGATGCGGGCGGCTCAGAAGCGAACCGTCGAGGAGACATGGAAATACCTCGGCAGCCTTGTCCCCTCACTCCAGCCCGACGAATGCAGCAACTACTTCGCCAACGCCGGATATGCTTCTGTCAAAACCTGAAACGCTCTAATCGCATGCTCGGGGTCAAGCGAATTTCGAACACCCTACTTTGTTGCCGTGTTGCGGAGCATGCAGCGCGACATCTTTTCTTGATTGTGGGGAGCTTGCATCCTTGTTTTTGCAAACTCGTCCACTGCCGGGAGCAGGGTTGTCTCCGCGGTCGACACGCGGTCGCCGCATGATGGGTTTTCGCAGGGTGGGTCTTCCTATGTTCAAGGCGCAGTCTCGATCGAGCTACGACGGATACGACGGAATGACCCGACCCACGTCCACAGCAGGGACTCCCAGTGTCTCCTGAGCCACTGAGGCAAGGAGGCCAGCTTTTTCGCTTATGCGGGATCGCCAGCCAATGCGTTGAACACTTCGCCGGTTTTAAGCATGCTGTGCATGATGACGGCAAGCTTTCGCGCAACGGCAACCGCTGCACGCCTGAAGCCCAAGCGCTCACGCAGCTTCAGCCCCCATGTTTTGAGACTGCATTCGGCGCGGCGACTGGTTCTCGTGAGGAGGACGGTCGCCGCCTCGTAAAGTAATCCCCGCAGCTGACCGTCACCTCGTCGCGAGATATGGCCATCATAGTCGATCTCGCCCGACTGATAGCGCCGCGTCGTCAGCCCGAGCCAGGCGCCGACAGAGCGCGACGTCCGGAAGTTTACAGGATCCTCGATCGCTGCAATGTAGGAGACGGCCGTGACAGCGCCAACACCCGGAATCGTCATCAGAAGCTTTGTAGCCTGGCTCTCCCTCGCCGCTCCGAGCACCTGATGATCAAGATTGGCGGCATGCCTGCGTATGTCGCGCCACGCCTCGAGCAGGGGCAATACAACTAGCTCCAGTCCAGCATTTCCATCCAGCAGTCCCCTCACATTGGCATCAAATACCCGGCCCGCCCCCTTGGGCACGATGAGACCGAACGTCTTCATCAGGCCGCGTATCTGGTTGCTGAGCTGCTTGGAGATGCTCAAAAGCTGATTGCGCGCCGCCACCAGTGTGCGTGTTAGCATGCTATCGAAAGCCTTTACTCGAACTGCCTTGTAAAAGCCGGCTTCGGCCAACTGCGCCAAGCCATCCGCATCATTGGCGTCAGTCTTGTTGAGCGTCTCATTCAGCACCTTTTGCGCGTGCCGAGCTTCTATACAAATCGCGGGAAGCCCTTCGGCTGTCAGCGCATGATAGAACCACGTCGATAATGGGCCGGTCTCGAATACAACTCGTTTTGCTTGCGGGGCATGCTTGGAAATCATCTGAGCCAGAGCCTTTGGATCAGAAGGACATTTCCCTCGCCAGACCCGTTTCCCATCCTGCCGGATTGAGATCGCAGTATCTTTCAACGAAACATCAAGCCCAATATATTGGTCCATGGTTGCCTCCATTTGATGTTGGGCCCGGTTCCAATCGTGAGCCCGTATTTCCATCTTACCGGGGGCAACCACCCATGCCAGCTATTGCCGAGAGAAGGGTTACGGGGTGAACCGCCCGCGATTACCCCATGTTCAAGGCGAGCTCCCAATGGCCGAGGCCCTCTCATCGAGTGCCTTCACGCCCGTCGATGGAGACGTGCAGAAGCGCTCGCCGGCTCCTGGAGAAGGAGACGAGGACGAGCGCTCTGGCCGCATCTATTCCTTAACGATTGCTGTGACAGCTTCGACCACCTGCGACGCCATGGCGAACTCGCGGCCCCGACTCGAAATTCGATGGCGTTTTGCGATCCAGTCAAAATCGGTGTAGGCGGCGTAGACGGATCCGTCCTTCGCCTGATACACGAGGACCCGAACTGGCCAGTCAAGTCCGGCGAGCGGATTGGCGGTAATAAAGGTCGTGCCAAGCGCCGGATTGCCGAACATCACCAGGCGCGACGGACGCACCTCGTTGCCTGCGGCGTTGCCGAGCTTGGCCTGGTCGATGACGCCGAAGAGGGTGATCCCTTTTTCCTCGACGCTGCGCCTGATGCGGTTCACCGTCTCGCTGACCGAATAGCGGCTCTTGACCGTGACTATGCCGTCCCTGTCTGCGGCCTCTGTCGTCGAAACTTGAGCCGATGCCGTGATCGTGGTGGCGATCAGGGCGGCCAACCCTACTGCATTGCTGATCTGCATCATTGTAAAGCTCCTCTCTCTGGCCCCCAACGGGCTCCTTCAAGAATGCGGCTGTCTGCTGCGATTTGGTAATGCCGTCTCTTGTCTGTTTCGATAACTGGACCACATGGCCCGCAACGGGACGGCAAAAAGCATGGCGAGCACAAGCGTTGCGACGAGCGTCAGGACTGAAATGCTCCATCCGAACCGATCGTAGATCTGCCCGACCACCAGGCTCCCGAAGAGCCCGCCCGTGTAATAGGAAGCGAGATAGGTGCCGCTTGCTGTTGCCTTCTCACTCTCGGCGATGCGGCCGACCTGACTGGTTGCAAGCGCCTGCGCGAGAAACGTGCCGACGGCGACCATGGCAAGGCCTACAAGGACCACGGCGAGGCTGTTGCTGAACAGGGCGATGAGCCCGAGAACGGCGAGGAAGAGCGTGAGCACAATGCCGGCTCCGTCACCCAAGCGACGCGAAATCAATCCGCCGAGCGGCGTCGTGAACAGCGATGGCAGGAAAACGAAATAGACGAGGCCGAGTTGCATCGGCGAAAGCCCGAGCTCGACGAGCTGGAAGTTGACATAGGTGTAAGTCCCTATGAACACGAAGAGGATCAGGAAACCGATGGCGAGCACGCTTTGCAGCCGCCGATTGCCGAGCACCAAGCGCCAGCTCCCGTTGCTCCGCATTCGCCGGTCCGGCATCATGTGCGCCGTTCTCTTCAATGTGGTCCAGACGAGGGCCGCGCCCGCCAGGTTGAGAAGCGCGAAGGTTTGGAAGTTGATCGACAGTCCGCCGAGATCGGCAACCGCAGCCGAGAGAATGCGGCCGAAGAGGTTGCTGGCGACATTGCCGGTGACGTAGGCCGCAAGCGCGCCCGTTGCCCGCTCAGCCGGAGAATGCTCCGCAAGGTAGGCCATGGTGAGGGTGAAGGCGGTCGCCATGCACAGGCCCTGCGCCACACGCAGGCCAGCGAAGATCGCGATGTCTCGGGTTGTTGAGAGCAACACAGTCGGTACGGCAAGCAGTGCGAGACTGATCCAGATGCCGTTCCGCCGGTCCAGGTTGCGCCCAAAAATACCGACGGCAAGGCTGGCGGCCGCCATGCCGAAGGTGCTGGCATTGACTGCGAAGCCCATCGTCGCGCGGCTGACGTCGAACTGCGCCTGCAGGGACGGCAGGATTGCCTGGGTGGCGAAGAGATCGACGAGCGTCAGGAATGCTATGAGCGCAATGATGCCGAAGTGCCAGCGGTCGGCTATCGGATTTGCCAGAACGGAGACGGATACCGGCACCGTGGCGCGGTCGGGATTCGCCATCGCCTGTCCTCCTGAAGCGGGGACGTTTCCGGCCCGATGGCGGGAAACGTCCGGGTTGGGTTGATATTCGGCGTGCCGTGAGATCACATGGTGTCGGCGTCGCTGGCCATCGGCGGCAGGATATCTGCCGAATAGAGCACGGCCGGCTTCGCGCCGTTGTTCTTCCACCAATGGGCAAGATCGCCGAATTCGGCAGTGACTTCACCCGCCTTGTGTTCGATCGGGACTTTGCAACTGCTGCGATATTCCGTGATCGTGCCTTCCACGACCAGAATGTTGGCGGGACGCGCGTCGTGCGAATGCCACGGCACGATGCCGCCCGGCTGGACGACCAGCTTGCGCAGCCGCAGCGCATTCCCTTCCCACGCGCTTCCCTTCGAGGAAAGATCGATGGACGCGAGGACTTCGTCGGTCACGCCTTCAGGCGTCGTGGCGCCGGGCGCCATGGCATTTGCTGCGATCTGGTCCTTGGGGCATTCCCCGGCCATGGCCAATGGCGCCGCGAGTGTGCTTGCGAAGAGTCCGAGCGCCGCAACGGCGGCCAACGACAGACGGCCTGCGATGGATTTCTGAATCATGTCCGGTTCTCCTTGGTCGGTCCGGCCGGAGATATTCCGGCGGCACAAGGAGATTGCGGGACATTCGGCCGACAAAGAAATGCCGCCTGCTTTTGAATTCCATAGCTCAGAGCTATTGCGGGAGGGCTGAGGCGTCGGCGGCTGATCGGCGCATGTCAATGCCGGAATGCGGTGCCGCCCAGCCATAGGATTTGACTGCCCCGACGAAGGTGGCGACGGCCGGCGAGAACCGCCGGCCTGCGACAGTCACGAGGCAAACCTCCCGCGTGACCTCCGGCTCGACCACGGGCCGCACCTGCAAGCCTGGAATGACGGCACTGTATTCGGGAATGAAGCAGATGCCGAGCCCGCCGGCCACCATGTTTTGTATCCAGTCCTCCCGCTCGCTGGAGTAGGAGATCTGGGTCCTCACGCCAGAGGACTCGCACAACTCCGTGAGATAATCCCAGTATTCGCAGTTCACGCGCCTGAGATAGATCTCGCCATCGATGGCGGTAATGGGAATCGCATCGTATTGACAGAGACGGTGACCCGGAGGAAAGGCGAGCATGAACCTTTCACGAAACAGCGCGGTCACGTCGAAGCGTTCGGGGAACCGCTCGCTGCTCGCCATGATGGCCACATCTATCTCTCCTTCCCCAAGCAGTTCTGAAAGCTTGGACGGCACACCTTCGACGAGCTGAAGCTGAACGCCGCGGTGGCGCATGTTGAAGTCGGTCAGGAGGCCGGTAAACCGACGCGGTCCGATCGTGCACATGATGCCGACCTTCACATGCGCATCTTCCAGACAGAGAAAGCGTGACGCTTCCTGCCTGACGCCCGAGAGCTCGTCGAGAATCGACTGGAACCGCGGTCTCAGCAGGTTTCCGAGATCCGTGATGTGGGTCAGGTTCCGTTCCCGCCGAAACAGGAGCCCGCCGACTTCATCTTCGAGTTGCTGGACGGCACGGCTCAATGCCGGCTGGGTCACGTTGCATTTTTCGGCGGCACGCGTGAAATTTCGCGTCTCGCAAACGGCCAAGAAATACCGAACGTGGTGAATGTCCATACCCGCCCCCGCAAGGTTTTCATGTCCAGGCGGCGACTCTCCAATGCAGATGCCGCTTTCACCAATGCAATTCACCTATCGAATTCATAGCACAGTGGCATTTCAGTTGAAATGAATACAGCGCCATTCTCGCTCCGGAAGAGGCCCTTCGGCCCAAACATGAGGAGACGCGGACATGTTCAAAAGTACCGACGCTGAAATCGAGGCGATCTTCGGGCGCAGGGCGCTCGAGGGGCGCAGCGCCATCGTCACCGGTTCCACCAGCGGCATTGGTCTCGGCGTCGCCCAGGCGCTTGCCAAAGCGGGCGCGGCGGTGATGCTCAACGGCTTTGGCGATCCGGCCGAAATCGAACGGCAACGGGCCGAGATGGCGCAGGAAAACGACGTCGACGTCGCCTATGATAGCGCCGACATGTCGAGTCCGGAGGCGATCCGGATGATGGTCGAGCGCGCCGGCGCCCGCTTCGGGCAGGTCGACATCGTCGTCAACAATGCCGGCATACAGCATGTTGCCCCGATCTCCGAGTTCCCGACGGCGAAATGGGACGCGATCCTTGGGATCAATCTTTCTGCTGCGTTTCACCTCGTTCAGGCGACCTACGGGCCGATGCGCGCTCGCGGTTACGGACGCGTCATCAATGTCGCCTCGGCTCATGGTCTCGTCGCCTCGCCCTACAAGTCGGCTTACGTGGCCGCCAAGCATGGTCTCGTCGGGCTCACCAAGGTGGTGGCCCTCGAAGGCGCGGAATTCGGCATCACGGCCAATGCGATCTGCCCGGGCTATGTCTGGACGCCGCTCGTCGAACAGCAGATCGACGATCAGGCAAAATCGCACGGCATCGCGCGCGATGCGGTGATCCGCGATGTGTTCCTGAAGAACCAGCCGACCAAGCGGTTTGCTACGGTCGAAGAGATGGGGGCGCTCAGCGTCTTCCTGTGTAGCAACGCTGCCGCCTCCATCACCGGCACGGCGATCCCCGTCGACGGTGGATGGACGGCCCATTGATTGTCGCAGCGAAGAGGAGCAGAGCCATGAACGAGCACACGAAAGTGGACCTGCCGGCGCCCGCCGATCAGGAAAGACCTATCATGGCCGATGTGCGTACGGCACGAACGATAAACCTGGCGCTTCAGGGCGGCGGTGCGCACGGCGCCTTTACCTGGGGTGTGCTCGACCGGCTGCTAGACGAGCCGCACCTCTCCTTCGAAGGCATTGTCGCCACCAGTGCCGGCGCGATGAACGCCGCCGTCTTGGCCTATGGGCTTGCGGAAGGCGGGCGCAGCGGCGCGCAGAAGGCGCTCGCCAATTTCTGGCGCCGCATCAGCCACGCGGCAGCCTTCAGCCCGCTGCAGCCGAGCTTGCTGGACCGCGTAACCGGATCGAAGTCATTGGAGTTTTCGCCGGCCTTTGTCATTTTCGATATGGTGACGCGGCTGCTCTCGCCCTATCAGTTCAATCCGCTGAACTATAATCCGTTGCGCCAGGTCCTCGAGCAATCGATCGACCTTGACGCGATCCGCATGTCCCGTTGTCCGGTGAAGCTCAACATCTGCGCGACAAACGTGCGCTCCGGCAAGGTCAAGGTGTTTTCCAATGACGAGATCACGATCGACGCCGTGATGGCTTCGGCTTGTCTGCCGTTCCTGTTTCAAGCCGTCGAGATCGACGGAGAAGCCTATTGGGACGGAGGCTACATGGGAAACCCCGCCATTTTCCCGCTGATCTACGGCTGCGATACTCCTGATGTGCTGGTGGTGCATATCAATCCGCTGGAGCGAACGGAGTTGCCGCGGACCGCCGCCGAAATCCTGAACAGGATCAACGAAATCAGCTTCAATTCGTCGCTGCTCAGGGAGATGCGTGCAATCGCCTTTGTAACGCAGTTGATCGATTCCAACGCGGGTAATTCCCTCGGGCTCAAGCGCATCTTCGTGCACGGCATTTCCGACGATGAGACGATGAGAAACCTCAGCGTATCGAGCAAGCTTAATGCCGAGTGGGGAGCCCTCGTAGACCTCCGTGATCGCGGCCGACAATGCGCGGAGGACTGGCTGATGGCGAACTACGATGCAATAGGGAAGCGCTCGAGCGTCGATATCAGTACGCGTTATCTCTAGAGCGGTCTGAAGCGATTTCCGCCCGCATCCGCTCTAGAATCGATCACGTTTATGATTTTGGGTCGATTCGACCCAAAATCATCGTGATCTAGGGCGTTCGACGCCCGAACCAATCCCAGCGCGTCGCCACGGAGTGCGCGCAAGCTCTCTTTGCCATCTCCCTCCCGATGGCAGTCTTGCCCCCCAACCGGGGGGCTTTTTTTCGTCTCGGGTGCGTCCATCGCCGACGGATAGTTCGGCCTATCGAAACCATGCCTGAACAGCATTTCAAACAGCTCGAGCGGTCTGCGAAGCTTCTCAGCATCAGGCCGATGTGCGGTCTGAACAACGTCAGATCCAGGAGATGTTCAATGATCTACACGCGTACGCTCATCAGTTCCGCGCTTGCGGCGATCGCCTCCGTCTCGGCTTCCACGGCCTCGGCAGGACCGGCCGCCCAGCCCGACTACTCGTTCGAGAAGTGCTACGGCATCGTCAAGGCGGGGCAGAACGACTGCCAGACGGCAACCCATTCCTGCGCGGGGACCTCGACGATGGACGACCAGGCCGATGCCTGGATCTATGTGCCTGCCGGCACCTGCGGAAAGATCGCCGGCGGCAGCGACGCCCCGAAGGCCTGACGGCCCGCGACAGCAAGCAAAAAGGGAGTAGACCGATGCCCAAGACGTTTCCAACCCACCCGATGCCGTGCGCTGCGGGCATCGGCCTCCGTTCCATACACATTGCCGAGATGCTTTCCCGCAGGCCCGCTGCAGGTTGGCTGGAAGTCCATGCCGAAAACTACATGGGCCAATCAGCAGCCGTGGATGCGCTTGAGAAGCTGCGCGAAGTCTATCCGCTTTCGGTGCACGGCGTCGGGCTGTCGCTCGGCAGCGCCTCGGGTCTCGACCGAGCGCATCTGGAGCGGCTGCGTGTCGTCTGCCAACGCTTCCAGCCAGCGATCGTCTCCGAACACCTTGCCTGGAGTGTCGCCGACGGCGCCTACCTCAACGACCTCCTTCCGCTCCGTTACGACGACGAGGCACTTGCCATCGTTTCCGCAAACGTTGATCGGCTGCAGGACACGCTCAAGCGCCAGGTGTTCATCGAAAACCTCTCCGCCTATCTCGCCTTCGCTGAATCGAGCATGACCGAGGCCGAATTCCTGATCGAGCTCGTCAACCGGACCGGTTGCGGCTTGCTGCTGGACGTCAATAACGTCCATGTCTCCGCAAGCAACCTCGATTTCGATGCATTGGCCTTCATCGACGCTCTGCCTGCCGACGCGATCGGTGAGATCCACCTTGCCGGCCACGCGGTCAACGAAATCGACGGCGACGTCATTCTCATCGACGACCATGGGTCGCGTGTGCCGCCGGCAGTCTGGTCGCTCTATGCCCACGCGCTCCGCAGGATCGGCCCGCGACCGACACTCATCGAATGGGACACGGATGTGCCGCCGCTCGAGGTCTTATTGGGCGAAGCGATGTGGGCCGACATGCTCGCCCGCCGGATCGCCTTCGACGAACGCCTTGAGGAGCCGCCGGTCACTGTACCGGACGGCCGTTTCGAGACCATAGGGTTGCCCGGCCGCGACGGCGCAACTGGCATCCTTTTCCCGGCGCTCGCCGCAACAGCGGCAGTCAAAGCCGCTTGCGGCACGTGCGCATCGAATAATTGCAGGAGGGACCGCCATGTCTTCCATTGAAACCCTGCAAAGTGTCGTCGCGCGTGCGGTTCTGACGACCGGGCCGGCAGATATCCTGCCACTCCTGGCACGGGGCCGTTTCGATCCCGCAAGGCGGCTCAACATCTACCGCAACAATACACTGGTCTCGCTCACGACGACCTTGAAGGCCGTCTTCCCCGTGACGGTGCGGCTGCTCGATGAACGCTACTTCAGTTATGCCGCCGGCCGCTTCATTCGGAGCAACCCGCCACAAGAGCCGCGCCTTTCCCGGTACGGCGCAGGATTTGCGCCATTTCTCGCGAACTTCGAGGGAACCGCCGATATGCCCTTCGTCTCTGAGGTCGCGCGTCTCGAGTGGAAGATCGCCGAAGCGCTCGACGCGCCGTTGGAGCGGCCAAGTACACTGATCGAGCTCTATGAGGGGCTTTCGAGTGGGTCTTTCGCGCTCTTCTTGCAGCCTTCGCTGCGACTTGTTCTTTGCCGCTGGCCCGCCCTCAGCATATGGGCGGCGCATCAGCAGGCGGGCGATCCCGACAGGCTCGCGAATCTCAACCGCGAACCGGAGCGCATCGCGCTCTGGAGACATGGCGACACCGTTCGCTTCCTGCGCCTCGACGCCGCGGAGTTTGCGTTTTGGTACGTGTTGAGGCGGGGCAGGGGACTCGAGGCTGCGGTTGCCCGCGCCTGCCGCCACTCGCCTGAGTTCGATATCGCACGAGCGGTGACAGGCCTTTTCGTCAGCGAGCTCGTCACAGGCATCCATCGCGCGAAGGAGTCTTCCAACCAGCAGGAGAGAGTGTCATGACTACAATGCGCGCAACACCGATGAGTTTTTCCAGAACGATATACAGGCTCCACGAAGCGGTCGTGGAGTGGTCGGCGGCCCTGCCGTTATCGATTGTGCAACTGGGGTCCCGCGTTGCCGTCGCGGAGGTTTTTTGGCAATCCGCCCAGACGAAGCTTGCCTCGTGGCCGGTCACGCTCCAGCTGTTCGCCTTCGAATATCGCTTGCCGCTGCTCGATCCCGGGCTGGCCGCCCTTATGGCGACGGTAGTGGAACTCAGTGGCGCGGCGATGCTCGGATTGGGACTGCTCGCGCGGCTCGCCTCACTGATGCTGCTCGGCGTCGTCGCCACCATTCAGATCTTCGTCTACCCGGATCATTGGGTCGAGCATCTGATGTGGACGAGCCTGCTCTTGCTCATCCTCTCGCGGGGCGCCGGCGTGTTTTCGGTCGATCATGTGGTCGCCCGACGCATCCGTGCCGGAGGCTGAGTGATGTCGGTAACGCCTGCTCAAAGCGGTTCCCTGCCGGGGGCGACCGGCAAGGACCAGGAGAAGCGCCGGCCGCGCGTGGTCATTCTCGGTGCTGGCTTCGGCGGTCTGAACGCGGCGATGGCGCTTCGCAGCGCGCCGGTCGAAGTCACCGTCATCGACCGGCGAAACTATCACCTGTTCCAGCCTCTGCTCTACCAAGTAGCGACCGCGGGGCTCTCGCCGGCGCAGATTGCCATGCCGATCCGCCGCATTCTTTCGCGGCAGTCGAATGCCACGGTCCTGATGGACAAGGTCGAGGCGGTCGATACCGCCGCGCGATGTGTCGTGACCGGCGGCCAGCGCATCCCGTATGACTATCTGATCGTCGCGACCGGCGCCCGCCATACTTATTTCGGTAACGACACCTGGGCGGACCACGCCCCCGGCCTGAAGACAATCACGGATGCGACGGCGATCCGCGCTCGCATCCTCTCCGCCTTCGAACGGGCGGAGGTGACCGATGATCCCCGTTTGCGTCAGAAGCTGTTGACCTTCGTCGTCGTCGGCGGTGGGCCGACCGGAGTCGAGCTCGGCGGCGCAATCGCCGAGCTCTCCCGAAGGACGATCGTTCACGATTTCCGGCGCATCGATTCATCCTCCGCCCGGGTCGTGCTCGTCGAGGCGGGTGAGCGGATACTGCCGGCGATGCCGTCCTGCCTTTCGAGAAAGGCCCAGAGACAACTCGAAAAGCTTGGCGTCGAGGTGGTGCTCGGCAATGCCGTCGCCGGCTGTGACGACAGCGGCGTACGGCTGGCCGACGGAACTGAAATCGGCTCCGCCTGCGTTCTCTGGGCCGCGGGCGTTATGGCTTCGCGCGCCGCCAAGTGGATCGGTGCGGCGGCCGACCGCGCCGGACGGGTCATCGTCGACGAGCGCCTCAATCCACCAGCACACGACGAAATATTCGTCATCGGTGACACGGCCTCGGTAACCGATGCGGCCGGACGTCCTGTACCGGGCGTAGCGCCGGCAGCCAAGCAGATGGGGCGTTATGCAGCCTACGCCATTCTCGGCGATATGGCGGGACGGCAATCGGCGCCCTTCCGCTACCGTGACTACGGCAATCTCGCGACCATCGGCCGCAAGGCAGCGGTCGCGGATTTCGGCAAGACCAGGCTCTCCGGCTATCCCGCATGGCTCGTCTGGAACTTCGCCCACCTCTGGTTCCTCGTCGGCTTCCGCAACCGCCTCGTGGTGTTTCTCGACTGGGCGGTCGCCTATGCCCGCAACGATCGCGCCGCGCGGCTGATTACCGGTCACCATGAGGCCTAGCGATGTATCGCCCGAAGCTCGCCCACGTCGTCGTCGTTCTCGTCATGCTATCGGTGCTCTCCACCGCCGCGCTTATCCATCTCATCTGGCAGCGCGCAGCCGGCGAGAGCATTGAGGAGATCGTCGCGAGTCTCGATGCCCAGACGGCGGGGTCCGTCAGGAACGACCTGTCCCGGACGTTGTCGCTCGTGTCGAGCACGGCCGAAATTGTCCGCTCCATCTTCTTCCAGGGTGCGATCAACGCCGATGATGAGGTCAAGCGCGAGTTCCTGTTCCTCTCGTTGCTGCGCGAGCAGCCATCAATCGACTGGATCGGCTTCGGCTTTCCGGATGGGCGTTTTTTCGGATCGCATGCGACCGCCGACGGCCGGATCGAGATGGTCGAAATCGGCGCCGCGAGAGCCGGCGAACTCCGTCCGTTGCGGCGCGATCTCTACCGACCGATCCCGGGCGACATCTTTTTCGAGGAGCGCAACAAGGCGGAGAGCGCCTATGTGGTACTCGGCGCCCCCTGGTATCGATTGGGCAAGGAAAACGGAGAGCCTGTCTGGACAGTCACCAATGTGCTGCCGAACGGTTTCGAGCCCGCCATGGTGCTGTCGAAGCGTGTCGTGAGCTTCGGGAAGTTTATCGGCGTCGTGATGGTGGCGGTGAGCCTCCGGCGTCTCTCCGAGGCGTTAAAGGCGCTTGAACTACCGGCGCTCGGCAAGGCATTCGTTCTTGACAGCAGCGGGCGTGTCCTTGCGACATCGCAACCCTCCGACGGCGTGATGGCGGCGCATTTTTCCGACTTTCCGGCTGCCGATGCGGTGGCGTCAGCCGCGGCCGAGGCTGTCGCGGCCAATAAGGTCGATGCCTTCCGCGTGGTAGTGCCAAACGCCTCGCTCGGGCCCGTCTTCGTGTCGTCGTCGCGCCTGCCGTTCGAGAATTGGCGCCTTGTTGCCGCCACGCCACGCTCGACCTTCGCAGGCGGCATTGACAAGAATATCCGGCGCGTAGCCTTAGTCGTGCTCGCTATGGCCGCCCTTGCCGCAGCGACTGCGGTCGGCTTTGCAAATTTTCTCTTCGCCCGCCCGCTCGCCCGGCTGGCAGCGCAATTGCGTGCGGTCGAGCGCTTTTCGCTGGAAAGCGTCCGCCATCACCCGACCTTCCTCGCCGAGCTCAACGATTTCTCCCAGGCATTGAAGCGGATGGCGGTCGGGCTTTCAGCCTTCGCCCGCTATATGCCGCTCGACGTGGTGCGACCGCTCGTCGAAGGCGGCATCGAGCCGAAGCCCGGCGGCGCGCTCTGCGAAGTGACGGTCATGTTCGCCGACCTGCCCGGTTTCACGGAACTGACAGAGAGGCTCGGACCCGGCGTCGAGCCACATCTGACGCGCTTCCTGACTATTGCGGTCGCCGCTGTCCATGCGGAGGGCGGCACGGTTGACAAGTTCATCGGGGATGCCGTTATGGCGATCTGGAACGCGCCGGGCAAGCAGCCGGATCATGCTGCCCGCGCCTGCCGCGCGGCTGTCGCGATCCGGACGGCAATGCATGACGACCCGCCGATCGCGGCAGGCGAGAACGCGGTCCGCGTGCGCATCGGCATCAATAGTGGCACGGCCCTGATCGGCAATATCGGTTCCGCCGAGCGGCTGAGCTACACGGCCATCGGCGACGCGGTCAATCTCGCGAGCCGACTGGTGAACGTGGCCAAGGAGCGCGGCGTCGAAATCGTGCTGAGCGACGCGACCATGCGCGAGCTCGGGGCAGAACCGATGACGAGACCGCTCGGGCTTGCGACGGTCCGCGGCAAGGCCAGGCCCGTTGGCGTACATACGATTGACCAGCCAAAAGTTCGATCCGCGGGAGGAAGCGATGGAAATGGCGATTACAACGGTGGCGATGCTCGCTTGCCTGCAACTCAAGCACTTTGTCGTTGACTATGTGCTGCAGCCAGCCTGGATCCTGCGCGGCAAGGGCAATTTCCGCATGATCGGCGGCTATGTGCATGCGGGCGGGCACGCGCTCGGAACCGTGCCGGCGCTGATGCTCGCCAGCGCCGGCATGACGCGTGTCGCCATTCTCGTGCTCGCGGAGTTCCTGGCTCACTATCTCATAGACTACGGCAAGGCACTGCTGTCGCGGCATAGCGGCGCCGATGCGACGACCCGGGCCTACTGGGCCATGCACGGCGCCGATCAATTGATGCACCAGCTCACCTATGCGGCGCTGATCCTGGCCGCGCTGGTGTAAGTGCCTTCATCCCTGGCGCCAAACATGCGTATCCGGCGAAGAACTCTGGCTTGCTCTCGTTCTGGAGAATGTAATCCAAGTGCAACAATGCCGTGTGAAGGGTAGGGCATCAGCTACTTTCGCGCAAATGCGCCATGAAGACTTCGGCCGGCGTGCGGTAGCCCAGGCACTTGCGCGGCAGCGCGTTCAGATGATGGACGAGAGCGACCAGCTGCTGCTGGCTGATGTTGAAGAGATTCCGGCCTAGCCTTCGATGATCGATCAGGAGGTCCTGGCTCGAAACCGTTTAACTGCATTATCTGAGTTCTGGCAGGCCTCCATGCCCAAGCGTTCCCGCATTCAGGTGGCTAGCTGAGCTAGTTGTCGAATAGAGAGCGGGCGGCATCACTCCGGCGGTTCTACAGAGCACACACAGATGCACGCTCGACAAGTTTGCACGAGATGACACGACGACTCGCGCGCACCATTTCTTCAGAAATGACGCTGTTCAACCACTCGGCACCTTGGAAACCGAGATCATAGTACGGCAATGCCGCGGTGGTCAGTTCGGGCTTGAGCGCCAATGATACGGTTCTGAAATCGTCAAAGCCAACAATGCTGACGTCCTGCGGGATTCTTAGTCCCGACGTCAAAGCTGCAATATAGATCTGAATCGCCATTTCATCATTGCCGCTCATGATCGCAGTTGGGCGATCCTTTTGCTGCAACATTTCGGTCGCTGCCGCAAACACATAATTCTCTTCTGCTCCGACCGGTCCTTCCATTCCAAGACGAATGGAGAGGTCGCTCTCCGCGAGGCCGAATTCCTTCACAGTGCGGCGGAAGGCATCGAGACGCAGTTCAGCGCCAAGCAGAATCGGGTTGAGCCTGATATAGCCGATCCTTCGATGTCCCCGTTCAAGCAAATATCGGGTGAGGTCCCGGGCGCCCTGGAAGTCGTCAGGCTCGATGGATGGCAAGAGCTCGCTCGTGTGAGGCCGGCAGTTGATCATTACCGTCGGTATGCTCACATCGCCGGCCTCGGGATCCACGACGCGGTGGTACATCGTCACGTAGAGCACCCCGTCGATACGGTGGGACTGGAACATTTTCCAGATTTCCGCCTCCCGTTCGGGTAACCCTCCGGTGTTTGCCATCAGGATACTTTTCCCATGCCTATTGGCCCAATCCTGGATTCCGCGCACGATATCGACCGAATAGGGAGTCGTGGAAACATAGTCGGTGATGATCCCGAACGTGTTGGAGCGGCTTGAGCGTATTTGGCGCGCGGCCATGTTGGGAATGTAGCCGAGATCCCGAATGGCCTTTTCCACTCTTTCTCGCGTGTCCTCGGTCACATGCGGTTCGCCGTTGATTACCCGGGACACGGTCTTGTTCGATACCCCTGCCGCTTTAGCGACACTGACGATGCTGACCATATCGTAATCCTTTCCCTCTGAAAGCACTTGTACACCAAGGAAATGACAACGTCGACAATTTTAATGACAACGTCGACAATGCACGTTGACAACGTCGTCATACCAAGATTATGGTTGCCTTCATGGGAGGCTGGAGTGAGAGCCTCGCTTTAAAGACAGGAGGATCTCATGAAGAATTTGCTTTCAGCCAGCGCGCTCGCGCTCATCTTCATGGTGGCGCCGGCGAATGCCGAAACCATCAATATCCTGGTCGAAGGCGGCGGCGAGATGCTCCAGAAGGCCGTGGCCGAGAAGTTCACCGCTGAGACCGGCATTGAGGTGAAGTTCACGGTCGTTCCCTACCAGGGCGTATTTGACAAGTTCTCGGCCGAAATCGCCTCCGGGTCATCGGCGTTCGATGTTGTTACGATCGATGTTGTCTGGAACGCCAAATTCGCGGTCCATGTCGAGGATCTCGCACCGCTCTTCACCGACGCGGTTCGCAAGGATCTGCCACCGGCTCTGCTTGCCGACGCACAGGTTGAAGGCAAAATGATCGGAATGCCCACCTGGGCGAATGCGGAGATCGTTTTTTATCGCAAGGACCTCTTTAGCAAACCGGAGGAGCAGAAGGCGTTCCAGGAAAAGTATGGCTATCCCCTTGCTCCGCCGAAGACCTGGCAACAATGGCGCGACATGGCAAAGTTCTTCACCCGCGACACGGACGGCGACGGCAAAACGGACTTCTGGGGCACCGACACCATCGGCACCTTTTCCGAAGAGTGGATGGCGCATGTGCTTCAGGCGGGCTCGCCCGGTGTGATCCTCGACAGGGATGGCAAAGTTATCATCGATAACGAAGCCCATAAGAAGGCGCTCGAATTCTACATCGCCCCGCACTGCGTCGATCATTCGGTGCCGGAGAATGTGAATGAGATCGGTTGGGGCGAGGCGCAGAACCTGTTCTATCAAGGCAGGACGGCCATGATGAAGTTCTGGGCGCATGCCTACAAGATGACGCCAGCGGATTCAAAGGTCAGCGGCAAGGTCGGCGTCGCGCCGATGCTGGCCAGTGACGCCGGGATCGCGGCTATTCCCGGCCCTTGGTACAACGTTGTCCCCTCGACCTCCCAGCACAAGGACGCGGCGAAGAAATTTGTAGCCTTTGCGATCGCCAACAATGCATTGGGTATCGAAGCGCCGCTTGGCCTTGCGGCGACGAATTCCGCCTATCGCAGCTATTCCGGCAAACCAGGTTATGAGCATTTCACGCCGCTGCTTGAGACGTTGAGCGCGCCTGCGACCCAAGGGCGGCCGATGGACGAGAAATACCAGGAAATCGTCGATGAAGCTGTCCTTCCCGCCGTGCAGCAGGCCCTGACCTGCGAAGCGGATGTCGGCAAGGTCCTGACGGATGCCAAAGAAACGATCGAGGACATCCTAAACTAACCCGCTGTTCTCAACTCCAGCGGAGGAGAAAATCCTCCGCATATCATCAGCTTTCGGAGACAGCCATGTCGGGTGAAGACCGATTTGTGCTCTGCATGCTCGCGCCAGCGCTTGCCGTTCTGGGCCTGCTGGTCGCATACCCGGTAGGGCTCCTGATGTTCGATTCCTTTTTCAAAGTCGACACCATCACCCCCCACATCAGGGATTGGGTCGGGCTCAAGAACTATATCGACGCGCTAACCTCCAAGCGCGTCGCCGAAAGCGCATTCAGAACGATTCAATATTCGGTCTTTGCGCTATTCTTCGAGTTTACCTTCGGCTTCTGCGCCGCTCTCTTGTTTTCGGCACTTCCTGGCCGATCGCGCTGGCATCGCACGGTTTTCACGCTGCCGCTGATGGTGCCGCCGATCGTCGCCGGCCTCCTGTGGCGCTTCCTGCTGGTCGGCAACATTGGCATTCTCAATTATGGGCTCGTCCAACTGGGTATCATCAGAGACCCCGATGCGATCGCCTGGCTCTCCGACGAGGACATCGTCATCTATTCCGTTTCCTTCGCCGATATCTGGTTGACGACCTCCTTTGTCGCGCTCGTGTCCTACGCCGGATTGATGAACATTCCGAAAGACTTGCTCGAAGCTGCCCGGATTGATGGCGCGAATGCGGTCAAGCGATTTTGGCACGTCACCTTGCCGCTGATGCGTCCGGTTATCGCCGTCATTGTCATCGTCCGCGCTGTAGATGCGGCCAAGACCTTCGACCTCATCTGGATACAGACGCAAGGCGGTCCCAACCACGCATCGGAAGTGTTCTCGATGAACATCTATCAGCGCATGGTTCGGTTCGGCGATCTTGGCGAGGCATCGGCATCCGGGACCCTGTTCCTGATCGTCATGATGCTTCTCGCCGCCGCGGCATATTGGAAGATATGGAGGCCGGCTCATGCGTAGGGCACGCCGCTTCAATATCAATGGCATCCTGGTCAACGCGGCGGCCCTCGCGCTCGTTCTGTCCTATGCGCTGCCATATGTCTATCTGCTCATAACCTCGATCAAGCCGGCGGCGGATGTCCAGCAGATTCCGCCGAGCTTCCTGCCTGCAGTGGTCTCGCTCGAAAACTTTCGCGAAGTGCTGCAATCGTCGGCGCTGCCGAAGGCGTTCGCAAGCTCGCTCGCGGTGGCGGTGCTGACAACCGTGTTTTCGCTGGCGGCGGCAGTCCCCGCGGCCTACGTCGCAACGCAGTACCGGCGCAGGATCACCACCCTGTTCCTGCTGTTTGCGCTGGTCACGCGTATGGTGCCGTCGGTGTCTCTGGGTGTGCCACTGTTCCAGCTTCTGAAGTCTCTGGGCCTGCTCGATACGATCCCGGGCCTGGTTCTTGCCCACACGTCGGCTGCCGTCCCACTGGCGCTGTTGCTCATGTCCGCCTTCTTCGAAGGCGTGCCGAAGGAACTCGAAGAAGCAGCACGCATGGATGGCTGCACACGTTTCCAGGCATTCCGGAAGATTATCCTTCCGGTCATGATTGGTGGGATCGCAGTGACTGCGCTCTTCACCTTCATCACGAGTTGGAACGAGTTCCTCTACGCGTTGCTGCTGACATCGGAGGCTACGAAAACGGCACCGATTGTCATCGCCGAATACAACTCGGTCTACGGGCTTGCCTGGGGAGCGATGACCGCAGCCGCGGTGCTCTATTCGCTTCCCGTGATCGTCGTAACGCTCGCACTTCAAAAGCAGATCGTCGGCGGCCTGACATTCGGCGCTGTAAAGGGATGAGGGAGGCAGAAGCATGTCCGCCATAGAACTGCGCAATATCAACAAGGTCTACGGAAACAGTTTTCACGCTCTGCACGATCTGAGCTTCGACATCAGGGATGGCGAGTTCATGGTTTTCGTCGGTCCGTCGGGATGTGGAAAGTCGACGGCGCTCAGGATGATCGCTGGCCTGGAGAGCATTACTAGCGGTGAACTCAGGATCGGTGGCAGGTTAGTTAACGATGTCGATCCCAAGGATCGCGACATCGCCATGGTGTTCCAGTCCTACGCGCTTTATCCCCACAAGACAGTGCGTGAAAATATCGCCTTTCCCCTGCAGATGGCGGGGCTGCCGAAGACCGAAATTGCCAGCCGCGTAGACGAAGCCGCACGCACCCTCGAATTGACGACTTTGCTCGACCGCAGGCCGGCACTCCTTTCAGGAGGCCAGCGTCAGCGTGTCGCCATGGGACGAGCGATCGTCCGCAAACCAGCGGCCTTCCTGATGGATGAACCGTTGTCGAACCTCGATGCCAAGCTGCGCGTGCAGATGCGCGCCGAGATCGCCAGCCTCCAAAGAAAACTGAATGTCACTACGATTTACGTGACACACGACCAGGTCGAGGCGATGACGATGGGTGACCGCGTAGCTGTCATGAAAGGCGGCGTGCTTCAGCAAGTCGACACACCGCAAAACCTGTACAATCGCCCTGACAATGTCTTTGTCGCCGCCTTTATCGGATCGCCCTCGATGAACTTGTACGAGGCCGTTCTGAACGGAAGGACCCTGACCCTGGGCAGCAACACTTTCGAAATCCCTGAGCGGGTCTTCGAATATCGCCCCTCGCTCAACGGTGCGTCTAACCGTCAGGTCATTGTCGGTGTCCGGCCCGAGCACATGAACGACGCCGCCGTTCGGCCTTCTTCGGCCGAGATCTCAGCCCCAGTCACTCTTGTTGAGGCGCTAGGTTCTGAATCCATGGTGCATCTGAATATCGACGCACCTTGGGTCGATGCCGGCGACCCGGACGCCGTCGCCGACATCGGCGACGAAAAAGCTGCTGTAGCCCGTTTTTCTCCGAAGAGCACGGTACGCGCAGGTGACATCGCGCGCGTCGCTGTCGATGCCGAAGAACTTCACTTCTTTGAACCGGACACCCGCACCAGCATCTGGTGATGGTATAGCCAGGAAAAAACAAGAATGACTAGCGCCTCTACTGCCACCAATCACATGCGACTCCTTCGGATCTCCAGCTACGAGCTTACTACAAACCAAAACAGAGAGCTGGTTGAACGCATTCCCCAGTCGGCTTGCAAGCAACAAGCCAATCAAGAACATCAGTCTACTACCGCTCTGGAGTAAGAAATGTCCGAGAAGACATTAACAATGGTTAGCGAGAACTGTTACGACGTAACGAAGTATCCCGTAGGTAATCCCCGTGAGGATATTGGAGCGGTCATCAATAGCATCATTGCAGACATCAAAAGCAGGCAACCTGTTTCCGATCTAAATGATGGCGGAAAACCTGGAGCAGTTATCTATATACCGCCAGGCGATTACCGTCTTGCCACTCAAGTCGTTATAGACGTGAGCTATCTGAAAATTGTGGGCTCTGGACACGGTTTTACGTCTTCGAGCATCCGTTTCAACACAGCCGCAAACGAGCTGGCACGGTGGCACGAGGTGTGGCCGGGCGGTAGTCGTATACTTGTGGACATCTCTCCAGAGGCCGCCGACGGTGAGACTGCTGGAGCCGCGTTTTATGTTAAGCGTACCGGAAATCCTCGTATAAGCTCTGTGGAGTTTGCTGACTTTTGCATTGATGGCCTACATTTCATTGACGATGGTTCGGGGCAAAATGATGCAGAAAATACATATAAGAACGGCAAAACGGGAATCTATGTAGGCAGCGCCAATGACTCATGCCGAATAACGGGGATGGGTCTTATCTATCTGGAGCATGGAGTTATTGTTCATGATGCAGATGCGCTGGCGATAGACAACAATTTCATTGCTGAGTGCGGAAACTGTATCGAATTGAAAGGTATGGGGCAGGCCTCAAGAATAGCAAATAATTTTGTCGGAGCCGGATATAGGGGACATTCCATTTATGCTGAAAAGTATGGGGGCATTCTAGTATCCTCAAACAACGTATTCCCTCGAGGTGCTAGCAGTGTCTATTTTTCCGGCGTGATGCGTTCCTCGGTCACCGGAAATAGATTCCATTCGTTTTATCCCGGAATGTTGGTTTTTGCTGCCAACTGTTGCGAAAATTTGGTTTCCTCAAATCACTTTTTGCGAGATCGCGAGCCATGGGCGCCCATGCAGAAGTACGATAACGGCTTGGATGATCTGTTCGGCCTTATGCAAATTGACGGCAGCAACAATTCGATAATTGCGAATCACATTTCAGAGACAATAGATACTCAATATATCAGGCCTCTCGCCGTAAAGCCGGTGATAATTAATGTGGTTTCGGGCAGCGGCAATTACATAGCCAATAATCACATCGTGGCGACAACCGAAATATCACAAATCAATGATGCACCAAACAGTGCCTGTTTTTCAACGCAAGTGGGCGCATTGCTTTCAACTAACAACTTGAAGGCGCTCGAAGTAACGACGGTACTTGTGCAGAGGGGGTCGGTACGGAATACAGTCCTGGATTCAGGAAATGACGAACAGGTTGAGATGGACAAAACAATGAACGCCTTTAGGAGTACTCCAGTTCCTGGGAAAAGGGGCAGAGTTTCAATATAGACCGAGCGCAGACTCTCGAAATTCAGTGACTATTCGGAAAAGTCATCAACGAGATCATCGAATGAAGAACAGGGTGCATTTGGATGCTGAGCACGGCGTGCGGTTCGAGATCTGGGCTCGGCAAAAGCCTGGAAAATCAGCTCCGGAAGAAGACGCCGATGCCTTCGTTCTGCGTGCCGGCAATGGGGTCCTTTACCGGATCGCACAGCTGCCGCCCTATTTTCAATTCTATTCCTATACCCATTATGCGGCCGGCCCGCTCACGCTAGAATGGGACGATGGCGCCATTGAAATTCCACTGCTATACAGCTTCAATCCGGATGACGTCGCTGAGAAGGGCGTGACTTTCCTAGAGTTGCGCGATGGCCGCGTCATCGCTCGACCGAGGACATCCTGGCCGGAGTGGTACGAGAGCGACGCAAATCGCCCGCAGCTCAGATTCTCGCCGTTTCAGGCCTGGATGAACGATCCGAACGGGTTGTGTTTCGTCGACGGCCGCTATCACCTGTTTTACCAGTTCCACCCCGTTGAATCTGAATGGGGACCCATGCACTGGGGCCATGCCGTCAGCGACGACCTCTACCGTTGGATCCATCTGCCGGTCTTCCTGCATCCGGAACAGAATCTTTGGTCGCTGGGCGCCACCGGCGGCGCCTTCTCGGGAAGTGCCTTCGTCGGCCCCGAGGGCAAGCTCAGCTTCTACTACACGGAGCGGCTGCCGGCCTATGACCTGTTCAAGGACTACAAGGAGGTGCAGAAGCGAGTGCTGCCATCGACCGATCTCCTGCGTCCGGATGCCAACAAACTGGTGCTTGTCAATGGTCCCGACGGTATCGCCCAAGACTTCCGTGACCCCAAGGTCTGGTATGATGCGGCCTGCGGCACATATCGGATGGTGCTCGGCGCGGCGATCGATGGTGATCCAGCCGTCCTGCTCTATGGGTCCGAGGACGGCGAGGACTGGAAATTCTTGTCCGTCCTCTATCGCGCTCCCGAGCATTTTCGCCGGCACGGCGCGCGCTGCGTGGAGTGCCCGGATTTCTTCGAGCTCGATGGTCATCATGTGCTGGTGATGGGCTTTGTAGGATACACTGAGCCGGAAACCGGCCGTCATAACCTGCTTTACGCGCAGGTCGGCACATTCGAGGGCGACCGCTTCATGCCCGCGACCCCGGCTTTGCAGGAACTGGATTTCGGCACCGATTTTTACGCAATGCAGAGCTTCCTGGCAAAAGACCGCCAGATCGCTTTTGCCTGGCTCTTCAATTGGGAATTCCGGAAGCCGGGAGGTTCGCCCTATAGCGGGGAGCTGTCGCTCCCGCGCGTGCTCGGCCTCGACGCCGAACGGAATTTGACAATGATGCCGGAGAAGGGCTGCCAGCGCCTGCGCGCCCGCACTCTTCGACAGACTGCACCTTGCCAATTCGCATGCGAACCGGGGTGCCCCGTCGAGTTGTCTTTGGCAGGCGATCTGGATGGAGTTCAGATCATCGCGCGCGGCAGCGACGGGGAGAGCTTTAGGTTGGCTCACAGCGCCCGCCGACTTGAGCTGGCCGTGGCGGAGGACAATGGTGACATCAAGTACCGCTCAGCGCCGCTGACGCTCGAACGGTTGACGTTGTTCTTCGACCGCGGCGTCGTCGAGGTCTTCGCCAATGGGGGCGCGGTCTGCGGCACGCGCCGTACCTATAAGGTCACAGACCTGACCTCGCTTGAAGTGAAGTCCGCCGACAGGTGCCGGATCGAAACGTATGAGGCATGGAGCTATGATTCGGCTTGGAGTAACTAGCATAGGCGGCGGCTGGTGAACCATGTCCTCCAACCGCACGTGTCGGCGCCGAAAATGGTGCATGCGAATTGCGGTATCGATGGTTCGATCCCTTCAAGGCGAGGAATGAACGATCACTCTGGCAGGCGCGCTCGCCGACGAACCGAACGGCTGCAATGGGCTCAATCGAGCCATGCCTGCGCGTTCTTTCGATGGCCGCTTGCCGAAACCCGCCAAAATCCCTATCGTGTGAAGTTGTCACGGTCGCTTAAGGTACCCCTCCCGATCGCATATGGTACTATTTCGCCCCCTCTCGCAAACGACCCCTTTGCAGCCACCGGCCTGCGATACAGTGTCGACTGCGTCGGTCTATTCGCGCCCACGATCGTGCCGGTGTCAGGCGCGAGGAGATTTGCCCGTCGCGCGCAGGCAACAAGCGCCATGCGAGCGGTCTCGGCATCAATCTCGCCCGCAAGTGCCGCTTTGCAGGCATTGAGCGCGATGGCGTGGGTTGGATTCCGCTTTGACGGCGGCCACTCATTCAGCCAGGTGTAGGCCTCGCTGACGCCGTGAATCTCGGCCGGAAATCCGAGTCCCACGAAGATTGATACCGGATGTCGAAAGCGATCATGCTCCATCGTTCTCCTCCATTCATGGGTAATCAACTTTGCGGGTGACGAAGCGCCTGGCAACCGTTATGCCCTGACCTCCTGACGCTGGAAGACGACATAGGTCAGGGTGAACAGCAGGATCATCGCAGCGACCAGTCCCGCGAACTGCGGCCATACGACCAGGAGGCTTTGCAGGGTCGGTAGCGGTGCGCCGGCGATCGCGCCTTGGACCTGATCGAAGAACAAGGGGCCCACCGATCGCGCCGCGGGGTTCAACAGCATCCCGGTGATTTCGCCGTAAAGCGTCTGAGGCGAGAACCTGCTGACGGCCTGCTGTGTTTCGAACTGCGTGACCACAGTCATCGGATCGAGCGGATCAATAGGGGCCAGCACGCTTGCAAGCAGCGGCGCGATCATGTCCCAGAACACCGCGAGCACCAGCCAGACCGACAAGGCGGCCAACGCCGAGGTCGCCGGCGAGCGGATCAAGGTCGAGAATGCGATCGCCAGCGCCAGCCAGACACCGGCGTAGGCGAGCGTCGCGGCCAGATAGGCGACACCCCGCACGATGTCGGCGGCCGACGGAGGCAGACCGAGGAACAGGATGCCGAGGCCCGTCATGAGCAGCCAGAGCGTCAGCAGCGCGATCGCAATGACAAGCAAGCCACCGAGGAATTTTCCGAACAGCACCGCATCGCGGTAGATCGGCTGCGCCAGGAGCCGGCTCATCGTTCGCCGGGCGTATTCGCCGTTGACCGCGTCGAAACCCAACGCAATCGCCATCAACGGCAACAGAAAGCCAAGCAGGGCGGCGAAGGATGGAAGCGGTTCGCGCGCCTCCGTCAACAGCTTCAGGAACAGGAAAGGATCCTCGGCAGTGGTTTCGGTGATGCGCCCGATCGCGCCATAGACGGCGCCGATTGCGGTGAGCAGCACGAGCAGCATGATCAGATGCATCCGCGCGCTGGTCATATGATCGGCCGCTTCCTTGAACGCGATCGTTGCCGTGCCTTTGAAGGGTGAGCCTTCACGCGTCATGGACAACCTCCCGGAAAAACCGATTATAGGCTTGGTCGAGCCGAGCGCGGCGCAGGTCCAAATTCTTCAGGGAACCGCCAGCATCCACGACGAGGCGGGCGAGCTCCGGGCGGACATCGCGTTCGGCTTCGACCAGCCAATGACCCCGGCGGCCAGCCACGATCGACTTCACGCCCTCGGCCGACGTGCCTAGTTCGGAAAGGTCGACGCCATCGGCCTCGACATCGATGATGAATGCGCCTCCACCGATCTTATCGGCGAGCTCTTGGATGGTGCCGAGAAAACCGATCCGGCCGTTGCTAAACAACGCGATGCGATCGCAGACCGTTTGCACCACGTTGAGCATGTGCGACGATAGCAGGATCGTCATGCCGTCGCGGCTCAGCGCCCGGATCAGGTCGAGCAATTCCTGGGTGGACTGTGGATCGAGGCCGGAGGTCGGTTCGTCCAGGATGGCGACGGAGCACTTGCGCATCAGAAGTTCGGCAAGGCCGAGTCGCTGACGCATGCCACGGGAGTAGGTGCCGACATGGCGGTCTGCCACCTGCGCCAACCGCACCTTGTCGAGCGCCGCGGCAATGCTTTCCCGGGCAAGATCGGCAGACATGCCGGCAAGGCGAGCGGTATAGGCGAGGTTTTCTCGTCCTGACATGCTGTCGTAGAATCCGACGGCGTCAGGCAGATAGCCGACCTCTCGCTTTACCTCGAGCGGCTGGCGCAGCGGGTCCTTACCGAGAATATGCACGCTCCCCTCGGTCGGCTCGGTCAAACCCAGCAGCATCAGGATCGTGGTCGTCTTGCCGGCGCCGTTCGGTCCGAGCAAGCCGACGACTTCTCCGGCACGAACCGACAAATCGATTCCGGCAACAGCCACGGTGGAGCCGTAGCGCTTCATCAGTCCTTTTGCCTCTATGACCATCGTGCTCATCGCCGTCCATACCTCATCACCGCCAGGCCGAGGACGAGCACCGCGGTTGCGATGACGCCAAGTCCAGCCATGCCCCAGATCGTCGATGTGTTTACAGTGACGCGGAACTGAGCCGACTCCGACACGGGCCCGCCGCTCGCACGCACCGAGACCATGTAGTCGCCCGCTATTGCCTTTTCAGAAGGGGTAATCCTGACGTTCACCTGCCTCGTAGCATCGGGCGCGATCAGATCGACGCGGTCGGGCTCGAATTCGACTTTCCAGCCTGATGGGGGACTAGCCGACAGTTCGATGTCGGTCGCAGGCGCACTGCCATTGTTGGCGAGTGTGAACGGGAAGCTCGCTTCCTTGCCAGCCTCTGCCTGTCCGGAGAGGCGTTCCCGCGGCCCAGTCAATGTAACGTCGGGCTGGCCGGTTACTTCAATACTGAGCTCGGTCGTAGCGCTCGCTCCACCGCCCGCCACTTCGACCACGACCGGGTAGCGGCCAGCCGGTGCTGACCTCGGCGGTGTTACTTCCAATGTCACGTTCTCGCTCGCCCCGGCCTCGATCGGCAAGCCGGTAATCTCTTCCGAGCCATAGCCGCGCTTGAAGCGTGACTGAAATCCATCGGGCACATTGGCGGCGAGACTGAAGAGGTTCTCTTCCGCGCCGTCATTGGTGGCTTCGATCTTGAAACTGAATGTGGAGCTGGCCGTACCTCGCAGCGCCGGCAGCTCGGATTTCAGCTCCAAGCCACCCTCCGCCGCCTCCGATAGTTTCACCACAAGGGGAAGATCGGCGGTCTGGTTTGCGTATCGCGCTTTCACGTTAATCGGAACGCGCTCGCCGCTAGCGCCCTCCGGCGGCGTCAGTTCGAGGTTAACTTCCTGTGTCGCATCTGGCGCCACCATGACAGCCGAGACCTCGCGGTTGCCGCCCTTCAGCGACCATTTCCAACCATCGGGAATGCCTGTAACTTCAAGTGAGGCCCGCTGCGGCGGCAGATTGGCATTGCGCAGCGTCAGCGGAATTGTTTCGGTTTCTCCCGGGCGGATCGCCAGTTCCGGATGCGGTGTCGTGAGCCAGAAGCCGGTAAGCTTGGCGACTTCCTGTCGCTGGTCCTGAGCAACAGCCGGTGTGCATGCAAATGTCGCTCCAAGGGCCAATGCTGCTGCAGTGATCCATCGAGCAATTGTCCTCATTTCATTCTCCCTTCGACGTTCGATATCCATGCGCGCGGCGACCTAACCGATCACCAGAAACAGTTTTGAGCCGCCGCGAAACAGATCGAGCGCAATCGTGCCGCCGGCGTCCTTTAACGCCGCGGCGAGCTCCGCGACGGTCGCGATCCGCTGGCGATTGACGGCAACGATCACGTCGCCCGCGCGCAAACCCGATCGCTCTGCCGCGCTTCCATCCTCAATGCTGGAGACAACCACGTTACCCGCCGCATCCTGGAACTGCGCGCCCTGCAGGGAAGCGGGTATCGCCTCGGCCCCAGCTTTTGCCTCGGCCGGCTCAATGCGCATTGTCACCGTTTTGCGAGCCCGATCATGGAGATATTCGATCTCGACCTGCGATCCGATCTGAGCCAGGCCGATACGATTGCGGAGATCTGCCGAGCCGGTGATTTTGCGATTGTTGACGGCGGTGATGACATCGCCGGCTTGAAGCCCGGCATGCGCCGCCGGTGAATTCTGCTCAACGCTTCCGACGACGGCGCCGGAGCTCTCCTCTATGTGGAGCGCTTCGGCCAGGTCCGGCGTCAGATCCTGAACGGAGATGCCGATCCGGCCGCGCCGCACTTCGCCATGCTTGATCAGTTGCTCCATCACTGCCGACGCCATCGCGATCGGAACCGCAAAGCCAATGCCGACATTGCCGCCGGCTGGCGCTATGATCGCGGTGTTGATGCCGACCAGCAGGCCGTCCGCAGTGACCAGCGCGCCTCCCGAGTTGCCGGGATTGATCGAGGCATCCGTCTGGATGAAGTCCTCATAGTCCTCGACATTGATCCCGCCACGGCCAAGGGCGCTGACGATGCCGGAGGTGACGGTCTGACCAAGCCCAAACGGATTGCCGATCGCGACGACCGGGTCGCCGACCCGAAGGGCATTGGAATCGCCAAACGGAAGCGCCCTCAGCTTGTCCGCGTCGATCTTCAGCAACGCTATATCGGTTGCCTCATCGCTGCCGACCAGCTCGGCGGTGAAGCGGCGGCGGTCCTTCAGGGTTACCGCAATTTCCCCGGCGTCCGCGACAACGTGGTGATTGGTGAGGATATAACCTTTATCCGCGTCGACGATGACGCCAGAACCGGCGCTTAGCCGCTGCTGCTGCTGCTCCGGCAGGTTGAAATAGCGGCGGAAGAAGGGATCGTTGTAGAGAGGATTGGTTTCGGCGGGAGCGCGTGACCTCACCGCAATATTGACAACCGCCGGCGTAACCTCCTCCAGGACATCGGCGAGCGACCGTTGTTGAGTGCTTGCCGAAATGGCGGGCTGCGGCTGCGCCGCCGGGAACGGCGCAGGGTCCAGCACGAGGACGAGTGCGGCGAATACGCCAACATATTTCGACGAACGCGTGATCATTTTTGCCCCGATTCTTCAGATCCTCCTTCGGAGCGGATAGGCGGGCCTCGGGTCCAGCCTCATCGGAGCCTCGTCCAGGGCTCCTGCCAACCTGCTCCAACCATATTCGAACGCCCTGCCCATCGAGGGCCGAGGCATCAGTTCACAGCTCCACCAGGGGTCCGCGCCCCTCGGGCGCGGACCCATCGCTTTCGTCAGAAGTCCATGCCTCCAGGCGGCATCGGCGGAACCGGCGCCTCCTTCTTCGGCTTCTCGGCGACCATTGCCTCGGTGGTAATCAGGAGGCCGGCGACCGAGGCAGCGTCCTGCAAGGCGGTGCGAACGACCTTCACCGGATCGATCACGCCCTGATCGTAAAGATCACCGAATTCGTTGGTCTGGGCGTTCCAGCCGTAACCAAATTCGGTTTTTTCGCGAAGCTTGCCGACAATGATCGAGCCTTCAGCACCTGCATTTTCGGCAATCTGGCGTACCGGCGCCTCAATTGCACGTCGGACGATCTCAATGCCGTGTTTCTGATCAGCGTTCTCGGTCTGAACGCCATCCAGCGCCTTGACGGCTCTCAGCAAAGCCACACCACCGCCAGGCAAAACTCCCTCCTCGACCGCCGCCCGTGTGGCATGCATTGCATCATCGACGCGGTCCTTGCGTTCCTTCACCTCAACCTCGGTCGAGCCGCCGACGCGGATGACGGCAACGCCGCCGGCAAGCTTGGCCAGCCGCTCCTGCAGCTTCTCGCGGTCGTAGTCCGAAGTGGTTTCCTCGATCTGCGCCTTGATCTGGGCGACGCGGCTCTGGATCTCCGCCTTCGAGCCTGCGCCGTCCACGATCGTCGTGGTTTCCTTCTCGACGACAATTTTCTTGGCGCGGCCAAGCATTTCGAGCGTCACATTCTCGAGCTTGATGCCAAGATCTTCGGAGATAGCGGTTCCGCCTGTGAGGATCGCTATGTCCTCCAACATGGCCTTGCGGCGATCGCCAAAACCAGGAGCTTTCACTGCAGCCACCTTCAGGCCGCCGCGCAACTTGTTGACGACGAGCGTCGCGAGCGCTTCTCCTTCAACATCCTCGGCGATGATGAGGAGAGGTTTTCCGGATTGAACAGCGGCTTCGAGAACCGGGAGCAGCGCCTGCAAATTGGACAGCTTCTTCTCGTGGATGAGCACATAGGGCTCCTCCAGCTCAACGCGCATCTTTTCGGGATTGGTCACGAAATAAGGCGAGAGGTAACCGCGGTCGAACTGCATGCCTTCCACGACCTCGAGCTCCGTGACCGCGGTCTTGGCTTCCTCGACGGTGATCACCCCTTCATTGCCGACCTTTTCCATCGCTTCTGCGAGGAATCGGCCGATCTCGGTGTCGCCGTTGGCAGAGATCGTGCCTACCTGAGCAATCTCGTCGTTTTTGGTAACTTTCCGCGCGTTTGTCTTCAATTCCTCAACGATGGCGTCAACGGCCTTGTCGATACCGCGCTTTAGGTCCATCGGGTTCATGCCCGAGGCCACGGCCTTCGCACCTTCCTTGACGACTGCCTGGGCGAGCACCGTTGCCGTGGTCGTGCCGTCACCGGCGATATCACTGGTTTTCGACGCCACTTCGCGCACCATCTGGGCGCCCATGTTCTCAAACTTGTCCTCAAGTTCGATCTCCTTGGCAACCGTGACGCCGTCTTTGGTGATCCGCGGAGCGCCGAACGATTTGTCGAGCACCACGTTGCGACCCTTTGGGCCCAACGTCACCTTTACCGCATTGGCGAGAATGTCGACGCCGCGCAGCATCTTCTCGCGGGCTTCGGTGTGGAATCTCACTTCCTTGGCAGCCATTTTTCTACTCCTTCAATCGGGCCGGCTCTCAGGCGACCTTCTTCGCCGAGGTTTCGCTCTCGATCACGCCCATCACGTCGGATTCCTTCATGATCAGAAGTTCCTCACCGTTGAGTTTGATCTCTGTGCCGGACCATTTGCCGAACAGGATGCGGTCGCCCGCCTTGACGTCGAGTTCGACAAGCTTGCCGCTATCATCTCGCGCGCCCGGGCCAACGGCGATGACCTCACCTTCCTGCGGCTTTTCCTTCGCCGTGTCGGGGATGATTATGCCGCCGGCCGTCTTTTCCTCGGCTTCAATGCGGCGGACCAAGATGCGGTCATGCAAAGGACGGAACGTCATGTCGCTCTCCTCGTGGACAAACAGATGTTACAGAAGCTCCTCCGCGCCGCATCCGACTCGAATCCGACGCGGGACGCACGATGTTTTGGCATCGCGCCAATCGATCTGGTTTCTGTTTTTTTAGTTTCAAGAGGGGCGATGAAATTTTTTAGCACTCGACCACATTGAGTGCTAATGCCGTGATTTCACAGCGCCATTTCACGTGCGCCGAGGCTTGAATGGGCTCGACACCCTCTTGACGCGACGGTCTGGAGTCCCCAACTCATTTTTGTCGACGCCCAAATGGGGTCGGCGTAGTCAGGGAGCGCCGGGCTTCTTGGCGCTCCCTCGTATCTATGTTGCTCTACGGAGGATGTAGCTATGAGAACAAGCTTCGACTTCACCCCCTTCTACCGGTCAAGCGTCGGCTTTGACCGCATGTTCGACCTGCTCGAAAACGCCAGTCTCAACGTCGACACCTGGCCGCCCTATAACATCGTCAAACTCGGCGAAGATGCATACCGCATCGTCATCGCGGTGGCAGGTTTTAACGAGGACGATCTGACGATCACCCACGAGGCGAACATGCTCGTGGTCAACGCCGCGAAGTCGGAGAATGAGGAGGTACAGTACCTCCATCAGGGCCTTGCTGTAAGGCCGTTTGAGCGCCGATTTGAACTCGCCGATCACGTCATCGTCGAGGGCGCGAAGCTCGAAAACGGGCTACTGGTCATCAATCTCAAGAAGGAAATCCCTGAGGAGATGAAGCCGCGTCGGATCGCCATCCAAGCCGAGACGACGAAGCCCGCTTCGAAGCAGATCGAGGGCGACAAGGCAGCCTAGACGGCGCCCACCGCTCGAACCTCGCCTGTCGCCGAACAGGCGAGGGGAGGGCGACTGCGCCAAACCAAAAGGAGAGAATGAACCGAAGAAAGGATGAAGCCATGAATGTACGTGACCTGATCCCGTGGAACCGTGGCAGCAGCCGGGCCCCGAGCGTCTATCGCGGCGATGACATGGATCCGTTCCTGTCGTTGCACCGCAATGTAAACCGTCTGTTCGACGACGTCTTCCGCGGCTTCGGTCAGCCATCGGCGTTCGGTGGCATGCCCCCCTTCAACGGATCGTGGCCGACCGTGGAGGTCGAGGAGAACGACAACGAGATCCGCGTGATAGCGGAGGTTCCGGGCATCGATCCAGACGATGTCGAGGTGTTGCTGGACGATGGTGTGCTTACGCTTCGCGGTGAGAAGAAATCGGAAACCGAGGATAAGGATCGCCGATTCACAGAGCGCTACTACGGCCGCTTCGAACGGCGGCTGGCTCTTGGTGGCCAGGTCGATGAGGACAAGGTCGCCGCAACGTTCAAAAACGGCCTGCTCGCAGTGACGCTGCCGAAGACCGAGAAGGCGCAAGCCAACGTCAAGCAGATCAGCATCGATAGAGCCAAATAGCACCGCCGCCCGCCGGCCGGGCACCGACATGCCCGGCCGGCCATTCTGGTACGACCACCGACATCATGACGGAACGCCGTTTTCGACAGGGAAAATCTGGTAGCGCTGCCCAGAAGTTCGCTGAGCAGGTCAGCGACAGCCAGCACCCCGCGGCTGACAAGGACCAGCCACGGCCGAGCATCGATGCGGTAGCACGCATCTTTCGTCCATCGCGTTCCGTGATGACGTCGGCGCGCGTTTCTAGACGACCTTGGCTGCTGGTGTTCGAACGGAGAGTCCCGCCCACAATCGATTATCTTATGGGCTATACCGGCGGGAGTGACACGCTCACTCAGGTCGAACTGCGCTTCCCGTCTTGTGATGCCGCGATCGCCTATGCGGAACGGCAGAAACTGAACTACATCGTCGTGGGCAGGAGCCGCTAGTGTTTAGGGGAGCAGTGAATGGCTTTGGCCGGAGCGCTGTACCGTTCAGTTCATGGGACGAACGTCGGGTCCCATCAATCCGGAACCGTCCGCCGCTGCAGCGGCGGACGGTTGTCTTGGATCATACATGGGCGTGGGGGTTCTGCCGATCGGCGAACTGGCAAAAGAAATGACTGCGGACGAGACCCGAGACCGCTTTCCTGTGAATGTCCGCAAAAGGGACCAGCACCGGAAATCCCGAGCGATATCGACGAGTGGTCGCAACGGGTCGGTCTTACGCGTTCACCACAGTGCAGAAGTGTGATCAGCGTCGAAAGTTCGAAAGGGGCTGACTTCGGCTCAGCGTTCGATCCCGGCGATCTGCCAAGGGTAGGGAACGCCGGCACCGTTGCAATGAGAGGGTGAGACCGTCTCGACTTCGCACGCCGCAACCTTGAAAATTCATGTCCCGCCCAAAAACGCGTTTTCACACATGGGGTAATCGCGGGAGCGAGTCGCCCCTGATGGCCAGAAGTGGTCACGCTATTGAAGAGCAGGTGGTTGTTCCCCGATAGGATGGAAGTACGGGCTCACGACTGGACGCCGGGCCCAAGCATCGAACGGAGAACAACCATGAGCGAATATATCGGTCTCGACGTGTCGTTGAAAGAGACGGCGATTTCTGTGCGGCGTGACGGCAAGAGGATCTGGCGTGGCAAATGCCCGTCTGATCCGCGCCTGCTTGCAGAAGTGCTCCGCAAACGAGCGCCGACGGCAAAGCGGGTGGTGTTCGAGACCGGTCCTTTGTCGGTGTGGTTCTATCATGCCTTGCACGCGGAAGGGCTTCCGGCGATCTGCATCGATGCTCGGCACGCCAAGGCCGCGCTCGACATGGCGCCGAACAAAACGGACGCCAACGATGCCGATGGCTTGGCCCATCTGGCCGAGGTCGGCTTTTACCGCGAGGTGCGGGTAAAGGGCTATGACAGCATGCTGATCCGCACGCTGGTGGCCGCACGGACCAAGCTGGTCAGGATCACGACCGAGCTCTCCAACCAGATCCGCGGGCTCATGAAGACGTTCGGGCTGGTCGTTCCTCCGAGCAAAGGCGGCACGTTCGAAGACAATGTCCAGCGCCTGCTTGCCTGTCAGGAAGAGCTTGCCCGGATCATCCTGCCGGTTCTTGAAGCCTGGCGCAGCATGCGTGCCCGCGCCGCCGAGCTTGGGCGGCAGCTCATCGCCAGCGCACGGCAGAGCGAGGCCTGTCAGCTGCTGATGTCGATCCCCGGGGTTGGTGCGGTCACCGCAACTTCGTTCACGACCGCCATCGAGGATCCGGCCAACTTTAAAAAGTCGCGATCGGTCGGCGCTTGGCTGGGACTGACCACGCGTCGCTACCAGTCCGGCGAGGTCGATTATGACGGCCATATCTCCCGGCGCGGCGACGCTCATTTGAGGGGACTGCTCTATGAAGCCGCGACCGTGATCCTGACGCGCAGCTATGCCGACAGCGACCTGCGCGCCTGGGGACTGAAGCTGAGAGAGAAGATTGGCTTCAAGCGCGCAGCGGTTGCCGTCGCACGCAAGCTGGCGGTCATCATGCACTCGATGCTGAAATCCGGCGAACTGTTCAACCGGGTGACCAGCATGGCCTGACACAGCAAGCTCATATGCGTCTGCCCTAAGGCGCATCGAGGCGTCCCTGCCGGGACGTGGAACGGACCATTCCGCCGAGGCTGTTGCACCTTCGAGCCGCCGTGCCCGTAGCGTGCGCTTCACACTCTGGAAGGTTCACCCGCGAAGCCCCATCATGCGGCGATTAATATCGACCGCGAAGACGACACTGCTCCCGGCAAACGCCAGCTTCGATGTTCAAAAAAAAGGGCTTGCATTTTACCGCGCGATTAGACGACGTCCTCGGTGGGGAACAGCCATTCGGTGTGTTTCCGCCGGACAAGTTGCCCCCAAGCGCGCGAATGGGCAATGGTCGCGAGCATGGAGCGTCTTTAAAGGTCTCACACGAGTCGCTCGCTGATCTGCCTTTGATCGTGAACGAAGACACAGCGCAAACCGGTCGGACCTCAGCCTAGAAACCAGGTCGATTACTTATTCGTCGCCAATGCTGCGGTTGCCCCAAGGCCGATGAACGAGGTACCGGAGAACCAGCGCAGAAATTGCTGAAAGCGCCGGCTGCGGCGAAGGAAATCGCCGACGGTACCAGCTACTAGCGCGAATACCGCATCGCTCATGATGCCTAGCCCCATGAAGGTGAGGCCGAGGATGAGGATCTGCCAATGCAGCGCGCCCCGTGTGGGATCGACGAATTGCGGCAGGAACGCCAGGAAGAAGATTGCCGTTTTCGGATTAAAGAGGTTGACCACAAAGCCATCGCGGAAGGCTCGGCGCAGCGGCTCTGCGGCGACCACCGGTAGTTCGGGGTCGAGTTCCTTGGCCATGAAGGTGCGGATGCCCATCCACACCAGGTAGGCAGCGCCGAGATACTTCACGATGGCGAAGGCCAGCGCCGACGAGACAATGAGGGCCGAGAGACCGATTGCCGCCGCAACAATGTGCACGATGGTTCCGAGATGGATGCCCATCACCGAGACTAACCCCGCAGTTCGACCCTGTTGGATCGATCGTGCCACGATGAAGAGCACGGCCGGGCCGGGCGTCAACAGCAGCACCAGCGACGCCACGACAAACAGTCCCCACAAGGTCAGATCCGGCATGATGCCCCCCTTTGCTTCGCTTCTCTGATAGAAGCCACATAGTGGTGGCGAAAACAAGGGATCACACCTTCCCTCATTCTTGTCGCCGAGCATTGACACTCCGGCGCTAAGGCGGGGAAAAACTCGGCCGAAGGTTGTTTGGCGCGCAGTCGGCCGTAGGTCGTTACAGGAGAGCAGGGGCGTTTCTAAGGTCAGCGAGAAACTGCCAAGCAAATCGCGCATCGTCCCCGATGTGAGCGAAACACGCCCCGGGTGGTTCTGCATCTGCCCTGAGTGTGAGCCTGAACCGTGTGAAATCCAGAAGTGAAGTGCAGTGGAGACCGCGGGAGGTCGCGAGTGGGTGGCAGGACTAAGCCGCTCGCGCGGCAATGGCGCTTGTGGCTGGCGGTGCGTTTCCTGATCGACGTCGGTTCTTTGTGTCTCGGGTTCCTGGCCTGACGATTGAGACTTCTCAATCTGATGGACAGGAGGGTCCGATGACAGAGGAGAAGACCACCGCGCTGCGTGAGCGGATGATCGAGGACATGCGCATCCGCGGGATGGGCGACAAGGCGCAGCAAGGCCACATCCGGGCGATCAAGGATTTCGCGGCCTTTCTGGGGCGCTCACCCGACACGGCGACGCCGGAGGAGTTGCGGGCCTACCAGCTACACATGACCAATGCCGGGGTGACGCCCTCGACATTCAATGTCCGGATCATCGCGCTCAGGTTCTTTTTCGGGATCACCTGCGGGCGCGAGGAGATGAAGCGGTACATGCAGTTCCAACGCAAACCGCAGAAGCTGCCGGTCGTCTTGAGCGTCGAGGAGGTCGCCGACCTGCTGGCCGCGGCTCCCGGGCCCGGGCTGAAGTATCGGGCGGCGCTCAGTTGGATCTGCTGCGCGATTACTGGCGGGAGGCGCGTCCGCGGGGATGGTTGTTTCCCGGCACATCAGCTATGGCGCCGGGCTGCGGGCGTCGGAGGTGTGCCACCTCAAGGTCACTGACATCGACAGCGAGCGCATGCTGATCCACGTCGAAGAAGGCAAGGGCGGCAAGGATCGCAAGGCCATGCTATCGCCGGGCTTGCAAAGCCGAAGATCAATCCGATCTCGCCGCGCCAGCTCAACCGGGCCTTCACCGCGGCCAAGCACATGGCGGGCATCGCCAAGCCCGCAACGCTGCATACCCTGCGCCACAGCTTCGCCACGCATCTGCTGGAGGCGAACACCGACGTGCGGGTGATCCAGGTTCTGCTCGGCCATGCCAAGCTGAGCAGCACCGCCCGCTACACATGGGGTAATCGCGGTGCGACTGCCCCCGGCAACTTATTTGCAAGATGATGCTGTCTGGGTTGGTTGCCCCCGATAGGATGGAAATACGGGCTCACGATTGGAACCGGGCCCAAACATCGAATGGAGGCAACCATGGACCAATATATAGGGCTCGACGTTTCATTGAAAGATACTGCGATCTCGATCCGGGAGGACGGGAAGCGGATCTGGCGGGGAAGCGCGCTTCGGATCCAAAGGTGTTGGCGCAGGTGATCCGCAAGCATGCCCCGAACGCAAAACGCGTCATATTCGAGACGGGGCCGCTGTCGACGTGGTTCTATCACGCACTGACGGCGGAGGGGATCCCCGCTATCTGCATCGAAGCGCGGCACGCGCAAAAGATATTGAACGAGACGCTCAACAAGACAGATGCCAATGATGCAGATGGCTTGGCCCAGCTGGCCGAAGCCGGCTTCTACAAGGCGGTCCGGGTAAAGTCATTTGACAGTATGTTGACGCGCACGCTGGTCGGCGCCCGCAATCAGCTCCTGAGCATCTCAACCCAACTTAGCAACCAGATCCGCGGCCTGATGAAGACGTTCGGCCTTATCATCCCTAAAGGAACGGGTCGGGTGTTTGATGGCAATGTGAGAGAGCTTTTGGCTGGGAATGATGACCTTGCACGGATCATATTGCCCCTGCTTGAGGCGTGGCGCGACATTCGCAAGCGCGCGGCCGATCTTGATCGCCAGTTGCTCGCAGTGGCACGGCAGAGCCAGGCTTCGAAGCTTCTGACGACGATCCCAGGAATTGGCGCCGTTACGGCGGTGTCCTACATCGCAGCGATTGAAGATCCAGACAACTTCAAAACGTCGCGCTCGGTTGGTGCCTGGCTCGGGCTAACAACGCGGCGCTACCAGTCAGGTGAGGTCGACTATAACGGCCATATCTCGCGTAGAGGTGACAACCATCTGCGGGGGCTGTTGTATGAAGCGGCGACAGTGCTTCTCACGAGCGCCAGTGCCAGGACCGAGAGCAGCCTCAAGAGCTGGGGGCTTCAGCTGCGTGAGCGGTTGGGCTTCAAGCGCGCTGCGGTGGCAGTCGCCCGGAAGCTTGCGGTCATCATGCACAGCATGCTCAGGACAGGAGAAGTCTTCAACGCATCGGCTGGCGCCATCGCATAAGCAACCGCCAGCTTCTGCCCTCAGCGCGTCAAACCTGATTTGAGGCACTGAGCGTCCCTGCTGCGGACGTCGGTTGGATCATTCCGCTACGAGTGGCTGCAGCTCGTTGAGACTGCGCGCTACACATGGGAAGGTCCTGCCTGCGAAGCCCATTGTGCGGCGACATTTGTCGACCGCGAAGACAACCCTGCTCCCCAGCACCGGATAGCTCCGAAGGACATGCCGCTGAGCGCCGATCCACCGATCAATTTAATCTGCGTTGCCTACCCGCAACCCGGCGAGGTCGCCGAATGCCTAAAGCACCTTGACGACCGGGATGCGATTAGACAACCCACGTCGCCACCAAGTTGATCCGCGACACCATCAGCCCGTTCGAGCGCCTGAAGCAGTTGGAGGATCTCACCCTGAGGCGTCGGCTGGAATGAAGCGCGCGCCGGGGTGCCCCGGCAAAAGCTGGAGATCGCTGACATCTTCCGAGCCTATGGGCCTGCGTGGCGGCGAGCCAATGCCGGGCATGTCAGCCTGACCCAGCTCAAGGTCATGGCGGCGATCGAAGCCTGCCGAACCGAGGCGCTCGGCGGGCATGTGGCGGCTTGCACCAAGTGCGGGCATAACCACATCGCCTATAATTCCTGCAAGAACCGGCACTGTCCGAAGTGCCAGGGCCCCGCGGCGCGCGACTGGATGGCCGCCCGCGCCGAAGACCTGCTGTCGGTCGAGTATTTCCACGTGGTCTTCACCCTGCCGGCCGAGATCGCGCAGATCGCTTACTGGAACAAGAAAGCTGTCTACGACCTGCTGTTTCGGGTATCGGCCGAGACGCTGAGCACTATCGCCGCCGATCCCCGGCAGCTTGGCGCGCACATCGGCATGACCAGCGTGCTACACACCTGGGGATCGGCGCTGATCCATCACCCGCATGTGCACATCATCGTGCCCGGCGGCGGGCTGTCGCCGGATGGCACGCGGTGGATCTCATGCCGCCCCGGGTTCTTCCTGCCGGTGCGGGTTCTGTCGCGACTGTTCCGGCGGTTGTTTATCGCAGGGCTGCGGGCACTGCATTGCGCCGGCGATCTGAGGTTCTACGCTGATCTGACAGCTCTCGCAGAGGCTGACGCGTTCGCCGCCTGGCTGTGCGCAAATCAGAATGGGTCGTCTATGCCAAGCCGCCGTTCGGCGGTCCCGAAGCGGTGCTCGCCTATCTCAGCCGCTATACCCACCGGGTGGCGATCTCCAACAGCCGTCTGATCAGCGCCGATGCCGAGACCGTCACCTTCCGCTGGAAGGACTACCGGATCAAGACCGGCGACCGTCAGAAGGTGATGCGGCTGGCCACCGACGAGTTCATCCGCCGCTTCCTGCTCCATGTGCTGCCCGACGGTTTCCACCGCATCCGCCATTACGGCCTGCTCGCCAGTGCGGGCCGCAAGACCAAGGTCGCAAAGATCCGCGCTCTGCTCGGAGCGGAAACGGCCAAACACAATGATCCGCCAAGCGCTGAGACGATCCCGCTCACTCTGAGACAGCCATGCCCCGAGTGCGGTGGCCCGATGCGCATCATCGAGATCTTCCGACGCGGTCAGAAACCCAGAGCCCGGGCGCCACCGAGAAAGCAGGCCGCATGACAAGGTGCCCGTCACATTGGCCAAAGCCGACCCGAAAACACTCTGCATTCCGGGATCGGATCGCTTTGCGCCCAATAACACTGAGCATCGCAAAAGCGTCGAAATCGGCACCAACGAGACCGCCAGATCTGCTTCCGATCATCGCCTCCCACACCCTCGGGTCGGCGCCTTTGCGTCTGTCGGCAGCGCCGAAGTCCACAACAGACGCCCGCGGCCCCGCGCTTTCCCCATAGGTCCCACCCAGCCTCCGCGGCTTCCTCCTTCCAAGGTTTGTCAACGCGGGCCGCCCAACGCCAGCGGCAAACGTCGCGCTGCGGCCCGCATCGAAAAACCTTCAGGAGAGCAGAAGTCCGCATCCGCTCGGTTCAGGTCTGGCTCGCGCCGAAGCGGACATGCGACTATGGCGTCGCGCGTCTTATCAGACAGGGAAAAAGGGACCCTGTAGCACTTGGAATTGCTGCATTGTCGTTCCGCCTCAACAGGTTTAATTTAGATTCACTAATGACGGTACTCGGGGGGCTTTGCCGGAGTTAGATCGACATGCTTGTCAAAGATGTTATGACGAGAAAGGTCGTCAAACTGTCGCCTGACAACAGTGTCAGACAGGCAGCCAAACTCATGTTCGAACATCACGTAAGCGGCATCCCAGTCGTTGGCGATGAAGGGCATTTGCTCGGCGTCATCAGCGAGGGCGACCTGATCCGTCGGACGGAACTCTGCAGTGGAGCATCCGTCTTGATGACCGACATCGCGCTCGCCCCCGACGACAGAGCCAACGCGTTCGTGAGGCGGTGTTCGTGGAGAGTTGGCGATGTCATGACGGTCGATCCCGTTACCATTGAGGAGGATGCGCCCCTGACGCGTGTTGCAAGGCTCATGCAGGAACGCGGCATCAAGCGCATCCCCGTAATGCGAAACGGAGAACTGGTCGGAATCGTCAGCCGTGCTGACCTGTTACAGGCAATTTTTTTAGCAAAGCCAGACGAGACGGCAGCCGGCGACGAAGCTATTCGACGTAGCATCCTCGCTCGCCTCGGCGAGAACACTGGTCTCGAAGGATTGGACGTGACTGTCACGGTCACCGAGGGGATTGTGCACTTTTGGGGCAAAGTCGAGACGGCCGCTTGCCGGAGAGCCGCGCGGATTCTGGCTGAGGGCGTCCACGGTGTCCGGGGCGTGGTCGAGCATTTCCCGGATCCCTACACTCAATAGCTCGCCCTGCTCATACCGCCCCCGAGAAGCGTCTCTGAACCCATACGAGATAAAGGGGAATGAAAATGGCACAGAAGATGAAGGCGGCTGTCGTTCGACAGTTTCGTACGCCGCTCGCCATTGAGGAGATGGAGGTTCCAACGCCGCGGCCGGGGCAGATACTCGTCAAATATGAAGCGACGGGCGTATGTCACACCGACCTCCACGCAGCAAACGGCGACTGGCCCGTGAAGCCAAGTCCACCTTTCATTCCAGGACATGAAGGTGTCGGCTATGTCTCGGCCGTCGGCGCGGACGTGAAGAGGGTAAAGGAAGGCGACAGGGTCGGAGTACCCTGGCTTCATACGGCTTGTGGCTACTGCCCATATTGCCGAACCGGCTGGGAAACCTTGTGCGCGTCGCAATCCAATACCGGATACTCAGTCAATGGCACTTTTGCTGAATTCGGACTGGCGGATCCGGAGTTCGTCGGTCGCCTCCCCGATACATTGGATTTCGGACCGGCCGCCCCGGTCCTTTGCGCAGGCGTCACCGTCTACAAGGGGCTGAAAGAGACTGAAGTCCGCCCCGGTGAATGGGTGGCCATATCGGGCGTCGGCGGCTTGGGACACATGGCCGTTCAGTACGCGAAAGCGATGGGCATGAACGTTGTGGCCGCCGATATATTCGACGACAAGCTGGCATTGGCAAAGCAGCTTGGGGCTGACGTCACGGTCAACGGCAAAGCGAAAGATGCCATTGCGCAGGTACAGAAAGCGACGAACGGCGGCGTTCATGGCGCGCTCGTGACCGCTGTTTCCCCTGCCGCGATGGAACAGGCCTTCGGCTTTCTGCGATCACGGGGAACGATGGCGCTTGTTGGCCTTCCTCCCGGAATGATTTCCCTGCCGGTGTTCGAAACAGTCCTGAAGCGCATAACGGTGCGCGGATCGATCGTCGGCACCCGTCAGGATCTGGAGGAATCGCTGCAGTTCGCAGCCGAAGGCAGGGTGACGCCGCATTTCTCGTGGGAGAGCCTGGAGAGCATCAACGACATCTTCAGTCGCATGGAAGCGGGCAAGATCGACGGTCGCATCGTGATGCGACTGCAGTAGCAGGCGCGATACCCCGCCAGAGTGACGTCAACGAATAATTCTGCCGGGAGGCAGCATCGCTCGAAGCGGCAGCGGCGAACGACAGCATCCGGCAACAAGGGGCAGCGACCGCGCTGTTCCACGGAAGCTGACGCCAGGGTCTACAGCGCCGCGCGTCTTTTCAGACGCGCAAAGGACGCTGTAGCACTTTGAATCGCGGCATGTTCTTGTCCTTTAATCGCCTACGATTAAAGGCGACATGCAGTAGGTCCGCAGCAATTGAGGGATCCGTGTGATGGTCCGATCGACTGACGAAGTTGCAAGTGCCGGCGCTACGCACCCCGTCTGCGCGCCTCCCGAAATCGCTTTGCTTTCGAACGGGCGATACAGCCTGCTTCTTACCGAGGCGGGTTCAGGCTACGCATCCTGGCGTGGTCTCGATGTGACGCGTTGGCGCGAGGATGCCACGCGAGATTGCTGGGGCCAGTTCTGCTACATCCGCGACCTTGAGAACGGCAATGTGTGGTCGATTGGCCGGCAGCCGATCTGTCGGGCGGATGCCACATATGAGCGAGGCTTTCATGGCGATCGCGCCGAGTTTCGCTGTGCCGTTGGAGACATCGACATTTCGTGGCAAGTCTGCATCGCGACGGATTGCGACGCGGAAGTGCGTTTGCTTCGGCTGTTCAACAGGGGAACGGCGGCGAAAGAACTCGAGCTGACCAGCTACTGCGAAGTCTGCCTGAACGGTCGACGCGCCGATAGCGCCCATCCCGCCTTTGCCAAGCTCTTCGTCGAGACCTGGTTAGATGCCGAGTCCGGCGCATTGTTTGCAAGACGTCGGCCACGCAGTGCCCTGGAGAAGCCGATCTGGGCGGTGCACGTTTCTTCATCGAGCGACGACCAACGCCCCTCGGTTCAGTACGAGACGGACCGCCGCAGGTTTCTTGGCCGCGGGCGAACGCCATCGAACCCCCGCGCCCTTGAGCCTGGAACAAGCCTGTCTGGCACGACGGGTCCCGTGCTCGATCCGGTCTTTAGTCTGCGCAGGACAGTTGTCTTAAAGCCCTCTGGAACCGAGCAGATCGCGTTCGTCACGGGCGCTGCCGACAACGAAGACGAGGTCCGCGCCATTGCAAGGCGCTTTGCGGATCTCGGGGCGGCCGAGCGGGCGCTGTCAGATGCCATGGAAGGTTATGCCAGCGGACTTGCTTCGTCGAAGCTCACCGCCGCCAAGGTGGCGGCCTACAACCGGCTGGCGGGAAGCCTGGCATTTTCGCATCGCGGTTTGCGGAATGACAGCGGTCTCGGCAATGTGCGGCTGAGTAGAGATGCTCTTTGGTCGGTCGGGATTTCCGGAGATCTCCCCATTTTACTCCTGCGCATCGACGGGGCGGACGAAGCGTCGCTTGTCGAGGATGTCATTGACGCCCACGCCTTCATTTCCAGTCGCGGCCTTTCCTTCGATCTCGTTCTCCTCGACGAGAATGGCGTGAGCGATGCAGTGGCATTGGATCGAGAGGAGGCGGAGGCACTTGGCAAGCCCGGAGGCGTTCATGTCCTGTCCGCGAGCGCTCTGCCGGCCACCTCGACAGATGCGATCGCTGCTGGCGCACGTGTCGTCCTCTCCTGCAGCCGGGGACCGCTTGCCGATCAAATCGAGCGCAGGTCTAGCCCGGCGCACCAGGCTTTGACTCATACCCGGACGCACTTTCGAGGGCCACGAGAGAAGTTGTCCCATGCAGGACGAACTGACCTGCTTTTCTGGAACGGTCGCGGGGGCTTCTCCGAAGATCGGCGCGAATATGTGGTTCTTATGGACGGCGGAGCAGAAACGCCGACACCGTGGTGCAACGTCATGGCAAACCGCGAGTTCGGCTGCCTGACGAGCGAAAGCGGACTTGGCTACACCTGGGCGGGCAACAGCCAGCTCAACAGGCTCACGCCCTGGTCGAACGATCCGGTTTCAGATCCACCGAGTGAAGTCGTCTACCTGCGCGACGAGCAAACCGGCGAGCTCTGGACGCCGACACCTTTGCCTCTCGGTCAATCCATGACAACCACGGTAACCCATGGACAGGGTTACAGCCGCTACGAGAGCGCTGGCAAAGGCTTGCACCATGAGATGACGGTCCACGTCGCCGTGTCGGAACCGATCAAGATCATTCACCTTGCAATCCGCAACGATGGAAAAGACACGCGCGCCCTGACCGCCACTTACTTCGTTGAATGGGTGCTCGGGACACTGCGCGAGGATGCTGCGGGGCGCATCGCGTATGAATTCGATGGCCCAGCGGGAGCGGTCGTCGTGTGGAACGTCTGGGAGAGCGACTTCTCCGGAAAGCTGGCATTCGTTGCGTCAAGCGTGCCGCCGCGCTCGGTAACCTGCGAACGGGGCGAGTTTCTTGGCAGGAACGGTTCCGTGTTTCAGCCTGTGGGACTTGGAGGCTCGGATCTCGGCAGCAGCGCAGGCTCGCCAAGCGATCCCTGCGCTGCGCTCACGATCGAGGTTTCAGTCCTCCCCGGCCAAAGCGCCGAGCTGGTGTTCGTGCTCGGCTGTTGCGACAGTCGTGACGAAGTTCGAAGGCTCATCCGCGAATATGGCGGGCCTAAGCGTGCGCAACGCTCACTCGCGGTCGCAGCCCGCCACTGGGATCGGCTATTGAGCTCGGTCACGGTTCGAACGCCCGACGCCGCCTTCGACCTCATGATGAACCGATGGCTGCTCTATCAGGTATTGGCTTGCCGCGTCTGGGCGCGAACGGGTTTCTATCAGTCTGGCGGCGCCTATGGTTTCCGTGACCAGCTCCAGGACGTGGCAGCTTTGGTGCAATCCGCGCCCGATGAAACACGCACCCACATTCTTCGCGCGGCCTCGCGCCAGTTCACGGAAGGAGACGTCCAGCACTGGTGGCATCCTCCGTCGGGCATCGGCATGCGGACCCGCATGACCGACGATCTCTATTTCCTGCCCTACGTCGTCCACCACTATGTGTCGACGACTGGAGACTATGCGCTCCTCAGTGAGCAGGTTCCGTTCATCACCTCGTCTGTCCTGAATGACGATCAGGAGGAGAGCTTCGGCGTTCCTCAGGTCAGCCAGGAGAGCGGAACCCTCTATGATCACTGTTGCCGTGCCCTGGAGCGCGGTTTCCGCCTCGGAAGCCACGGACTTCCGCTGATGGGAACCGGCGACTGGAACGACGGCATGAACAGGGTGGGCGCCGAGGGCAAGGGCGAGAGCGTATGGAACGGATGGTTCTTCCTCACGGTGCTCAACTCGTTCGCCGAGATTGCATCGGCACATGGCGATGAGGATCGGGCGGCGTGGTGTCGCGAGCGTGCCGAAGCTCTGCGCGCTTCATTGGAGGCCAACGCCTGGGATGGTTCGTGGTATCGCCGCGCCTATTTCGACGATGGCACGCCGCTTGGCTCCTCCGTGAACGACGAGTGCCAGATCGATGCCATTCCTCAGGCGTGGGCGGTCATCTCAGGGGTTGCCGACGCCGAACGCACGTCACGCGCAATGCAGGCGGTATGGGATCGGCTCGTTCGCCGCGAAGACAAATTGATCAAGCTCTTCGATCCGCCCTTCGACAAGGGGACACTGCAGCCCGGCTACATAAAGGGCTACGTTCCGGGGATACGGGAGAATGGCGGACAGTATACCCACGCGGCTGTCTGGGTCGCCTTGGCGACCGCGCTGTCAGGCGACGGAGAGCGGGCGTTTCAGCTCTGGAGCATGCTCAATCCCATCAATCACGCGCTGACGCCGGAAGATTGCGAACGCTACATGGTCGAGCCCTATGTCGTCGGCGCCGACATCTATGGTGCGGCACCGCACACTGGGCGCGGCGGCTGGACCTGGTACACAGGGGCGGCAGGCTGGCTTTATCGTGTAGGTCTGGAAGCGATCCTCGGCATTCGCCGTCTAGGACCTCAACTGTCGATCGAGCCGTGTATTCCGGGAGAATGGCCGGCGTATGAGGTCGACTACCGATACGGATCGGCGACCTATCGCATCAAGGTGACCAAAGATGCGAAGGCCGGGCGGTCGCTGACCATGGACGGCGCACACCTGGCTGACGCGACCGTTCCACTCGCGGACGACGGACGAAACCATGATGTCCATCTGGTGGCTGGCTAATCATGGCGGAATTGCTGCCGACAGATCAGGATCTCGGTCGACGTCAGTTCACGACGCACGGATCGAGATGCAACCCGATACTTCCCGCAAGCATTGCCGAAATTCAACATAGCTCAAGCGGAGACGGCTAGCGGCCTTGGCCATCGATTGGGGTGGCAAGCCGTTCAGCGGAATGCCGATAGCACTGGACCCTTTGCAGAAAGGAAATGGCCATGAACAAGGGCTGGTTCTCTCATCAGCATGACGGGATTTCCAGAAGAGACCTCCTGGTAATGGCGGGAACTGCCGCCGCGACGCTCGCAAGCTATAGTCGGAATGCCAGAGCGGCACTTGGCGGAGGCTCCTTTAGCATTGACGAAGTCAAGCAGGGCGAGGACGTCTTTGCCTATATCAGCAGGATCAAGGGCGGGTTTGACCAGACGGCTTACCAGCAGGTGATAGGCGCCGCGAATGAGTTCAAGGAGGGAGATCAGGCAATTGGCGTGGGGGCCGAGAATGAGACGACACGACGGAACGCTCGCGCCCTTCTGACAAACACCAAAATCAGTGACCTCTACCAGCGCCCGCTGTTCGAGGACGAACTGCAAAAATTGATCTGGCAGACCACGGATCAGGTCCAGTACGAAAAGGTCAAGGACTGGACGATGGGGCAACTGAAGGAATTTCTTCTGACCGAACCGGAGGAAAACATCAAAGGCGTCATGAATGGCCTGACCAGCGACACGATCGGCTTTGTCCCGAAACTGATGAGCAACGAGGAACTGGTCTCCCTCAGCCAAAAGATTTTCAATGTCATGCCTGGAACCAAGATGGGGGCCAAGGGATACATGGGCGCCCGGATCCAGCCCAATTCTCCTACAGACCATCCGGACGACATCGCCTGGCAGGTCTTCGATGCCTTCTCCTATGCAACTGGCGACATCGTCATCGGCACCAATCCGGTGGATAGCACGGTGGCGAGCGTCGTCGCGGTTGAACGTGCGCTCAAGGACATCGTCGATACTTTCGGCCTTGATGACGTGATCCCCTGGTGTGTGCTGGCGCACATCGATGTCCAAGGCGAGGTGAGCGAAACTTCCCCGGGAACGGTTTCCACGATGTTCCAGAGCCTTGCCGGAACGGACGACTGCAACAAGATCTTTGATATCACCAACGAGAAGATCCTGAAGTACGCGCGCGCGAAGAATGGGGAAAGATATGGCCTCTACTTCGAAACCGGACAGGGCTCGGAATTCACCAACGGCGTGGCAAACGGCGTCGACATGATGGTGCTCGAGTCCCGAAAATACGGGTTCAGCAGAGCGGTTGGACTCGAACTCGCAAAGGTGCAGCCGAGCGGCGCATGGCTTCATGTCAACGATGTCGCCGGCTTCATCGGCCCGGAGGTATTCAAGAGCCGCGAACAACTTGTGCGATGCTGCCTCGAAGACATGGTCATGGGCAAGCTCCACGGGCTCACCATCGGCCTCGACATCTGCACCACCCTGCACATGACGGTCAGCCTCGAAGATCTGGATTGGTGCCAGGACCAGATCATGCCGGCCAATCCCGCCTATCTGATTGCCCTGCCTACCAAGAACGACCCGATGTTGAGCTATCTCACCACGTCGTTCCAGGACCACGTGCGCGTGAGGGATAAATTCGGCTTCAAGGTCAACGATGCGATGTGGGATTTCTACAAGCGGATCGGAATCGTTGACGAGAATAACGGCTATACCGAGAACTACGGAGATCCTCTGTGGGTCTACTATCAGTACCGCCTCGCCAAGGGTGATGGAAGGTCCAGGGACGCGGTCTACGCGGAAGGCCGGGAGAAGATGCGGGAGGTTGAAGAAAGAGGTGTCGATCTCGCGACCGGCCACGGGCAAAACATCTGGGATCTCAATCCGACGCTCGCGGCCAAGGTGAAGGGCCTTTACGACGACGCCAAGCAATCCCTCTGGGCCGAACTCACGCCCGAGTTTATCGCCGCCGTGCCTAATGTCGTGCCCGTCCGCACCCTGTCGAACGACCGTAATGACTACATAACCCACCCGAACACAGGCGAAACGCTGAGCCCGGAAGCAATTGCGGAGATTGAAAGAATAAGGGACTCCTGGGGAGACGATATGCCCAAGGGCCAGATCGTCATCTCGGACGGTCTCAACGCCAAAGCCATCATGGACGACGGACATCTCGCGCCCTACCTCGAGGAGATGCGCAGGCTGCTTGCCGAGGCCGGTGTCACCATGGGCGACAAGAACATCATGGTCACCAGCGGAAGGGTGCGCGCCGGCTACCGGATCGGCGAGGTGCTTTTCGAGAAAGCAGATCCCGACACGATCAGAGGGATTCTCCACATCATCGGTGAGCGGCCCGGCACCACGCACCACGCCTACTCGGTCTACATCACCGTCGCCAGAGGCAAGCGATGGGCCGACAAGAATATCGACCACGATATCACGAGACTCGTGAGCAACGTCGCAGATACCGCCCTGCCGCCAAGGGAGGCCGCCAGGGAAACCTTGACCATTATCAGGGAGATCGTCGGCAAGGAGGTGAATGGCAGCCGACGTTATGGCTAAGTCGCCCTCCCAGGGCGAATGGCCGCCTAGGGTCGAACTATCGCCTCAGCAGGCCAACAGGCGGCGCTCCGACGCGAAGCGTCGCCCTTCAGTGCTACAGCTCCACTTGCTCTAATGCATCATCGACCTTGATCGAGGACCCTGACCTCAACGAACTATCCGGACCGCCCCTCTTGGCGGCGTTCCTTCGGGACTCTGACGCCACGAAACACGGCGACGGTAGCTCCTACCGTACCGCCTGCAACGATGCCGGCAGAACCGCCGGCCAGCATCGCAATGAGGCAGTTGAGAATGGCGACACCGGCTTGGGAATTCGAAGGAAATGCCATTCCCGCAACGAGCCCGACCAGAGCGCCGATTACTCCAAACATGATTGCGAACAGGGTTACAGATTCCGAGGGGTCCATTCGGCCAACCGGTCGCTCTTGTTGATCAGGCCTTGGCTCCATTGGCATTGCATGTTCCGGAGAGCCTGCATTCAAGCCCTTGTCAGCCTCTTGTTGCATTCGGTCCTCCGGCGGCATGTTGGAACCTCCGCATCTCGACATCGGGAACGCTGCGATCGAACGGCGGTTTGTCTGGGCCCTGTGAAACGGATCTTTCCGCAGCTCTGAGCAATCTCTCGTCATCCTCATCATCGAACAGGACCCTTTCGGCCGCTCCGTCCAGGTCCGAATATTGCCCGGTTCGTAGAGACCAGAGAAATGCCAACAGACCCACGACGCCCATCGCTAACGTGATCGGTATTAGAACAACAAGATTATTCATCGCTCTACCGCCGCTGGTTCTCGCGCGTCGAAGCTCTTGCGCTTCTCGGCGTCCCATATCCTGAGGCGCAGGGCATTTCCCACGACGGCGATCGAAGACAGGGACATGGCGATGGCTGCGACGAGCGGCGTGACCTCTCCGGCAATTGCGAAGGGCACGCTGACGACGTTGTAGGCCACCGCCAGCGCGAAATTCTGCCGGATCAGAGCATTGGCTCGCGATGCGGTCTGCAGGATATCGCTGATCGCCAACAGGCTGTGTCCAAGGAAAACGAAGTCGGACGCGCTTCGTCCGATGTCAACGGCGGACGAGGGCGCGATCGATACATGCGCGGCGGCGAGCGCGGGCGCATCGTTGAGCCCGTCGCCGATCATCAGCACCTTGCGGTTGGCGGCCGAATATGCCCTGATGACGTCCACCTTTTCAGACGGGAGCAGCTCTGCGAAGAAGTCACCGATCCCCAGTCGGCATGCGACCGACGCAACCGCCGGGTGGCCGTCGCCCGATACTATGCTTACCGAAAGGCCCGAGGCGTGCAGCACGCGCATGAGCTCCCGCGCGCCCGGACGGAGGGTGTCCTCGAGGGAGAATACGGCAAGTGTCCTGCCGTCTTGCGATAGTGCGACTGTCGACGATCCATCATTCGCGGTGGCCTGCGGCGCGATCGATGCCCAGGCATGGCGTCCGAGGCGATAGACTTGATTTCCGACGCGGGCCTCTATGCCGTATCCGCGAATCTCCTCAATCCGGTCGAACGCGATGGGAGGCGTTTTCCCCTGGACTTTCGCGGCGGCAATGGCGACAGACGCGGGGTGCCTGGAAAAGCTCGCCATCGCGGCCGCCAGGGATAAAGTTCGAGCCGGGATCTCATCCACATTGCCAAGGCGGATCTCTCCCAGTGTCAAGGTTCCGGTCTTGTCGAACAGCACGGTGTCGATTTCGCTCAGCCTCTCGAAGGCCGATCCGTCGCGAACCATGATCCCGCTTTCGAGAAGCCGCCGGACAGCGACGACCTGGACCATCGGAACGGCGAGGCCGAGGGCACAGGGACAGGTTATGATCAGCACGGCGACGGCGATTGTGATCGCCTTGTGCAGGTCCCCGGTATCATAGAACCAGGCGATCATGGAAAGGAACGCGACGCCATGTACGACGGGCGAATAGAGGCCGGCCGCGCGGTCCGCAATCCGGCGATAGGTCGAACGGCCGCTTTCCGCGGCCTCCATCATGCGGGTCATTTCGGCGAGGAATGAATGGTCCGCGCGCGCGGTCACCCTTAGCGTCAGAGGATTCGTGAGGTTCATCACGCCGGACTGTATGGTCGTCCCCCTTTGCGCATGTCTCCACCGGCTCTCCCCGGAAACGAGCGAGCAATCAAGCTCCGAGGTTCCCTTCACGACGACGCCATCGACTGGCAATCGTTCTCCGGCGGCGACAAGCAGATGCATGCCGGGCCTGATATCGGCAAGCGGAACATAGGTGACGGTTCCGTCGGCGCGGATGACATTGCCGCCCTGGGGCGCGAGCCTTGCCAGCGCGCCCAAGGCCGAACGCGCCTTGCCACGCATCAGTTCATCCAGTGCCCGACCCGCCAGCAGAACAAACAGCAATGAGGTGCTGGCGTCGAAATAGGCGTGGGGCGCATTCTGGAATGTGTCGTAGGCACTGAGTGCGAAGGCAAGCAGGACGCCGACGCTGATCGGCACATCCATGTTGGTGCGACCGCGCCTCAGCGCTCCCCAGGCCGAGCAATAGAAGATGCTGCCGGAGTAGATAATCGCCGGCAGCGCCAGCGCCGCCGAGATCAGGTGAAAGCTCTGGCGCGTCGCCGGGTCGGCTCCCGACCAGACGGAGACCGACAGCATCATGATATTCATGGCCGAGAACCCGGCGACGGCAAGCGCCCTCAGCAGGGCGGAAAGCTGTGGATTCTGACTGCCGTCGTCGAAAGATGCAAGGTGCGAGGCATAACCGATCCCTGCAAGTGCTTTGACGAAGTCCGGACACTCTTGCTCCTTGCCGCGCCAGTTGATCGTTACCCTCCGGTTCGACAAGTTGACTCGGGCGACCTCCACGCCGGGGATGTCCGTGAGCGTCGCTTCGACAGCGGCGATGCATGCGGCACAGCGCACCGTGGGCAGGGATAGAGTGATCTGTCGCAGGCCGTCGCCAAGGTCACGGCTTGCCAACCAGATCTCCTCAGGGCGGACGAAGCTGCCTGCAGCATCGTCAGCAAGGGAAACAGCGATGCCGGAGCAGCACGACATGTCTAGCTCATCGCCTTGTAGGCATGCCAAGTGGCGTGCCCGAGCAGCGGAAAGATCACAATGAGGCCGATCAGCGCCGTGGCGACGCTCAAGAGAAACAACGCCAGAACGATCGCGCCCCAGACGAACATCGGCCGGAGATTGTTCCAGACCAGGGCCGCGCTCATTCCCATCGCCGTGAACGCATCGATGCGTTGGTCAAGCAGCATGGGAATGGAGAACACGCTTATGGCAAAGGAAAATCCGGCAAAAAGCGCTCCGACCAAAATCCCGACCGTGAGCATGGCCCACCCGGCGGGCGTCGTCAGCAGGAGTTGGGTGACATGCTCAAGACCCGGAAACGGCCGAACACCGAAGAACAGTGCATAGATGATTACCGCCGCGCGCATCCACAGCAGCATGAGCATGCAGAGAATGAGCCCGGTAAAGAACACTTGAGCCCCGGCCATCGGCCTCACGCGCAGCATGCTTCCAAGGCCGACAGGCTCGGATTGTTCCAGGCGCGAGCTCTTCAGATAGAGACCGATGGCCAGAAGCGGCGCGACAATCATGAAGCCCGCCACGGCGGGAAGCAGGAAATAGTCACGCCCGGTGGCAAACAGGAGCCATATGATCGAAAAGGAAACGGCGAAGACCGCCACACCATAAGTCAGGCTGAGCATCGGATAGGTCATCAGATCGCGCCAACCTTTGGCGAGCCAGTCGAGAGGCGCCTGCGCCGGAAGATGCCGTTGCCATTTCGGGTTCCAGGTCTCCTCAATGCCTGAGACCTCGCCGACCCACCTCGATAACTTTCTATTCCCGCTCATGGGCCTCTCCAGGATCCCCCGACAACGGTCAGCAGGATGACTTTGCGGCTCTGTATTCGCCCGGCGCCGATCCTTTGTCCTTCAAGTGAGCAACGCATCCGGGATCGCTTCGGATTGCGACATAGAGCAAGTGGGCGTTGGCGCCGAGAAAAATGGCAGCCGCCATCAGGATCCAGAATGACAACGTCGACCTGTTCGGCTTTGTGGCGGCCTTTCTCATCATGGTTTCTCGACGCCAAGAGAGTTGACATAGAGGGCGAGCATCTTGATCTCCGCAGGTGTCAGCCTCTCATCCCAGGTCGGCATATGGCCTTGGCGTCCGCCATGGACGGACTCGATGATGGCCGGCAGGGTGCCGCCATAGACCCAGTAGGTGTCTGTCAGGTTCGGAGCGCCGACATCCCGCTTGCCCTTCGCGTCTTCGCCGTGGCAAGCGGCGCAGGTGGTGAGGAATATCTCTCTGCCGGCCTCGATGCGGCCTACGTTGTCCGGCGTGGAATACGCGGGGTTGGTCAGCGAGTAGACATAGCCGGCGACATCACGGACCTGATTGCGATCAAGCATTTCGTCACGACCGAACGAGGGCATCTGCGCGATACGGCTCTCGGGATGCCGAGTGTTGATGCCGACCTTCAGGGTTTGAGCGATATTCTCCGGGCCGCCGCCCCAAAGCCAGTCGTCATCGGTCAGATCCGGATAGTTGCTTCGACCTTTGCCGTCGACGCCATGACAAACGGCACAGTTGTCTCCGAAGAGTTGATGACCGGTGGAACGGACCGTTGCCATCAAACGCTCGTCCGCCCTTATCTGGTCGTAGGAGAGCGTATCGATCTTCTTTTCCCAGACGGCTCTGGCCGCTGCCGCCGCGGCCAGCTTCTCCTCCACGACGTTTCGCTCATCGATCCCGAGCAGACCCCTCGTGTAGGTGGCCCCGAGCGGCCAGGTCGGCAGCAGCACCCACCAGAGGAGGGCAAAGATATGGGTCGCGATCAGGAACAGCAGCACCCCGCGCGGAACTGGAGTATCGAGTTCCTTGATGCCGTTCCATTCATGCCCCGTTGTCTTTCGGCCGCTGACGGGGTCGACTTCCTCTACGTCCATGGCTTGTCGTTCTCGTCGAGAATGCCCTTCTTTGCGCGATCGAAACGTTTCCGGTTTGCAGGCCAGAATGTGTAGACGAGCACGCAGATCGAGAACGCGATCAGGTAGAAGAGCCCCCAGCTCTTCGACGCCTCCACCAATGTCTCATGCGTCAGATCCATGGCTTTTCGTCCGCTCTCGCTTCAGTCGTTCGGGTTGGGTACTTGCTCCGGAGCCGCGGTGTTCTGGTATGCTGCCTTTGTCATCCTTCCGAGGACCTGCAGGTAGGCGACGAGTGCATCCATTTCCGTGACCCGCGTTGTCACACCGTCGAATGCGCTGACCTGTGTTTCCTCCCCATAGCGTTCGGTCACGCCGGTGGCTTGCTCGCTATCCGGCACTGCCTGTCCGAAGGCATCGCGAGCAGCGTTCTCGATCATTTCATCGGTATAGGGGACGCCAACGCTTCTCAGTGCTGCGAGATGAGCGCCCAGGTCGTTCAGGCGCAACGGCGTCCGGGCCAGCCAAGCATAGGCCGGCATGTTCGATTCCGGCACGACATCGCGCGGATTGGTGAGGTGGGCGACATGCCAGAAGTCTGAGTATTTTCCGCCAACTCTGGCGAGGTCGGGCCCCGTTCTCTTCGAACCCCACAGCATGGGATGATCATATTTCGATTCGACCGCGAGCGAGAAAGGCCCATAGCGTTCCACGTCGTCCCTGAGCGTGCGGATCATCTGGCTGTGGCAGGCGTAGCAGCCCTCGCGTATGTAGATGTTGCGTCCGGCAAGCTCGAGGGGCGTATATAGACGCATGTCGTCGACGTTCTCGACCGTCTCGTCGATGGTAAAGAGCGGAGCGATCTCCACGATGCCGCCGACGCTGGCCGCGACAATGATCGCGAGCACGAAACCGATCGCCGTACGTTCGAGCTTGCGATGAACGAGTTCAGGCATGTCGCTACTCCGCGGCGCCAGTTGCCACGCCTTCCGGCATTGCTTCGGCGAGAGGGATATCGTCCTTCCGCTCACCGCTCGCCACGGGGACCTCGCGCACGGTCATCCAGATATTGAAGGTGGCAACCACTGCCCCCATAAGGAATAGCAAACCGCCGAAGGCGCGCGCGATATAATAAGGATACATCGCAAGGAGGGTGTCCACGAAGGAAAAGGTGAGCGTCCCGTCATCCGTGTAGGTCCGCCACATCAGCCCCTGGATGATGCCCGAGTTCCACATTGCGAAGACGTAGATGAGCGTGCCCGCAAAGGCGAGCCAGAAGTGGACCTCGACCAGCGCCGCTGAATACATCCTTTCACGCTTCCAGATCGCCGGCACGAGTGTGTAGAGGGAGCCATAGGTAATCAGCGCGACCCATCCCAAGGCGCCCGCGTGGACATGGCCGACAGTCCAATCGGTATAGTGCGACAGCGAGTTCACGGGCCGAACCGCCAGGAATGACCCCTCGAAAGTCGAAAGGCCGTAGAAGAAAGCCGCCATCATGATGAAGCGCAGCGTCGCGTCGTCGCGCACCTTGTGCCACGCGCCGTTCAGCGTCAGCAGAGCATTGCCGGCCGATGCCCAGGAAGGAACCAGGAGCATGACCGAAAAGGTCATGCCGAGGTTCTGTACCCAATGTGGCAGGGCCGTGTAATGAAGATGGTGAGATCCGGCCCACATGTAGAAGAACGTTATGCCCCAAAAACTCAGTATCGACAGCCGATAAGAAAAGATCGGCCGCTCTGCCCGCTTCGGCAAATAATAATAGAGCATGGCCAGGAAGCCTGCCGTAAGGAAAAAGGCAACGGCATTGTGGCCGTACCACCACTGTACCATGGAGTCCTGGACGCCTGCCCAGATCGTGTAGCTCTTGGCATGGCTCAGCGAGACGGGAATCGTCAGGTTATTTACGATGTGCAGTATCGCGACCACGACAATGAAGGCCATGTAGTACCAGTTGGCGACGTAGATGTGGGGCTCTCTCCGCCGCGCCAGTGTCCGGATGTAGAGGAGGAAATAGGTGACCCAGACGATGACGAGCCAGATGTCGGCGTACCATTCCGCCTCCGCATACTCCTTGGATTGGGTCACTCCCATGAAATAGCCGGTCACGGCCAGCAGGCAGAATAGGTTGTAGCCGAACAGAACGAACCAAGGGCTCAACTGATCCGCCAGCCGGGCGCGCGAGGTCCTCTGGACCACATGGAACGAGGTCGAAATCAGGGCATTGCCGCCGAACCCGAAGATGACGCCGGTTGTATGCGCGGGTCTGATCCGTCCGAAGCTTGCCCATGCCGTATCGAAGTTCAGGCTCGGCCAGGCGAGCTGAGCGGCAGCCCAGACGCCGACGAACATGCCGAAAATCGCCCAGAACAAAGTGAACGCGACGCCTACCTTGATGGGATCGTCGTAGTAGCGGGTGATCCGGGCCGTGTCGGGCTCCGGTCCAAATGCCCGGGAAATGAGGAAGAACAGCAGACCGAGACTGCAGAGAACGACGATCGCGCCATGAACTCCAAGCGCATCCGATCGACCTGCCGCGGCCATGGCAATGCCGATGATGGCCATGGCCACCAATATAGCGGCGGCGAACTCGCGTTCTCTGCTTGTCAACTGCCCCATGAACACTCCCCCGTCATGTACACAGTACTCTACAGCATCTCTCGCTCGGGGGGACAATTCAAGGCTTTATCGTTCTTTGTGGAATAATCGCGGACGCGCACCTCCGACTGCCCTGTCGAGAGTCCTCGACAGGGAAGCGTTGGGCGGCGTTTGCGAAAAGCACCAAGGAGCGGCTGATATCGAGTGCATTTCTCCCGAGCCATTGCTGCCGCCGACGTTCGTCTCCAGCTTGGGGGGCTGCTGTCATCTGTCCCGCGAATTCGAATTGGCGCCTGAAGTTTACCGTTCGCTCTTTGATCCTCCGCGTTTCTTTTTGCTGAACGAAGCGGCATGCCTCGCACAGCTGGGGCGGATTGAAGAGGCCTCGGCTTCTTTGGCCTCAAGCCTTCGAAGGTCCAGTCTTTGACTTCAAAGCCATGGCCGCGGACATGTTTGAGAAAGTGATTGAGGTTGCCGATGTGCTTGCGAATGGTTGCCGCGCGCAGCCCGACGGCAGCCTCTTTTCCCTCCTCCTCGGCTTGCTCCCGTAGCTTCTGCCCTTCCGCGCGAAGCTCAGGCGCGGACATCACCCTCATTCTGGCGCTTTGCCCCCAGCGTGTCGGGACGTTGTTGAAAAACTGACGCAATTCCCCGATGTGATATTGCGTGATTTGGCCGGTATGCTCGACGCCCTTTTCCTCAAGCACATCCTTGAACATCCGCACAAGCGCGCGGGCTTCTCTTGCCGTGCTGGCGTCCCAGGCATCCTTCATGTTCTTGATCAGCTTCTCGCATTCCGCCTCGAAATCGGCGACCAGGATGACCGGCGTCGCGTTCGAAGCCTCCCCCCGTTCGGGAACATTGGGAGGCGGTGCCGGGCGAAGATCGAGGGTCACGATCGCGGGAGGCTCGGCGGGACTGGCTGTCGGCGATTTATTGGCCGGCGCGGAAGGTTGGGCTGCAATCGGTGTCCCTTCGGTCTGCGCGGCTTGAGGTGCGTTGGCGCGACGGTTCTGCCTTGAGCCGCCCGTGAACTCGCTGAGATTTCGGTCAGCGAGGGCGTGCCTGTCGTCCATGTCGAACAGCGCCTGTGCCGGAACAGTGAAGGCTGAGTGAAAGCGGCTGCCCGGTCGGCACCGCGCGAACGACATGGGGACGCGTGCTCGCCAGTAGAAGATGTTGCCGCGGCGAATGAGATTTTCGACCTGGTGGCGGACTGCCATGGGTATGTTGCCCCTGCCTGCCACCTGAGAGGCCGCCGCGCATATTTCGCGTGGGCATCACCTGTGGGCTACAGTTCTGGGCATCAGGTCGCCAATGATGCCAAAACGGGATCCGGCGCGACTGGAAAATCAAGGAATAAAGGGGATTTAGCGAGAATTGGCTGCGGAACCTGGATTCTCAGATGATTTCAATAGCTTATCGAAATCGCCTTGAAATGCCCTCTGCTTTCCCATCGCGAGCGACCGTGGATGCCACCTTTGTGCCCTGGCAATGGGCCTCAGTCAACAGGGGGAGAAGCGGCAATAATTTCCGCTTTCGGACCCAAGATGGGATTCGTCTGCTGGTCACTCCAGCAGCTTTAGGTGGATACGGAAGTGCAGTTCGAAGAAGCCGGGCAGCAGCTTTGCGTGAACAAAGCGGCCATTGCTTGCGTGGGCAAGATCCAGCCAAATTCTCTTGAGCGAGTGCCTTGAATGGGCGTGAAGAATTCGGCATCACGCAGGCGGCTGGGGCATCGATGTTCCTATCGACCGCCTCCCGAGGCAAGAACCTGCGGGCGGTCGAGGGATCCCGATGTGCCTCCTCAGTCGGCCACCACGGTCCATTTGTCATCCGGGTCGAATCGGTCGATGAAGGGTACGATCGCTCCCGTGCTTGGGCCCAGGTCCCGCTCGTAGACGATGCCCTGCTGGTTGACGACGAAGGTCTTGACGCCGGTCTCGGCATAGGTGACCGGCCAGGCGATCAGCCCGAAGCCAGCGATCATGTTGCCGTTGATGGTGTAGTCGTATTTGCCGCCGGCGATGTTGTCGCCCTGTGACGTCAGGATGCGGAAGCGATAGCCGAAATAGCCCTCGCCGGCCTTCGCCTTTTCGAGCGCCGCTTCGCTGATCGCATCGCCAACCGGGCTTGTCTCCTCGCCCTGATCGGCTGGCCAGTAGAGCCCGTCGGTCTGGCCAGGGCTGCTGATCAGCTTCTGGGCATATTCGAGCACGCCGTCGGCATCGCGGTCCTGGGACGCATAGTCCTTCTGCGCGTCGACATAGGCGCGCACCGTCTCGATCGCCTCGAGTTCGTTCTCGCCGACACGGCGGTTGACGATCTCCTCCAGCCCGACATAGGTGTCGAACGCCCATTTTCCGTCCTCGCCCTTGGTGATCGGGAACGGCAGCGGCCAGAGGCGATCGCCGATTTCGAGGACCTTGCGCCCTTCGAGATCGCGAACGACGACATTGCGGGCCGCCCCCTCGCGAATGAGCGCGAAGTTCTCCATCGCTCCCTCGCCCGTCTTCACCTTTGCGGCGTCGAGTCCCAGGAGCTTCGCCAAGCCGTCGAAGTCGTTGGCGGCAAGTCGCGCTTTGAAAGCCTCCACCGCTTTGGCGGGATCGTCGAAGGCCGGCGGGTCTTCCGCCGCGGCATAGTCGTCGATGATGCCCGCCGGTTGCTGCGTCTGGTCCGGCTGCTGCGTCTGCGCGAGGGCGGCGTCGATGGCAAGCGTGCCCGCAAGCGAGAGCGCCGACCCGAGGAGAAGTGTGTGCAAAAGCTTGGTCATGGCCGTTCTCCCCTCCGCTCAACGCCTGCGTCCGCCACCGCCGCGGCCTCCGCCACCACGATGCATCGGCGGCCTGCCGCCGCCACCGCGGCTCATCTGGGGCCGTCCGCCGCCGCGCTGACCGCCGCCCATGCTTTGACCACCCCGCCGCGACGAGGCCACCTCGCGCCGGCCGGAATTGACATTGCCGAGGCCGGACGGTTTCTTCGGCCGGTTCTGCGCCTTGGAAGCCATCTTCTTCTTGCCGGCGGGTCGGCTAGCAGAGGGCTTGCTGCCGCCCTTCGGCCGGTTGACGCTCGGCTTGCCGCCGTCGGCTCTCGCCTTTGCGGCCGCCTGCCCGCCACCGGGCCGCGCCGCGGTATCCCGTCTCGGTTGCGCCTTCAGCCCCTCGAGCGTGCTCTTGCGCACGTCCTTGAGCTGGCCGCCACCGCCGCCCGGGCGCGCCTGCGGCCGGTCACGATTGATCTCGGCGGCGCGGTTGCGGAGGTTGTTGTCGCCCCTGGCCTTGATGTCGTTCTTGATGCTGGTCCGATCAAACTTGTTGAGCTGATCGCGATCGAAGTTGATCTTGCTGCGATCGACGTTCTTCCAGTCGATGTCGTTCCAGTTGACCTTGCCGTCGAAGTCAATGTTGTTGAAGCACTTGTTGCAGTCGACATCGATGTCGCCGTCCCAGTCGCCGCCCCAGACGCCCCAGTCGTCCCAGTCGACGATGGCGGCGAAGGCCGCGCCAGTGATGGCGCCGGCGAAGAAGGCTGCTCCCGGATACCAATAGGCCGGATAGGGTTCTTCGTAATAGCTGATCGGCGCCGGCGCGTAGTCCGGTACGTACAGCATCTCGGGCGGATACTGCGGCACGTAGATCGTTTCCGGATTTGCCGACTGGATGACGATGTTGTCGCCCTCCTCGACCACCTTCACCTTGTCGTCCGTCTTGATGATGTCCTTGGCGACCGCCTCGTCGCGCAACTGCTGGATGGCGATCAGCACATCCTTCTGCTGATTGGCGATGGCCTCACCGAAAGACTGCGTCCATTCGAGGTCTTCGCTCATCATCTTGACGACTTGCGGATAGTTCAGCAGCGAGACAACGCTGCCGTCCCAGCTATCTTTCGGCTTCAGGTCGGACTTCTTCTCGCGCGCCTCGAGGAACCGCTCCGCCTCGACGATCTGCAAGGGATAGAGCGAAGCCGCGGAAATCAGCGCCACCAGCTCGTCCGGGTAAAGCGCAATGCGGGCAACCAGCACCTCGAGCTCGTCATCCGTCAACGGCTCGGGCGCGGCCTCGATCGGCGCGGCAGGAGCGGCGGCCGTGTGCTGGGCCAAAGCGACACCACATGGCGCAAACAAGGTCAGCGCGGTCGCCGCCGCGCGGCAGAGCACAAAAATCCGCTCCCAGGCCATATTCTTCCTCCAATGGGCTGCAAGGCCTCTTGCTCAAGCATGGTGCGGAGAGGCGGCTCTTCACCATTCCGGATTGCTTTGTGGTCGATCTACTGCACCGGCTTACGTGGCGGTTGTGGCTGGTTGATCGTGCCCGTAGCGCCGGTATCCGGGCTCTGCACGGTGCCTCTGCGTTTGAGGAGATACTTGTTGAGGGGTTCGCGCTGCCCGTTGATGACGCGCTGGTTTATGTCGATGCCGGGGTAGTGATCTCCGGACGTTTGCTCGGCCAAGGAAATGGAACCGGGGCCGACAGTTACGATAGAACAAATAGCCGCGAACAGAATTCTCTCTTTACGATTCATCGTACTCTCCCGCTTTTCATCTGTCTTGAATCTTACGCCCATCACTTCTTCGCGTCGTTGATTGCGATCAAAAGCGGGACCGGCAGGATACGGGTGGAGCGCAGCTTGCCGTCCGTTTCGAGGCTGTGTCATGGGCCAAGTTTCATGGGGGCGCCCGGAACTCATTTTTTCTGGTGATCTTTGGACAGTCGGCCGCAAGCGTCGCAGGGCCAAGACTCGCCCCATGCGCGTCAAGCGAGCCGACGTTCAAGGAAAAAACCAACGAGACGGATGAGATTTGTCTGAAATCAATGACATGCCATCAGCGGATTTCTAATGTCGCTGGTGTGGAGCGCGCGCGCCCGGTGGAACACGCATCATCCTCCGCCGCAGCACTGTGCCCGAGAAGCTGAAACGCGTGAATGCGACAACCGCATGCGATTTGGAGGGGGACATGACGATCGCGCATGAGGGCACCTTCAATACCGAGGTGCATTCCGACAAACTCACTCTCCTGCCCCTCACAGCACTCGTCGTTGGGTCGATGATCGGCGGCGGGGTTTTCAATCTGCCGTCAGACATGTCTCGCGCCGCTTCGCCCGGAGCAATATTGATCGGCTGGGCCGTCACCGGCTTCGGCATGCTGATGCTGGCATTTGTCTACCAGACCTTGGCAATCCGCAAACCGGACCTCAATGCTGGTCCCTACGCATACGCCAAGGCCGGTTTTGGCCCTTTCATGGGTTTCATCAGCGCCTGGGGTTACTGGCTTAGCGCGTTTCTTGGAAATGTCGCCTATGCGGTCGCCATCTTCTCCGGGCTGTCCTTCTTCATTCCGGTGTTCGGCGATGGAAATAACCTCGTTTCAATCATAGGAGCCTCGTTCTGCCTTTGGGCCATCCACTGGTTAGTGCTGAAGGGTGTCAAGCAGGCCGCCTTCGTCAACATCGTCACCACCATCGCCAAGCTCGCACCGCTCTTCCTTTTCGTCTTGATTGCGATCGTTGCGTTCAATTGGGACAGGTTCACGGTGAACTTCTGGGGCCGCGGGGGTGCTCTCGACGCCCCCGACCTCGGCAGCATCATGTCGCAGGTCAAGAGCACCATGCTTGTCACCCTCTGGGTATTCATCGGTATCGAAGGGGCGAGCGTTTACTCGGCGCGCGCGGCCCGGCGCTCCGATGTCGGTCGGGCGACCGTGATCGGTTTTCTGGGGGCGCTCGGGATCTATGTCCTCGTCTCGATGCTCTCGACAGGGATTTTAAGCCAGCCGGAGCTGGCCGGACTCAAGGTCCCGTCGATGGCTGGCGTGCTGCAGCCGCTCGTCGGACAATGGGGAGCTGCTCTGATCAATGCCGGGCTGATCATCTCGGTCGGTGGTGCATTCCTGTCCTGGACCTTGCTCTGCTCGGAAATTCCCTACACCTGCGGGCGCGACGGCACGTTCCCGAGGTGGTTTGCCGCCGACAATGAAAACGGATCGCCGGTAAACTCGCTTTGGGCGACCAATATTCTGATTCAAGTTTTCCTAGTCCTGAGCTTCTTTTCCAAGAGCGCCTACCAGTTCTTCTATTTCATCGCCTCGGTCGCCATCTTGCCCCCTTACGTCTTCTCCGGAGCCTACGCGCTCAAACTCGCATTGAGCGGAGAGACCTATCAGCAGGGCGCACGTGGTCGGAACAGGGACATCGCCGTTGGGGCGCTGGCCACGCTTTACGGCATCTGGTTGGTTTATGCTGCCGGGCTCAGCTACCTCCTGATGTGCTCGATCCTGTTTGCCCCTGGCCTGCTTGTCTATGCGAAGGCCAGGAAGGAGCGAGGTGAACAGGTGTTTGCCGGATTTGAAGCCTGGCTTGCCGGACTGGTCGTCGTGCTCGCGATCGTCGCCGCATATCTGCTGTGGACGGGAAAGATCAGCCCGCTCTGACCGCGGCCGGTCAAGTGCAAGGGCTGCGGGTTTGAAGGAGGAGGCGCGCATGCGCAACTTTGGTGTTCATTCGGAAGTCGGCAAGCTCAGGACGGTCATGGTGTGCAGGCCATCATTGGCGCACCAACGGCTGACCCCGGCAAACTGCCACGACCTGCTGTTCGATGACGTCATCTGGGTTCACGAGGCTCAGAAGGACCATTACGATTTTGTCCTGAAGATGCAGGAGAGGGGAGTCGAGGTCCTCGAACTGCACGACCTGCTGGCAGAAGCGCTTGCCGACGCGGACGCTCGCAAGTTCGTGCTCGACCGCCGAATCACGCCAAATGTAATCGGCTCTCAAATCGCCGAGGCCATGCGACCATGGCTCGATGAAATGGACTCGAGACAACTCGCCGCTTACATCATCGGCGGGATTTCGATTGCCGACCTTCCCGAGGGCCGGGGCAAGAAGCTGATGGTTGGCGCTTTCGGGGGCCTTGAATTTGTCATTCCACCCATTCCCAACACCCTCTTTCAGCGCGATCCGTCCTGCTGGATATATAACGGCGTGACGTGCAATCCGATGTTCTGGCCGGCGCGCCGCGCCGAAACGCTGGTGCAGCGGACAATCTACAAGTTCCATCCGATCTTCAAGGGCGGCGATTTCAACATCTGGTGGGGCGACTCGGACGAACAGTTCGCCAATTCTACGATGGAGGGCGGTGACGTCATGCCCATTGGCAACGGCACTGTGCTCGTCGGAATGGGTGAACGCACCACCTATCAGGCGGTGGGGCAGGTGGCTAAGGCCCTCTTCAGGAACAAGGCCGCTACTCGGGTCATCGGTTGCCTGATGCCGAAGAGTCGGGCCGCGATGCATCTCGATACGGTCTTCAGCTTCTGCGACCGTGACGTCGTGACGCTTTTCGCCGACGTTGTCGAGCAGATCCGCTGCTACAGCCTGCATCCCGTCGATGACGAAGGAAACTTCGAGGTGCGAGCCGAAGAACGCCCGATGCTCGAAGTCGTCAGCGAGGCGCTGGGCATCCAGAAACTCAGAACCGTCGCCACCGGCGGCAATGCCTACGAGGCGGAACGCGAACAGTGGGACGATGGCAACAATGTAGTGGCGCTCGAACCGGGAGTGGTCGTCGCCTACGACCGCAACACGCACACGAACACGCTGCTACGGAAGGCGGGTATCGAGGTCATCACGATTCGTGGGGCCGAACTGGGGCGTGGCCGCGGCGGCGGACACTGCATGACCTGCCCGATCTGGCGAGAGCCCGCCTATTGAAGAATTACCCATCCTGACTTTGCAATTGGAGCAGCATCATGAGTTTCAATCTCCGCAATCGCTCGCTTCTTACGGTGCAGGACTACACACCACGCGAGTTTCGCTACCTCCTTGATCTCGCCCGCGATCTGAAGCGGGCCAAATATGCGCGCACGGAACAGAAGCATCTGGAAGGTAAGGAAATCTGCCTCATTTTCGAGAAGACATCGACGCGCACCCGTTGTGCATTCGAAGTTGCTTGTTCCGATCAGGGCGCCAACGTCACGTACCTAGATCCTGCAGGGTCGCAGATCGGGCATAAAGAATCGTTCAAGGACACGGCTCGGGTTCTCGGCCGCATGTACGACGCCATCGAGTATCGCGGCTCATCGCAACATGGTGTCGAGACGCTGGCGAAATATGCCGGCGTGCCGGTCTATAACGGCCTCACGGACGAGTATCATCCCACCCAGATGATCGCCGACGTGATGACGATGCGCGAACATGCAGACAAGCCGATCAGCGACATCAAATATGCCTATGTGGGCGATACCCGGTCGAACATGGGGCATTCCTTGTTGATCGTGGGCTGCCTGTTGGGCATGGATGTGCGGATCTGTGGCCCGAAGTCACTCTGGCCTTCGGAGGAATATCGGCGCATCGCCGAGCGGCTCAAAGAGCGGTCTGGAGCGCGCCTGACGATCACCGACGATCCAAGGGCAGCAGTCGAGGGGGTGGACTTCATTCACACCGACGTCTGGGTCTCGATGGGAGAGCCGAAAGAGGTTTGGAAAGAGCGAATTCAATTGCTCACACCCTATCAAGTCAATGCTGATCTGATGAAGGCGAGCGCAAATGCGCAAGTCAGGTTCATGCACTGCCTGCCTGCATTCCACGACACCGAGACAACGGTCGGTAAGCAGATCGCCCACGACTATGGAATGTCCAACGGCCTCGAAGTGACCGACGACGTGTTCGAATCCGAGGCGAACGTTGCCTTCGAGCAGGCGGAAAATCGCTTGCACACGATCAAGGCCCTGCTTGTCGCGACGTTGGGGGATTGAACATGCGTGTCGTGATCGCGTTGGGTGGGAATGCTCTCCTGAAGCGCGGGGAGGCCATGACCGCGGACGTACAACGTCAAAACATCAAAATCGCTGCGGAAGCCATTGCACCGCTTGTCGCCGAACATGAGGTCGTGATCACGCACGGCAACGGCCCGCAGGTTGGGCTGCTTGCGCTCCAGGGAGCAGCCTACAAGGCAGACGAGGCCTATCCGCTCGATGTGCTCGGCGCGGAGACGGAGGGCATGATCGGTTACATGCTGGAGCAGGAGCTTGGAAACCTTCTTCCGTTCGAAGTGCCGCTCGCAACATTGCTTACCATGGTCGAGGTCGACGGTGCCGATCCCGGATTTCAGAACCCAACCAAGTTCGTTGGGCCGGTCTACGAAGCGGACGAGGCGGCGAAGATCCATCAGGAGAAAGGATGGGCGTTCAAGCAGGACGGTAACAAGTGGCGCCGCGTCGTTCCCTCGCCAGTCCCCAAACGGATTTTTGAGATCCGTCCGATCCGCTGGCTGCTGGACAAGAAGACTGTCGTGATCTGCGCCGGCGGCGGCGGCATTCCGACCATGTACGAACGAGGCGCGGAGCGGAAGCTCGGGGGAGTGGAAGCTGTAATCGACAAGGACCTTTGTTCCGAGCTTCTGGCGCGCGAACTTGAAGCCGACCTGTTCATAATGGCGACGGACGCCGAAGCCGTCTGCACCGGTTGGGGAACCCCTGATCAGAAGGCCATCTTCAAGACGCCCCCCGACGACCTGAGTGCCTATTCGTTTCCCGCGGGTTCCATGGGACCAAAGGTCGAGGCGGCTTGTCAATTCGCCAAGGTGACGGGACATTCCGCGGCGATAGGGGCACTGGCGGATATCGCCGCGATTGTGCGGGCGGAACGGGGCACGATCATCAATTCTGCGTTCACGAAAATGACATGGCATGGTTAGGGTAGCCCGCTCGGTTTGGAAGCAATGACATGTCACAAATCGATCGTGAGGAAGGTTTCGATCCGAAGACTGGTTCCCATCCACCGTCGCTGGTCGATGCACTCGTTCCTTGCCTGACGCTTATTGCGCTTCTTTCGCTTTCCTATGTCTTGTTTGGCAATGATGCCTCGTCCGGCCCGAACCAGATCGCATTGCTTTTCTGCGGGATCGTTGCCGCTGGCATAGCCTACAAGAATGGATTGCAGTGGAATGGTGTCCGCCAAGCCGTTGTGGATGGGATCGCAGCGGCTCTCCCGGCAATTCTGATACTGCTGGCGGTGGGCGGGCTCATCGGGACCTGGGCGATGAGCGGCACCATCATCTCGATGATCTACTACGGCCTGAAGCTGCTCAGCCCAACCTATTTCTACGCAACAACCTGTATCGTGTGTGCCGTCGTCGCCTTCAGCATTGGCAGTTCCTGGACGGTTGCCGGAACGCTCGGCATCGGCTTGATGGGCGTCGCAGCCAACATGGGGCTCTCGCCGGCGATTACGGCTGGCGCGATCATTTCCGGAGCATATTTCGGCGATAAAGCCTCACCGCTCTCTGATACTGTGAATCTTGCCACGGCGACCGCAGGCTCTGACATCTATGGCCACATCCGCGAATCGCTCTGGACCTCCGTGCCGGCCCTACTTCTCTCGTCGGTCGTCTTCGCCTTGCTTGGGCAGGCGGGCGAGTTTGACCCCACCCGTGCACTTGCGATGATCGATAGCAAGGTCGCCGTTTCGCTCTGGGCGTTCCTGCCTCTCGTGCTCGTCTTCCTGCTCTCGATAGGCAGGTTCCCCCCCTTTGTGACCATCTTCGCAGGTGCCATCGCCGGCGCCGTCGTGGCAGTCCTGCATGATCCGGCAAGCGTCGTGGCTTTCGCTGGCACGCCAGACCTACCCTTTGGATTGGCATTGCTAAAGGGAACATGGGCAGCGCTCGCCAACGGGTTCATTTCATCGACGGGCGAAAAGTCGATCGACCTCATCCTTTCCCGAGGCGGCATGGCGAGCATGATGAATACAGTCTGGCTCATCATCACCGCCCTTGCGTTCGGTGCGGTCGTGGAGCACGCGGGGATGCTGAAGCGGCTGATCGACCCACTCGTGGCCCGGGCGAAATCCGTGGCGGGTTTGATCGCGACTGTTGTCGGAACGTCCGTTGTCTCCAACGTCATCACTTCGGATCAATACATATCCGTCGCTCTGCCAGGCAAGTTGTTCGGCGCTTCTTTCGCCGATCGAGGCTTGGCGCCTGTGATGCTGTCGCGGGTCGTTGGGGACTCGGCCACTGTTACCTCGCCGCTTGTGCCCTGGAATAGTTGTGGCGCCTATATGGCGGCAACCCTTGGAATCCCGACCGCTGCCTATGCCGGTTTCTGTTTCTTCAATGTTCTGAACCCCTTGCTTGCAATCGTTTTCGGACTTCTTGGCTGGCGGATGGTGCGAACGAAGGCAACTGATGCGAGGGTTACGAGCCCGGCACCTGTTTGATTTTTGAAGTTTCCAGCAAGGCTCGGGCGTCTGCAGAACCAGATATGGTCGCGGAGACCGGTGCAAAGAATTTCCAATGCGTGCCGAGAACGGGCCGCCCTCGTCCTCTTGACTTGAAGTGGAGCAACACGATGCCGGAACAGAAAGACTTGAATGCCGATACGAGTGCACCGATCAGCGCCGAGCAGCTTCGCATGCAGATGCTGGAGCGGGAGATGGCGGAAATGGAGAAGGAGCGAAAGCTCCGCTCGCTGCAGGAACAGAAGCTTGCCGATTTCGCCGCCGATTTCCTCGAAAAACATGTCACGGAGCAGGAAATCGCGGTTGTTCGCCGCCTTGTCCAGAACGCGGTCAAGGACGGGAAATTCGAAGCCATGGTCTATAGCTTCCCATCCTCGCTCTGCACCGACAGCGGCCGCGCGATTAACAGCGCCGATCGGGACTGGCCGCAAACGCTGCAGGGCAAGGCCAAGGAGTTCTATGAGCGCTATCAGACCTTTGGCAAGCCGCAGGGCTACAAGCTGAAGGCGATGATCATCAACTTCCCGGGCGGCATCCCGGGAGATGTCGGCTTCTTCCTCGACTGGTCGCCGGACAAGGTCTGAGGCGCGGGGTGTTCCCGCGCGCTGTCTGGGGAGGTGGAACACCGGTCTACTGCATGTCCTTAAATCGGAACCGATTCAACGACAAAAACATGCAGTAATCCAAAGTGTTACAGAGACCTTTGTGCGTCTGAAAGGACGCACGGCGCTGTAGAGCGGGGAGCGCTCACGTAGGTTCGCGCCATCGCTCGATCTGTTTGTTTTTGCCGCATTAATGCGACGTCCGGTGATTCCCACCTGACGGCAAATGTTCTAATTCATTCTGGGCTCAACTTCCGGGATGGGAACGCCCGCCTCGCGCAATCCTTCGAAGAGCTGCCGCTGATCCTCGGGGCGACGGATCCGGAGTGCGACTTCTCTTCGGATGTTGTCGAAGAAGTCCGGGAGGTTGGTTTCCAGCCATTCCCGCTCTACTCGAGCCTCTTCCATTTTGCGGAGCTTTCCAAGGGTGGCGAGCAGGATGATGTGATAACTCGGATTGGCGCGAAGGTCTGCCAGGGAGGCCCATCGCTCGGCGGCGACGTAGTCCCGCTTGAAATAGGAGCAGACCGCCAGGGCGGCCTCGAAATATCCAACAACGGGCCCCGGATTGTGTGCGACGGTTCTAGCCACGAGATCGCAGCCTCGACGCCATTCACCGGAGAGGGCGAGGCGGAAACCATATTCGCCGGAGAGTTCCGTGTCATTGGGATTGATGGCAAAAGCGCGCGCGCCCACCGCCAAGGCCGCATCAACCTCCCCGCGGAAGAACAAGGCGAGCATTTCCGCCTGCAAGGCGCGGGCATTCTCTGGGTCCAGTTCAACGGCGCGCGTCGCTGCCTCGATCGCGTGCTCCAACGATATGGGCGACGATCGACCGAGACGATATCGGAAACGAAGCTCGTCAATATATGTTATCGACAGGAGTGCCCAGGCCGTGGCGTAATTGGGAAACTGTCTTGTCGCATGCAGAAGGCACTCTTGAACGGAAGCATGTGTCTGGGGGTTCAAGTCGCTGCGATAGCCGTAGTAGGCCAGAGTACACGCGTATGCTTCCCAATCATCCGGAACCGCGCTTGTGAAGTGTGCGGCGTTCGCCTGGAAGATGACGCCGTATGGTTGTGCGACGGCGGTCGCCACGGCGGCAGCGGCGTTCTCCTGCAGTTCAATGATCTTGTGGGCCTGCAGGTTTTCGTCGTAGCTGTTCGCCCATACCACAGATCCATCGGACCGCTGGATCAGCCTTATACCAAGACGGAGCTTGTCGCCATCGAGCCGGACCCGACCTTCCAGGGCGTAGGTCGGCCCATCGCCCGCGGCGGTTGGCTGCGCCGCCGTCTCACCGGTGGCGACGATGATCTCCTTGAACTTGGCGATATTGCTGATGACCTCGTCGGCGAGCCCTCGCGTGATCATCGCCGATTGCTGCGTTCCGGAGAGATCCTCGAACGGCATCACAACCAGCCTTGGAATGTTTGGCCGAATGCCGCTGGACGTTACCGAGTTCGCGTCCGAAGCAGGGCGAACGAGTACGCTTGCCGCCAGCCCACCCAGGGCAAGAGCGGCCGCGCCGACGCCGAGCCAAATCCATCGTGGCCGGGAACGTTCGATGGGCAAGACCGATCTTGCTATCATTGAAGGACCGGGGTCTCCTTCGACCTGCACGTCGGTATGCCTTTCGAAGATCGGTACGTAGCCGCCTTTCGGAATGCTAATAACAATCGGATCATTGCGGCCGGCAACGAGATAATAACGTTCGAGCGCGCGCCGAATACGGCCCGCTTCGATCCGCACTACCGGATCCGTTTGAGCGTCAAACGAGGAGTCTCGCCCGAAGACTTCGGTTGCTATCGAATAGGCCTTAATGCGGTCCGAATGGCCTGCAATCACCTGCTCGACAACATAGGTCAGAAATTTGCGGGCGCGACCGGGGGCATCGAACTCCGCGCTGAGCCGAATTCGATCGAGCTGCGCAAGGATTTCCTCGTCGGAGGGTGAAGCAGTCGGCTCGACCCGAACGCTCTCCTGGCCAGCGATCGTCATGTCCGCCCCCCATCAACACTACAACGTACGCTTGTGTCCAGCGGAACCCGTAAACTCCCGTATCATACGTCCCAGCCCGCCCAGAGCGCAATATACTGGCGTCGTATTTTCATTTCCGGCCCGGAGGGGGAGGAGCGAAATGAATGCGCGATCGGGAGGGTCTGATGAAGGACACGGATTGGCGGCTGCGTTGCGTCGATTTCCGACGCGCTCCTTGCAGATCAAGGAGTTGTCGATGCGCGACGAGAGTTTCAGAGGGATGTGCGAGGACTTCGCCGCCGCTGAGACTGCGCTTGCCAATGCCGATCAGCTTCCTTTCCATGTTCGCGACGCGCGGCGAACTGAGTTCAAGGGGCTGGTCGAGAGTCTGGCGGCAGAGATTGAGCAAGCACTCGGGCCGGCAAAGGGCCTTAGCTAACTCGGAAGCGTTGGCTGCTTTGCCTGGGCAGTAAAGGTCGAGGCCCGGTGATCTTGTTCACTAATCAGCGCTGGCGGAAACACAACGATTCGACGGGCACGATGGTCGTCGAAGCAGGGGCAAAGGGGGACGCAGTCATGGGAGTCGAGCAATGCTTACGTCAATATTTGCTCCGGGAACGGGCATAAGCGCCCCTCTCATGGAGTTGGTTCCTGGGGAAGAGATTGAGTCGAAGCCGATGAGCAGCTTTGTCGACGGACAAAGCATCTACTCTCCCGGTGAAAGGATCGGCCAAGCCTACCGCGTCGAATTCGGAGCTGTCCGCGTTTATCGGGTGCTTGCGAACGGGCGGCGGCAAATCCTTGCATTCCATTTTGGAGGGAATTGGTTTGGTCTGCAAAATGGGGACCGGCACCGTTCCACTGCGGAAGCGATAGGCGTCACCGGCATAAGGAGCATCAGCCTGCAAAAGGATGCGCATATTTGGCAAGGCTTGCTGCCGGCGGTACTGGAAAATTTCTCGTCCGCGCAGGAGCATCAACTGGTTATCGGCCGCCAAAGCGCAGTCGAGCGGGTCGCAGCCTTTCTCCTTGAGATGTCGGAACGTGCGGGCAACTCGCAGAGGTTTGAGCTTTTCATGCCTCGGGTCGATGTTGCCGACTACCTCGGGCTGACGATCGAAACCGTGTCGCGTTCGCTTACAAAGCTGAAAAACAAAGGTGTTATCAAATTGCACGGCCCGCGCGGCATCGAGATTATCAAATATCGCGTGCTCCAGGGCCTGTGCCTTTAGTGATTTCCAACAGACTGATGGCGAACGGCGCAAGGGCCGACGATTTCCCGGCAATGAGAGGTTCCTTCAAGATATGGCGTTCCAGGAGAACGCAAGCTGACGGCCGGCAGATCCCGGCCTTCCTTGCAGGAGAGTGCACACGGAGCGGCCGGACGTACGATCACACGGGGAGAGAGTATGTCGGCATTGCAGGTTCCCGGATTCCTGACGTTTACGTTATCGATCCTGGTGTTTTTCGTCGACAACCGGCTCAACAGGTCGGTCACGGCCCTTTCGCGTTGGAACATCCCGGAGGCGGTGACCGGAGGTCCGATTTCCGCGTTCGTGACATTGATGGCATTCGCATTCTTTGGCACGGAAATACGCTTTGCACTCGGCGCGCGATCTCCTGCTGTTGTACTTTTTCACCGGCGTGGGCCTGAACGCGCGGTTCTCCGACCTGATTGCCGGCGGGCGGCCTTTTCTCGTCCTCCTGACGCTGACGCTCGTTTTTCTTGTCATCCGGAGCGTGGTCGCCGGCGGCGGTACGGCGTTGCTCGGTCTGCCTGCCGGATTCTCGATCCTGCTCGGCTCGGCTTCGCTTGTCGGTGGGCACGGCACCACCATTGCCTGGGCGCCGACTATCTCCACCCGCTTCGGCCTGGCCAATGCAATGGAGGTCGGCATCGCCAGTGCGACGCTGGGGCTCGTCATCGCGAGCATCCTGGGCGGACCGATCGCAGCAGGCGCCGTACCTTTGATCACTACGGCAGGTTATGGAGTGAAACGAGCCGCTCATTGGGCTTGCCGCCAATATGGGTCGAAACGAGCCATGCGCTGACCGGCCTGCTGATGACAGCTCCTGGCGGAATGCGGAAGAATTTGCGTCCGACAAGTTGGGTCCCCAGCCAGTTTTCGTGCGATCGTAGATTGCGACTTCGACGCAGCGCGAACCTGCGGCTGCCAGCGCGGAAAGGGTAGCATTTAGTTGTAAAACCAGCAGAATTTTTGCGGATGATCGTCAGATCAGAATGAGGCGCTACAGGCGTAAATTGTGCTTGCCTGGGGAACCTTGGATTCTGACGTGATTTCAAAGGCTTAGTGAAATTGCCTTTGAATTCACTCCATTTTTCCGTCGCGAGCGACCGTGGATGCCACCTTTATGCCCTGGCTTTGGGCCTCAGTCAACACGTGCGTAGAGCGGCAATAATTTCCGCTTCCAGGGCGAAGCAGGCCTTCGCCGGCTGGTCAGCATCAGCAGAGATGGGTGGCAGGACTAAGCCGCTCGCGCGGCAATGGCGCTTGTGGCTGGCGGTGCGTTTCCTGATCGACGGCGGTTCTTTGTGTCTCGGGTTCCTGGCCTGACGATTGAGACTTCTCAATCTGATGGACAGGAGGGTCCGATGACAGAGGAGAAGACCACCGCGCTGCGTGAGCGGATGATCGAGGACATGCGCATCCGCGGGATGGGCGACAAGGCGCAGCAAGGCCACATCCGGGCGATCAAGGATTTCGCGGCCTTTCTGGGGCGCTCACCCGACACGGCGACGCCGGAGGAGTTGCGGGCCTACCAGCTACACATGACCAATGCCGGGGTGACGCCCTCGACATTCAATGTCCGGATCATCGCGCTCAGGTTCTTTTTCGGGATCACCTGCGGGCGCGAGGAGATGAAGCGGTACATGCAGTTCCAACGCAAACCGCAGAAGCTGCCGGTCGTCTTGAGCGTCGAGGAGGTCGCCGACCTGCTGGCCGCGGCTCCCGGGCCCGGGCTGAAGTATCGGGCGGCGCTCAGTTGGATCTGCTGCGCGATTACTGGCGGGAGGCGCGTCCGCGGGGATGGTTGTTTCCCGGCACATCAGCTATGGCGCCGGGCTGCGGGCGTCGGAGGTGTGCCACCTCAAGGTCACTGACATCGACAGCGAGCGCATGCTGATCCACGTCGAAGAAGGCAAGGGCGGCAAGGATCGCAAGGCCATGCTATCGCCGGGCTTGCAAAGCCGAAGATCAATCCGATCTCGCCGCGCCAGCTCAACCGGGCCTTCACCGCGGCCAAGCACATGGCGGGCATCGCCAAGCCCGCAACGCTGCATACCCTGCGCCACAGCTTCGCCACGCATCTGCTGGAGGCGAACACCGACGTGCGGGTGATCCAGGTTCTGCTCGGCCATGCCAAGCTGAGCAGCACCGCCCGCTACACATGGGGTAATCGCGGTGCGACTGCCCCCGGCAACTTATTTGCAAGATGATGCTGTCTGGGTTGGTTGCCCCCGATAGGATGGAAATACGGGCTCACGATTGGAACCGGGCCCAAACATCGAATGGAGGCAACCATGGACCAATATATAGGGCTCGACGTTTCATTGAAAGATACTGCGATCTCGATCCGGGAGGACGGGAAGCGGATCTGGCGGGGGAAGCGCGCTTCGGATCCAAAGGTGTTGGCGCAGGTGATCCGCAAGCATGCCCCGAACGCAAAACGCGTCATATTCGAGACGGGGCCGCTGTCGACGTGGTTCTATCACGCACTGACGGCGGAGGGGATCCCCGCTATCTGCATCGAAGCGCGGCACGCGCAAAAGATATTGAACGAGACGCTCAACAAGACAGATGCCAATGATGCAGATGGCTTGGCCCAGCTGGCCGAAGCCGGCTTCTACAAGGCGGTCCGGGTAAAGTCATTTGACAGTATGTTGACGCGCACGCTGGTCGGCGCCCGCAATCAGCTCCTGAGCATCTCAACCCAACTTAGCAACCAGATCCGCGGCCTGATGAAGACGTTCGGCCTTATCATCCCTAAAGGAACGGGTCGGGTGTTTGATGGCAATGTGAGAGAGCTTTTGGCTGGGAATGATGACCTTGCACGGATCATATTGCCCCTGCTTGAGGCGTGGCGCGACATTCGCAAGCGCGCGGCCGATCTTGATCGCCAGTTGCTCGCAGTGGCACGGCAGAGCCAGGCTTCGAAGCTTCTGACGACGATCCCAGGAATTGGCGCCGTTACGGCGGTGTCCTACATCGCAGCGATTGAAGATCCAGACAACTTCAAAACGTCGCGCTCGGTTGGTGCCTGGCTCGGGCTAACAACGCGGCGCTACCAGTCAGGTGAGGTCGACTATAACGGCCATATCTCGCGTAGAGGTGACAACCATCTGCGGGGGCTGTTGTATGAAGCGGCGACAGTGCTTCTCACGAGCGCCAGTGCCAGGACCGAGAGCAGCCTCAAGAGCTGGGGGCTTCAGCTGCGTGAGCGGTTGGGCTTCAAGCGCGCTGCGGTGGCAGTCGCCCGGAAGCTTGCGGTCATCATGCACAGCATGCTCAGGACAGGAGAAGTCTTCAACGCATCGGCTGGCGCCATCGCATAAGCAACCGCCAGCTTCTGCCCTCAGCGCGTCAAACCTGATTTGAGGCACTGAGCGTCCCTGCTGCGGACGTCGGTTGGATCATTCCGCTACGAGTGGCTGCAGCTCGTTGAGACTGCGCGCTACACATGGGAAGGTCCTGCCTGCGAAGCCCATTGTGCGGCGACATTTGTCGACCGCGAAGACAACCCTGCTCCCCAGCACCGGATAGCTCCGAAGGACATGCCGCTGAGCGCCGATCCACCGATCAATTTAATCTGCGTTGCCTACCCGCAACCCGGCGAGGTCGCCGAATGCCTAAAGCACCTTGACGACCGGGATGCGATTAGACAACCCACGTCGCCACCAAGTTGATCCGCGACACCATCAGCCCGTTCGAGCGCCTGAAGCAGTTGGAGGATCTCACCCTGAGGCGTCGGCTGGAATGAAGCGCGCGCCGGGGTGCCCCGGCAAAAGCTGGAGATCGCTGACATCTTCCGAGCCTATGGGCCTGCGTGGCGGCGAGCCAATGCCGGGCATGTCAGCCTGACCCAGCTCAAGGTCATGGCGGCGATCGAAGCCTGCCGAACCGAGGCGCTCGGCGGGCATGTGGCGGCTTGCACCAAGTGCGGGCATAACCACATCGCCTATAATTCCTGCAAGAACCGGCACTGTCCGAAGTGCCAGGGCCCCGCGGCGCGCGACTGGATGGCCGCCCGCGCCGAAGACCTGCTGTCGGTCGAGTATTTCCACGTGGTCTTCACCCTGCCGGCCGAGATCGCGCAGATCGCTTACTGGAACAAGAAAGCTGTCTACGACCTGCTGTTTCGGGTATCGGCCGAGACGCTGAGCACTATCGCCGCCGATCCCCGGCAGCTTGGCGCGCACATCGGCATGACCAGCGTGCTACACACCTGGGGATCGGCGCTGATCCATCACCCGCATGTGCACATCATCGTGCCCGGCGGCGGGCTGTCGCCGGATGGCACGCGGTGGATCTCATGCCGCCCCGGGTTCTTCCTGCCGGTGCGGGTTCTGTCGCGACTGTTCCGGCGGTTGTTTATCGCAGGGCTGCGGGCACTGCATTGCGCCGGCGATCTGAGGTTCTACGCTGATCTGACAGCTCTCGCAGAGGCTGACGCGTTCGCCGCCTGGCTGTGCGCAAATCAGAATGGGTCGTCTATGCCAAGCCGCCGTTCGGCGGTCCCGAAGCGGTGCTCGCCTATCTCAGCCGCTATACCCACCGGGTGGCGATCTCCAACAGCCGTCTGATCAGCGCCGATGCCGAGACCGTCACCTTCCGCTGGAAGGACTACCGGATCAAGACCGGCGACCGTCAGAAGGTGATGCGGCTGGCCACCGACGAGTTCATCCGCCGCTTCCTGCTCCATGTGCTGCCCGACGGTTTCCACCGCATCCGCCATTACGGCCTGCTCGCCAGTGCGGGCCGCAAGACCAAGGTCGCAAAGATCCGCGCTCTGCTCGGAGCGGAAACGGCCAAACACAATGATCCGCCAAGCGCTGAGACGATCCCGCTCACTCTGAGACAGCCATGCCCCGAGTGCGGTGGCCCGATGCGCATCATCGAGATCTTCCGACGCGGTCAGAAACCCAGAGCCCGGGCGCCACCGAGAAAGCAGGCCGCATGACAAGGTGCCCGTCACATTGGCCAAAGCCGACCCGAAAACACTCTGCATTCCGGGATCGGATCGCTTTGCGCCCAATAACACTGAGCATCGCAAAAGCGTCGAAATCGGCACCAACGAGACCGCCAGATCTGCTTCCGATCATCGCCTCCCACACCCTCGGGTCGGCGCCTTTGCGTCTGTCGGCAGCGCCGAAGTCCACAACAGACGCCCGCGGCCCCGCGCTTTCCCCATAGGTCCCACCCAGCCTCCGCGGCTTCCTCCTTCCAAGGTTTGTCAACGCGGGCCGCCCAACGCCAGCGGCAAACGTCGCGCTGCGGCCCGCATCGAAAAACCTTCAGGAGAGCGGAAGTCCAATGTGTGCGTGCCGATAGCGGCGCCAGAAGTGGACATCGCGAACAGGACTCGATCGAGAACGTCGGCATGAAAATTACTCATGAGACCCATAATCGCTTCGCTATGGATTTCACGGCTCAGAGAAAATAGCGTAATTACTGCGAAATCGGGCAGCTATGCCTAAAAATGGGACTCTGTTTCAGCAGGGCCGGCTGCATGTTGAAAAGGTTTTCCATGCCTCTTCTCGACGTCAATGCGGTTCACCCAATTACCTTGCCCGACGGGACTGTCTATGGGGATACGGTCTACCTGAAGAACGTCATCGATCATCCGCGCATGGAGGTTGGCGACTTCAGCTATTACACGCATTCCGGAAAGCCCGAAGACACTGCCAGAGTTCTGGCACCGTATCTCGGTCATGGCGTTCGCGAACGGCTGATCATCGGCAAGTTTGTTCAGATTGCTAGGGGCAGTTACTTCGTCACCAGTTCGGCCAATCATCCGATGACTGGCTTCACTACCTACCCGTTTCGCATCTTCAAACCCGAAACTTTCGGCTACAAGGACCTGCCTGTAAAGGATACGGTCGTGGGGCATGACGTGTGGATTGGCCAGGATGCGGCGATCATGCCGGGTGTCCAAATCGGTTCTGGCGCAATCGTCGCCGCAGCTTCCGTCGTTTCCTGTGATGTACCTCCTTACGCGGTTGTCGGAGGAAATCCGGCAGCGATCATCCGAATGCGTTATTCAGATGAGATCATCAGTGAACTTCTTGATATCGCCTGGTGGGATTGGCCGATCAACAAAATCGAAGCGAATTTGACAACACTCAGCAGCGGCGACATGGTTGCACTCCGGCTAGCGTAAATGACTTGTCTCCTCGTCCGCTTCGGGCCGGGAGTGGACGGGCAGCTCCCGGCCGCAAATCTTTAGTTGCGGACATTCAGGTCGGCGTGGGCATCGTCGTGACCTGACCCACTCCGGACCATCCTGAGGTTGGGACACGTGGCTGACGGAGCGATTGTTCCCACCGCCAACGACGGAAGAAACCGCTTCGGCAAATTCAGCGCGCCAGTGGGTTCGAAGTCCCGAATACGGACCTTCCTTCGAATGACGCCGTCCTTCCATTGGACCGCAACACACCTTTGCAGTAACCGCGTCGCGGATCCTGTTCCTGTTGAAGGCGGCACTCTCGTGAAGCGTCGCCACATGACCGTCTCAGTGGTATCTTGAACCAGCACGGTCGCGGTGTCAGGCAGCCGGATGGTGCATGTCGCGTCAATCGCTTGGGCTTCATCCGGCGGATCTCCTGAGGGAGAGACAGCAATGGCAACTGCAAGAGCGGAGCGGCGGCTGGCCGCGATCTTGGCCGCTGACGTCGTCGGCTATTCCCGCCTCCTCGAACATGACGAGGCTGGGACGTTGTGGGCCCTGAAGGTTCTGCGCCGGGACGTGATCGATCCGTTGCTGGCCGAGCATCAGGGCCGTATTGTCAAGCTGATGGGCGACGGTGTGCTCGTGCAGTTCGGCTCGGTCGTCGATGCCGTCGCGTGCGCGGTCGCCATTCAGAAGGGCGTTGCCGAGAACCAGGCCGATATCCCAACGGAGCGACGCATTATCTTCCGGATCGGCGTCAATCTCGGTGATGTGATCCACGAGGTTGATGGGGATCTCTACGGCGATGGCGTCAACATCGCGGCCCGCCTCCAGACCTTGGCGGATCCAGGCGGCGTTTGCATTTCCGGCACGGCGTACGATCACCTCCAGGGCAAGCTTGACTGCAACTACGAGTACCTCGGCGAACGCGCGCTCAAGAACATGGAGCGGCCTGTGCGACTGTACCGGCCCCTTCTGGAAGAGTCGACCGCACGACCGGCATCGCCCCCCAGGCCCTCACTTCCGGACCGACCATCCATTGCCGTGCTGCCGTTCAACGCCATGAGCGCCGACCCGGAGCAGGACTTCTTCAGCGATGGGCTCACCGAGGACATCACCACCGCGCTATCCAAGCTCAAGGGCTTCTTCGTGATCGCCCGCAACACGATGTTCACCTACAAGGGAAAGGCCGTGGATGTGCGCGCCATCGGGCGCGAACTCGGGATCCGCTATGTTCTCGAGGGGAGTGTCCGTAAGTCCGGCAACCGCGTGAGGGTGACCGCGCAGCTCATCGATGCGGCCTCCGAAGCCCATCTCTGGGCCGAGAGGTACGACGGCGACCTCGGCGACATCTTCGTCATTCAGGACGAAATCACCGCAAGCGTCGTCGGCCGCATCGGGCCGGAACTCCTGGCGGCAGAGCATGCCCGCGAAAGCCCCAAGCCGCATCATGGCCTTGATGCCTGGGAATGTGTCGTGCGGGCGGTGTTCCTGTGTTCCCAGTTGTCTGAGGAGAGCAGCCGGAAGATGCTCCCCCTGCTCGATCGGGCAATCGGACTGGCTCCCGATTATGCCCAGGCGCTCGCCATGAAAGGTTGGATTACGGTGTGGCGCGCGTTCCAGGGGTGGGAGGACATGGGATACGCCCTGGCCCTTGCCAGGGATATCGTGCAACAAGCCATTGCCGCGGACGATAAGGAACCGTGGGCTTACCTTGCGCAGGCGATGATAGCCTTTGCGACGCGTGACAATGTCCTGGCGATGGCAGCGATCAGCCAGGCTGTCGCGATCAACCCCAACTCCGCGTTTGCACACGGCCAGTTGGGACTTGCGCATGCCAACGGGGGCCGCGCGGCGGACGCCATTCCTTGCATCGACTACGCCCTCAGACTGAGCCCGCGCGAGGCTTTTCTCGGCGACTTTCAGTTCTACTACGCCATGGCTTACTTCCAGGGCGCGAATTACGAGCTTGGATTGAGTTATGCACGGGAGGCGCATCGCTTGCGGTCCGGCCACGCGGTTCCGCTGGTCATCGGCACGGCCTGTGCCGGACTTCTGGACAATCAGGAGGCTGCCACGGACTTGCTCGGACGGCTCAAGTCGCTAGTCCCTGACATCTCACGGGACGCGGTCGGAGCAACATCTTCTTTCGTCCGCGCCGAGGATCGGGCGCGCCTGATCGACGGACTTGCCCGTGCCGGCCTGAATTGACGGGTTGGATTGACCTCGGAGAACCGATCGCTTACCGGTGAGGAGCGTTCCTGGCAGCATGTCGCGACGACTTTCGGAATTGTGCTGCGTGGAAGCCAATCTCGCGGCCGCCGCAACAAAGCCGCCAACACGAAGGTCGCTCCAGCTATCGCCGAAACGCTCCCCGTGATTGGCTCATCGCGAGTAAGGGCGTCCAGACGCTGGAGGGTGTGGCTCAAGTCTGGTGGCGTTTGCTACCGAATGCCGGACCGATGCAGCGGCGATCCAGTCACACGGAGCGGCACGTTTCACTGCGGCATCCGCGAAATGAACTTGTGAACCAAGAACGTCCGTTCATGGCGCAACCACTACCTCCAGCGTCGTCGCCGCCAACGTCTGCTTTCAGTAGGTGGCAAAGCCGTTCTCTACGGCCGATATGGAAGCGCAAGACAGTCGCCCAGGTTACCTGCGGCGAAGGTCGGGCTCGGACGCCAATCCGGTCCTTCCAGGTGTCGCCGTCAGCGGCACAGGTGGGTGGAGTGCGGAAATTCGTCGGGATGGTGCTGAGTGACTGCTGTGACCACAGTTGCGGTCGTTTTTGTCTGTGGTGCTCATAGCCTCGTGACCGGTAGCGGTCTCCGCCATGCCGATCGCTTCTGCATGGTGCGCACCATTCGGGCGGTTCCAACGCCACACCTTCGGGGCGAATTGCTTCTGCATAGTTTTCTCCATTCATGTCTGGTGCTGTCTGGGCGCCGGACATGGTCGTCCGGGCGCTATGCGGCATGGCAACCTGCCGGAAATCACTCCCGAGCAACTGCAAAGTTTGGCAGTCGAGGCGCTTCCGGAAGTCCGATCAAAACGAATACCCCACCTTGACGGCGGCGCTGACTACATCATTGTCCGTGAAGTCTCCGAATGAACCCGACGCGTCACCGAACTGGTAATACGAGACAGCGGTCGTCACTTTCACTTTGTCTTTCGTGTAGATCGCACCGAGCGTTGCCCCCCATAGACCGTCTGTTGCGTCGATTGGCGCGTCAGCCGATATGTCGGTTTCTGGCTCGTAGGTCAGAGCCGTGAATCCCGCCCAATTCTCGTTGAACACCTGCACTGCGCCGAGCCTGTAGGTTGTCGTATCGTTGAAGTGGGTCAGCGAGCCTAGAGGATAACCCGGCGGACTGATTGTGGTTTCGCTCCATTCGGCCCAGCGAACCGTCGCGAATAGCAGCGTCGAAGGACTGATCGGGGCCTGAAGATCGATGTTGACCGATTGGGGGGTCTCGACGCTTGTCGTCCCGACGTAAGCACCGGAAGTGTCGAGATCGTAGTCGATTGCCGAATTATAGGTGACTGCGACCCGAACATGGGCCTCCGGGATTTCAAAGGCACCCCCGACCACGTAGCCCGCCGCCCATGTGTCCTCAAATTCGACGTTGGCGAAGCCGGCTGGCACGCCGCCTGCAAAGACTGAGATATCGGTATTGCCGCCGAGACGCTGAAGCCTTGGGCCGCCGAAAATGCTGAAACGATCCGTCAGCTTGTAGCGCAGCAAGCCTGTGACGGCGAATGACTCGACTTCTCCCGTCAGCCCGGACAGCGGTCCGCTATTGTACTCGAGCGTGCGCCCGTAGGGATTATCTACAATGACCGCTCCCGAGAATTGCTCGTTGATATCAGCCTTGAAGGCGCCTGTGTAAAATGGAAGCGTGGGCGCCGTGTCGCCCGAAGCAAACGGGGGACCGACGGCAGTGATCTGTCCCTCCACGCTCGGACTGGCAAAACCTAGCCCGAACTCGATGTAGCGTCCTGGCTCGAAAAGGACGTCATTCGGCTGCCCCAGAACATCGAATCCTCCTGCGACCGCAGGTGTCACGAAAAGATAGCTGAAAAGTCCGGTCACCAACCTAATAGTTTTCATGCGGGTCTCCCTCCTCCGAGACAACTCGCTTTCTGTAAAGCCCAAGGAAATGGACAGTTCTCACCTGCTGCGGACCCCGCGCATTGCCTCCAAGGCGCCGGCTAATGGGCTAGATCAGGAGGCGAACCTCGACTCCTTCAATCTCCGGAGATCAGGCTGATGCGGGCAGGGATGGCGTGCGCGTCCTGGTCCCGCCGACATCACGCGTCAACGATTTCGAGCAACTGCCTGCCAAAATCGACGGCGCTGTCGTCGGTACGCATTTCGGCGCGCATAATGTCGCCAGGCGCGAGGTAGCGTGTGTGCGCGGTTGCTTCCTGGACAATCGCATCCTTCCGCTCGGAATCCTTGAAGAGCTTAGTCGTCACGATCTGGGCCAGAGCGGCATTCGCTTGCAGGATCACGCCCCCCGGCGTCCCGGTCAGGACGAGATCACCCGCCCACAGGTCCATCAGGGACGCAATGTCGTTGAGGCAGGTTTCCGGGCGAAAGAGGAGGTCGCGGGTGTGGGCCGACTGTCGAAGTTCGTCGTTCAGCCAGAGGCGGATCTCAATCCTGTCGAGCAGATCCGCTACCTCTTCCGGTTCCGGAATGACCAGCCAGGGTCCGCAGGGGCAGAACGTACGGGCGCTCTTGCCACGGAACCACTGCAAGAAGGCTTCGCCGAACATGATGTCGCGGGCGGAAACGTCGTTGCACAACACTAGGCCGCCGATGAAATCGCCGAGGGTCTCTCGGGTGACGCGATCGCCCGCATTCAAAGGTCGCTTCAGGACAAGCCCGAGTTCCACTTCATAGTCGAGCATCTGACACCCGGCGGGTCGGATCACCGGGTCGAATGCTCCCGATAGCGATGAGGCGGCCTTCATGAAGAACAGGTTCTTCTGACGTGGCGCATGCCCCGATTGATCGGCGTGATCCGCGTAGTTCAGACCCTGGCAGACGATCTGCGCCGGCGCTGTGACGGGGCTCAGAATGTTTGCTGAGCTGATCGCGAACCGCTCAGCGCCTGCCCTCGCTTTGAGTTCTGCAGGAGTAAGGCGCAGGATGTCGGCGGTTGAGACGAAGGTGCCCCCGAGCGGCGCAATCTCGTCTCCGTCCAAAATCCCCCATAACGGTTCGCCGCCGATCGTAAATCGGGCCACTTTCACTACCATTTCATTTCCTTTCTTTGGAAGGGCCGCATCGAAAGCGGCCCGAATGTCGGCTCAGAGCGCTCTTTGAAGGTCGGAGCGCTGGTCAAGCGCGGTCCTTGCCCTTGAGGTCGCCGTATCGCGCGCGATAGTTCTCGATCGTGTCCATCGCGCCGCAGAACTCGACATTGTGCCAGTCGGGGTCGTAGAGATAGCAGGCGACGTTGCCACCGGTTTCGCCATCGCCCAAAGGCGGTTCGCTGTTGTGGCGGACTGGACCGTAGTTCAACTGGAAACCGGCGGCCTGCTGTTGCTTGGCAAAGGCCAGGACGTCCTCCAGTTGGTTTCCTTTCACCTCGAGTGCGAAATGGAAGAAGCTCATGCCCGAAGGCACAGTGATCCTGCCGGAGGGGTCGTATTCCTCGACGAGCACGAGGCAATCCTCGTGGTCGGTTGCGCTCATGTAGCAGCAGCGGATGCGCCACCCTTCCTTGAAGGGATGCGGTTCGGGCTCGCAGGTGCGGCTGTGGATCATGCCGGCAACGTTCTCGTACCAGGCCCGGCTTCGCGCGATGTCGCGCACATAGATCGATAGCTGCCCGATGTGAGAAACGAGCGAAGGCCTGAAGACGCCGTAGTCCTCCGTCTTGTTGGAGAACCGCCGCTTGGTCAGCGTCGGCCACAACAGCACCAATTCGCGAAACCATTTCCGCTTCAGGAGGCCGGCGAAGCGCAGTTTGAATGGGGGCAAGACGTTCGGGGGGATGAAAGCGGCGTCGCTCATTTGCCGGGCTCCTCAATGATCTCGATCCAGTGCTGGTCTGGGTCCCGGACGCAAAAAGCACGTGATACTGGGCGCGCGGAGGCAAGCATGCGTCCTTCGCGGATCGACAGGCCCATCCCTTCTGCGCGGCGCCTGACGTCGTCGAATGCCTCTGCGTCCTTCACCGCTAACGCGAAGTGCAGCATGGAATTGTTGTCCATCTTCAGCTTGTGGTGCTTCACCAGACAGATGTCGTGATGGTGGAAACCGAACGAGAAGAAGTGCATTTCCTGCTGCGACAAACGCATTGCTGCGCTGCTGTCCGGGTGGTTGAGAGCGGAGAACTGCAAATCGAAAAGCTTGATATAGAAAGCCTTCGAGCGCTCCAGGTCGGTCACGTAGAAGACGTGGTGCTGAAGGTTGGTCACGGGGATCCGAGTTGCAGCATTCATGACTGGTTTCCTGACTGGTAGTTTGCCCAAGAGACTGCTGGCGCCCCATTCTCGTAACGGCCAAGATTGATCGCCATCATTGACGTCCCCTTCTTCTCGCTGATCTTCAAAGGAACTGCGCCTTGAAGGCGTAGCGACCCAGTTTTTCGCGGAGAGGGCTCGGATCGCCCTCAGTTGCAATTCTTGCCAGCACCCCAAGCCGGGGATCTTGATCAACCGAGAGCGATACGAGATTCACGCCGCCCGATGCCGCCTCCTGGCGTACGACGTCCTCGATCTCCAGCATCGACAATGCTGGTTTGAAGATTTTGCCGACGGATGTGATGGGCAGCGCGGCGAGAATCCGGACCGATTTGGGATGTGCGGCGCGCTCTGGGATACGGCCGATGGCATGAGCAAGCAGGTCCGCCTCCGATGCCGTCGTCCCCGGCTTCAACTGAACGTAAAGGACTGGCAGTTCTCCGGCGCGCTCATCGGGCCGTCCAACCGCCGCGGCGAGTTGCACTGCCGGGTGATCCTGCACAGCATTTTCGATCAGTTTGGGATCGATGTTGTGGCCGGCCCGGATGATGAGTTCCTTCTTGCGGCCTGTCAGCCAGAAATAGCCGCCCGCATCCTGGCGGGCGAGATCGCCGGTGTTCATCCAGCGCTCGCCGTCGATCTCGAGCCAGAGACCGTTGTTGTGTTCTGCATTGATATAGCCGGCGAAGACGTTCGGCCCGTGGATCGCGAGCACGCCGACCTCTTCCGCCCCGGCGAATCCGGTGAAGCCGCCGGAATCGTCAAGTCTGACCACTGCCATTTGCTGGTAGGGGAGGCGCAGGCCGATCGAGCCGATACGTCGCTCGCCTTGGGGAGGATTGATACTGGAAACACAGGCGCCTTCCGTCAGGCCGTAGGCCTCCAGAATGCGTATTCCCGTCGCGTTTTCGAAATTGCGGAACAGTTCCACGGGCATTGGTGCGGCGCCGCAGAAACCATAGCGAACGCCCGAAATGTCGCGGCCGCCGACCGGCACCTGCAGCAGTGCGGAGTAGACAGTCGGAACGCCCGAGAAGGCCACGACGCTATAATGTTCGACGATCTCCCAGAAGGACGGAATAATTCCCTCTGCGCGATAGCCCTGGGGCGTGCCCATGACGACATGTGCGCCTTGCGCCCAGGGGATTAGGCCCGTCACCAGTTGCCCATTGACGTGGAAGAGCGGCAGGCCGCAAAAGATCGTCTTGCCTGGTGCGAAGGCGTCGCCAATGAAGGCTCGGCTTGACCAAGCGTCGAACACTTCCGAGAAGTGGGTGCGCGCGGCGATCTTGGGCAACCCGGTGGTGCCGCCTGTGCACAAATACGAGGAAATGTCTTCAGCCTTGGGGGTCTCGAAGGTCAACCGGTCTCCCGGTTCTGCGGCCATCTCCTGGCGGAGACTGAGAACAGGAATGCTGAGCCCGTCGAAGCCCTGCGGTACGTCGGTGGCGGTGTTATACGGGGCAAGACTGACGGTCAGAACCCCTCGCAGGTTCGGCACATTCGCCGCGGCCCCGATCGCCTTCTGCCAGATGTCGATTCCCGGAGATGGGGCCAGGGTGACGAGCCATTTTGCCTTCCCGGTGACGAGAAGCTCGGAGATCTGTTCCGCTTCAAGAAGTGGATTGATCGCAAAGGCGATGCCCGCCGCCTCGCCGCCCCAGATCACGAAATGCGTTTCGGGCAGATTGGGCAGCACGAAGGCGACGACGTCGTTGCGACCGATTCCCAGCCGCCGGAGGGCGTTGGCTGTTCTCGTGATGTCAGCGAGGAGCTCTGCGTGCGTCCAGACGAAGGGATCACGAAAATCGTCGACGCGCAGAAAAAACGAGAGGGCAGGTTGATCCGGCGCGATTGCGGCGCCGCGCGCAAGCATCTCGTAGGTACTTGCCGGCAGGTTACGCTCCCACAGCGGCGTTTGCTCGAATGCCTCGATATCGCGCAGCGTGACAACGGGGTGCCCGAAGTCGTCACGGGGTGTTGCGAGCATGAATGTCCTCCTCCCAATCGATCCGCGCAGCCTCACTTGGGTAGCGGCGGCAATTCCAAATTTGCGACGCGACGAGCTTCCTCCGGCTCGAACTCCAGTGCCGCGAGCACGAACTCAGCCGCGTCGGATCCGGAGAGCTTCAACACTGAAAGAAACCAGGTCGTCGGGCGCAGTAAGCGAGCGCCTCAAATGAAAATTTCTGATCGCTTTAGGCTCCCAGAGTGCGGCAGTTGACGCGCAGAAGCATTCCGCGGCCCGCAGACTGTCCTGTCGGCGAAACTCCCGTGCACGGACACCCACTTCGACAAATTCAGCGACGATGTCCCTCACGCGTTTTACGAATGCCTCGAAGGCGGGCCAGCGCTCATCGTCGGCGACCGTGAGTAGCTCAAAGAGATTTTCTTGCTTTCGCATGAGCGCAAGAACACGTCGGTGCAGCTCCAGAATGAACACTCGGAGACTTTCTGCACTCGTGAGCGTTCCGGAGACGGGCTGTATGACGGGAAAATTGTTGTCGAGCACTCGCGCGACAAGCTCGTCGTATATCGCCAGTTTGGAAGGGAAGAACCTGTAGACATTTGCCGGCGACATTTTCAGGTAGCTCGCGATGTCGCAGACGTTCGTCTTTCCGGATCCATAGAGCGCGCACAAAGTCTCTGCCGCACTGAGAATGCGGGCAACGTTCGCTCCCCGGCTCTCCTGTCGTCTTGTTCCCCGATTGTCCACATCCGTGCGGCAATGATCACTGTCAAGCATCGGGTCCCCCACGCGCGTCGGCGGCACGGGGGCGGGCCAACCGCAATTCGCCCAGATAGATGCTCTCGCTTAGGACACAGTCGCGCCAGGCGCTGCCATTTGCGTGGGATACTTCGACACGATATGTGCTTCCGTCACCCAGCAAACCGTCCAAGGCAAAATCGCCGAAATCGTTCGTCGTGGCTTTTGCGAGACGCTTGCCTCCCTGGGAAAGGGTCACCTCCGCCCCCTGAACGCAATCGACCACCCCGGCAAGTTCGGCGCTGACGCTACCGCCGATGAAACACGTCTCCCACCGCTCCAATCCCCGGTACCAAATGCGGGGTTTGGTCGCGAGGTTGGGCTTGAGCACCTTGAGTCCTTCCGTCTCTGCTTTTTTCTGCATGACGGCGTCATCGAGTTTCACCGCCTCGAAGACATCCGTCGGACAGGACTGTTGACAGCGGGGCCGATCCCACCCCTGATCCAGCAGGTGAGCGTCGAAGAACCAAGTCTGTGGCACCTGTTGCTCCTCGTTCCAGACGATTGCGCCATACGGGCAGGAGCGAACGATGTCCTTGCGGCCACGCGACTTCACCGGATCGATGATGACGATGCCATCGTCGCGCTTGCGAATGGCGTCGCCGGCGCGGCGCATGCAGGGCGCGTCATCGCAGTGATTGCACATCACCGGCAAATAGGTGGTCTCCACCATGGGAGCGCTGCCCTGCGTACGTCGCAGGATGCGGATTGGGCTATCGCCGACGGCAGGGGCCGGCGCCGAGTAGCCCGCGAACTCGTTTCCGACATGCTCGTCCCGGTTCGCAATGACGCAATTGTGGCAGTTTTCGCAGCGGCCGACATTGATGATCAGGTTCCACTTGCTCATGGCTTCCTCCTAAGCTGCGCGATCCAACTTGAATGCCTCGGCGTTGCGCCACTTCTCGATCTGTACCAGGCAGGAATTGGGAGCCATGCTGCTGGTTCCGCGGGTCTGCGACCGGTCCGGGGTGAGCATGTTGAGGCACCCGCCAACCTCGACGGTCTCCCCCGCAACGTCGATGAGCTTGAACTCGGCGCTGGCCTCATAGGACTTAACGACCCCTGGGGTCACCAGCGGCGAAATGTCGGCGGCGCAGATCACGGCGCCGCGGTCGTTGAAGATCTTCACCAGGTCACGATGGCGAATGCCCCGGGCGGCTGCATCGGCCGGGTTAAGCCGCAGCAGCCAGAAGCGGTGGCCGGCAATCAGCGCGCGGTGGTCCTCGACCTGATTGACCGCGCTGTTCTTGCCGTCGCCGCTGGTGTGAAAGCTGTAGCGGCTGTGAGTGGCGATCAACTGAAGCGGGTAGCGCTCGGCCAGCTCGGTGTTGCGCAGCCCTTCCCAGGAGGGGAGGTAGTGATTGACCGGCGGCCGGTCCGGATTGTCCGCCGTGTTCCGCTTGAGGATCTCCGGCACGAATTCGAGTTTTCCGCTCGGCGTCTGCAGGCCCATGCCGAACTCTTCGGCGTACTGGGATGGCATGGGAGCCGGTTCCGGAAGATCCTTGCGCCTGCCCTCGGCAAACCAGCGCATGTCGACGGGCTGGCGCAGTTCCGGCTTTTCGGGCGGCACGACGTAGTAGCCCTTGCGACAGAATTTCTTCCAGGAAATTCGGCTGGGCAGATCTGACGAATCGAACACCCGCTTGACCCAGTCGAGCTCGCTGCAGCCCTCGGTAAAGACGGCTCCCAGCCCCAGCCGGGTCAGGACGGAAGTGAATATCTCATAGTCTGACTTCGACTCGCCCAAGGGCTCGATGCACTTGTGCTGGAGGGTGATGACGCGATGGTTGACGACGTTAACACCGTGATGGGCGTAGCCGCCGGAATTCGCCCATTCGCCGATGTCCCAGCGCTCCAGCGAGGTGCAGGCCGGCAGGATGATATCGGCAAACTGGGCCTCGCCCTCCATCCAGATGGACTGGTTCACGACGAACTCGATGCTCTCGTGCCGATAGGCATCCACCCAGCGCCCCGATCGGGTTACGGTACTGAGAGACGAGCCGCCGTAGCGGTAGATCATGTGTATCGGCGAGTAGCCCGGCATGGGATAGCTGAATGGTGCAAACTGGGCCTCCTGGGCCATGCCGTCCCAGAGATAGCCGGTGGCGTGACCGTCGATGATCGCGTCGGGCAGTTGCTGGCGTGGAACCATCTGCTTGACGGGATTCATCGTCAGGATATGCGGCATACGCTGGTAATTGTTGACCGCATTACCGGTCCACGCCAGGTCGCCGGAAATCCCTCCATCTGCATAGCCCGGAAAATAAAAATGCAGGTCGTGCGGGACGCCGATCTGGAGGCCGCCGAAATTGATGCCCGGCTTGCCCCAGCCCTGCATCGCCATCATCATCACCATGCAGCGCGCCCACTGCGCACCGGTGGCGCCGCGGCCCGCGCCGCCGAAGCCGGTGCCCGTCATCCCGACAGCCAGGTAGACCTTCTTGCCGCCCCACTTGCGGGCCAAGGCGCGCACGTCCCTGGCAGGGATGCCGGTCTCGGCCTCCTGCCATTCGGGCGTCTTGGGAACGCCGTCGGTTTCGCCCAGCAGGTACGCCTTCCATTCGTCGAAGCCGGTGGTGCGGGTGGCGACGTACGTCTCGTCATAAAGGCCTTCCGTAACCCAGACATACATGATTGCCTGGGCCAGAGCCGCGTCGGTCTGCGGCCGGACGGGAAACCAGCGTCCGCCCAGCAACTGGGCTGTCGGATTGCAATGGGGGTCAATGTGCACGAACTCGATGCCGAGTTCCTTGGCCCATAAACGACGCGTCGTGCCCTCAAACCCCGCATAGGCTCCATTGGTGCTTTCAGGGTCGCAGGACCAGAAGACGATCATCTCGGCTTCCTTGAGGCAATCCTCCACTCCGCCATAGCCCGCAGGCACGCCGACGCGCATTGAATTGCCGAAGTGGTGCATGGCACCCCAATACCAGCCTTCCCAACTGTCCGGATTGGCCGCGACCCGGGTGAAGCCGATCAGGTTGGCGAACCGCATCAGCGAGCTCAGGTAGTAGCCGACGTTTCCCCACTGGTGATGGGACGACATGGGGAACGTGATGGAGCCGGGTCCATGGACGCGCTTCTGACGGTTGATCTCCTTGGCGACGATGTCCAGTGCCTCGTCCCAGCTGATCCGCACGTAGCCTGATTTTCCGCGGTTCTGCGGGTTGCGTTCGCCGTCGGGATCGAAATCCACGCGCTTCATCGGGTAAAGAATGCGCTTGTCCGAATAGACTAGCGATTTCATTGTCAAAGCGTGGGGGGCTACCAGCGCGCGGCGGGGCGGGCTGAACTTGCGCCCACGGGCTTCGATCACCCAGGTGGACGGGTCGCTGCCGTCGAACTCGACGGGCGTAACGCGCAGGATCCGGCCGTCCTTGACGTGAACGAACAGGGGTCCGCCGTTGGTGCAGGTGGTTGTCTAATCGCATCCCGGTCGTCAAGGTGCTTTAGGCATTCGGCGACCTCGCCGGGTTGCGGGTAGGCAACGCAGATTAAATTGATCGGTGGATCGGCGCTCAGCGGCATGTCCTTCGGAGCTATCCGGTGCTGGGGAGCAGGGTTGTCTTCGCGGTCGACAAATGTCGCCGCACAATGGGCTTCGCAGGCAGGACCTTCCCATGTGTAGCGCGCAGTCTCAACGAGCTGCAGCCACTCGTAGCGGAATGATCCAACCGACGTCCGCAGCAGGGACGCTCAGTGCCTCAAATCAGGTTTGACGCGCTGAGGGCAGAAGCTGGCGGTTGCTTATGCGATGGCGCCAGCCGATGCGTTGAAGACTTCTCCTGTCCTGAGCATGCTGTGCATGATGACCGCAAGCTTCCGGGCGACTGCCACCGCAGCGCGCTTGAAGCCCAACCGCTCACGCAGCTGAAGCCCCCAGCTCTTGAGGCTGCTCTCGGTCCTGGCACTGGCGCTCGTGAGAAGCACTGTCGCCGCTTCATACAACAGCCCCCGCAGATGGTTGTCACCTCTACGCGAGATATGGCCGTTATAGTCGACCTCACCTGACTGGTAGCGCCGCGTTGTTAGCCCGAGCCAGGCACCAACCGAGCGCGACGTTTTGAAGTTGTCTGGATCTTCAATCGCTGCGATGTAGGACACCGCCGTAACGGCGCCAATTCCTGGGATCGTCGTCAGAAGCTTCGAAGCCTGGCTCTGCCGTGCCACTGCGAGCAACTGGCGATCAAGATCGGCCGCGCGCTTGCGAATGTCGCGCCACGCCTCAAGCAGGGGCAATATGATCCGTGCAAGGTCATCATTCCCAGCCAAAAGCTCTCTCACATTGCCATCAAACACCCGACCCGTTCCTTTAGGGATGATAAGGCCGAACGTCTTCATCAGGCCGCGGATCTGGTTGCTAAGTTGGGTTGAGATGCTCAGGAGCTGATTGCGGGCGCCGACCAGCGTGCGCGTCAACATACTGTCAAATGACTTTACCCGGACCGCCTTGTAGAAGCCGGCTTCGGCCAGCTGGGCCAAGCCATCTGCATCATTGGCATCTGTCTTGTTGAGCGTCTCGTTCAATATCTTTTGCGCGTGCCGCGCTTCGATGCAGATAGCGGGGATCCCCTCCGCCGTCAGTGCGTGATAGAACCACGTCGACAGCGGCCCCGTCTCGAATATGACGCGTTTTGCGTTCGGGGCATGCTTGCGGATCACCTGCGCCAACACCTTTGGATCCGAAGCGCGCTTCCCCCGCCAGATCCGCTTCCCGTCCTCCCGGATCGAGATCGCAGTATCTTTCAATGAAACGTCGAGCCCTATATATTGGTCCATGGTTGCCTCCATTCGATGTTTGGGCCCGGTTCCAATCGTGAGCCCGTATTTCCATCCTATCGGGGGCAACCAACCCAGACAGCATCATCTTGCAAATAAGTTGCCGGGGGCAGTCGCACCGCGATTACCCCATGTGTAGCGGCGGCTGCCGTCCGGCATCGGCGTTCCCATGGGAAGGCCCGCAGTTTCGCTCATATAGAGGGTCTGCGTGAACCAGACGACCAGATCGTCCGGTCCCGTGGTCACGACCTTGAAGTTCTTGGCCGCATGGATGATTTCCAATTGATCGCGATTGGGCATCAAGAGCTTCAATGCCGTCGCTGCGTCCTTGAAGGACATGGCCACTTCAGCCTCGGCCGGCGAACCCGCACGGGAGCGGAATCTGCCGTCTCGGATTTCCACAATGCGGCCGAGGCTACCATCCTGCAGACCAATCCATGCCACAACATCGCGCTGTTTTAGCCGTTCAGCGAACGCGGGACGGCCGGAAGCGGTGTGATTGAGTACCTTGGGCAGGGCAAACAAGATGGCTCTGAGAACCTGCCGGCTCATCTTCGGTTTGATGGCTAACATGGCGCGCGCTCACCAGGTCCGAGCGCCCAGAAATTCCGGTCCTGTGGCAACTGCGGGTGCGGCTTGCAGTTTCATAGGCGTCTCCTCCCTATCAGCCATAAATGACTATTAAGTCATAATGACGTTATAGTCAACAACGCGATGTTCGGCTTTTCCGCAGATTTGAACGTCGCTGTTCAAACCCTCGAAACGATGTCCTCGGGAGAGGTGGAGGGCTGCGCACGATGCGGTGGCGCATTCGACTAAGGAGCATCCGGCCTCTCGCCGACAAACGACGAGGCTATCGGGTCGTTCAAACGACTCTGGCGCCGTAAGGGGCGGCGGCTGCGAACAGGCTAGTCGGCTCCCATTGCTTTGCGCTTTTTGGCTTTGGGAGGTGGCGTGCTTCGCCACCTCCTGGGCTGCGTTTGACTGGGCAGCGGCCCTACATTCAGTACGAGATCTGCCCGTCCACGATCTCCCCGGTCGAGGGGGAAAGCTCGCGCTTCAACACTTCGCGAGCTTCGCCGCTGATGACCGATGCCGGCCCCGCAACGGCCACGCGCGCGGCCGACCCGGCGAAATTGGCAGCCGCCACTCCTGCACGATCCGCGAACGTGGCATCGCCTCCCGAAAGCGATTGACCGGCCAGGCGCCGGCCGAGCAGACGTACGATCTCGGGGCTGTCGGCGAAGGCATTATGGCCAAGCGGATCGTTCGAGGCGATGGCGCTCGTGTCGATGACGGAAACGCCAAGTTCCTCGAGAGCGGCGGCATAGGGTCTGAGATCTGCCCCTCCGATTCGTTCAACTCCGCCCGACAGCCAGCGAGAAGCCCCAAGCGCCTTGTCTCGCGTCGATGTCAGGATCGCGAAATGCGGCCGTTTGGCTCCCATCTCTAGGAATTGGCGACGAAACACATCGATATCGATGTCCGGCGACGCAAGCACGACGTTCTTGATTTTGGCCGGGATTGCCTTTTCGCGCATGGCAACGCCGCGCAGCGCTTCGGCGGCGAGCCAGGTACCCATCGAATGCGCAAGGATCGTCACGTCATCGACGTCGGGGCTCCTTGTCGCCTGAAGGATCAGGTCCTCTAGTGCCCGCCGCGAGTAGTTTGCGCTTTCCTTATCGTAGAGATAGTCGAAGACGCGCGCCCGTGATGGCCAGGCGAAGAGAATCGGCGCCGCATCAGTGCCCGAGTCGTGAACGATCTGGGCGAAGCGGAAGACGGCGTCTGCATAGGTGTTGTTAAAGCCGTGCACGAAGATGAGCACCTGGCGCTTGGCGTTCCGGTTCTTGCGGAACCACTTGAGAGCCTGCCCTTCCGAAGCGACCTTGCCAACGTCAAGGACCGCGAATTCCTTTTCAGGATTGGGCGGCACGCGCGAGGGCCATTGCACCTCGCCGATCTTGCGGTTTCGATCCGGAGGAATGGAGACGGTGACGCTGTTGAGCGAGATCGCCGTTCCGCGCTCGCCCGAATAGAGTCGGCCGGGATCGTCCGACGGCTTGCGCGTCGTCGCCACCAGCATGTCGACCCGGTTCGCGTCAGTAGCGGCCACTGCTGGCGGTTGAAGGACGTTCTCCACACGAGTCGCGCAGCCGTTTAGGGCGACGGACAGGACCAGTATCAGCGGGAGCACCCGCCGAGGCCCCGTCCGGTTTGTCGCCCGGACCGGCCGAGAGCGGCCGGCCCATTGTACAGCGAAAATGCTTCGCGAGCGGTCGAGAGAGATGGAGCCGCGCATCTCAGTGCTGCTCGACTTCGCGCGGAATACGAAACCAGGCAACATAGAGCGCCGGAAGGAAGAGAAGCGTCAGGGCCGTTCCCACGACAATTCCGCCCATCATCGCGTAGGCCATTGGTCCCCAGAAGATCTCGTGCGCGATCGGGATCAGCGCCAGGGTGGCGGCGGCGGCGGTCAGCATGATCGGCCGCATGCGGTGTTCGGTCGCCTCGACGACCGCCTTCCATGGCGACATGCCCTCTGCGCGCAATTCCTCGATCTGCACGATCAGGATCACCGAGTTACGGATGAGAATGCCGACGAGCGCGAGCACGCCGAGCAGCGCCACGAAGCCGAGCGGGGCATTGCTCATGAGAAGAGCCATGACAACACCGATGAGGGCCAATGGGGCAACCGAGAAGACCAGGAACAGCCTGTGGAAGCTCTGAAGCTGGATCATCAGGAGCGTTGCCATGATAAGGAGCATGACCGGCGCTACCGTCGCAATGGGACCCTGCGACTTGGCGCTTTCCTCGACCGCACCGGCGACTTCGACGTGATAGCCGACCGGCAACGTCTGCTCGAACCCCGCAACCTTGTCGGCCAGCGCCTTCACGATCGACGCCGGCTGCGTCGTATCGCTGATCCCAGCCTTGACGGTGATGGTCGGGAGCCTGTCGCGCCGCCAGATCGTCGGTTGTTCCACCTCATAGCGGAACCTTGCGACCGAGGACAATGGGACCGACTGGCCGCTGCTGGATTGCAGTTGCAGGTCCAGCAGCGTGTCGATCGAACCGCGCTCGGTTTCTGCGGCGCGGCCGACCACATTGACCAGATAGATGTCGTCCCTGACCTGCGTTGCCGCGTCCCCTCGGACGACGGTGTTGAGCGCCATGGCGATGTCCTGGGATGAGACGCCGAGCTGCCGCGCCTTGTCCTGCAGCACGTCGAGCTTGACGACGCGCGCTGGCTCATTCCAGTCAAAGGCGAGGTTCTTGAGGGAAGGATGGGTGCCGACGACAGACCCCAGTTTTTGCGCGAGCTCGCGCACCGTCTGGAGGTCCTCGCCGGACACACGGTACTGAATCGGCTTGCCGACCGGCGGTCCGATTTCCAGAAGCTTCACATAGGCGTCAGTTCCGGGAAAAGTCTTCTGCAGATACGCTTCGACTTCCTGCTTCAGCTTGTCGCGAGCCTCGAGCCCTTTGGTGACGATGACGGTCTGCCCGAAGGCAACGTCAGCCGGCTGTACATCAAAGGAAAGGATGAAGCGCGGCGCGCCCCTTCCGACGTAGGTCGACCAATGCTCTACCGCAGGGTTGCCAGTCAGCACCTCACGCTCGAACTGACCCATCTGGCGGCTCGTTTCGGCAACCGAGCTGTTCTGCGGCAGATTCCAGTCGACGATGAGTTCTGGCCGGTCGGAACTCGGAAAGAACTGCTGTTGCACCATCGACAGGCCGGCGACCGAGCCGGCGAAGAGCAGGACCGTAGCGACGATCGTCATCCAGCGCCAGCGCAGACAGAATTGCAGCAGCCGCGAAAACGCCCTCGCGGACCAGCCCTTATGTTCGGCATGCTTCTTCATCGTCTTGGGCAGCAAGGTCACGCCGAGCAGGGGCGTGAACAGTACGGCGACGATCCAGGATACGATGAGCGATACGGCGATGACGACGAAGAGAGAGAAGGTGAACTCCCCGGCGCTGCTCTTGTTGAACGCGACCGGGATGAAGCCCGCGACGGTGACGAGCGTGCCGGTCAGCATCGGGAAGGCCGTGGACGTGTAGACGTGGGTGGCGGCCTTCTTGAGACTGTCACCCAATTCCAGCCGCGCCACCATCATCTCGACCGCGATCATCGCGTCGTCGACGAGAAGACCGAGCGCGATGATGAGCGCTCCGAGCGAGATTCGCTGTAGCGAGATCCCAGTATAGAGCATGACCATAAAGGTGATGGCGAGAACGAGCGGGATCGCTATCGCAACGACCAGGCCAGCCCTCAAACCCAAGCTGATGAAACTGATCACGAGCACGATCGCAACCGCCTCGAACAGGGCCTTTGTGAAGCCCCCGACGGCTTCGTGAACGACTTTCGGCTGGTCGGACACTTGTTCGACCGCGACGCCGACCGGAAGATCCTGAACGATCCTGGCCATCGTCTCCTCGATCGCTTCGCCAAAGGCAAGCACGTTGCCGCCCGTCTTCATGCCAATCGCGAGCCCGATCGCCGGCTTTCCATTGAAGCGGAAAAGCGAGCTTGGCGGGTCGACATAGCCGCGGGTGATGTTGGCGACGTCCGTCAGGGGAAAGAAGCGGTCGTTGACCCTGAGATTGATCCCGCGCAGGGTGTCTTCGGAGATGAAGCGGCCGCCGACGCGCAGCGCAATGCGCTCCGGTCCCGCCTCAACGAAACCGGACTGCGTTACGGCGTTTTGCGCCTGCAGTGCGGAGACGATCGCGGCGCGGTCGATGCCGAGGGCAGCAATTTTGCGGGTGGAGAATTCGAGGTAGATGACCTCGTCCTGCGCACCGACGATGTCGACTTTGCCCACGTCTCGAATCTTGAGGATCTGCGTTCGGGCGTCCTCCGCGAAATCGCGCAACTCCCTATGGCTGAGGCCGTCGCCGGTGAAGGCATAAATATTGCCGTAGACATCCCCGAACTGGTCGTCGAAGAACGGGCCGATAACGCCCTGCGGAAACTCGTGCGTAATATCGTCAATCAGGTTGCGCACCCGCGACCAGGTGGGCTTCACATCCGCTGCGTTCGTCTCCGGCAGCAGGTCAACGAAGACGATGGTCTGACCGGCGGTGGTGATACTGCGGGTATGTTCGAGATTGTTGAGTTCCTGCAGCTTCTTTTCGATGCGATCGGTGACCTGCTGCGTCACTTCCTGAGCGGAGGCGCCGGGCCACTTGGCCTGGATGACCATCGTCTTGATAGTGAAGGATGGATCTTCCTCGCGGCCGAGGGCCATATAGGCGTAGGCTCCGGCCACTGTGAAGATGATCATGAAATACCAGACGAGTGAGCGATGCTCGAGCGCCCAGTCTGAAAGGTTGAACTTGTTCACGGGCGTTGCTCCTGTTTGGTTCTGACGCTCTGGCCCTCGGCCAGCTGATTCACACCGGCGACGACAACCTCTTCCCCGTCCGTAAGCCCGGAGAGGACGCGGATGGAACGAGCGTCGTTGGAGGAGATGTCGAGCCGGACGGGCCTCAGTGAAACGGTGTGGGTCGCGGGATCGACCACCCAGACATGGTCGGTGCCATCCTTCTTTACGACGGCCGCCGCAGGCAGGCCGATCCGGCGCACTTGCTGCACCTCTGGTGGCGCAGCGGTTATCACTGATCCGAGGCGGAAGACTTCCGGCGCCTGATCGATCGCGATTTTCAGCCTGCGCATGCGGGTGCCGGCATCGGCCTGCGGTCCGATCTCGCGCAGAACGCCGGAGGTCCGGAGCGTCTCGTCGAGTTGGAGGGCGACGTCGAACCGATCGCCCAGGCGCAAGGCGCGCAACTGCGCTTCCGGCACGTCGACGACCACGTCACGCCGATCAAGGCGAGCGAGTCTCAGCACCGGCTGACCAGCGGTTACCGTCTGTCCGACTTCGACCGCCGTGGCCGTGACAACACCATCGAACTCGGCCTTCAGCTCGGCATAACCAAGCTGCTCGCGCGCCTTGTCGAGGCTGGCATTTGCCTGTCCGACACTGGCCCAGGCCGACTTCAGCGCCTGCTCGGCAAGATCCAGGTCGGCGATACTCGCAGCACTCGTCGAGGAAAGCCTGCGCTTGCGGTTCTCCGTCAACATGGCGTTTTCAAACTGCGCTTCAGCGTTGCGCAGGTCGGCTTCGGCGCTCCGGACCGCAAGCTCAAGGGCGAGCGGATCAATCTCGGCCACGACATCGCCTGCCCGCACGAGGTCGCCGACATTCACTTTGCGCGATACGACGCGCCCCAATGTGCGGAATGCAAGATCGGTTTCCACCCGGGCCTGGACGATTCCGGGGAAGTGCACTGTTTCCGCCTGCGCGGCGCTCGCCGCGACGGACTTGACGGGCCGCGGCTTGGCCGGCTCGCCAGCGCCGGCATCCTGATCGCAGCCGGCAAGAAGCGCGAGTGCTGCGACGAGTGAAAACGAAAGGTGAGATTGGTAACGAGCCATCTTACTTGCCCTTCCAGGCCACGGCTTGGCCTTCCTTGAGAAACTTTCCGCCCTCCGTGACGATCAGGTCCTGCGGGGCGATCCCGCCTGCGACGATCAGATCGCTTTTGCGGTAGCTCGCGACCGCAATCTTCCTGAGCGACACAGATCGGCTTGCGGGGTCTATGAGAAACACGGCAGGCTCGCCCATGGCCGACGCGATCGTGCCCGCGGGCAGGATGATTCCCTTGCGCGTCGGTGAACGGAACTCACCGACGACCGGAGTGCCGAGCGGCCATTGCGCATCTTCCGGGAGTGCCACCTTGATGCGGACCGTTCCGGTTCTCGTGTCGATGAAGGGAGAGACCTCCCTGACCGTCGCTTGCGTTTCCAGGGCGCGATCCGCGATTGGTGCCACCTCAACGTCTGCCAGTGGCCGCCCTTCCAGAAAGAAGGCCTCGAACACGTCGAAGACGGCATCTCGCCGGCCGTCATGGGCGAGCGTGAAGGCAGGCTGCGCCGCAGAAACGACGCGGCCGACCTCGATCTCGCGTGCGGTGATGATGCCGTCCGCGTCGGCCTTCAGCTCGGTGTAGGACAGGGCGTCCTCGGCCGTCGCCAGCGCCGCCTCGGCAGCTTCCAGCGACGCTTTTGCGGTCCGCAGCTCCTTGTCGGCCTGATCGAAGGTCGCCTGCGAGATCGAGCGCGAGCGCAAAAGCGCTTCGTACCGATCAAACGTCAGCGTCCTCTGCTTGACGATCGCGCGGGCCGACTCGAGCCCGGCTCGGGCGACTTCCACGTCGGCCCGCTGTTCTTTGTCGTCAAGGCGGGCGAGAACATCGCCGGTGCGCACATGCGAGCCGACATCGACGAAGCGCTCGATCACCCTGCCACTGACGCGGAAGGACAGGTCGGACTGTACTCGGGCCTTTACCTCCCCGGTGATTTCGGCTCTGGGCTGATATTCGGCCTGCGAGGCGCTCACGGCCCGAACCTGCTGCGGCGATGGCGTGACTTCAACTTTGTCTTCGCAGCCGGCGAGATAGGCGCAGGCGAGACCAATTCCAATCAATCGAAAGGGCTGCATTTTTTGCTCCGTTACGGTTTGCAACCAAAGGGATGATGCGCTAGTATCACTGACTAACGAGTTAGTCAACAACAGCAAAGCCACGCGTTGCCCCACCGGTCAGAGCGGAAGAGGCATCCCCGCCTAAGCCGCCCGCTAACCTGTTAGAGTCGCCGTAAACACGCGATTCGAACGACCGTCGTGGCCCAGCAGAAATGGAAGTGAGATGGCAAAGACTGAGAAGAGGCCCTCGCGGGCAGAGCAAAAGGCCCGGCGCCCTCAGGAGATTCTCGAGGCCGCGTTCGAGGAGTTCACCGCAAAGGGCTACGCGGCTACGCGGGTGGAAGACGTCGCCGCCCGCCTCGGCGTGACGAAGGGCACCATTTATCTGTATTTTCCGACAAAGGAGATGCTCTTCGAGGAGATGTTCCGCCACATGTCGACACCGTTCAAGGACGTGCTGGCCTCTGTCGGCACGGTCAAAGGCTCGTGCGCCGACCGACTGCGGGCACTCCTGCTCCTTGCATACGCGAAGATTCCCGACGACCGGAGAACACGGGAACTCCTGCGCCTGACACTGTCTGACGGCACGCGTTTCCCTGACATCGTGGACCGACACCACGACGAGTTCATCGCCCCGCTGATCGCGGCCGTCCGAGCACTCGTCGGGGAGGGAGTGTCTTCGGGCGAATTCCGCCGTGGAGCCGCTGCAACATTCCCCGACGTCGTCGCCAGTTCGATCCTTCACGTTACCGTGTGGCGGCTGATGTTTGCGGACCGAAAGCCGATCGACGCACCGGCCTTCATCGAGGCACACTTTGATCTCGCCCTGAACGGACTTTTGCAGCGCCCGTAGCGCGCGAGGTTCGATCATGTTCGATCCGCGCACCACGGACACTTCTGCTTTGGAACGGCAGAGCGCCACGGTTGGTCGCCTCCATTCACGCCGATCTGCCGCGCGTTCGACGTCAGGCGATGGTGAGGCTTCGTGCAAATTGCTCGCCTCCGAGTACGACGAAAGAAATGACGGCCATCATGAGGCCGCGTCGGAAGCGCGCCTGCTTGATGATTCTGACGCGGGATGTTTTGAGCAGTTCGGCGGCGAGTACTGAAGTCCAGTCGGACGTCAGTGCCTGTTGAACGAAGTCTTTGAGATCGGTAAATAAGTCGGGATCGACATAATAGACACGCTGCTCAGCTCCGCCGGACGTTTTCGCGACGAGTTGCTTATCCGCGCGGGCCCGAGTTGGATAGAGCACTTGCCCGAACTGCAGGATCGGCATGATGACGATACCCCAGACGACTGCGAAGAACATCGGGCCAAGCGGTGCACGCGTCGGCATGAGATCGCCGAAATGCAACACTAAATTGAGCGCAAGAATGTAGCCGGCTCCAACGATCTGCGCCTTGGTGTCGTAGGAGCGCGCCGTCACTTGCGCTTCCTGTAGGGCGGCAAGCAGCATCTTGTCTGCATAGTCGCGGCTGTTCTCACGGTATTCGGGGTGCACTGCGGCATCCGATCGAAGGAAGCGGACTGACGACGGTGTCTCCTGCATGTCTGGGTCTTCCGTCAGTGCTGGGGTGCGAAAGCGAGCGCCGTCATCGCGCCCGGATCCGCGGCGTCCTCAGGGATGCGGCTCATTGCAACAAAGAATGCTGCCAAAGAAACCAGCGTCAGCACGGTGGTGTCCGCGAGTCCGCTCACGACGGCTGACCAGGTAAAGAGGCAGGTGCAGACAACACAGGCATTAAGGAACTCGCCGGGCGACGGGCGCATGAAAGCCTCCGCTCGAAACATTGGGGGTCGGGTTTTATGGTGGTGATGCTCTGAGTGGCAGGCTCGAGCTTTAAATTGGACAATAAGTCAATTCGACTAAATAGTCAATATGAGAATGGCGAAGGGGTGCCATGCGAAAAAGGCGTAGCCGGACGGGGCATCAAGAATGCGCTGATCGCGGCTGTGGTTGGTTCATCGGCTAACTGCGCACCGGCTGGGTGCCGCCGAAGGAGCCCCTTGCATTTGGCAGGTGCGAAAATGAAAGAGTGGCGCTCAGGCCTTCCGCCGTTAAACGGCCCTCGTATAGACAGGCTTCAGCCTGGACATTATAGTCAGTATGACCTATTCGTTAAGAGCTTGAGGTTTTGTGTACTATGGCGAACATAAATCCGACTCGCCGAGCCGAAATCGGGCGCGAAAAGCGCGCGAGAACCCATGCGCAGCTTGTCGAAGCTGCCAAGTCGCTGTTCGCCAGACAGGCTGTGGAGTCTGTCACAGTGGATGACGTGGTTAAGGAGGCCGGGGTCGCCAAGGGTACGTTCTACGTGCACTTCGATAGCCTGGAGGCATTGACTGCAGCAGTTGCGGAGGAACTGGTGCAGTCGTTCGACGAACTGCTGCAGCCGGGCCGGATCTCGATTTCCGATCCCGCCCTGCGAATTGCTTTCGGCTGCAGATTATTCATCGACAAGGCTCTCACTGACTCGCGATGGGCTGCGGTCGCGGCAAGAATGACGGCAGCAACTCCGAAGGGTGGCGAGAACATTCGTCGCCGCCTCTTTGAAGACCTTCAGCAGCTTTCGAAAGAATCGCTGGAAGAGACGTCTGCGGAGCTGAAGCTGGAGGTTGTCGTCGGGATCATGCTCCAGATCTTGCGCGCTCTGGGTGAGGGCAGGTTGTCCTCGCTCGATCGTGACGCTGTCATTAGCGCCATCCTCCGCGCGATCGGTCTCAGTGCTCAACAGGCGGAGTCGGTCCTTGAGCGCTTGCCGCCCAATACCATTCCGGAGAAATCCTCTCAAGCCGCGGCGAACTGACGAGCATGCTTGCTGACAAACTGCGCGTCTGCGAATTGCTAGGGTGGATCCCCCACGTCGCGCATGATCGCCCTATCATGCCGTCACGGACAGCTTCAATAGGTGTCGGTTAGAGCCTGCGGTTGTCGCGTGGGGCACTGCCGAGGGCCCGAAGTGCCGCCTCCAGAGCTTGGCTGGATAATTCGGGCCGAGCGGCTCGCTCGATAATGCCGCGTGTAACCTGCAGCCAAATGCCAACGACTATGTCGACGGCCAGTTCCGGGTCGCGCACTGTCACCTGGTCTTGTGCAATAGCCTCGGCAAGATCGACTTTAAGATCAGCGCGCACAGTGCGGCCGAACTCGTTCGGCCTTTGCGAGGTCTGAACGACTAACCGCGCCCATTCATTGTCAGAAATCGCTTTTTCCAAGGATTGCGTGAAGGCGAAAGACAGGCGCGCGATCGGGTCCCGCAGCTTGGCCCGGGCGGGTGTCAGCAGTTCGTCGAAACTCCGTCCCAGTTGCAAACCTACCGCCGCAACCAGTTCGTCGACGTTGTTGAAGTGATAGTAGAAAGTGCCCTTGGCGACCCCTGCTGCCTCTGCAACCGCATCAATGGTGAGCGCAGCCCCTTCGGCAAGCAACGTCGCCCCCGCTTCGAGGATATGCGCCCGCGTCCGAGCCCGTCGGTCGCGTCCGATTTTTGCTCTTCGCGCAAGGTTAATCTTCGCCATTCGCCATCCCGTCTTGCATCTCAGGCGCAATTTCGCATTGACTAAATAGTCGAAATGACGCTAATGTTCAATTGAATTTGCCGAGGGCTGCCTGTCTGGCTTATTACACATCCCCTGATGATTACCCATGTGTGAGGTTTATCGATGCCATCCCTTCTTCACGTCGATTCCAGCATACTCGGCGATAAATCGGTCAGCCGCGCACTTTCAGCGGCGGTGGTCGCACGCCTCAAGAATCTCGATCCGAAAATTGAGGTGACATATCGCGACCTCGCGGCTCACCCGATCCCGCACCTCTCGGGCGGTTACGTGGGCGTCGTCAGGGGAGGCTTGGAAGCCGGCCATGATGCTGCACTTCAGGCCGACCTTGAACTCGGCGGAAACGTTCTAGAAGAGTTTCTGGCAGCCGAAACGGTCGTACTCGGGGTAGCCCAATACAATTTCAGCGTGCCCAGCCAACTGAAAGCCTGGATCGATCGCATCGCAGTCCCAGGCAAGACATTCCGCTACACCGAAAAGGGGCCTGAAAGCCTGGTGGGCAACAAGCGCTTGATCATAGCTCTGGCGCGTGGCGGCTTCTACGGACCGGGTTCTCCCGCCGAGAATTTCGAGCACACGCTGACGTATTTGAAGAGCGTGTTCGCCTTCATCGGCATCGCCAATCCTGAGGTCATCGTCGCCGACGGCGTCAACGTGAGTTCCGAACAGCGCGAGTCCTCTCTGAAGGAGGCAAAGGCGCAGATAGCTGGCCTGGAGGCGGCATAAGTTATATCACCAACGGGGGTGCGCTGATTGGCGTTCGAGAGAGATCGTTCCCTGCAAATCGCGGCGGGGAGGACGTATGTAGCCCTCCGATCCGTGGCGCGAACCGGATGCTGCCCGTAAGGCTCCCTTTACCATCGACCTCCTAACCTCGTTTGGGAACGTGATTGTGCGCCAAAGGCGCGCCCGCCATGAACGCGGGAAACAAGTCCCGGACGCCATGACTTCGCGCAGCGACCGGTCCAATCCTCCATGACCCCATTTGATCATGTCACACCCAGGGAAGTTTCGCGGATGAAAACGGAATGCGTCGCCAGCGGCAATGAGGACATTGCCGGCCGTCTCAATTTCATGGCACTCGATGACGCCGCCAGGAAGAACCTCAAGGCGCTGAAGCCGATCTTGCAAAAGGAACTCGGGCCTGCGCTCGACCGGTTCTACGCCAAGGTGCGACAGACACCGGAGACGAACGCCTTCTTTTCCTCCGACGGGCACATGAACCGAGCGAAGAACGCTCAGCTTGGCCATTGGGGAAATATCATCGACGCCAATTTCAATGCGGAATATGGAGCGAGGGTTAAGGCCATCGGCCAGGTGCATGCCAGGATCGGTCTCGATCCGCGCTGGTATATCGGCGGCTATGCGCTAATCGCGGAGCATCTAGTCGGCGAGGTCGTGAAGGCGCATTGGCCGAAGGCGGGCGCCTTTGGCCGCCAAAAAACCTCCGCCGAAGAGATGAGCGCGATGCTTGCGAGCCTGATCAAGGGCATTCTGCTCGACATGGACCTATCCATTTCCGTCTACATGGATGCTTCCGACGTGGCCAAGCAGCGCGCCGTGCAGGAAGAGGCGCTTGCAGGTGAAAGGGCGCTCGTCAGCCGCATCTTTGGCGCCGCCTTGCAACGGATCGCCGCCGGTGATCTCACCGCCCACATAGACGTCAATATCCCGGAGGCCTACCAGGAGCTTGCGCAGAACTTCAACCATGCGATCGCGGAACTCGGACGCGTGGTAGGCGGGATAGGGGCCGGAGCCAGCCAGATCCACCTCAACGCCAAGGAGATCGCGGCGGCAGCCGACGATCTTGCGCAGCGCACCGAGCGCCAGGCGGCCAATCTCGAGGAGACGGCGGCGGCCGTGGAACAGGTGACGCGCACCGTGCGCCAAACGGCTGAAGGCGCCGACCGGGCGAATTCGACGGTGACGGCGGCACGCGCGAATGCGGAGCAGAGCGGCGAGGTCGTCGGCCACGCCATCGGCGTGATGCAGGAAATTCAGACGTCCTCAGCGAGTATCGCCCGTATCGTCGGCGTAATCGACGACATTGCCTTCCAGACCAATCTGCTGGCGCTCAATGCCGGTATCGAGGCGGCACGGGCAGGGGAAGCGGGCAGGGGCTTCGCGGTCGTCGCCTCGGAAGTTCGCGCGCTTGCCCAGCGTTGCGCCGATGCGGCCAAGGACATCCAGTCGCTGATCGCAAAGTCGCGCGGCCAGGTCGAGGAGGGCGTCGCCTCTGTCAACCAGGTAGCGCAATCGCTGCAGCAGATCGTCGCCCAGGTGGTCGAGGTGAGCGCGGTGTTCCACGCCATCCGTTCGAGCACAGCCGAGCAGGCGACGGCTCTCCGTGAGGTCAACAGCGCCATCGGCCAGATGGACCAGATTACGCAGCAGAATGCGGCGATGGTGGAGCAGGCTAATGCATCCAGCCACGCGTTGACGGCCGAGGCCGAGCAGATCGCGCTGCGCCTCGGCGCCTTCACGACGTCCGGCAGTGCGAAGGCGAGCGCGGCGTCCGGCTACCGGGTTGCTGCTTAGAGCTCGGCCTGAATTACACTCTCGGGCCGAGCTATTCACATAGGACATCAAGCAATGCCATGATGCGGCCGCCAAGGCGGGGATCCTGCGTATCCACATTCCGGTGGCAAACGGCCTCTCCGACGGACGTGGTATGGCGCCGACTGGATCGAGTGGAACGACACGAGATACCAGCTACTGCGGACCTTTGCGCCATCGATGAGCTATGGCCGCTTAGGGTCGAACTCGTCCCTACCAGCCGCCAATCCGAACGTCTTGAAAGCCCGCGTTGCTGACCTTGGAAATCTAAAACCACAGCGTCCGCTTTCAGGGCGTGCATCCAAGACCGTGTAAGTCCAAAATGGGGGCGCAAAGCGGCCAATCACGACTCTGCCTTTGATCGTCCGCTTCGGGTCGAAGCGAGCCGTTCTTCACAAGCCCTGCACACGGCTTGTTGCGAAGATGTTCACGTTCTGGGCTAACAGGATCGCATAAGGTATCGTCGGGAACTGCGTCGCTCCACACCGGCATCGTGAGCGACTAGGCGGCACCTTGACGGAGTTTCTCGATCAGCTCGGGATGATGATCGAGTAGACGTAACAACTGGCTGGTCGGGCCGCTTGGCTCGACCAAGCCCCGCTCGTACTTGTCGAAGGCATTTTCCCCAACTTTGAGCAGGCCGCCAGCCTCACGCTGAGACAGTTTCAGTTTCTTGCGTGCTCGTTTTATGGTGGCAGGCGAGGGAATACCTTCGACCTCCTCCTTCAATGCCCTTAAGACCGCGTCGGTAACGGCCATGTCGTCACCACATGAATGCCTTCGTCACCGTTTTCCAGATATCCCGGAAGTTCGATGGTTTTGCTCTTGCCCTTATAGGTGATCACGAAGGGGCGCACCCCGCGGCGTAGCGTCTTGCCGGTCTCGGGGGAGACCATCGTGTCGGGCAGATCCCGCTTCGATACTGCCATGCTCATTTCTCCTTGAAAGACATGACCACGAATTCGGTGATGCCGTCCGCTTGGAACTTCACCTAGAGAACCATTCCGCGTGCTGGCACATGATAAACGTCCTGCCAAACGCGATGATCCGCAAAGGTCGTCATTGACTTATAAAACATCCGCCGCTCGATCCCGGCGATCGTTTCCACAACACCCGCCCGGTCGAATCCCAATGCTGTGGCATCTCGTAGCGCGGTTGAGGTCATCGCAAGCGTCTCGACCGATCCGAGCGCTGTCTTGATTGCCTCGAGATCGTAGGTCGGGCGTGACTTCTCCATGCCCCAAATGCCACCTTAATGGTGGCGTTTCAAGGGGTCGTGTGAGGCTTGTAGAAGTGCGCGATTGGCCCATGCACGGCTCGCCGCGAAGGTAGTTCTCACCACGCCAAGGGACCGGGTCTTGTAATCGTTGCGCGAGATATCGTACTCGCGAGGCCCTGTCACGCGTTTTTTCGACGTGAACGGGATTGGATGCACAGTCGGCTTCCGAGGGCGGAGGTCGCATCAGCGGCCATCCATCGATCTTCTCAGGCGGGTGTTGAGTGGTGACCCGCCACATCTAGGACGAACGGCCACCATGCAGGGGAAAGCCGCCCTTAAGTCGCCGAGGCTAGCGAGCTAGATTGGGAGGCTGTCAGGCCAACTCAAGCTCAGAGTCTTTCGCCCCTTGCGCGATCAACGGCGCGGGAGACTTCCTTTGCAGGTGGGAAGCGTTAAGTCGGCGCGCCACGATATCGTGGTTGAGCCACTGGATGGGGCCGGAGGGATCTGAGGACTCGCCAAAAATTAGCTGCCCGGTCGCCTCCACCACGAGAGCACTCAGGAGGTCGCTGATCATCGCGTTGCTGTCCCGATGCATCTGTGTGATCTCGTTGGACGTGCCGATGGTCAGATCGGCCTGTGCTTGGCTGTTTGCCATGGGCCACGCCGAGAAGTCGTAAAACGGACGCATGACCTTGTTGGCCTGCATATCGGTAATTTTTTGGAACACATCCTTCATCGTGAAACCGTCTGCCAGAAGCTGTTGGCATGCCTGCCATTGGTCCTCTGCCCATTGGCCACCGTTCTCTTTCTTCAAGGCGAGTAGCAGCGGTATCAGGGGAAGTTCGATACCCGTAAATACGTCGGACGAATTGGTTCGGATTTCGGGACAGTTATAGACGGTTGCCTTGACACCCGCTGCCCAGGCTTCCTCCGCGATGCTTTCGAGCCGCATCTTGGCGTAGCCTTGGGTGTAGTTGGTGTAGGTCTGCCAACGATAGCTCCCGTCAATCAGGATTGCAGTTCCATGGTAACCGTAGGCAGTGTACCGCACCTGACCACCCGAAGCCTCAACGCGCTCACGGATCGCCGCGCTGAAGTCGATAAGATGTCGAAAGGTGATTGCGGTGACTTCGTCGAAATTCTGCAGGGTGAGCTTGCCCATATCGCTGTCGAGCAGCGCTTGCGACGACATGTGGCGGGGACCACGTCCCTTGTAGATTCGATTGGCAACAACCAGGAATACCTTCGCTTTCGGGATGCCTCCGGCCATTGTATGGGCGAAGAAGACATTGCGGCCGTCGGCAATCATTCCGTCGAGAACGGCCATCACCTGTGAAAGCGAATTCGTGAACCGTGAAGTGGCGATGTCCCGGCACTGCTCAATGTAGTCCCAGTCGAGCCTGTCATGTTCCCAGCTCTCCAGCGTCATTGTTGCGAGGAGATCCGTCGGAGTGGGGCATCCTGTCGGAGCGTCGAGATCGAAGCCAGCCATAAGAGGTATGTTGATAATCCTGCCGCCCAGTCGGTCCTCGGCGGCAGAGAGTTCCTCGGCGTCCAGAGGCCGCAATGCGTTGTTCTCGTCGCGCCGCCCGACCGTGATGCCCACGATCTCCATTCCAGCCCGCCGGGCTTCGTCGAGCAAGCCAGTCGCATATCCGCGACCGAACAGTTCGCCGAAGAGGACGAAAACATCACCTTTACGAAAGACGCTGTTTTCGGCGATGCGAGTCAATGCGACCGGGTTTTCCATGCAGTCAGCTCTTTGGTCCGTTAGTCGTCGAGCGGTGGCTCAGACGAGCTTCGATAATCACATGACCGCACTGACCCGTAATGGGAAGTCATTTTAAGTGACCGTTCATTTCAAAGCGTGAAGTCCCCGTAAGGACTTCTCGGTATCTGAACCGAATAAAGCAGGTAAATGCAGAGGCCATTGGAGGACGGCGTGCCGATACCGAAATGATTGGCTGGCAATGCGTCCTCTAGGGATAGTTGCGGAGGCAATCGGCGCTGTCAAAGGCCCGCTGGTCGTTACGACCGGTCTCTGGGCCGGAGCGCTGGCCCTCCCGCCAGGGCGGCGCCCGGGGTTGTCATCAATTTCATTTGGCGATGCGGCGCGCTTCTGCTTCCCGCAGCGAAATCAACTGTTGTGATGCTTCGTCCCACAGAATGAGCTTCACGCAGCTGAGACTCTCCTTGATCGTGATGCGTCCCAAGTCTCCCAGTTCAGGATAATCACGCAGAACCTCTGGAAGCCTGTAGAAGGGAACACGGCTCGAGAGGTGGTGGATGTGATGTATCCCGATATTGCCGGTTAGCCAACGCAAAGGCTGGGGCAAGTCGTAGTGCGAAGCACCGTATATGGCCGCGTACTGGAACGTCCACTCCGGGGGCCTCGACCAATGGGTGTCTTCGAACTGGTGCTGGACCTAGAACAGCCAGACACCTGCCGCTCCGGCAACGAGCACGATCGGCAGATGGATCACGAGGAACGGAACAGGGCCGGCTATCCAGACCAGCAGGGCGGCGATAGCGGCATTCGTTGCCATCGTCGAGATCCATGGCAGCGCTCCGGACCTCATCATGCCGAACGGCAGCCTTTGCTTGAAAATGAAGAGCCAGGCGGGGCCGATGCCGAACATGACGAGTGGGTGGCGATAAAGGCGGTAGCCGAGCCGTTGCCAGCGCGTCGACCTCTCATATTCCGCGACCGTGAGCGTCGTGATGTCACCGACACCCCGCTCGTTGAGATTGCCGGCCGAGGCGTGGTGTTCCGCATGGGCGCGACGCCAGTAGTCGTATGGTGTCAATGTCAGCACGCCGATTGCCCGGCCCGTCCAGTCATCCAAGCGGCGCCGGCCGAAGAAGGAGCCATGGCCGCAGTCATGTTGCAGAATGAAGAGGCGCAAGAGAAATCCCGCCGCAGGAATGATGAGGATCATGCCCAGCCAAAAACCGAAGTGCATCGAGGCCCATACGCCGGCCCACAGGAGAGCAAACGGAACGAGGGTCACGGCCAGTTCGAAAGTGCTTCGGCCAAGATGGGGCTTGCGATAGGCGGATAGGATCTTAAGCCAGGCTTTTTCACGATCGGCGCCGTTGGGGGCGATTGCGTTTATCGAGTTCATCGGCAGTTAGCGTCTTCCGGTAATGTCCCGAGCGGCTGGGGAACCAAGTTGATGCGTTTGATGGTGCTAGCGCCTGGTCGCCATCCACACTACGTGGCGGGCACCACCGTTCTTACCGTTGGCGCGCACGCTCACTTCGTCGGTAGCGAAGCCAACCTCACGCAATCGGCGCGTGAAAGCGCGATCCGGCGCGGATGACCAGACGGCAAGCACACCGTTCGGGCGGAGGGCAGCCTTGGCGGCCCGAACACCGTCGTGACTATATAAATTGTCGTTGGAGGTGCGCGTCAGTCCATCGGGGCCGTTGTCGACATCAAGCAGAATCGCATCAAATGCCGCCTTCTTCGATCGGATGAGCGCGCCGACGTCACCGAGATGGATATCGACACGTGGATCGTCGAGTGTGCCGTCGTGGAGATCTGCCAAAGGTCCCCGCGCCCATTCGACGACAGCGGGAACGAGTTCGGCGACAATGACATTTGCGTCTTGAGGAAGCACGTTCAGAGCGGCCCGCAATGTAAACCCCATGCCGAGGCCACCGACGAGCATGCTGGGGTTTTTCCGGCCGGCAATCCGCTCGCAGCTAAGCGCTGCCAGTGCCTCTTCCGAGCCGCTTAGCCTACTGTTCATGAGCTCCGTCGAGCCGAGCATGATCGAAAATTCGCTACCGCGCTGCTTCAGGCGCAGCTCGCCGACATCACCGGGAATGGTCGCGCGATCAAGGTGAATCCAGGGAAGCATTGGGCCATCTCATTGTGTTGTTGAGAGGCCTCGTAGCATGGCGGTCGTGCCGAAGACATCACATTATCGGTGAATAGTAGAATTGAATGCAAACCGGCTGTTCTCGACTGGATTTCTCGTTCCTCTCGGATTTGCGAGGGGAAGCTGCAGCCGACGAACATTGCCTTCGGTTTCCCTGTCTCCGCCGGCATGCCGGCATCATGGCCAGCGGATTGTCAGTCGAGGCGAAGGCGCCGAGCATCGGCCCACTCATTTTCACCATGCCGGCTTCGGTGTGACGCCAGCTCGAAGTGCGAAGGGCGAAAGCGATGAAGTTCAGCATGGTTCGTCGTCCGGGAAGCACGTCTTGTTATCGGCGATTGGACTTCAGCCGACAAATCGAACGATGCGCTGTTTGGAAACCAATGCGCCAACCCGTCCCGCTAGGCCACGCTTTTTCACTGACTCTATACCGAGGCTGTTGCGCAGCCGCGGACGCGCGTGCCGATGAGATGACCCGCGGCAGCGGCGCCTGATCGCGCTAGTAGCTGCCAGGGTCCCGTCCAGCAAAAGGGGAGTTCAAGGTTCGGTCGCATGAAGTGACCGTGCTATTGGTATCGAAACCCTCTGCCTTGTTGGAGGGGACGAAGTCGGCCGGAATTGCTGGCGTTGATGTCCGCGCGGTCCGAGCAGGGCTTTTCGCGGTACGATCGACCGTGGAGCGCTAGTCGAGAACGATGATGGTGCCGGCCTTAATCACACGCAGCCGCGCGTCCCGGCACGCATTGGCGAGTCTCGCTTACGATTGCGAGCCTCTGACAAACACGCTCCGCGGACCCACTCCCTGCAAGACCGTGATTTCAAGGGTTGCCGCGGCGCTGAAGTCAGTCAGGGACGCTGGATCAGCGTGATAGGGAGGTACGAGCGCCAGCGTCTGCCAGGCGCTCGGAGAATGTATTAGAGCACGCGGACATTTTCTGCCTTGGATTTCCCGGTCTTGCGATCCTGACCCAAGTCGTAGCTGACGCGCTGTCCGTCGCTCAGAGTGCCACCCTGCACTGCGGAAATATGGACGAAAACGTCGCTTCCACCATTCTCGGGCGTGATGAAGCCGAACCCCTTCTCGTTGTTGAAGAATTTGACTGTGCCGTTCGCCATGATTTGATCTCCAGAATTCAGCGATGAACGATGGGCCGAAAACCTATAGGCGCGAGGCGGTGGCCGCAATGCCTCCGTTTGCTCTCGAGGGACACTTGAAAAGAGAATGTACCTTCCGTGCTCACGAAGGAGGTGACTTTCGAACCCGTCGACGGTGCTCTCAACGACCGTATCGACGAGGCCTACCGTGCCAAATACGCCGCGAGTGCCTACCTCGCGCCGACGATCGGCGACCGCGCCCACGCGGCGACCGTGAAGATCGTTCCAAATGCAGAAGCGCAAACTTTCATATCCACCGGTTCTGCCCGGTAGTGGACCCGATCGCTTGAGACGCTCGGCGATCGGGGTGCGCTGGGAGCGCCTCATCGGATACGTCAGATTTAAGGCTTGCGAAGGAGTTCCACACAAACCTTTGAATCCTTAAGACTCACAAGTCCTAACAGCCTCTAGGCCGCCGTCACTTCGAGCCCGCGCTGCACCGCCGGACGGGCGAGGCCCCGGTCGAGCCATGCCTGCACATGAAGAAAGCGGTCAAAGCCGACGAGCTCGCGCGCTTCGTAAAAGCCAATCAGGTTGCGCACCCAACCGAGCAGCGAAATATCGGCGATGCTGTAGTCAGCGCCCATCACCCAGTCGCGACCCGCAAGCCGTTCATCGAGGACTCCGAGCAGTCGCGCTGATTCTGTTGCGTAGCGGTCGCGCGGGCGCTTGTCCTCATAGGCCTTGCCGGCGAATTTGTTGAAGAAGCCGACCTGGCCGAACATCGGCCCGACTCCGCCCATCTGCCACATCACCCACTGGATCGTTTCGTAGCGGGTGTTCGGATCGGCCGAGATGAATTGTCCCGTCTTGTCGGCAAGATAGAGGAGGATCGCGCCCGATTCGAACAGCGCGAGCGGCGTGCCGACCGGTCCGTCGGGGTCGTAGATCGCGGGAATCTTGCCGTTGGGGTTGAGGGCGAGAAAGGCCGGGTCGTGGCTTTCGTTCGCCATGATGTCGATCCGGTGCGGCTCGTAGGCGAGGCCCGTTTCCTCGAGCATGATGCCGACCTTCACCCCATTGGGCGTCGGGGCGGAAAAGAGTTGCAGCCGATCAGGGTACTGCGCCGGCCAGCGCGTGAAAATTGGATGATTGAGTGTCACTTTATTCCTCCTATACTTTTCGGCTCATATGAAAAGCCCGGACGCGTTTCCAAGATTCTTTCCTGGGTGCATCCGGGCTTTGGCGTTACGCCTGCATCAGATGACACCTCCCAGCAGCCTCGGAGATGACCGATGCGAGCGGATCGAGTTCAGATCGAGCCGGCCGGCGTAACGGCGGGAAAGTCCTTCTCGGGATCGAACACATTGTTGAAAAAGTTCGTCAGGGAGTACATGGCCACCAGCGCGACAATCTCCATGACATTCGCATCCGCATAGCCGGCATCGCGGACCGCTTTCAGATCGGCGTCAGTGACGTTGCCGCGGGCCTCGATGACTCTGCGCGCAAACTGGACGGCGGCGTCCCGCTTCGGATCGCTGGCATGGCCCTTCCGAGCGAGAATGATTTCACCGGCCGGCAGCTTGGCCATGTGCTCGGCCGTAAAGCTGTGAACCGTCAGGCAGTAGTTGCACCCATTCACTTCGGAGACAGCGAGGCCGATGCTGTCACGCGTCTTCACGTCGAGCGCCTTGCTCAAGGAGCCCAGCAGGGCGGCCCATGCGTTGAACGCGATCGGGCTCTGCGCGAAGGTCGCCATCATGTTTGGGGTGAACCCGATGTTCTTGGTGAACGCATCGAGGGTCGGTTTCGATTCGGCCGGCACCTGGTCCGGTGTTAAGGCTACAGCTCTCGCCATTGTAATCTCCATAGGTTGTTGAATTGAAAAAGGGTTATGCGAAGTCCAGTACATCGGCCACCGGCAGGCGCGGCTTCTGCGGCCAGTTCCCGGCGCGCTCGAGCCCTACGGTCAACAGCATGACCGGCACTTCGTCCTCGGCCAGGCCGAACTCGCGGTGCACCGCAACGTCGTCGAAACCGATCATCGGCGTCGAACCCAGGCCCAGCGAGCGAGCCGCGTAGATTATCGCCGCGGCGCCAAAGGTGGCGGAGCGTACCGCCTCGTCGCGCTGGCGCTGCGGCTGCTCGAAATACAGACCGCGCGCGGGAAGTTCCCAATCCGGCACCAAGTGTGCCGGCATGATGCCTGCTTCCACCACCGGTGCCAGGCGCTGTGGTATCGTACTGGAATCGGCCAGCTGGCCGACGATGATGAAGGTAACGGCCGCATCGCTGATCGCTGGCTGATTCCAGGCGATCGGCAGCAGCCGAGCCTTGGCCTCAGGCGTGCGTACCGCGATAAAGCGCCAGTTCTGCAAGTGGAAGGATGTCGGCGCTGAAGTGCCGATTCGCACCAGTTCGCGGATTTGGTCGTCATTCAGGGTGGCAGCGGGGTCGTAGTACTTGGCGGCGCTGCGGCTCAAAATGGTTTCGATTACAGGGTTGATCATGGCTCGTCCTCATCAGGTGGTTACGAGCCTCAAATTAGAATCAGCAGATGCTATTTTCGAGACTAGATAAGCTCAATAAAGTGCTCGAAAGGATCAATTTGCCGCGTTCTCGTGAAGCAGTGGCTACCGCGATACAACGATGCCTAACCCCCTCATTCAGACCGCACCGAAGCGAAGCGCGTCTACTCGCCCTGGTGTGCCAGTCGGCGCCAATCCCCCGGCGTCATCCCCATCCGTTCGGTGAACACACGCCGGAATGCCGATAGGGATTGATACCCGACCGACTCGGCCACGGCCTCGGTGGTCATCGCCGGCTTCTTTAGCTCGTTGGCGGCCATGCTCATCCGGATGTCCGTCAATAGGTCGGCGGCCGAGCGTCCCAGCTTGTCCTGAAAGTGCCGCATGAAGGTGGCGCGTGACATGCTGCACAAGTCGGCCAGATCGGTCAGCTTCCAGGGCCGCGTCGGATCGGCGAACAAAGCTGAAATGGCCGGGGCCAGTCGTGGATGGCCGGCCAGTGCCAACAGGCCTGCTGGGGCTTGCTCGGATTCGCTTGCAGCGCGCAGTACCAGTGTGAACAGGGCCGAAGAAAGCGCGTTGAGAATGGCGCGTCCTCCCGCTTTGTCGCCAGCGGACTCCATCCGCATCAGTCCTACGAGACTGGCCAGATGGTTCGAAGCGGACCCAATACCCTCCTCACCATGGCTGTCCATGGCCCGTACTACCAGATTCGTGGGTAGGTAATTGCGGATCAGCCGATCATGAGGCGGCCCGATGAAAAAACGCCCACACAGCAGATCTAGATGCTCGCCCTGTCCATCATTCTCGCTGAGCGTCCATCCGGCGGAGCCCCGGCGTTGGTAGGTACGGCCCGGCGCTTGGCCGCTGCCATCGTGCAGCACGTGCGCCGACCCGTGAGGCAACAGCACGATATCTCCGCCCACCAGCTCCTTGGCCGTCTCCGTCTCTGGATTCTCGATAATGGCTCGGCCCGTGAGCACGACGTGGTAGGGAATCTCGTGCGCCGCCGACCGGGGCCAGGCCACACGCCATGGCGCACCGTAGGCGCAGCGGACCTCCAGCTGGCCGGTGATGGTGATCATTTGCAGTAGATGGCTTAGCCAGTCGACTTGGGACATAGGACCTCGGGGACTTGAAACGCTCAAGCATCTTATCGTAGTTGCGCACCGGTTGTACTTGTCGGCCACACTCCAAAACCCGCCGCGCGACCTCTTTTTGCGTGGTCTTGTTCTCGAAAATCCACGGGTCACAGAGCTAAGCGTGCGTCCCGACCAGGTCGTCTGCCACGTGCTGAACAGCAAGGTCTCCACACGCGCTCCTTGTTCACCAAGGCAGCGAATTCGGAACCGACTGCAGTCGCCAATGACCCCATTCAAAGAATGAATTTGAGATTTATCAAGTCGTCAAAAAGATTGGAGCGAACCTAAACTGCTGACGAAGCGAAGATAAGCGAAAGACTGTTATGAGTGAGGAGAATACCAGCGTAACCGCCGCTGAGTGGGTCATGGCGGTAGAGGCGAGCGCGTTGGCATCGGAGGATGCAATGCGGTTTACCCACAAGGGAAGATGCATCGCCGTCTATAACCTGTCCGGCGAGTTCTATGCGACTTCCGGAATTTGCACGCACGAGCATGCCTTCATGTCCGAAGGATACATCGATGGCGAAACCGTCGAGTGTCCCCTGCATCAGGGGCTGTTCAACATTCGCACGGGTGCCGCGCTTTCGCCACCCGTCACCAAGAACCTGAAAACCTTCAAGACTAAGATTGAGAACGGTCAGGTCTATGTGTTGGTCGACTAGATGACACGTTGGGGGAGTTCGGTTCGTGCCCGGAGGAAATGGCGCGACCGAATAGGACAATCTTGTCCAATCATGGGAGGAAATAATGCTGAAATTCACGAGGCGCGCCGCCATCGGTGGCGTGATGAGCGTCGCTGTCTTCGCGGCAACCCAGGGCTGTCTGACCGCCCAGGCCCACGCGGAGGGCGTCCACGACGTGCTGAATGGCCTGATCGCGTCCTATTCCGAGCACGCCAAGGAAGGAATGAGCAACAAGAGCGTCAGTGAACTCTTTGAAAAAGATGGTTTCCGCGATTATCTCGACGCCTATCCGGTGGGCGGGCTCGCCGATGGCTTCGTCTGGAAGCCAGGCATGGGGGCCACCTTCACCGGCCCCTACAGCAAGCTCGAGATCAAGGCGCCCTTCACCGACTACATTCCGCTTCCCGAGGGACCGGTACTCGATCCCAAAAAGACCTACAAGATCGGCTTCGTCTTCCATGGGTTCAACCATCCCTGGCTGATCAGCCTTGCCGATACCGCCGCATGGGAGGCCGCCCGCCATCCGAATGTGGAGATCGAGGTGATCGACGCCGAATTCGACGACAACAAGATGGGCCAGGTCATCGATACCTGGGTTGCCAAGAAATATGATGGAATTGTGCTCTGGCCGTCGCGTGAAGCGCCGATGGGGCCGCCGGTCGACCGTGCCATCGACGCCGGCATTCCGGTCGTCAGCGTCGACCGCCGGACCTCGTCGGAAAAGATCAGTTCCGAAGTTCTCGGCAACTTCTACGCCAATGGCCTGCAGGAGGGCCTCTATCTCAAAGAGGTACTGAAGGCCGGCAACATCGTCCTCAACCGCAAGGATCTCGGCAGCACGGCGGACTCGATCCGGACGGGTGCCTTCCTTGAGGTGATCGGCAATGTCGACGGTTTCAGCATCCAGGGCAACTACCATACCAACAGTCAGCGAACGCTGGCATTCCAGTCGACTGCGGATGCCTTGCAGGCCTTCAACGACATTTCCGTCAGTTTCAATACGGGCGGCGAGGAGGCAATGGGTGCTCTCGACGCGATCCGCGAGGCAAAACGGCTGAATTCCGCGCCCGACGGGAAGAAGATCATCATCCTCGCCAACGACGACGCGAAGGAAGTTCTGAAGGAGATCGCCGACGGCAACATCGACATGGTCTCGCCCTACACGCCGCTGATCGGCGATATCGGCATCCGCGCCGTCATCAAGCACATCGGCGCGAAGGAGGGTCTCAATGAGGCTCCGCCCAAGCTGATCATGACACCCAATCTGCCGATGATCACCAAGACCAAGATGGTCATCGAAGGGGTGGAGACGATGACCCCGGACGAATGGCCCTATGCCTACGGACCCGCCGTCAACTGATTGGTGATCTGTCTTCAAGACCGTGGCCCCGCAGCCTTCATCGGCTGCGGTGCGACCGCCAGACATTCCGACTGGATCGTTCAATGACCATCATAGAAGAGAAGTCCTCCATCAATGCAGCTGGCGGGTGGGCGCAGATGCGTTTCCTGCCTGAGATCGGCGATCTCAGCCGCATCGTCGTCCTTGGCGTGCTGGTCGTCGCAGGCCAGATCCTTTATCCCGGCTTCCTGTCACCGGAAAACCTGCGCGTGGTGCTCACTGCCGTTGCAGGAATCGGGATTCTGGCTTTCGGGATGACGATGGTCGTCATAACCGGGGAAATCGATCTCTCGGTGGCCGGCGTCGCCGTGCTTTCCATCGTCATCGGCGGCTTGCTGCTGCCCACCGGGTCCCCCGCCTTGATCATTGGCGCCACACTGCTTTGCGGTCTCGGTCTTGGGCTCGTCAACGGGATCTTCGTAGCGAAGCTCGGTGTTTCATCCCTGATCTCGACGCTCGCGATGCTGGGGATCGCGAGCGCGCTCGCCAACATCTTCTCGGCGGGTCAGGCGACCTATCCGGAGAAGATCGCGGAATATATGTGGTTCGGGCGCGGGGCACTCCTCGGCATCCCGGTGCCGATTCTGCTTCTCGCTGTCATGGCGCTCGCCTGCGTTTTCATGACGAGAAATTCGACCTTCGGCCGCAAGCTCTACGCTACGGGTGGCAATGCCCGCGCCGCACTGCTGTCAGGCATCAGGATCGATCGCGTGAAGATCGTGGTCTTCGCATTCTGTGGCCTCTGTGCCGCGATCACCGGACTCATCGAGAGCGCAAGGCTCGGTTACATCAATCCTGCTGCCTTTCCCGGTCTTGAGCTCAAGGTTCTGGCCGTCACCGTCCTCGGCGGCGCGGCGCTTGCAGGCGGCACCGGCTCGGTGTTCGGGACGCTCGTCGCGACGCTCATCATCGGAGTCGTCAACAACCTGCTCAACCAGATGGGTGTCAGTTTCTACATGCAACAGGTCGTCACCGCACTTGTGATCCTTGTCGTCGTCGTGCCCGGCATGCGCAATCGGAGGTTCGTGAAGTGATCATTGCCGAAACAACATCTGCGCCGGCCGTTCGGGCCTCCGGACCCGCGCAAATCATCAGAGAGCCGATGCTGTGGCTCGTCCTGTCGATCCTGGTCCTCGGGGCGCTGACGTCGCCGCATTATCTCTCGGCGCTCAACATCCAGAACCTGTTGCGCAACGCTGCCCTCGTCGGAATGCTGGCAACCGGAATGACCATCGTCCTGGTCACCGGCCGGATCGACCTGTCGGTCGCTGCGAACATGGTTTTCTCGGTGATCATCGCTGTCGTGGTTACATCCTGGATAGGTCGCGAGCTGGGATTGCGGTGGATCGTGAAGGGCAATACGTTCGCAGGATCGCCTCTGATCTTCGTCGTCATCTCGTTACTGACCGGCACTGCGATCGGCGCGCTCAACGGAATCGGCGTCGCCTATTTCAAGGTGGCGTCCTTCATCATGACCCTCGTATCGCTGACGGCGCTGCGCGGCCTGAGCTACCTCGCCACCAACGGCGCACCGTTCTATCTCAAGGGCGCGTTCTTCAATTGGCTGAGTGACCAGCTCTGGCTCGGCGTACCCGTCAGCTTCACGCTTCTCGTGGTCCTGGTCCTGTTCGCCGATGCCTTCCTGTCTAGAACTGTGGCCGGGAATCGGCTGTTCGCGATCGGCGGCAACGAGACCGCGACGCTCTATTCCGGCATCAAGACGAACAGATACATCGTGGCGTCCTTCGCGTTGAGCGGGCTGTTCGCGGCGGTGGCCGGGTTGGTTTTCACCGCGCGGCTGAAGTCGGTCGAGGCGGCGCTCGCGCAGGGCTATGAGCTGACTGCGATTGCGATTGCAGTACTCGGAGGCGTGGCGCTCGCGGGCGGTACGGGATCACTTTGGCGCGTGTTGACTGCAGCCATAGGCTTTTCCGCGGGGCTCAACCTGCTGGCCATATGGGGCGTGCCGACGTGGTACCAGAACCTCGCAATCGGAGCAGTATTGGTCCTGGCGGTGAGCCTGACCCGCCTTAACCACAAAAACTAATGCATGTCGCCCAAAAGTGTGCAGCGGTTCTGGGACAACGACATGCATGAAAACAAAGACCTAAAGCGCATTGCATGAGGCCGTTTAAACGCGACGCGCTTTAGTTACGAAAATCGTCTGGCATGGGAGGAAGTTTTTTGGCTAGGCATTTCACACTCGGAATCGACATAGGCACCACCAATGTGAAGGCCTGCGTGCTCGACACGCAGACGGGGAGGGTAGTGGCCTTCGGATCGCAGGAACATCCGCTTTTCCATCCCAAGCCGGGCTGGGCGGAGCAGGAGGCAGACAACTATTGGCAGGCCGTCACTTCGTCGATACGGCAATGTCTCGAGCAGGGCAATTTCGCCGACCAGATCGCCGGTGTGGCAATTTCGGGGCTCGTCGGCGTCACGCTTCCGGTCAACGACAAGGGCAGGCCGCTCCGCCCCGCGATGATCTGGATGGATTCGCGTTCCGAGGAGGAATGCAGCGACATCCGCAATACGATCGGCGAGAAGGAGATCAACCGCAACAATGGCAATCGCGTCGCGCCCTGGTTCATCGACCCGAAGGCGCTCTGGATCGCCAAGCATGAACCGCATGTTTTTGCCGCGACCCACAAGTTCCTGTCGCCCGCCGGATATTGCACCTACCGGATGTGCGGCAATTTCACGATGAATACCGGCGATGCCGGCCTCGCCTATGCCTATGAATACCAGAAGGAGGCCTGGAACCCCGTGGTCGCCAACGCGATCGGAATCCCGATCGAGAAGTTCCCCAGGCTCTACAGGTCGCACGAAGTCGTCGGCGAGATCACCAGCAAGGCCGCCGAGGAGACCGGCCTGCGTCCGGGGACAGTCGTGGCCGCAGGCGGCACCGACATCAGCTCGGCGGCGCTCGGCGTCGGCGTCACCAAGGCCGGCGAGGCTTTCTATTCGATGGGGACGGGATCAAATCTCGGCATCATGATCCCGACCGAACAGACGGTGGACGAATACCGTATCCTGAAATGGCCGCACGTGCTGCCAGGCTTGACGATGTTCGACGCTCCGATGGCGTTCACCGGAGCCTCTCTCAAGTGGTTCCGGGACCAGTTCGGCGATGCCGAGTTCCGTCTAGCCGAGCGCATGGGCCAGAACGTATTCGATCTTTTCACGGAACAGGCAAAGCACGTACCGGCATGCTCGAATGGACTGCTCTACCTGCCCTATCTCGGCAATTCGCTGGCGCCCAACTGGAACAGCAGGGCCACCGGCGTCTTCTTCGGTGTCCAGCCGACCACGACGCGGGCGACGATGATCCGTGCGCTGATCGAAGGTGTCGCGTTCGATCTCCTCTCCAACTTCCGCATCGCCGAGGCGGCCGGCGCCAAAATCGACACGCTCGTTCTGAATGGCGGGCCGACCAAGAGCCGGTTCTGGAACCAGATCACCGCGAATGTGGTCAACCGGCCGCTGAAGGTGCCGGATATCGGAGAGGCGGCCCCGATCGGCGACGCTGTTCTGGCTGCTGTGGCCGCCGGAATATATTCCGACCCGGTCACGCCGCTCGCCGATATCGTGAAGATTAAGGAAACGATCGATCCCGATCCCGTCGCGAACCGTCGCTACGTCGATTTCTTCGAGGAGTGGCGCGCTGTCTATCAGAGCCTGGTTGGCTCGATGGACCGACACCGCAGTCTGCTTGAGAAATATTCGGTGAGCTGAGGTCATGGAAAACAGCGCGCCAATTCTCGAGCTTCGCAATCTCAGCAAGAGCTTTCCGGGCGTCCGGGCCCTATCGAACGTCTCCTTTGACCTCAAGGCCGGGGAAGTCCACGCGCTCGTCGGTGAAAACGGCGCGGGGAAATCGACGCTGCTGTCCTGTATGAATGGACTGCAGCAACCGAACGAGGGCCAGATCCTGATCGACGGCCGGCAGGTCACGCTCGCCACGCCTAGCATCGCAATCGATCATCATCTGGCAATGGTCCATCAGGAGCTCGTTCTCTGCCCGAATCTCACTGTTGCACAGAATATGTTTCTGGGGCGCGAGCCGCGCGGTAGCCTTGGCACGATCGACCGTGCAACGATGAATCGCAAGGCGAGCAAACTGCTCGAAACCATCGGTGTGCGTATCGAACCGAACCGGAAGCTGGGGACGCTCAGCCTCAACGAACAGCAGATCGTCGAGATCTGCCGGGCGCTAGCAACCGAACCTAAGGTGATCGTGCTTGACGAACCGACCGCCTCGCTCAACGACGACCAGGTGGCGCATCTGCTCGGCATCGTCAAAATGCTGAAATCGCGCGGCCTGGGGATCGTCTATGTGTCCCATCGCCTCAATGAGGTGCTGGAAATTTCGGACCGCATCACGGTTCTGAGGGACGGCCGCGTCGTAACGGTGCTTCCTGCGGCGGGTTTGACCGAGCCGGTACTGGTCTCCCACATGGTTGGCAAGGCCAGCACCGACGCATACAGCGCCTATCGGCCCCGTCGGCTCGGAGAGATGCTGCTCAAGGTCGACGGCCTGTCCAAGGCGGGGAAGTTCCGGGATATCTCCTTCGAACTCAGGAAGGGCGAGATATTGGGGGTAGCCGGGCTGCTCGGTTGCAATCGCGAGGCCGTCGCCCAGGCTCTGTTTGGCGCGACGGAAACCGATGGCGGCAGGATTGTCATCGGAAACGCTGCGGTGAAGCTGAAAACTCCGCATGACGCGATACGGCTGGGCGTTGCCTATATGCCGGCGGACCGGAAAAACGAGGGCCTCGTTCTGGGGATGAATGTCGCGGACAACGCGTCGATGACCACCCTCGACTCCGTCGGAAAGTGCGGTGTGCTTCGCCGGAGACAGGTCCGCCGCCTCGCATCGGATCTGGTCAGGCTGCTTTCCATCAAAGTGAGCGGACTTTCGCAGAAGGCCTCCCAGCTTTCGGGCGGTAATCAGCAAAAGATCGTCATCGGCAAATGGATCGCCAGAAAGAGTGGGATCGTCATCGCCGAGGACCCGACCCGCGGAGTGGACATCGGCGCGAAGGCTGAAATCTGGGATGCCTTGCAGACTTTGGCCGAAGAAGGCAAGGCGCTCATCCTCCTGACGACGGAGCTGCAGGAAATGCTGCATGTCTGCGACCGCATCATCGTTATGAGCCGCGGCCGCATCACCGGTGAGTTCCAACGATCCGAGTTTTCGGCCGAGGCCATTACACAGCGGTTCTTCGCGTAAGCGACGAACCGCGTCGCCCGGGCAGGAACACTCCCTTGGGCCTGCCCGGGCCCTAGCGCCAAGTCAATGACCCTATCGGTACAATGAATTTTTCCCGCCGCAGATCAACCGGTAGAATAAGACGAATATAACTCTGAGGTAGAGGACATCATGGAAGGAAATTCTTCAGCTAGTTACGCTGGCATCGGCGGCGTTGGAAGTAATATCTGGCCACTGACGGGACCGGAAGTCGTCTCTCGCGAAAAACTCAAGGAATTGCGCGTGCGAACGAATGGTCCCGGACTTTATAATCTTGCCGTACATGTTCTCGCCCTGGCGGCGACAGCGTCTCTCATTTACTTCACTTCGGGTAATCCTTGGCTGCAGGTGCCCGCGATGCTGCTCAACGGAACGGTCATCGTATTGATGTTTGCGCCGTTGCACGAATGCTCGCATGGCACCGCCTTCCGGTCCCGCTGGCTCAACCATGTCGTCGGATTCGCGATCGGCGCGATCACCATGCGCCCATTCCTCTACTTCAAGTACCGGCACGCGGCGCACCACACTTACACGCAGCACGACGAACGTGACCCGGATATCGTGCCGTTCCCGACGAGCTTGAGGGAATATTTCTCGATGATTCTCGGCGCGTCGTTCTGGCCGAAGCTTGTCGGCACGCTGGTCCGCGGCTCCACGGGCAATTACAACGAGGAAGAAAGGACGTTCCTGCCCGCATCGGTGCGGGGGCAGGTATCTCTCGAAATCCGACTGCTGGTCCTGCTCTACGTGGCCATCGCCGCCGTCTCGGTCTATTTCGCAAGCCCGATCGCTCTCATCTACTGGTTTTTCCCTCGGGTTATCGGGGAGCCGGTTCTGCGTGCGATCCGCATGGCGGAGCATACCGGCGCGGACGAGAGCCCCGATCTTCTCGCCAATACCAGAACGACTTTGGTCAATCCCATTATCCGACAGCTGTACTGGAACATGCCTTTTCACGCCGAGCATCATCTTGCGTCCTCCGTGCCGTTCCATGCGTTGGGCAAGCTGCACGACCACGTCGAGCCGCACCTCAAGCACGTCAGCAAGGGCTATATCCAGGTCCACCGGGAGATCCTTGGCGAGGTGCTCCGCCTCCAGCGTGAAGCACGGCGGGCGGCATGACGGGTTCAAATCTTCCCGTCGTGATCGTCGGAGCCGGACATGCCGGCGGCCGATGCGCCGAACGACTGAGGCATTTCGGCTGGCAGGGCAATATTATTCTCGTCGGCGACGAGCCCTGCCTTCCCTATGAACGGCCGCCGCTTTCCAAAGCGGTGCTGGTCGAAGAGGTCGAGCCTTCACCCTCCTTCGTGATCGACCGCGACATGCTGGCGGCGCTCGCTATCGAGCATGTGGCGGGCCAAGTCGTCCGGTCCATTGATCTGCGCAACGGCACAGTATGTCTCGCCGACGAAAGGCAGATCGGCTATGGCAAGCTGGTCCTCGCGACGGGGCTGACCCCGCGCCGGCTGCCCATGCTGGATGTGCTTGGTTCGCGCGTCTGCTATCTCCACAAGCTCGAGGAGGCGCGGGCGCTCAGAGACGCCATCAAGACGGGTGCCAAGCTTTTGATTGTAGGAGCCGGCTTCATTGGCCTCGAAGTGGCCGCGAGTGCCCGCAAACTGGGCGCCGAGGTGACCGTCATTGAAGCTGCGCCGCAACCGCTCGGACGTGTTCTGCCGGCGCGCATGGCCAATCTGATAACCGAACGTCATGAGAGCGCCGCCATCAAGATACTCTGTAATGAGGCCATGGACGAAATCGTCCAGACGCCCGAGCGGATCTCCATAACGTTGCGAAGCGGCGAGACGATCCACCCTGATCTCGTCCTCGTCGGTATTGGCGGCACACCGAACGACGCGCTCGCCCGGTCAGCGGGATTGCACGTTGATAACGGTATCGTGGTCGACGATCACTGCCGCACAAGTGATCCGGACGTCTATGCGATCGGCGATGTCGCCTCGCACCGGAACCCTCACTACGACCGCCGCTGGCGGCTCGAATCCTGGATGAATGCCGAGGAAATGGCGTCCAACGCGGCGAGAGCGATATGCAATCAGCCGCCGAACGAAGCCTCCGTGCCGTATTTCTGGACCGACCAGTTCGAGCGCCGATACCAGATCGCCGGGCTGCTCGAGCCGAAAGCGGAAATCTACGAGCAGGGCGTCGCTGGCGAAAGCGGCTATCTCGCCTGTTTCGTGGTGGACGGAAGGATGAGAGGGCTATTCGGTATCAATGCCGGAAAAGCCTTTCGAAAGGCCCAGAACCTGTTCCGCGGCGGCGCCGTAGCGGGCCGCGACGAATTGCGCGGCGCCGGATTCCTGGCCGCCTGCGAACCTGCCGATGCCTGAGGTGAATAGAACATGATCAATTCGCAAGCGGCGATCTGCGTGGCGCCCAATGAGCCGCTCGAAGTCGATACGGTGACCGTCGATGGCCCTCAAACGGGAGAGGTGCTCGTCGAGATCGTGGCAAGCGGGCTCTGTCACACCGACCTGACTGCCCTTGAGGGTATCAATGCGAGCAGTGTCTATCCGCTGATACCGGGCCATGAAGGTGCAGGCCGTGTGGTGGAAGTCGGCAACGGCGTGACGAGCCTGGTGCCCGGCGATCACGTTATCCCGCTCTACGGCCCCGAATGCGGCGAATGCAGCATGTGCCGTTCGAAGCGGACCAATCTTTGCTGGACCATCAAGCCAACGCGGGATCGCGGCGTCCTGCCGAACGGGTCGCCTCGCTTTCGGCGTGGACAGGAACCGATCCATCACTTCATGGGGACGTCTACGCTTTCGCGCTATACGGTCGTGCCGGAAATTGCGCTGGCAAACATACGAAAGGATGCGCCGCTCGACAAAGTCTGTCTGTTCGGCTGTGGCGTGACGACGGGCGTCGGTGCCGCGCTCGCGCATGTGCGCGAAGGGGACGCTGTCGCAGTGTTCGGACTCGGCGGCATCGGCGTGAACATCATACAGGGCGCAAGAATCGCGGGTGCCTCTCGCATCATCGGCATCGATATCAGCCGCAACAAGACCGAACTCGCAAAGATCTACGGGATGACCGACTTAATCGTCCCCGGTGAGGAGGTAGCCGATCCGGTAGCCGCGATCCGGGACCTGACAGGAGGTGGTGTCGATGTCGCCTTCGAATGCACCGGCTTGCTTAAGGTCATGCGGCAGTCTCTGGATTGCTGCAAGCCGGCCTGGGGGACCAGCGTGCTGCTCGGTGTAGAGCCGGCGGGTGCCGAATTGTCGTTTCCCCCCGTGCAGGTGCGTTACGGAAAGTCTATCCTCGGCAGCTATTTCGGCGGGATAAAGGGACGAAGCGAACTGCCCGCGCTGATCGATCGCTTCATGCAAGGCGAAATCGACATCGACAGGCAGATTACCCACCGCTTGGCCCTCAGGCAGGTCAATGACGGCTTCGAACTCATGCGAAACGGCGTCTCGGTGCGAAGCGTCGTGATGTTCGAGTAGGACGGCTGGCGTGGCACGGCTGGACGAACCCGATTACATTTTTCGCGATCGCCATCCGGAGCGCAGCGATGTCTATGCGCTCTACGATAAAGAGAGCGAGCGGATGCGGAGAGACGCATTCTGCCTGTTCGATCTGCCCTATGGGCGTCATCCGCGCATGACCTTCGACCTCTTTCCTGGCGAAAACCATGCGCCCCTGGCGGTATTCTTCCATGGCGGCTATTGGCAGAGCCTGGATAAGCAGCGCTTTAGTTTTGTCGCAAGGTCGCTCCTGGCGCGAGGTTTTTCGGTCGCATTGCCGAACTACCCGCTCGCGCCCGAAATGCCGCTCGAAGCGATCGCCGGCACTGCGAGATCGTGTCTGCCGGCGATTTTCGCGGCGCTCACTCGACAGACCGGATCGCCGCCGTCGTCGTTTCTGACCACCGGACATTCGGCCGGCGGGCACCTTTCGATCTGGGCAGGCATGCATGCCTCGGCGGATCCCATCGTCGCGTCCGTTCCCTTCGCGGGCATGGTGCCGATCAGCGGCATCTTCGACGTACGACCGCTGGTCGGCACCAGTCTCAACAAGGCGCTCAAACTGACAATCCGTAGGGCCGCAAGGCTCAGTCCGATAGGCCATGAACTGCCGACGGGCCAGTATCGTGTTTTCGTCGGTGCGGACGAAACCCTCGGTTTTCTCCGGCAGGCGGCGCTCTTCACCGGCGAGCTGAATGCTGCGGGACACGATGCAGCCCTGTTCGACCTCACTGGACTGAATCATTACACAATTCTAATGGATCTTCTTTCCGCGAACTCGGCTATAGCTCGAGTGATTGAAGGGATGGTTGGCATGGGGGGAGATTGTGCCGGCAGGCGAAACGATTACAAGAAACAGAATAAACTACGTCAACTTTAACCAGCTGCGCTCGTTTTACGCGGTTGCGCGCGAGCTGAGCTTCACCAAGGCGGCCGAACTGCTTTGCATAGGCCAGCCGACCGTCACGACCCAGGTGAAGGCACTGGAGGAGACCTATAATCTTCAGCTCTTCGTGCGCGGGCCGAACGACCTAACTCTGACCGATGCAGGCGAGGCGCTGCTCACGGTCGCCAGGCAGATATTTTCCCTGGAAGAGCGGGCGCATTCGCTGCTGAATACCGTCGGCAACCAGTTCGCTGGTCGACTTCACATCGGTACGGTCGGCCCCTTCTTCGTGATGAAGCAGTTGTCCAAATACATCGACCGCTATCCGCTCATGCATGTGACTGTGGAGAGCGCCAACTCCGACTCCATATACCAGAAGCTGCTGAATTACGAAGTCGATGTCGGCATCATCGGCAGCGACTACAGCGATCCGCGTCTGGATCTCGTCTGTCTCGGCAAGCACGAAGTTGTCATCGCCGTTCCCGTCTCACACCCCTGGGCGCATCGTAGTCAGGTCAACATCGAGGAACTCGATGGTCAGCGGCTCATCATGCGCGAGAAAGGCTCGATGACGCGGCGTGCGCTCGAGGAGGTCCTCGCCGCAAACAGCATCCGCCCGAACGTCGTCATGGAATTGCCGCGCGACTCCGTGCTCGAGGCGACGGCGGCTGGATTGGGCCTCGGCATCATCTCGAATTTCGAGTTCTCGCGAGACCAGAGGCTCCGCACCTTGTCGATCGCACGATACAGCCCGTGCACGCGCTCGTTTGCGGCCTGCCTCAAGGAGCGACGGGCGTTGCCTTCGATCGATGCGTTTATGCAGATGTCTTCGGAACTGGTGTCCCAGTTGCGGGATGCCCACGGCGAGGAACGGGACAGTGATTGAGCCTTGTCGCTTTCTCGCTGGGCTTCGAGGTCCCTTTCGTGGTCATCCACCACATCCTTCGCGTCTTTCTCGTGTCGCGGGATCGGCGGCCGTCTTCGGATCGGTAACGCGTCGCAGGCAAGGATGAGAGATGCGGGCAAGACCCCCGTTCGCTTTCTGTTCTCAAAGCATCGCGAATGTATCCGCCTTCGCACGCGGACCCTATCGCCTCAGACCTTGGTCCTAAACCGACCGGACGAATGTCTGAGCGGACACAGTTAAAAGTCCGGGGCGGCCGGGGTTCTCGGCGCCCAGAGTTGACGGCGGGACCGAAGCGTGCGCAATGATTTTAGGGTGCTTCCGCTCCGGGCATCTTTCGCTCGGGGCTTGTTGCGTCGACGGAGGCCGCGAACCGCCTTGAGACCGGATGGTTCCCGCGAACGTTTCCCAGCCGTGGTCGGGTGGGCGAAGCGCCGATGGAAGTTACTGAAGGGCTGAAATGATGGAGCGTCGAAAGTTCATCACCGTGTTGTGTACCGCGTCGATCGGCTTCGCCATCGCGGCCCTCCCGTACAAGGTCACGGTGTCCGGATCAACGCTTGATATCGCTTCCCAATCCGCCTTGGCCAAGAATGGCAACGGAGGAGGAAATGGAAACGGCAACGGCGGCGGAAATGGCAACGGCGGTGGCAACGGCAACGGCGGCGGAAATGGAAACGGCGGTGGCAACGGGAACGGCGGTGGCAACGGAAAGGGCGGCGGCTCGGGCAATAGCCGGTCGACCAACGCTTCGACCGGGCCGAGCGGAAAGAGCACGACTGTTCGAGACAACGGCTCGGGGTTGAGCGTTCGCCATTCCGACGGAATAAGCGAGGAGATCAGGGGCGGCCGTTACATCATGAAGGACTCACGCGGGCGTACGATCGTCAACCGGCGAGCAACCTCTGCAGATGAAAAGCGGCTTCAAGCCTTCGTTGATTAGAGCGCTTTCGTCGAGAAAGCGGCGCGCTCCGGTTCTTGGAACCGGAGCTTCGGCTTAGCCGGAGCGACCGTCGATAGCGTCGCGCAGCACCATCGCCGCTTCTGTCCGGTTGGCGGCGCCAAGTTTCGTCATGATCTGTGTCATGTGGTGCTTGACGGTCTTCTCCTGGAGATCGAGCTTTCTTGCGACCTGCTTGTTGCTCATGCCGGAGGCCACGAGGCGCAGAACCTCGTGCTCCCGCGCGGTCAGTTCCGCGATGAGGTCGGATTTGCTCACAGTGGCCGCCGAAGGATTCGAGAGCAGCTTGGCAGAGAGCGTCGGAGCGACATAGCTCTCGCCCGAGGCCACCGTCTTTATGACGTCCGCCAGCGCCCTCGATCCGATCCCCTTCAGGACATAACCCTTGGCGCCGCCATTGAGAGCCGCCGTGACGTCGTCACCGGCCTCGGACACGGTGAGCATCACGATCTTCTGCAGCGGTACCAATTCAAGGATGAGCGGAATCGCGTTCAGTCCGCCTCCCGGCATGGAGATATCCAGCAGCATGACGTCGGGAGAGAGGTTCTGGGCAATTCTCAGCGCGTCGTCGCGCGAGCTTCCTTCTGCAACGATCTCAAACCCGTCGATCTCCGAAAGACTTCGCGTCACGCCCTCTCTGAACAGAGGGTGATCGTCGATTACTGCCACGCGTATCGCTGCAATCATGGCTGTCCAATCTCCTCGATGCCGAGTGACATCCTAATAATCGTGCCGGGGCCGGCGCCGTCGATCTCAAATGTGCCACCCAAACTCTCTATCCGTTCCCTCAACCCGGCAAGACCGAGGCTTGTCGGCCGAATGTCATTGGGATCAAAACCGGCTCCGCCGTCGGCAACCGCGATCCAGATCCTGTCGCCTTCCGTGCTCTGCACCACACGTTGCCCGACACCGCCGCCGTGGCGGTAAGCATTGTTGAGCGTCTCCTGCACGAAGCGGTATATGCATATCTTTGCGGACGGAGAAAGGCGCTCGGGCGGATCGGACAGCGACAACTCGACAGTCGATCCGGTTCGTTCTTCATGGGCGCGGACGACGCGCCCCAGGAGTTCTGGCAGGCTGGCCGTCTCGATCTGCGGCAGGACCAGTCCGCTGCATATCGTCCTGATCTCCTGCATCGCCTCGTCGAGGCTTGCCTTGATGGCCGTGATTTCCTGTTCGCGCACCGTCGCCGAAGTCGAGGCGCTGACCAATTTGTTGCTGTCAAGCCGCAATGAGGCGAAGGCAACGAGCTGCGCCGGGCCGTCATGCAAATCAGCCCCGATCCGGCGCAGCATGTTCTCGTTCAATGCCGTTGCGCGTTGCGAAGCGTGCTGCAAGCGCCCACGCAGGGCCTCGTTCTGCGAGAGCAGCGCCGAAAGCTCGTCTACACGCTGGCGAAGGGCGTGACGCTGCTTCTCGATGGTTCTGCTGCCGCGCATGACGATCGCCGAGAGCATGATGAAGAAGGCAAGCGTGAAGCCCGCGACGGCGAGCCAGGTCAGAAAACGGGCCTGACTGAGGCTAAGCTCGAAATCGTGGGCAATTTCATGGAATTCCGAAACGGCGACGACCTGCCCGGACCACGGTTGAAGCACAGGGTTGTAGATCTCGAGCAGCGGCTTGCTCGCGCCTTGGTTCGTTTCGTCCGCGGTGTCCTCGGCCGGCTTGAACTGAGCCACCATCTCGCCGCTGAATGCCGTTTTCAACTCATCGCCGAGCTCGAAACGCCGACCGACCATGTTCTCTTCGTTCGAGTAGAGAATGGTGCCGTCGGAGCGCCACAGGCGAAAGGCCAGCAACCGATTTCCGAGAGCTCCTTGCCCAAGCGTCTCGTTGAGCGCGCGCGCAACCGTGTCATCGAGAACCTGGGTCGTCTGCATGTCGGGCAAGAGCGGCGCAATCACGCTGTCGACGTAGAGTGCAGTCGTCGCTGCCGAGTTTCGGGTGACGGCGCCTTCGATGAGGCTGGTGACGAAAGCGCCGACCACGAGCATGGCGGAGGCTGCAACAATGCCGCCGATCAGCAGGAACTGCCTCGCCAGCGGCTGTGCGTTCCATCGTTTGATCAGGTTACTGGCACGCAAGGGAATCTCGGATTTATGCGCTCAACAAAATGGCCGGACATCGGTCGCAGTCGCGCCGGTAAAAGTAATGCGTCCGGGCGACCGGTCAATGCCACGTGATCCCGGTCAAAGTCCATCGGACTTTTGATGGCGGGCTGATCGGACCTAAGTCTGATCCACGGAAGCAATGGTCCGGGGACGGTGGCATGCTCCAGCGGCGCAAGTTAACGTTGCACCAATTCGAATGTGGTTCGATCAGCGCCATCGGCGGCAGGCCGCACAACAAAAGACATGGAGAAGTTCATGACCATTTCCAAGACAATCGGACGAAGCTTCGTAGCGCTGGCGCTTGCCGTCGCTCCTGTTGCAGCCGTTACTTTCGGCGCACCGACTGCTGCTTTTGCCAAGGGCGGCAATGGCGGTGGGAATGGCGGGGGAGGCGGCAACGGCGGCGGCCACGGGGCGGAAGTGGTGGCGGCCACGGCAGCTCGCATTCCAGTTCCGGCAAATCGGGAACGTCCAAATCGGGAACGTCAGGGACGAGCCAGAAAAGCAGCGGTAATCACGGTACGTCGAAGCAAAAATCCGTTGGCACACACAAGAAAACCGGCTCGCCCGTCAAGGCGGCCAAGGCCGTGACCACGGAAACGGTGACCACAACCACGCCGGAGAACACCGTTTCCGACACGGCAAAGCTCAGTTCGCTGAACCGGAACTATCGCGCCTATTTGAACTCCAAGGACCCCCGCATGGCGGCCATTTCCGCCTATGCTATCGCCTATGCAGAGTTCGAGGCTGAGAACGGCCCGGACGCTGTTCCGACCGATCCGGCCTTGAGCGATGAAGCACTCCGCGAGGCGCTCGAGAGTTTTACGAAGGACGGCGTGGTGACCGACGACACCCTTGCTGACGCCAAGGACATACTCGGTGTCGGGCCAGCTGTCGGCAAAATCGACGAGATCCGCGAGACGCTTCCGAAACCGGAACCTACCGATCCGGAACTGGAGCCTGATACAACCGATCCGGAGGCCGCGGAGGCCGTAGATACGGAAACAGTGACGGTCACCGAGTTGGAGGCCACCACTTCCGACACAGCAAATCTCAGTTCGCTGAACCGGAACTATCACGCTTATCTGAATTCCAAAGATCCTCGCATGGCGGCCGTTTCCGCCTATGCGACAGCCTACGCCGAGTTCGAGGCTGAGAACGGCCCGGACACTGTTCCGACCGATCCGGCCTTGAGCGACGAAGCGCTCCGCGAAGCGCTCGAGAGTTTCACGAAGGACGGCGTCGTGACGGACGACACCCTTGCTGACGCCAAGGACATACTCGGCGTCGGCCCGGCTGTCGGCAAAATCGACGAGATCCGTGAGACGCTTCCGAAGCCGGAAGTTACCGATCCGGAGCTCGAACCTGAGGCAACCGATCCGGAGTTGGAAACCGTAAACTGAACCTGAGCCTGGCCGGCAGCGACGATCGCCGCTGCCGGCCTTAAATCCGAAAGGGGCGGTTCGTTCCATGAACCTGGAGAAATTCAGCAGCGTCGTGCGCCATGTAACACATGCGATGCAACATGGACGGATCGGATTTTCCCTGCAGCAGATCAACTCGATCGACGATCCAGGCAAAGTTCTCTATTCGGAATGCCTTGGGAGGCTTATCGAGCCAGACGGCACAATCAGGACGAGCAGCGAGTTCATAGCCTTTCTCGAAGCGTCGGGGCGCGCTCCCGCTTTTGACCGGCACGTGATTGAGCTCGCATCCGACTGGTTGGCCCGCCATCCATCAGACGCTTTGGGCTGCAACATCTCGGCAGAAAATATCGCCGACAAACAAAGCTGGGCGCTTCTCTACGATCTGCTTCACAGGCACAGGGCGATTGCCCCCCGTCTTGTTGTCGAAATAACGGAAAGCTTGCCGATCGCGCCGCTCTCCGCCGCGGCCGACTTGCTTCAGAGCGTTCGGGAACTCGGATACAAGGTTGCGATCGACGACTTCGGCACCGGTTGTTCGACGCCCGAAACGCTTCTGGCGCTTCGCGTCGATATCGTGAAGATCGACGGGTTTTTCGTGCAGCACCGCGGCGATACAGCGGAGCGGTTCCTCCGGTGCATGGTCGGCCTGGCGTCTTGCGCGGCATCCACTGTGGTCGTCGAAGGCATCGAGACCTATGCCCAGTTAGAGGCTGCAAAAGCAGCCGGAGCAACACATGTGCAGGGGTTTCTCTTGTCCGAGCCAACCCTGCCACCCGTCCATTACGGATGGGTGAATTCCGCCCCGCACGCGGTCGCCGCCAAATGGATGATGTGAGCCCATTTGGTCCAAGCGCCTCGGCTTGATTGCGCCAGAGACGCGGCGTTCGCCGGGCGAAGGGTTAACTACTGGCCAGGTCACAGACCTCGCGAAATCTGCTCATTCAAGTCTTTCTCGATGTCCGAATGTATTCGACCAACGCGCGGAGCTTCAGCGGCTGCCGGTGGCGTGTGGGGTAGTAAACGTAGAAGCCTGCGAAGGGCGGACAGTACGCTTCGAGCAACGGCACCAGTTCGCCGCGCTCTATATAGGGCTGGAACGTCTCCATCATCCCGAATGTGATGCCCGCGCCGGCCCTGGCCATACGGATCATCACTCCCATGTCGTTCGTCGTCACGGCTGGCTCTACCGAGACATCGAAGTCACGACCGTTCTCCGTGAATTCCCAGCGGTAGGGCGCAGCATCCGGGCGCGGCCGCCAGCCGACGCAAACATGCATCGGAAGGTCGCGGGGATGGTTTGGCCCGCCGTGTCGTTCGATATATCCAGGGGAGGCGACGGCGCATTGTCTTTGCTGCGCCGACACCGGCACCGCGATCATGTCCTGCTGGATCACTTCGCCAAGCCGCACGCCTGCATCGAAGCCGGCTTCGACAATGTCGAACTCTTCGTCCGTGATCGTCAGATCCAGCTTCACCTTCGGAAAGGCCTCGACAAAACCCGCGAGCAACTCGCCGGACAGGAAGCCCTCGGCGATCGACGAAACGGCGATCCGCAGGCGGCCGCTCGGATGCGCTTCGATCTCACGTAGTGCCTGCACTGCCGTGCTTACCTGGGCGGCAGATATGCGCACGGTCTCGTAGAAAAGCTCGCCCGCTTCCGTGAGCCTTACGCTGCGTGTCGTGCGCTGTACGAGCGCCACACCGATGCGATCTTCCAAACGCTGAAGCGCTTGGCTCACTGCCGAACGGGTGACGCCGAGCCGCTCGCTCGCAACGCGGAAGTTGCGCGCTTCGGCTATCGCCAGAAACACTGAGATGCCTTCGAAATCGTCAGCCATTGGTTAGAGAACCTAACCAACGCATCCGGATTTGGCAACTCGATCGCGACCTGTCAGGCGCATATTCTGCGATCGTTATAGACCTTCATGAGAGGAAACATGTCCAATTCCTTTTCCAAAAGCCTTACGCTCGGCCCGGCGATCACCTTGCTTGCGACCTGCAGATCGGTGAGTTCCGGCTCCGGTGAAGCCCGGATCCACGATCCGTCACCGCATCAACACACGAAGCAGCAAGCAACGGCACCGCATCCCTATGTCGGCCTGTGGATGACGGACAATGGGCATGTCCGGCACGAGCTCCTCGCCAATGGGCGCTACGATGAAGCCCGCGGCACCCGTCAGAGCGCCTACCAGGGGCGCTATGAAGTGTCCGGCAATCATATCGAATATTGGGACGATACCGGCTTCACCGCCGACGGCGATTTTGTGGACGAGGACACGCTTCACCACGGGGGCATGATCCTTCGCCGTCGCTGATGCACCCGCAGATGCCACGAACGACAAAGCCGCACGTGGCCGGACGCCAGGCGAGGCGCTGATTTCGCGCCGAAAGTCGAACCTTCTCAAACAGGAAGCCCTCGCATCACCGCGAGGTGAATAGGAAATGGAGTTAGAAATGTCGAATATTCAAGGCAAAGTTGTCGCGATCACGGGAGCCAGTAGCGGCATCGGCGAGGCCACGGCACGCGTTCTCGCGGCCGCGGGAGCCCATGTGCTGATCGGTGCACGGCGGATGGATCGGCTGGAGCGCCTCGCTGACGAGATCGCTGCTGCCGGCGGTTCCGTTCGCGTCAGAAGACTGGATGTGACCAGCCGAATGGATGTCGAAGCCTTTGCGCGCCACGCCCGATCAGAGTTCGGCCGTCTCGACGCCATCGTCAACAACGCCGGTGTCATGCCGTTGTCGCCGCTGGCCGCGCTCAAGGTCGACGAGTGGGACCGTATGGTCGACGTCAATATCAAGGGCGTCCTCTACAGCATTGCAGCGGTATTGCCGATCATGGGCGAGCAGGGGCGCGGGCAGATCGTCAATCTTTCGTCGATCGGCGGTCACAGCGTTTCGCCGACGGCCGCCGTCTATTGTGCGACCAAGTTCGCCGTCTGCGCCATCTCCGACGGCTTGCGGCAGGAGACCGACAAAATCCGCGTCACAGTCATCTCGCCAGGAACCACCACGTCCGAACTCGCCGACACCATTACCGACCCGACGGCCCGCGACGCGATGACGGCTTGGCGCGCGATCACGATCAGCCCCGAAGCGGTCGCCAACGCGATCCTTTATGCGGTCAGCCAGCCGGACGACGTCGATGTCAGTGAAATCATCATTCGACCGACGGCAAGCCCACACTGAGCACGGCGTATTGCAACAGCGGTGGCAGCCCGCCATCGCCGTTGCCGTGCACCGAACTGATAGTCGCTGCGCCGCGGGCGCAATTACAGGGGCCGTGCACCGACTAAAGCCGCGTGGTTTCTGGTCTGACCATTTGACTGCAAGCTCAAAGCGAATGTCACGAGCGCGATCAGCGAGAACAGGGATTTGGATACTAGGCTAACCAGAAATGTCGCTCGATAGGCGGGTTCGATCAGGATGCTCGTCTCAAGCAGGACATAGATCACGATGAATATCGCTGCGAAGCAATAGAGGGGGAGTCTGAGGCCTTCAGATCTTTCTTGGCTCTCGGTAACGCAATCCGTTACTACGCAGATACCGACGCCATACATTGCCGGGATGAGTGAGCATATGGCGTAATACCCCGTCAGCACAAGAATCCCTCCTTGGCCGATCTGCAACAGCGCAGTGACACTGTCATATCTCCACTGGTACAAAATGACCCAAATGATGGCTGTCGCGAAGGCGCACGTCATCGCAGCAAAGACGATGCCGCCATACTGAGAAAGTGGGAAACTCCGAATATCCGAAAAAGCTATCCAGGTACCCTGGTCGATCTTGTGGGTTCGTATGAAAAGCGCGCAAATCCCGGCCGCGAGGAAGCTTGTAAAGAGTGATGCCGACGTGAAGAAAGCCTCTTCGAACGGACCTACGCTCAAACCGCCGGGCAAGAAGACTGCATGGATTTTATGGTACGCTGTGAGCAGGATCACGCAGCCTAGAAATGCGGTGAAGGTCGACAACAGGGTTGCATTGTTCCATGGCCGAGGCTTGCTGCGGCTCCTTCGCACGAGCAACAGCAATTCTCTCAGGACGACGTCCAAGGACCGAGCCCCTTGGTCCGGATGCAGATATGCCCTCATCACCCGCGTGTCATTGAGAGCGATGATCGCAAAGAGGGCGCTCAATCTGCGGTTGGATGTGCCGATCTCCGTCGCTTTCGCACGCCATAGGTCTGCAAGCGTCAGGTAGGACCGAATATCCTCTTGCTGCAACGAGGCGAAAGTCGACGCTGGATTAGCGAGAATTTCGGCGGAAAGGGACTGAATTCTTTGCGAATCGCTATCCCTGATCGGGACTTCCGGCGAAGTGTTGCTTTTTTCAATTATGTATCTCACGACCGGTGACGATGAGGTCTTCGAAACAAGTTCCTTTACTTCCTGCTTCAAGCTTTCGGACTTGGGCCTGAGAACGTCCAGGATATCGCGGTACTTGTCGAACTCTCCCGCTGACCAAATGTCCTGGCCATTGATCGTCCATCTGGCGAACAGTTCCGCGCCCACCGTCCGCCTCGCCACTTTGTCAGCCTCTTCGCGTGAGCAGCCCGCATAAAGGGCGAGACTCTGAATCTTGCGGAACCGTTGCAGGTCCGGCTCATAGCGCGGATCCCTTCCCACATAGGCCTCGATCTCGCTCTGGGAGAGCTTGGTGACCCGCTCAAAGAACTCGTCGGGAATGTTGGACACGCTGTGGGCCATGCTGCGCAGGGAAAGCTCGATCTGAGCGAACAAGGGAGTGGAGGGGATGACGCCTATGACAATAAGGGCCGCACCAAGCGGCCATGCTGGGCCTTCGAAACCCTCGAGCTTTCCCTCGGCGAGGACGCGTATGATCGGCTGTGAGGCGCACATGAAGAAATAGAGGATCTCCAGTGACACCGTGTAGATGAGGTAGGCCTTGCGGAAAACGCTCTTGCCGACAATCGCCGGCAGCGAAAGAAGACGTACGAAGTCGAATTCCTCGCCTCTCGGCGGTGTTATGAGGGACTCAACGCGCTTCCTTGAATGAAAAGCGATTGTCAAAGCCCCGAAAAGGAAGGTCAGGGTCGTAGGGTCACTCAACCAGCCAATCGTAAGCGCGGTGCCCATGGTGTTCACCCCTCAGCATCGATTGATTTGCGGATTACATTGCGCGTTCGCCTCCCCCGAGGCAGCGGGAACCAGCCCGCATGCTATGGTGGCTGCCAAAAGTAGGGTCAGGAGGAAGTTCCTTCGCATGGCCAGCTCCACGAATAGATCTCGCGGCACGTTTCAGGCGTGAGATGGTTGAGTTCCGATACAAAGCCGACTTGGGAAAAGAATAGTCTCTTCGTCTACGAAGTCGGGTTGTGGATATTACATAATAGCGCGTGTTGAACACCGGGCATGTTACATTTGTTACATTATGGTTTCTTCGGCTGTGTGAAACCCAAGTGCCTTTTGCCTGCGATACGGGCTTGTGAAACGGCGAACTGCATCGGCGGGCCGATCGCGGCACTTCCGGTGACATTAGAGGCAACGTCGGCTCCCTCGTGAGGAGCCGACAGGCGGAGTTCCATCTTTACCCATGCATCCTTTCATCTACCTGCTCGGAGATGATCAGATCGCAAAGGGCGTCTGCGCGTCGTAAATCGGGTTCCTCGGTCCGACCTGCCAATGATTGGGGGTCTGATCGGGTGGCAATTTCATCATGATCGCCCGGTGGAAGGCGGCATAGTCGCGGTTGAAGCGACCATGGTTCCAGGTGGAGATCAACGCGGCGGTAAAGGCACCGTTGCCGATCCCGTCGAGCGAGACCTGATTGTCCTGGCATCCGGAAATCAGCCGAACGCTGCACGAGATTGGCGAGGTGATCTCGCGGGTCAGATTGCGTCCTTCGCCCAGTGCCATGGATGCGCCCAACCGGGCATAGAAGTCGCGGTTCTGGCGGAAAGTCCGCGTGGCGACGTCAATGGGCATTGCGCGCGGTATTCCCGCGGCAACCGCGTGGCCGTTCGCCAATGCATGTCCGTTGGGGACGCCTGCACGCACAACGGTACCGCTGTGACAACTGTCCGACACGACCAGTACCCGCACGCCCGCCCTGAATTCGGACCACAGGCCATAGAGCTCGTCATCGACAAGCTGGCCGTCATAGAGGCACCAGGTTTCGTCGGTGGAATCGTCTTCATCGTTGTTGAAATCCGGGAGCTGACCGCCGTGGCCCGAATAGCTGATCAGGAAGATATCGCCTTGCTTGAGGTCCCTTGCGGCCTTCTTGATCTCGCGGATCACGTTCTGCCGCGTCGCCTCCTTGGTGAGGAGTGACGTGGTCTCGTATCCGAGACTATTCGCGATCTCCTGCATGTCACTCGCGTCGAATTCACAGGCGCGCAGCGGTCCTTCCCAGCCCGCGTAGTGAGCGGCGCTGACCATGTTCAGGCCAATGTGGAGCGACATTCCTGACGGACCGTCCGTAGCCCGCGAACCGGCGGCCGCCAGGCGGGCAGGTGTCTCGACAGCCGCTGTCGCGGCCGACGGTGCCTTCGATCTCGCGGCGCGCGCCTTGCTCGCCTTATGCTCGACGTCGCGCGCCTTCGCGGCAAATTGTTCGATCAGGGCCGCGAATTTCTGCGCCACCTTGGCATAGCCGTTGTCCGTCGGATGTAATTCGTCGAACCACTCCGTGGTGTTGACCGTGTTGCGGCAGTTGATGTAGTTGAGCCGCGCCGAGGAGCTTTGCAGTAACGACAGGCGTTCATTGAAGCGATCGATCATGACGCGGGCAATCGCCCGCTGGAAATCCGGGTCCTTGATCCCTCGCGATTCCATCGGCTTGCCAAGCCAATTTCCCTTTGCCGGGATCGTGTAGTCGTAACCATGGCAAAGGATCTGCACTTTCGGGAAAGCCTTGGCGACCTGGCGAACGAGCTTGCCATACATGCCGATTGCATCGTCGAGCATCGTCTCAAACGAGGGCCTGAGATGTCCCTCGGGCGGCAAGGCCGGATCGAAATCGAAGAGATGAGCGGCGAGGTTGCCGCCCGCCACGACATCATTGCCGCCGCCGCTGAACAGGAAGATGGATGCTCCCGTGTTCTCGATCGCATCCATGTATTCTGCTTGCCTCAGCATGTTCGACAGGGTGTCGCCAGCGGCGTCCAGGCTGAAGATCGCGTAGTGCTTCATCAACTGGTCGATGACGTCCATCAGCCGGAACGGATACTGAAACCAGCTGTCGCCCTCGGAGACGATGACCGGCCCCTTGTAGTCTCCGCTGCCGATGCGATTGTGGAAGGCGGCCTGGCGGCGCAGGCGCGAGATGAAATTGGCGCTGTTGAGAAGGGCGGCACTGCGGGCCCGGCCTTCGGGTGTTGCGGGCACCGTGACGAGCTCGCGATTGATTTCGAGCACCGGATTGAAGGGACCCGACTTCTCGTCGTCGACCGTAAAGTATTTCTGAAGCTCCTGCTCGCTCAGACTCGGATCAGCAAGCTTCCTGTTCAGTTCTTCCAGAGATATTTTGCTGCTTGACGTCATAGCGCGTTCTCCCTCTTTGCCGGTCGGGAATATCCGACACGGGCGCGATGCGGTTGAGTATCTGGGCGATGAGGTCGGTCTTCAGCTGAAGATCTTCCTGCCGGAGCAATTCTCCGAGACGGGACGGGATCGAGACTTCGTTGATCTGGATTTTCGAGAAGGCGGGGTGATCCTTCCAGATCTCAGCGATCCCGGTCTTGCGAAGCGACTTGCCGATGAAGACCGGCGGCCGGCCGCTCGCGCGATCAGAAAAGGCTTTCTCTATAAGATCGAGTATGGACTTCGAGTAGATCCCCACGGTCAGCCTGTCTTCCGTAGCGGAATCAGGGATGTGGAGGGTGACGGCCGGCGCACGGGTTTGATTTGGAGACGAGAGCGCCGATATCAGTTGCGCGAAGCCGTCGGCAAAGTCCCTTGCGTCAATGGTCGGCGTGATGAGGTCGAGGCTCGCGAGGCGGCTTGTGAGCAGGTGGAACGATGCCTCTCGGTCACGTCTCCACCTCTCGATGAGGTCGCGGAAGAGCAGGACGCCAGCGCCGTCGCAAATGATGTGCAAGGAATATTGATCGAGCGGCAACAGGCATCGCACGACATGATCGACCGGACCTTTTCTTGCCGCTGACTTCCGGCTGGCCGACTCGATGTCCCGCCAGAATGACCGGCCGATCCCATGTGTAAGGTCCTCGATCAGGTGGTCCAGCCGATCGCTGCGGACATCGACCTGCTTGGTGGCTTCCGTGAAAAGGCCGGAGAGGACGGCAGTGGTCTGGTCGACGAAGTCGTTGCACCAGGCAATCGTCAGCGGGTAAAGGCCATGCTGCTTTATCGCATTCTTTTCTCGTGCGATCTGCTGGGCGGTCTGACCGAGCCCCAGCAAACTGCCGCCGAACCTGAGGAGAATTCCGCGGTAGCCGCGGTTCGCCGCGTCGCGCTCCGGCGCCCAGACAGGCGCGATCGGCTGATCGTCGTGGTGGTCCCTGCCAAGGAACCGGACCGTCTCGTCGAATGTCCTGGCGCAGTAGGGATAGGGCGGCCGCTTGACTTCCTCGCCATCGTCAAGGTGGATGAGGTGGCCCAGCACCTCGTAGCCTGGGACACCGGCAACACGGGCAGGTTTGCGAGCAAAAAAGATGCCCTGTTCTCCGATGGAGAGGTCGAAGGCGCTGGGTGTCGAAACGCCCAGGCGAAGGACCCAGCCGTCGAAGATGTTGTCGGCCCAGTCCTGATAGGACCAGTGGCCCAATCCGTTGCAGCCGAGATAGCCGCCCCATTCTGTCCCCCACGAGTTCAGCACCAGAAAGCCCGTGCTGTCGTAGCCGACGACGACAAATGCGTGGCCGCCGCCGTCTCCGGTCGACTGCACGATCTTGCCGGCACTGGCGCGCACCGCTTCGATATTCCAGCCGGCATGCGTCGCGGCCGAAACAAGGACGGGTCCAACCTCGTTCAAGGCGGCATGATAGTCGTTGAGGCTTGGGCGCAGGCGATAATAGGCGCCGAGCGACACTTCGCGTGCTGCCTTGGCACGCCTTACATTCAGCGTCCCGCCGGGATCACCCGGTTCGTACTTCCAAAGATCGTCGGGGCAAACGCCATGGTGGTAGAAGCCTTTGATGACTTCTCGAAGGGAAAGACCTTCAGTGCCGTCGGTTGCTTCGCGCGGTCGAGCCATCTCGTAAAGCATGCGCGCGCTGACGGGCACATTGGCCGCAGCGTCCTGGCAATCGAGCATTCTCTGGAGATCGATAAGGCTGGCGAGCGCCTGGGCGCTGCAGGTGCCCTCCGTGCCCTGATTTCGCGGCAGCCAATACAAAGGCTCGGCGCGCTTCAGCGCCTCGAGGACGATTCCTGCCGGCGACAGCGCGGGAAGGAGCGGGCGGAGGTTCGGCGTGTAGATCTGGTCGCGCAAATCGATCGGATCGCGCGGAATGTTGCGCACCATCTCCTGCCGCTTGCGAGAAAGGACCTGCATGGCAATAAGCGCCAAAAGCATAGATTTTCGGTTGCGTGACGCCCGGCGCGGAATGCCGGGCGCCACTTTTCGGAAGTTCAAGCGGCGCGCGGCTCCGCTTCCTCACTCCCTTCGAGGTACTCGGCGTCCGGTTCGGCAAGCTGCCGGCGGCGAGACAAGTCGTCGGAGTTCGAAAGTGCGAAGTAAACGTCCGCGATCAGTTCAGATATCTTGGAGGGATCAAGCTTATTGTTGCTGACGAACCCCGTCACGATCTCGGCAGTCATCTGCAATATCGGATCCGGTTGCGCTAGGTCGCTGTCCAGGCCTCCGACAGGGAACACGGGAGCCCTGGGCGCCTCTGTGAACTCCGAGTCACCATCGTAGTGGGCTGCGGCGGTCGGAAGCGCCGAACGGGTGCCGATCGCTTGCACAAGCTCGGGCGCAAAGGCAGCCTCGAGCCCGCCTCTGACAGGCACGACGAGCCTGAGTGCTCCCAGAAACCTTGCGTGATATCTCGCGATCGCTTCTGCAATCCCCGGTTCGTACCCGTTAATGATGGCGCGCGCCCCAACGGGGTCGTTTACGTTGTGACCGAAGTATCGCGATAGTTTATGCCGGCCGCGGCTGTCGGCTCGAAACCAACCTTCCCCCATGCCGGCAAACATGGTGGCGGCTGCATAGTCCGGCCGCAGAGCCAGATCGGGGTGGTCGACCAGATTGTCGCCGACGTGGTCTCCGGCGCGTCGATAGTTGTCGCGCCAGGTCAATTGGACATATCCACGCCCGTAATAGGGATAGTAGCGGAGGTTGCGCCTTCGCCAGCCTTCGGAGAGCCAATAGGCCTCCTTTACCGGCGTCATCTGCCGTGCCGTTTCGTGGAAGGTCGTGGCAAGCATATAGGCCAGCCAGCGCGGGTCGCCGTCGGGAAGCCTCTGCTCCCACTCGTCGACTATGGCCGACATCCCGTCCACCTGGCCTTGGGTCAGCCGGCCGCCGAACATCGGCCGAACTTGGTTGAAGAAGAACGTGCGATCGAATGGCATTCGTGCCTCCTATGTTCAAGGCTCACTTGAGAGAACAGGACATCGGTGATTGGAATCCGAATGCGTTGAGCGTTGCGCCCAAGGTTTCCCGGTTGATGACGATCGCGGCCGAGGTTGGCTGAAGACCGGGGTTGTTTGCCTGGAGTTGGTCCGAGTAGGCGATGATATGGCCTGCGGAAGCGATGATGCTGTCAGCTTTGCCTTCCCAGCACCCGCTATATGCACATACCGACATATCCTTGGTGCCTGTATCGACGCCACCGCCAGCGGGCGTGAAATCCTCTGAACTTTCGCATTTGTAGGCGTTGCAACGGATTTCGAACTCGCCATTGCTGCACGAATAGGCGCCTGAGGCCGCGAAGGCATCGAAGGGTGAAAGTATTATGACTATTGCTGCCAATTGAACGTTTCGCATGATGATCACCCCAAAAGCTATTGTCTCGCGTTGTTCCGAATCGTCGCGGGTCATCACCCGCGCCATGGACTTCCATGCGTGTTCGATAATCAGGGTATAAGCATCGAAGAAACGGCGAACGTGCCGGGAGCGAAATACGCCTCGTCTGAAATCAGCGCAGACTTACGACAAACGTTGCGCGGAACGTCGTTCGGCTTCCGGGCCTCACCAAGCTTCTGATATTACGAACTGCCTTTGACAGCCGTGAGAGAAAATAGCCCGAGTCCGTTGCAGGATTTTACCCGGCGATTCATCACTCAAGCACCGTCGGTAGCACTCCCCATCAGCATATATCATCATATCCCGTCGACGCGCTGACGCTTGTTACAAACGTAACATCTCAGCCGATCGCGGTTGGCGCGGGCATTGCTTGTGGGGCCCCGTTTCACCGCGCGGCAAAGCTCACGTCTGCACGCTTGCGACGAGAAAACCCATTCACATCACCGTTTGCCCGGCAATGTCCTTGGTCAGCAACTCCTGCTCCTCGCGAACCTGCTTTGCCGTTTCGGCGGCTGCGTCCGAGCCGATCTCGGCAATGCGCACAGCCTCGTCCGAATAGTCTAGGAATGCGTTCTGCCAGAAACAGCAGCAGAGGTCGAAGGTCTCGTTGAGATGATCCGGCGAGAGGAGGTCTTCGAGAAGCTTCAGGTCCTGCTCGCGCCGGTTCTTCAGGAAATTCAGCATCTCGACCTGATAGCGCAGCGCCATCCTCACGGCTTCCGTCTGGAAGCGTCCCATCGAGAGAAGATATTTCGCACCATCGGCCATCGCCGGCCAGCTTTGCGACGGAGAAGTGGGGGTTGCGATCATGCTGGGCATCGAGACGACTCCTCGTTCACGGGCTCATCATTCGTCCGGTCGGCAGCGCGGCCTTCCGCCTGCCGAAGAGCGTAGAAGGGACTTTCATCGAGCCATCAGTCTACGTCGAAACGCTCGGCGTTTCGAAAGAAAGTTAAGCCGACAAATCCTTTCGATCCTTGATCCGCATCAACCGGCGCCCACGGCGCGGGGACGCATGCCCGCACGCGGCGGACCACAAGAGACCATGACAACAGTGAGTTGCCACATGCGAGAGCCGCAGCGGCTCGTGGCCAACCCACTCTCTGGCGAGTTTTGGGGGGCAAACCATGGAGTGGTTTGTCGGTTGCGCCTGTTCTTGGACGGTCAGGCTAGTCGCGGCTCGCCAAGCGGGACCCTGCAGCTACCCAGCTGTGCCACTCGTCCTCGCTGCCGTGGAACACGTTGAGATCAATCCTGCCGTCGACGCCGTGCGAAAGGCCGGAGCCGGAATATTGCCAGAAGAGCCATTTCCGCCCCGGATAGACCTTGGACGGGTGAGCGGCCACCGAGCGCAGCCAGAACGGATGGTTGGGGAAGGCGCCCTTCAAGTTGTCTCGATAGAAATCCGGCGCGGTATAAATGATCGGACGCTGGCCATAGTGCCTTTCCAGCTTGTCCATGAAGACCTGCATCTTCTCCAGGACGCGTTCGCGCGAGGGGCGCCTCTTGCAGCTCGACTCGCCGTTCCACTCGACGTCGATGACAGGCGGCAGGGCGCTGGCTTCTCTCGGCACATTGCGGATGAACCAGTCGGCCTGTTCGCCGGCGGTTCGGCACCAATAGAAGAAGTGATAGGCGCCGCGTTTCAACCCGGCTTCCTTGGCCCTGCGCCAGTTCTTCTTGAACATCGGATCGAGATGATCGCCGCCGTCAGTCGCCTTGATATAGGCAAAGTTTGCGCCCTGCGTCCGCAGCTTCGTCCAGTTGATCTCGCCCTGCCAGCGCGAAACGTCGACGCCGTGCACAGCAAGCTTTCTCGGAGACCGTGAGCCGAAATTGATCGGCTTGGCGTCGCGGAAGCGATGACTGTAGATTTGCCCGCGTCTTGGCGGCGCCTCCTCGATCGCCGGGTTTTCGGGGGCGAGCAGGGCGATCGGTCTTTCCGAAGGCACCGGCATGCCGGCTGTTCTGGCCACGGGCGCGAACGCCTGCGGCTCTGGAACCGGCCCCGCCCAGGCCAGCATTTCCTGCGGCGGCGCGGCTTGAGGCGCAGCCGTGCCGACATTCGCCGCAGGCATGGGGGCGAGCGACCGGGCAACGGAGCTCGTCGTTTCCCGTGACGGTTGCTGGGCCGCAACCCTGTCGCGATTGGAACTGAATCCGCAGCCCGACAAAACGAGGCCGGCAAGAAGGACCACTGGCAGAGCTGTGAAACGCATAGGAACCCGTACGCAAGACTTTCGGTGACAGCGGAAAGCCGCCGAACCCACTGACGGGAATCGCTAACGGAAAATTACCAAAAAAGACTGAATCCGATCCTTGCCGGCGTCGGATTTTTGTTTCCGATCGAGACGCGAGAAAAGCGCCGCTACGAAAGCGGTCGCGTGAAAAGCGGGAGGCGAGGGGCCGGCGCCGTGCTTTCGCGCACAACGAGCTCGACGGGCAGTACGGTTTCAAGATCGACGCTGCGCGTCTCGGCATTCATTAGCCGCAAGAGAATATTCGCCGCTGCACGTCCGGCGCCGTGCTGCTGTATCCTGACGGTCGTCAGCTTCGGTCGGATGAGTTCGAGAAGCGGCATGTCGTTGAAGCCGGTGACGGAAACCTGGCGAGGGCAGTCGATGCCGCGTTCGCGCAGTGCCTCGATCGCGCCAAGCGCCAGCCGGTCGTTGGCGCAAAGCACTGCCGTGAAGGCTTTGCCGGACGAAAGCAAGGCCGCCAGGCATCGGCCACCTTCGTGCTCGTCGAAACGGGTGGCGGTGACGATCAGTTCCTCGTCGACGGCAACCGAAAGGTCGTCCGCAGCATTCCGAAACGCGGCGAGGCGCAGCTGCCCGGTCGAAAGGTCCTGGGGGCCGGCGATATGCGCGACCCGTTCGTGGCCGAGTTCGCGGAGATGCCGCAGCATCTGGCAGATGCCGGCGTCTTCGTCATTGATGACATAGGGTATGTCGGAGAATTCCACCTTGCGGTTGAGGGTCACGACCGGAAGCCCGTCCTGGGCCGCCTTGGCGATCGAGGGGTCGCTCCGCAACACCGCGGCATGGATGATGCCGTCGACGCCGCGATCGCGCAGAACGTCGATGAGCCTGACCTCCCGGTCTCTGTCGCTATCGGTGTTGACGATGATCGAGGCGTAACCGAGTGGCTCGAGCACGCTCTCTATGCCGCGCAGGATCGGTGGGAAGATGAGATTGGTGATGTCGGGGATCATGACGCCGACACTCATCGTCCGGTTGGTCCTCAGGCCCGCCGCAATCCTGTTAGGCCGATAGCCGAGCGCGTCCGCTGCTGCCTGGATGCGCTTGACGACTTCTTCCGTAATGTTCTTGCGCTCGACCGGATCGAGCGCTCGCGAAACGGTGGAGACATGGACACCTGTCTCGCGCGCTATATCCTTGAGAGTAATTCTCTTTTTCAACATTTCCAGTGCCCCGACGCGTACGCCATTTTACAGCGAGACAGCGGAGAAGCAATCGATTGCATAATCTTCCTTGACGCTTGACAAAGATCATGTTAGGTCTCTCTGCAATCGATTGCATAGTCATTGCATTCAGCGCAGGCGGTTTGGTTGGCGGACTACGGTCGTTTCTTCCGGGAATGAGGAGTCCCGCAAGAAAACTGCGGCATGAAGTTGCCGCCTTTATTTTTTGACGATGCATGCAATCGATTGCATAGTTTCGCGATGGAGAAGGAGGAGCATCAGTGAGACTTGGAAGAACTCTTGGAAGATTTCTGGCGGCAACGACCGCTCTGGCGCTTGCGGCCACTGCCGCTCAGGCGCAAACACTTAAGATCGGCGCGTCGTTGCCGATCACCGGTGGCCTGTCGGTCAGCGGCGAGAAGCACAAGCGCGGATATGAACTCTGCACCAAGCTGATCAATGAAGCCGGCGGCATTCTCGGCCGTCAGGTCGAACTGGTGGTGAGCGATAACCGCTCAGATCCTGCGACCGCGATCAACCAATATGAGCGGTTCATCAACGTCGACAAGGTCGATGCCGTTTACGGGACATTTTCGAGCCGGCTGACCTTTCCGGTCGGCAGCATTCTTTCCAAATACAACATGGTCCACGCCGTTCCCTCCGGCGGCGCCTTGCGCATCTATGAGCAGGGATATCGAAACCTCTTCTATTTCCAGGTCAGTGCGGCTGAATACACCGGCAAGGACGTGGTTGCCGTAATCCAGGATCTCATCCCGGCGGGGCAGGGTCCGAAAACCGCGGCAATCGTTTCCGCCGACGACTTCTTCGCCAATGCGATTGCCGCCGGCCTGCTTGGCGAAAAGGTCAAGGATCCCGCAACGGACAAGGAGATCGCCGATCTCGCTCCCGGCTACCTCGCCGACGCCGGTATAAAGGTGGTCATGCAGGAGAAGTGGCCGGAAGAAGGCTTCAACGACTGGCTGAACCTCGCCAATTCGATCAAACGCTCGGGGGCCGAAATGATCATCGGCCTGACCGCGTCGGCGGAAGAGGCGGTCCAACTCACCCGCAGCCTGAAAACCGTCGGTGCTACGCCCAAGCTCGTCTATCTGAGCCAGGGCGCTCAGACGGAATTCATCGAAGGCGTGGGGGCGAACGCCGCGAACGGCGTGATGATCCACACGACCTGGCACAAGGACGTGCCTTTCGAAAGCACGCTTGCCGGCAAGCCCTTCAGCAATGCCGATTTCGTCAAGGCCTTCGAGGCAGAATATGGCGTCGAGCCGGATGAGGACAGCGCCATTCCCTTTGCCGTCTGCCAGGGGATCGAGCAGGCGATCAATGGTGCCGGCACCACTGACAACGCCAAGATGGGGGAATGGCTGCATGCGCGCACCAAGGACGATCCGGTGCGCACGGTTCTCGGCCGCTTCACATGGGACGAACGCGGCCTCGCCAAGGACAAATCGCACATCATGACGCAGTGGCAGGACGGCAAGCTCAACTTTGTCTATCCGACCGGCGAGTTCGAAGGCGTCGTGCCGTTCAGCTATCCCAAGGCTGGCTTCTGAGCGCATCCGGGCGAGGGCATGAGCCCGCGTCCGGACCGCAAGAAATCGTGTCGAGGAAATGGGAGGTCGGGCGCATGCTCGAAGTGAAGAACCTTTGCAAGCACTATGGGGGCATCAAGGCCGTCGACGGCGCGACATTCGCCGTCGAAAGGGGCTCGATCACCGCCCTGATCGGACCGAACGGGGCGGGCAAGACGACTGCGTTCAACTGCATCAGCCGCACGGTGACGCCGACGTCCGGTGAAGTCTGGCTCGACGGAGAGCGGATCGATCAATTGCGGCCGCACAAGATCACCGCCAAAGGCCTCAGCCGCACGTTCCAGATCTCCCGCAACCTTTCCGACATGACGGTGATCGAGAACGTCATCGTGCAGTCTCGCGTCGAGGGCATTCGCGGCTTGCTGCGGCCGGCGATGAGCGCGGAAGAACGGGACAAGGCGATGGCCATCCTCGACTTTCTCGGCATCACCCGCATCGCCTACGAAGACGGCCACAACCTCTCCTATGGCCAGAAGAAGCTGATGGACCTCGCCGCCCTCCTGATGTCGGACCCGAAGATCATCCTGCTCGACGAGCCGGCCGGTGGCGTCAACCCGACCCTGATGGAGGAGATCATCGGCCACATCCGGGCTCTCAACGAGAAGAAGGGCCTCACGGTCCTGATCGTCGAGCACAACATGGAGTTGATCATGCGGCTTTCCCACAGGGTGGTGGTCATGGCGCAAGGCCGCGTGATCTGTGACGGACCGCCGGAGATGGTTCGCAAGGACCCACAAGTGCTCGACGCCTATCTCGGCGGCGTCCTCGAAGAGGAGGCTGCCTGATGAGCGAACTGCTCCAGGTCAACAATATCACCGCCGGCTATGGCGACGGACCGGCCATCCTCGACGGTGCGCATCTGACCGTCGAGCCCGGCAAGGTCCATTGCATCATCGGACCGAATGGCGCAGGCAAGTCGACTCTGCTGAAGTCGATATGCGGCATGCTGACCATCCGCAAGGGCGATGTGGTCTTCAAGGGCAAGCGCCTCAACGGGATGCGGCCGGATCAGATTCTGCGTGAGGGTATCTGCTTCGTACCCCAGGAGCGGGCGCTGTTTCCAAAGATGACCGTGCGCGAGAATCTGCGCATGGGCGGGTTCATCCTCAACGATCAAAAGGAGCTCGACCGCCGGATCGACGGAATTCTCGAGCGCTTTCCGATCTTGCGCGAGCGGGCCGAGCAACACGCCGGCACGATGTCGGGCGGCCAGCAGCAGACGCTCGCCATGGCCCGCACGCTGATCATCAAGCCGGCGATCGTCATGCTCGACGAGCCATCGCTCGGGCTGGCGCCAAAAGTAATCCAGGAGATGTTCGACATCATGAAGATGATGTCGGCCGAAGGCGTCACCGTACTGCTGGTCGAGCAGAATGCGCTGATGGGACTCAAGAATTCCGATTGGGGCGTTGTGCTCGACCTCGGCCGCACACTGTTCGAGGGGCCGGCCGCCGACGTGCTCGCCGACCCGCGCATCCAGGAACTCTACCTTGGCGGCAAGAAGGCCGCCTGAAGGGGGAAACATGGCAGACATCCTTCAGATATTGATCCTTGGCCTGGCGCTTGGCGGCGTCATCGCCTTGATGGGATCCGGCCTCTCGCTCGTCTTCGGCGTCATGCGCATCGTCAATCTCGCGCATCCATCGCTGATCATCGCCGGTGCTTACATTGCCTACTGGGCGTTCAAAGTTCTCGGCATCGACCCGATCGTGATGCTGCCGGTGTCGGCGGCCATCATGGCGGCGATCGGCGTTCTGCTCTATCGCCTGATGTTCGAGAGGGAGACGAAGAACGCGAAATATTCCGAGATGACCGTGCTTCTGACCTTCGCACTCGCGATGATGGCGGAAGGCGTGCTCGGCGGTCTGTTCACCAACACCCAGCGCGTGACCTCACCCGATTATGCCACGGATGCCTTTTTCATCGGCGACGTCTTCATTCCGAAGGGGCAGCTCTATGCCGGGGTGCTGTCGCTCGCGATCATCGCTGCGCTGACGCTCTTTCTCAAATATTCGCGGCTCGGCTATGCCATCCGCGCCACCACCCAGAACCGCGAGGCGGCTGAGCTCCTCGGCGTCAATGTCAACTTCATCAGCATTCTCGCCTTTGCGATCGGCATCGGCCTTGCCGGGGCTGCCGGCTCGCTGGTCAGCTTCGTCTTCAGCTTTTTCCCGGCCAAGCATTGGGAATGGGTGGCGATCCTGATGTCGGTCGTGGTGCTCGGCGGCATGGGCAGCATTCTGGGCACCGTCGTGGCTGCTCTGTTGCTGTCGGTCGTTGCTGCCTTCGTCGGCACATGGATCGGAGCCACCTGGTCGACCATGACCTTCTTCCTCGCCCTTTTCCTCATCCTGCTGATCCGGCCCCAGGGGTTGTTCGGCGAAAAACCGGAGATGGCATGATGACCGTCACCCTTCAACAATCGAGCGCCAGTTCCGTCCTCGAGGCACGGCGCGCACATAACGAGAAACTGGCCCGCAGGGCCGATCAGACGAGAGCGACCTGGTTTCCCCTGGCGCTGCTGCTGGTCCTGCTGGCGCTGCCGCTCCTGCAATTCGTGGGTAACTACAACTACGTGCTTCATCTTGTCCTGTTCACCGCCTCCTACGTGGCGATGGCTTCGGGATGGAACATCCTTGGTGGCTTCGCCGGCTACGTCTCGCTGGGTCACAGCGTGTTCTTCGGCGTCGGTGGCTATTTCGCCGGCATGCTCTTGGCGCGCTACGGCATCTCGACCATCATCACGGCGCCTCTTGCCGGTCTCGTCGCGGCTGTTCTCGGCTACATGGTTGGCCTGATCACGCTCAAGGTGCGCGGACCCAGTTTCATCATCTCGTCGATCGCGCTTCTGATGATCGCCCGTATCCTGTTCGACAACTGGGAGTTTATTGGCGGCGCCAACGGCCTGACGCTCCCGACCAACGACCTGCCGGTGCAGTGGGCAAAGCTGCCCTATTACTACGGGATGATCGTGATCGCGGCCTTCACGGTGTGGGCGACCTACCGCATCAAGCACTCCAAGTTCGGCCTCGGTCTTCGGGCGATCTCGAAGGACGAGATCAAGGCGGAAAGTGCGGGCATCGACACGCGTTTCTACAAGGTCATGGCTTTCGCGCTTTCGGCCTTCTTCGTCGGCATGACCGGCGCGGTCTGGGGCGAATATCTGACCTATCTACGCCCAAATATTTTTCTCCTGATCCTCGTTTCGGCGAACCTCGTGCTGATGTCGATCCTCGGAGGGAAAGGCACGATTGCCGGACCGGTGGTCGGCGCCATCCTGATCGTTGCGCTCAACGAACTCTTCGTCGCCACGATGGGCGCATCCGAAGTCAACATCCTGGGGACCGGCCTGGTGATGGCGGTGGGCCTCATATTTTTCCCGCTGGGGCTGGTCGGCACGCTCGCAAAAAAGGGCAAGCTGCCACGCGTGCTCAACTGGGATTGATGGCCGGTCCCGCCGGAGTGCCTGTTCCTGAACTTCAAGGATTGAAACCTGCCGGAATGGCGGGAGGAGGAAGTCATGTCGGAATACGTGCTTTACAACGCACCGCAATCCACCTGCAGCCAACGGGTGCGCTACGTGCTCCATGCCAAGGGGGGGACCTTCGAGGAGCACAAACTGGACCTTTTCAAGGGTGACCAGCTGAAGCCCGATTACCTCGCCATCAATCCGAACGGATTGGTCCCGGCGCTCGTCCATCGAGGTGCCTCCGTGATCGATTCCTCGGTGATCATGGAATATCTCGAGGATATCCTTGGCGACGTTGCGCCGCTGCGCCCGCGGGACCCGCTCAAGGTCGCGCGGATGCGGGCGATGATGCGCTACATCGACGAAGTGCCGACGCCGGCCGTGCGCGTGCCGTCCTACAACCTCGCCTTCCTGCCGCATTACCAGGCGATGACGGAGGAGGAATTCCTGGCGGTCTGCGAGAGCAAGCCGCTCCGCCGCGAATTCCTGATGAAGATGGGACGTACCGGCTTTCCGCAATCGGAAATGGATGAAGCACTTGCCCGGCTGCAACGCGGGATCGACCGCATGGCGCGCTGGCTCAGCGAAAGTGGCGGGCCTTGGTTGATTGGCAAGGAGATGACGTTGGCCGACGTCGCCATCATGCCGGTGATCGTTCGGATGGACGATATCAATCTCGGCCGCCTGTGGGGCGGCTCTCCCGAAATCGCTGCCTGGCTCGATCGCATTCGCGCGACCGAGGCCTTCCCCAAGACCTACTACCACGGCTCGCTGCTGACGGAGAAATATCCACATCTCCAGGCCTTGAAAACAGCGGCCGCCTGAAACGGCAAACGACAGGAGAAGCAGGATGCAACACGTAACAGTCGAGCCGAAACTGATCGAAACCGTCGCTGACGTCACGCCGACCGTATTGGGCGCGATGTCGCGCACATCCAACCCGCGGCTCAAGCAACTGATGGAGTCCATGGTGCGCCATCTCCACGAATTCATCATCGAGACGCGACCGACCGAGGAGGAATTCGAATATGGACTGCGCTGGATCGCGGCGCTCGGCCACCACACCCATGAGACCAACAACGAGGTCGTGCTCGCAGCCGACGTGCTCGGCGCTTCGACGCTGATCGACCTCATCAACAACGACGGGATGCAGGGCGAGACGATGTCGGCGCTGCTCGGTCCCTTCTATCGTGGGCAAGCGCCGGCCTGCGAGTGCGGTGACTGCATCGCGCGCTCCGAAACGCCCGGTCCGACGCTTTATTTCAAGGGTCGGGTCACGGGCGTCGACGGCAAGCCGATTGCCGATGCGAAACTCGACGTCTGGCAGGCATCCCCGGTCGGCCTCTACGAAAATCAGGACGCGGAGCAGGACGATTTCAATCTCCGCGGTGTGTTCCGCACCGATGCCGACGGACGCTTCCACTTCACCTCGGTGAAGCCGGCCGGTTATCCGGTGCCGACCGGCGGGCCCGTAGGCGACCTTCTGCGGGCGCAGCGGCGCCACCCGATGCGACCCGCGCACATCCACTTCATCGTATCGGCCCCGGGTCACAAGACATTGATCACCCAGATCTTTTCCGACACGCCGCAGGCGCTGGTGACGGATGTGGTCTTCGGAGCCAAGACCCAGATCGTCGGCAAATTCGTCGAGCATACCGAGCAGCATCCCGATTACCCGGAGACCCCGCTGCCTTTCTACAGCTGCGAATACCAGTTCAAGCTGATCGAGGGTGAACCGACCTATCCGGTTCCGCCGATCTCCGGCAGCAAATCGGGAGGGCATCGGTAATGCGTTTGTCTGATGCCCTGTCGGGAAAAGTTGCAGTCGTCGCCGGCGGTTCCGGCGGCATCGGGCGGGAAGCCTGCCGCCTGTTTGCCGAAGCCGGCGCCCGAGTCGTGGTTGGTTACCGCTCCGGAAAAGAGAGGGCAGAGGCGATCGTCGCAGCCTTGCCGGGCGAGGGACACATCGCCCTGCCGGTGTCGATCGAGGATACGTCGACCATCAATGCGTTTCGGGACCGTACGCTCGCTGCGCTTGGGCGCGCCGACATCCTCGTGAACACCGCCGGCGTGACGAGCCCGGTCGCCCACGCCGACCTCGAAGGCCTGACCGATGAACTGATTGATCAGATTTTCGTCAACAACTGGCGGGGCGTTTTCTCGACCGTGCGCGCCTTCGCCCCGGCGCTGAAAGCGCATCGGGACGGGCTGATCGTCAATGTCTCGTCGATTGCTGCCTTTACCGGCATCGGCTCGAACATCGCCTACTGCGGTGCCAAGGCAGGGCTGGACATCATGACCAACTCGCTCGCGCGCGCGCTCGCACCGGATATCCGCGTCATGGCGGTCTCGCCGGGCGTCGTCGATACCGAATTCGTTCCGGGCCGCGGGCAGGAGTTCAAGGAGAAGGCAGCGGCCGCAACGCCGCTCAAGCGCCTGACGACTCCGACCGACGTCGCCGAGGCGATCCTTGCCTGTGCCACGCATTTGAAATTCTCGACGGGTACCCGGATCGTCGTCGACGGGGGGAGGCACCTCTGATGCAGCCGAAAGTCATCATCACCTGCGCGGTCACCGGCAATTTGACCACCAGGGAAAACCACCCCGGCCTGCCGGTGACCCCGGAAGAAATCGCCAGCTCCTGCCTGGACGCGGCGGACGCTGGCGCGGCCGTGGTTCATATCCACGTGCGCGATCCAGAAACGGCGAAGCCGTCGATGGAGATCCGATATTACCGCGAGGTGATCGATCGGATCCGCGCGAAAAATAGCGCCGTGATATTGAATGTCACGACCGGGCCGGGCGGACGCTATCACCCGAGCGACGAGAACCCCGCGGTCGCCGGTCCGCGCACGACGCTGATGCGCCCGGAACGGCGCGTCGAACATATTCTCGAGTTGAAGCCGGATATCGCGACGCTCGACCTCAACACGATGACCTTCGGCACCGAAGTCGTGATCAACACGCCCGGCAACGTCAAGATCATGGCTGATCTCATCAATGGGGCCGGCGTCAAGCCGGAGCTCGAGGTCTTCGACACCGGCGACATCCGACTCGCGCACGACCTCCTGAAGGCGGGCGTGCTCAAGTCTCCGGCGATGTTCACGATCGTCACCGGCGTGAAATACGGCTTGCCGTCGACGCCCGACGCCATGGCGCTAGCCGCGCGGATGTTGCCGCGCGACACGGTGTGGACCGGCTTCGGTGTCGGCCGCATGTCATTCCCGATGGCCGCCCAGGCCTACCTGCTGGGAGGACACGTCCGCGTCGGTCTCGAAGACAACTCGTACATCGCCAAGGGCGTGCTCGCGAAAGGCAACGGCGAGCTCGTCGAGCGTGCCCGCGACATCGTCGAGAAGCTCGGCGGGCAAATCGCCAGCCCGTTCGAAGCCCGAGAGATCCTGCAGTTGAAGGCCTGAGCGGCCGCATCCATGAAAAGGGGAATGCCATGAATATGCTGACTGATACGAAGGTCGCGAAAGCGCTGCGCGTCTCGCAAGCCTCCGCCGACCTCGACAATCTGCTGATCGACGTCGTCGATGTCAGCGTGCCGCGACCCGGACCGGGACAGGTGCTGGTGGAGATCGTGGCGGCAGGCGTCAACCCCAGCGATGTCAAGGCCTCGCTCGGCCACATGCCGCATGCGGTCTGGCCGCGCATTCCCGGGCGCGACTTCGGTGGCATCGTGCGGGAAGGCCCGAAATCGATGATCGGATTGGAGATCTGGGGCGGCGGCGGCGAACTCGGGATCAGCCAGGACGGCAGCCATGCCAAATGGATGGTGCTCGACCAGAAGGCGGTCCGCGAGAAGCCGAAGAATTTCACGATGGAAGAGGCGGGATCGATCGGCGTTCCGTTCATCACCGCCTATGAGGGCCTGCGCGAGGCCGGTGGCGTCCAGCCGACTGACGTCGTCCTCGTGTGCGGCGGCAACGGGAAGGTCGGACAGGCAGCGATCCAGCTTGCGACCATGGCCGGTGCCAAGGTCTTCGCCGTCGAATACAACGACCAGCCATTGCTCGGCCACACCAACGGTCCGGTCGAGATGCTGAACAGCAGCTGTGACGACGTGGCGGCGATCGTTCGGGAAAAGACCGGTGGCCACGGGGCGGATATCGTCTTCAACACGGTCGGCAGTCCCTATTTCGAGATCGCCAACAAGGCCATGGCGAAACAGGCCCGGCAGATCTTCATCTCGACATTCGATAGGGCCGTGCCGTTCGACATCTTCAACTTCTTCCGCGGCCGCCACAGATATATCGGCATCGATACCTTGGCGCTCTCATCGGTCGATGGCGCGCGCATCTTCGATCGGCTGAAACCGAAATTCGAGGAGGGGCTGCTGAAACCTTTCCCGATCAACCCGGCCACCGTCTACGGCCTTGCCGACGCGGCCAAGGCGTATGCCTCAGTGCTGCGCGGCACGCCGGATCGCGTCCTCCTGAAGCCGTGAGGTTTTGCGGATGCAGGTAACACTCTACCGGGAGGCGAAGCCCTACGAGGCGGCAGAGCATTACGATATGCGCTGCCTTCGTCTTCAGGGGAAGGAAGCGACCGCTACCGATACGATCTGGATCGGTCTGTCGCACCTTCTCCCCGGGGCGCACACATCGCTGAAGGATGCCTCCGTCGAGAAGATCTACATCGTCCTTGCCGGCGAGGTAACGATCGAGACGCAGGACGAGACGGTGACGCTGGGTTATCTCGACAGCTGCCGGCTTGCGCCGGGCGAGGCGCGCGCGCTGTCGAACCGAACCAATGCCCCCGCATCGGTGCTGCTGGCGATGCCTACGTGAAAAAGCTCGATCAGCGGCCGGCCCGAGATGCCGGCTGCTTTCTCCCGTCACATGGCAGCGCAGATGCAGGAAGGGTCAGGCGCGCTCTTCCCAGATCTTGGCCAGCTCGACGAGCGTCTCGACGCTTTTCTCCATGTCCTGCCGGCTGATCCATTCGAGCGGCGAATGGAAGGCATGGCCGCCGGCGAAGATGTTGGCGCAAGGCAGGCCCATATAGGAGAGCCTCGAACCGTCGGTGCCGCCGCGGATGCTGCCGCGTACCGGTGTCATGCCGGCGCGGCGGATTGCCTCCACGGCATTCTCGACGATCTGCGGATGGCGATCGAGGATCGCCTTCATGTTGCGGTACTGCTCCTTCACCTCGAACGCGTAACTCGAACGGGGAAACTCCGCCATGACGCCTTTCACGATGTCCTCGAGCATCTTTTCCTTCACGGCAAGGCCGCCTTCATCGAAGTCGCGGACAATGAAGGCAAGCGTGGCCTTTTCCATCGAGCCGGTGACGCCGATCGGATGGATGAAGCCGTCTCGGTCCGACGTCGCCTCTGGCGCAATGTCCTTCGGCAAGCGGTCGATGATGGCGCCGGCGATCTTGATGGCGTTTTCCATCTTGCCCTTGGCGAAGCCTGGATGGATCGCGACACCCTGAATGGTGATTTCGACGCCGTCGGCCGAGAAGGTTTCGTCCTCGATATGGCCAGCCGTTTCGCCGTCCACGGTATAGCCGAACTCGGCTCCGAGCTTCTTCAGGTCGACCTTGTCGACGCCACGGCCGACTTCCTCGTCAGGCGTGAAGAGAAGCTTGATCGTGCCGTGCTTGATGTCCGGATTGTCAACAAGGACTTGCGCCGCCGTCATGATCTCCGCGAGCCCGGCCTTGTCGTCGGCGCCGAGCAGCGTCGTGCCGTCAGTGGTAATGATGTCGTTGCCGATCTGGTTGCCGAGCTCGGGATTGTCGCTGACGCGGATGACCTGTTGCGGATCGCCTGAAAGCTGGATATCGCCGCCGGCGTAGTTTCGCACGACTTGCGGCTTGACATTGGTGCCGGTGAAATCGGGCGCCGTGTCCATATGCGAGCAGAAGCAGACTACGGGCACCGGCTTGTCGACATTCGATGGGATCGTGGCATAGACGTAGCCGTGCTCATCGAGATGCGCATCGGCAAGCCCGATCGCCAGCAATTCCTCGACCAATATCCGGGCAAGATTCTTCTGCTTTTCGGTGGATGGCTGCGTCGTCGACTTGGGATCCGATTGGGTGTCGATGACCACGTAACGGAGGAAGCGATCGATAACAGTGTCGGTCATGGAGAGGTCCAATCTGTTCGTCAACTTGGGACCGCTATAACCTTTGCCGTTCTTCGCGTGAATGCATTTTTTGCCCGGGCCGGATTCTTGTCCCGGGCCTCTGCCGTTGAGAGGTAACCATCATGCACCCCAAATGACGGATTGCTCATGACGCTTGATGAGATGCTTGAGGTTTTCGAATCCGGTGCGCACGTGCCGGGCGAACTGGTCCACGGCCGGCGTGCGCGGGGCGTCCGAGCGTTTGAGCAGTCCGAGTGCCCGCTCTGGATGCGGGATTGAGATCGGCAGCGCAGTAATGGATTTCTGGTTCCTCAGCGCAAAGACGACGCTGTGGGGCAGGATCGTCAGCGCGTCCGCCGCCTTCATGTAGTTGACGACGCTCATCAATGAACCGCCTGAATAGCGAATCTTGATCTCGGTCGCACCGAACGAGAGAAGCATGCTGCGCAGGTCGGCAAGCAGCGGGCTGCCGGGCGGCGGCGCGATCCATGGAAACTCGAGCAAGTGGGCCGGTTGCGGCTTCCGCTTCATCAACAGCGGATGCGTCACCCGGCATGCGACCACGTTGCGCCCCGGCAATATCTGTTGGAACTCGAGCCCCGATCCTTCGTCGAGAATATCGATGGGGCAGATGGCGAGATCGATCTGGTCCGCCTTGAGTGCCGCGCGAAGGTCGGGAAAGTAGCCGTAGGTCTGATCGACGCGGACATCGGGATAAAGATTCTGGAATTCCGCGATCATGCTGGCAATCAGTCCGTCCATGAAAAAGGGCGTGCCTCCGAGGCGCACGACGCCGCTGTGGCCGACGCGGAAGCTCTCAACCGTATCGGATGCCTTGCGTGACGCCGACAGCATGATCTGGCCATGGTCGGCCAAAGCGCGCCCGAGCGGCGTCGGCTGTAGCGGTCTGCGCCCCTTGATGAAGAGCGGTTCGCCGACGCGTCTCTCCAGCATGGAAAGCGTTCGGGAGACCGCTGGCTGCGACAGCCCGAGCAAGGCCGCCCCCTCGGTCACGCCGCCAGCCTTCACGACCGCGGCGAGCTGGATCAGATGGCGTTCATCGAACTTCATAACAATCAGTTATACTAGGTCGAAATAAAATCATCAACGCATTCCCGGTCCTGGATTAGCTTTCTCCTACCAGCCGATGTCTTGGAGGAGAGTATGTCGTCGAGGCCACTGGCGTTGAATTTCAGCGAGGCCAACTCGTCCGAGATCTTCGCACAACGACTTCCGCTATCGAACGACAAGCCGTTGCCGCAGGTATTGGCAGCGGTCGTCACCCATCTTCATCAGCTCATCAAGGAGCTGCGGCCGACACCTGCGGATTGGCGCAATGTCATAGCCTTCCTGACTGACGTGGGGCATGTCTCGGACGAACGCCGCCAGGAATGGGTGCTGCTTTCCGACCTCATCGGCGCCTCGGCCCTTGTCGAGGAAATCAATTCGCGTCGGCCGAGGGGCGCGACGCCGAATACGGTTCGCGGACCGTTCTTTCGCGCCGATGCGCCCGAGTTGCCCTCGGGCAGCAACATTTCTTTGGACGGCATTGGAGAAAGGCTCGAGGTGTTCGGATTCGTCCGGGATCTGGATGGCCATCCGATCGCGGGCGCAGAAGTCATCACCTGGCAAGCCAATGCCGAAGGTTTTTACGAGAACCAGCAGCCCGATCTTCAGCCGGAATTCAACCTGCGCGGCATTTTCAGGACGGACGAGGAAGGGGCGTTTCGGTATCGGACGGTCAAGCCATCCGGCTATCGCGTTCCGGATGACGGTCCGGTCGGCAAGCTTTTGCGGCAGGCGGGTTATCCCCTGTGTCGCCCCGCCCACCTTCACTTCATCGTCAAGGCGCCCGGCTTCGAAACGATCACGACTCATGTCTACGACGCCGGCGATCCGCATCTCGGCGAGGACGCGATCTTCGGGGTCAAGGAAGCGCTTGTTCGCGAGTTCAAGCCGCTGGAAGGGAAGGGCGCGCCGGCCTGGCGGCTCGACTTCACCTTCGTAATGGCGCGCGCGAGGCAAGGAGCGGACACATGAATCGCGATTTCGTCTATAGCGGCAGCCCTGCCCACATCATCTTCGGCGAAGGCAAAAGTGCACTGGCCGGCGAGTGGGTGGAGAAAATCGGCTGCAAGAAGGCGCTCGTGCTCTCGACGTCGCAGCAGCAAGCCGACGCCGAAGTTCTGGCAAAACGCCTTGGGCCGCTTTCTGCCGGGATCTTTGCGGGCGCCGTCATGCACACGCCGGTCGACGTGACCGAAAAGGCGATGGAGGTCGTTGCGAGAACCGGCGCCGATTGCGTCGTTTCACTCGGCGGCGGCTCGACCACCGGTCTCGGCAAGGCGATCGCCTATCGCATTGACCTGCCGCAGATCGTCATACCGACGACCTATGCGGGCTCGGAGGTGACGCCGATCCTCGGCCAGACCGAGGGCGGCCGCAAGACCACCGTACGTCATCCGAGCATCCTGCCCGAAGTCGTGATCTACGACCCGGCGCTTACGCTGGGGCTCCCGCTCGGCATGAGCATCAACAGCGGCCTGAATGCGATGGCGCATGCGGTCGAGGCGCTCTACGCGCAGGACCGAAACCCGATCTCGACCCTGATGGCAGTCGAGGGCCTTCATGCCTTCAAGACGAGCCTGCCGAAAATAGCCGAGTCTCCCCGGAACATCGGCGTGCGGGCCGATGCGCTTTACGGCGCCTGGCTTTGCGGAGCGGTGCTCGGCACCGTCGGCATGGCACTGCACCACAAGATTTGTCACACGCTCGGCGGCACCTTCGATACGCCGCATGCCGAAACGCACGCGATTATGCTGCCGCATACCGCCGGCTACAACGCCACCGCGGTTCCGGAACTGCTGGCTCCGGTCGCAGAGATCTTTGGCGGCTCGGTCGGCGGCGGCCTTTGGGACTTCGCCAAGGAAGCCGGCGCGCCGCTGGCGCTGAAGGACCTGGGTTTGAGCGAGCCCGATCTCGATCGCGCCGCGGAGATCGCCACGGAAAATCCCTATTGGAATCCGCGGCCGGTCGATCGGCGATCCATCCGTGACCTGCTGCAGGATGCCTGGGAGGGCAATCGGCCGGCACGCTGAAACACTCTTTGGGAGGAGAGGGAAATGGGAGGAGGAAGCATGTTTACCAGGCGTGATTTTTTGAAGACGACGGCGGCGACGGGGGCGTTTGCCGTCACGTCCGGCCTCGCGATGCCGGCGATCGCGCAGAACGCGCCGATCAAGCTCGGCTATGTCAGCCCGCAGACCGGGCCGCTCGCCGCCTTCGGCGAAGCCGACAAATTCGTCATCGACAGCTTCCTGGCGGCGACCAAGTCGGTGGGCCTCAACTACGAGGTCGTCGTCAAGGACAGCCAGTCGAATCCAAACCGGGCGGCGGAAGTTGCCAAGGAACTGATCGTTTCCGACGAGGTCAACCTCGTGCTGGTGGCCTCCACGCCGGAAACGACCAATCCGGTCGCGACCACCTGCGAGGCGGAGGAAATGCCCTGCATTTCGACGGTTGCTCCCTGGCAGCCATGGTTCATCGGCCAGCAAGGCAATCCGGGCGACCCGGCTTCCTGGAAGCCTTTCGACTATGCCTATCACTTCTTCTGGGGTCTCGAGGACGTCATTGCCGTCTTCACCAACATGTGGGCGCAAATCGAGACCAACAGGCAAGTGGCCGGCCTTTTCCCGAATGACGGCGACGGCAACGCCTGGGGCGACAAGACGGTCGGCTTCCCGCCCGTTCTGGACAAGATGGGCTACGCGCTCACCGACCCCGGCCGCTACCAGAACATGACGGACGACTTCTCGGCGCAGATCAACGCCTTCAAGTCAGGCCAGTGCGAGATCGTCACCGGCGTCGTCATCCCGCCGGATTTCACGACCTTCTGGAACCAGGCCAAGCAGCAGGGTTTCGCGCCGAAGATCGCCTCGATCGGCAAGGCGCTCCTGTTCCCGCAGGCGGTCGAAGCGCTCGGCAACGCCGGACACAATCTTTCGTCGGAAGTCTGGTGGACACCCAGTCATCCGTTCAAATCGTCGTTGACCGGCGAGAGTTCGGCCGAGGTCGCCGCAAGTTTTACCAAGACGACGAACCGGCCCTGGACGCAGCCGATCGGCTTCGCCCATGCGCTTTTCGAGCTGGCAGTCGACGTGATGAAGCGGACGGCCGACCCGAGCGACGGCGATGCGGTCGCCGAAGCGATCGCCGTCACGAGGCTCGACACCCTTGTCGGGCCGATCGCCTGGGACGGAAAAGACCTGCCGCCCTTCGCGGCGAAGAACGTTGCCAAGACGCCGCTCGTCGGCGGCCAGTGGCGGCTCAAGGACGGCGGCGGCTACGACCTTGTGATCACGGACAACAAGACCGCCCCGAACATTCCCGTCGGCGGCAAGATGGAGCCGATCGCCTGATCCGAAGCCGCTGACCCTTTTGAATCGATATCGATCGAGACGGGATAACGCCCTGCCGCCGCGTGGGACGGCGGGAGGGTACTTGTTCACGGGAGGAACGTGAATGGCCATTCTCAAACTGGAAGAGGTGTCGAAGAAGTTCGGCGCTCTGACGGTCGCCGAGCAGATCTCCCTTGCGGTCGGCGAGGGGGAAGCGCTGGGGATAATCGGGCCGAACGGCGCGGGAAAATCGACGCTCTTCAACCTCATCACCGGCAACATCGCGCCGGACAGCGGAACGATCCATTTCTGTGGGGCGGACGTGACCCGTCTGCCGCCGATGGCGCGCTGCCTCTCGGGAATGGGGCGGACATTCCAGATACCGCAGCCGTTCGAGCAACTGACCGTTTTCGAAAACCTGCTTGTCGCCGGTTCCTTCGGCACGCGGCGACGGGAAGCGGAAGTTTCCGACCGCTGCGCGGAAATCCTTGTCGACACCGGGTTGATCGACAAGGCCAACGCCCTGGCAGGCGGCTTGACGCTCTTGCAGCGCAAGCGGCTGGAACTCGCCCGAGCGCTCGCCACCGAACCGAAGCTCCTGCTTCTCGACGAGATCGCCGGCGGGTTGACCGAAGGCGAATGCCGCTCGCTGGTCGCCACCATCCGCTCCATCCATGCCAAAGGCGTCGCGGTGATCTGGATCGAACATGTGCTGCATGCGCTGAACTCCGTCGTCGAGCGCCTGCTGGTGCTGCATTTCGGCAGGGTGATCGGCATCGGCAAGCCGGATGAAATCATGGCCTCGCGCGAGGTGCGCGAAATCTACCTGGGGATCGAGATCTGATGGCGCTGATCGAAACCAAGGGGCTCAAGGCCTTCTACGGCGATTTCCAGGCGCTTTTTGGCGTCGACATCACCGTCGATGCCGGCGAGACGATCGCCATTATCGGCGCGAACGGCGCCGGCAAGACGACGTTGATGCGTTCGATATCTGGTGTCCTTGCCAATGACCCGGGTTCAATTCTCCATAACGATGCGCCGATCGGCGCCTTGCCGGCGCCCGACGTTCTTGCCCGCGGTATCGCCATGGTGCCCGAAGGGCGCAAGCTCTTTCCGTCGCTGACCGTCGAGGAAAATCTGCTTGTCGGCGCATACGGCCGCAGGGCGCAGGGCGAGTGGACGCTGGACAGCCTCTATGCGCTCTTTCCGGTTCTGAAAGAGCGGCGCAAGAGCCCGGCGATGGCCCTCTCCGGCGGCCAGCAACAAATGGTGGCGATCTGTCGGGCGCTCATGTCGAATCCGAGCGTGCTGCTTTGCGACGAGATCAGCCTCGGTCTCGCGCCGGCAGTCGTGCGCGCTATCTATGCCGCCTTTCCGCGCATTCGCGCAAGCGGCGCCTCCATAGTCATCGTCGAGCAGGACATCGGCCAGGCGCTGAAAGTTGCTGGCCGCGTCTACTGCATGATGGAGGGACGGATCACGCTCTCCGGCCGCGCGTCGGAGCTTGGCCATGATGAGATCCACAAGGCTTACTTCGGAGCGGAGCGCCATGAACTGGCTTGATACCATTCTTCAAGGCGTGCTGCTCGGCGGGCTCTACGCGCTTTTCGCTGCCGGCTTGAGCCTCGTTTTCGGAATCATGCGGCTTGTGAACCTCGCCCATGGCGACCTGATCGTGCTCGCCGCTTTCGTCATTCTTGCGCTTGTCACCGCGCTCGGCGTCAGCCCCTTCGTCGCCGCGCTCATTGCTGCCCCGCTGATGTTTGCTGCCGGTTGGGCGCTGCAATATTTCCTGCTCAATCGCGCGCTCGGCAAGGACATCCTGCCGCCATTGCTCGTGACCTTCGGCCTGTCGATCGTGATCCAGAATGGACTGCTCGAAGGTTTTTCCGCCGATAGCCGCCGCGTCTCGACCGGCAGCCTCGAATCGGCATCGATCGCGCTTGGCCCCGTCAATGCCGGCATCATGCCGCTGATGACCTTTCTTTCTGCGGTTGCCGTTATCGTCTGCCTCAACCAGCTGATCTATCGCACTGCCGTCGGCCGCGCCTTTCGCGCCACCTCGGACGATCCGGTAACTGCAGGCCTGATGGGCATCCGCCCGCAAAGGATGTTCGCGCTTGCAACCGGCCTGGCGATGGTGGTCGTGACTATTGCAGCCCTTTATCTCGGCACGCGCGCCAATTTCGAACCGACGTCAGGACCGGCGCGGCTGATCTACGCCTTCGAGGCTGTCATCATCGGCGGACTTGGCTCGCTCTGGGGCACGCTTGCCGGTGGCGTCATTCTGGGAATCGCGCAGACGGTCGGCGCTGCAATCAACCCCGAATGGCAGATCCTCACCGGGCATCTCGCCTTTCTCCTGGTTCTCCTTTTCAAACCGCGCGGCCTTTTCCCGCGCGCCGTGGATTGAGGTGCATCGATGTCGCTCGTCATTCCATCCTGGCAGGTCGAAACCCGAAACAAGACGTCGGCAGCCTTCGCTCTTGCCGCGGGTGCCGCGTTGCTGCTCGCCTTTGCGGTCCCGTTCCTCGTATCGCGCGGTGTCGTCCAGGATCTGTTCTTCATCCTGACGATGCTTGTGCTCGCGCAGAACTGGAATTTGCTCGCGGGTTACGCCGGGTTGATTTCTGTCGGCCAGCAGGCCTTCGTCGGCTTCGGCGCCTATGCGATGTTCGCCTGCGTCATCCTGTTCGGTGTTGATCCACTCATTGCCATCTTGACTGCAGGCGTGCTTTCGATGCTGCTCGCGATCCCGACCGCCTTCTTCACCTTCCGGCTTCAGGGGCCGTATTTCGCGATCGGGACCTGGGTGATCGCCGAGGTCGTCCGCCTGCTGCTGGCGCAGTGGAAAGCGCTCGGCGGCGGGACCGGAACGTCGCTGCCGCGAGAGGCGACCCGTGAGATGATCGGTGTCGGTTTGATGCGCGACGTCTTCGGCATGAAGGCGTCTGCGTCCAGCGATGCGCTGACCTATTGGATCGCGCTGATCCTGTTGGTGTCGACCATCGGCTTCGTCTACGGGCTGTTGCGCAGCAAGCAGGGGCTTGGCCTGGCGGCGGTGCGCGACAACGAGCAGGCGGCGCGGGCGGTTGGCGTGAATGCGCGACGAATGAAGGCGCTCGTCTATCTCGCCGCCTCGTTCATGACCGGCATCGCCGGCGCGCTGATCTACGTACAGAAGGCGCGCATCTCGCCGGACGCGGCCTTCTCGGTGATCGACTGGACGGCCTATGTGATCTTCATCGTCGTGATCGGCGGCATCGGCACGGTCGAGGGGCCGATCGTCGGGGTCATTCTCTTCTTTTTCCTGCAGAATCTCCTTGCCGGCTACGGCTCTTGGTATCTCCTGATGCTGGGCCTGATCGGCATTCTCGTCATGCTTTTCGCGCCGCGCGGTCTCTGGGGCCTCTTCTCGGACCGCACCGGTATCCAGCTTTTTCCGGTTCGCCGCCTTTTGCGGGGCGGATCACTCAATCGAGCGCATAAGGGAGGGCCTCATGGCTGACATCACTACGGACGTACTCATCATCGGCACCGGGCCTGCGGGATCGGCCACGGCCGCGCTGCTTTCGACCTATGGCATTGAAAACGTGGTGATCAATCGCTACCGGTGGCTCGCCAATACGCCACGCGCGCACATCACCAATCAGCGCACGATGGAGGTTCTGCGCGATCTTGGCCGTGACGTCGAGGATGAGGCCTATATGTTCGCCGCCGAGCAGGACCTGATGGGCGAGAACGTGTTCTGTACGTCGCTTGCGGGCGAAGAGATCGGCCGCATGAAGAGCTGGGGCAAACACCCGCTGAGCCGCGCCGAGCACCAGCTGTCCTCCCCAAGCCACATGAACGACCTGCCGCAGACCTTCATGGAGCCGCTCCTGTTCAAGACCGCCTGCTCACGTGGCACGCAGGCCCGGATGTCTACGGAATACATAAGCCATCAGCAGGATGCCGACGGCGTCACGACCACGTGCGTCGACCGCTTGACCGGCAAGGAGTTCACGATCCGCTCGAAATATCTGATCGGCGCCGATGGCGGCAATTCGAAGGTCGCCGAGCATGCGGGGCTTACCTTCGAGGGCAAGATGGGCGTCGCGGGTTCGATGAATATCCTGTTCGAAGCCGATCTCTCGCGCTATGTCGCGCATCGACCTTCGGTGCTCTATTGGGTGCTTCAGCCGGGCGCCGATGTCGGCGGCATCGGCATGGGTCTCGTGCGCATGGTTCAGCCCTGGCACGAATGGCTGATCGTCTGGGGCTACGACATCAACCAGCCGCCGCCGGAGGTAGACGAGGCGCATGCCAAGAAGGTGGTGCGCGATCTTGTCGGGGTACCGGATCTGGAGCCGCGGATCAAACAGGTCTCCACTTGGACGGTCAACAACATGTATGCGACGACCATGTCCAACGGCCGCGTATTCTGCATGGGGGATGCGGCCCATCGCCATCCGCCCTCGAACGGGCTTGGCTCCAACACGTCCATTCAGGATGCATTCAATCTTGCCTGGAAGCTTGCCTTCGTGCTCAAGGGCAAGGCCGGCTCGAAGCTGCTCGACAGCTACGGCGCAGAGCGTGCGCCGGTTGCCAAGCAGATCGTCACCCGGGCCAACAAGTCGATCGAGGAATTCGGCCCGATCTTCAAGGCGCTCGGCCTGCTTGACTCCATTGACCCGGTGAAGATGCAGCAGAACATGGATGCCCGCTGTAACAACACAGCGGCCGCGGAAGAGCAGCGCGCAGCGATCCGCAAATCGATCGCCGACAAGGTCTATGAGTTCGATGCTCACGGTGTCGAGATGAACCAGCGTTACCGTTCCGATGCGATCGTTACCGATGGGCAGGCCGAGCCCGCCTTCACCAAGGATGCGGAACTGCATTATCAACCGACGACATGGCCGGGGGCGCGGCTGCCGCATGCATGGGTTTTCTCCGGCGACGGGACCAAGGCCTCGACCCTGGATTTGACCGGCCACGGCAAATTCACGGTTCTGACTGGCATCGGCGGGGAGGGCTGGATCGAGGCCGCCCGCGCGGTCGGCCGCGAGCTCGGCATCGAGATCGCCGCCCACGTGATCGGGCCGCGCCAGCATTGGCAGGATTTTTCCGGCGACTGGGCGAACGCGCGCGAGGTGCGTGACAGCGGCATCGTACTGGTGCGCCCGGATCATCACGTCTGTTGGCGCAGCGACGTCATCGCTGCGGATCCCGTCGCCGAACTCTATCGCGTGATGACGGCGATACTCGACAAGTGAGGACCACTATGGAAGCGCATGAACGAGGTTTTTTCACCGAAGAGAATTCCATCGAGGTCGTGACGGGCCGCAACAAGAACGCCAAGGACGCGCGGCTGAAGCAGGTGATGGAAGTCGTCATCCGCAAGCTGCACGAGGCCGTGAAGGAAATCGAGCCGACGCAGGAGGAGTGGCTGCAAGCGATCCTGTTCCTGACCAGAACGGGGCAGATGTGCAACGAGTGGCGGCAGGAGTTCATCCTGCTGTCGGACACGCTCGGCGTCTCGATGCTCGTGGATGCCATCAACAACCGCAAGCCTTCCGGCGCCTCCGAAAGCACCGTGCTCGGCCCCTTCCACGTCAAGGGAGCTCCGGAACTTGAGATGGGCGCCAATATCTGCCTCGACCAAAAGGGCGAGGACCTGTTCATCCAGGGGCGGATTCTCGATACCAGCGGCAACCCGATCGCCGACGCCGTGCTCGATGTCTGGCAGGCGAACGACGAGGGCTTCTACGACGTCCAGCAGCAAGGTATCCAGCCGGACTTCAACTTGCGCGGGGTGTTCCGGACCGGGCTCGACGGGCGCTACTGGTTTCGCGCGGTGAAGCCGAAATACTATCCGATCCCGAACGACGGGCCGGTGGGTCAGATGCTCGACCATCTCGGCCGCCATCCCAACCGTCCGGCCCATCTGCACTACATCATCAAGGCCGGTGGCTTCGAGACACTGATCACGCACATCTTCGATCCGGACGACCCCTACATCAGTTCCGACGCGGTCTTCGGCGTGAAGGAAAGCCTGCTCGCTGAGTTCAAGCGGACGCACGACCCGGTGCGTGCGAAGGAATATGACTTCGAAGGCGACTTCTGGGAGGTGGAGCACGACTTCGTCTTGGCGCGCGTCGGCGAAAGAGGAAGGTGAGGGAGGCGGCAAGCCTTGGATACCGGCCTGCCGCTCCAGCAGTATCCCGGATCAGCTCAGTCGCCGCCCGTCCGCCGCGAACAGCCGCCGCTGATTGTCGTCGACCGAAAGGGCTATCGTGCTGCCGGCATTGATTTCCGGTCCCGAGCGATATTCGGCAATGAGCGGCTGGCCATCGGCAAGCTGGCAATAGAGATACTGGGTGCCGCCGAGATATTCGGCAAAATCGACTTTTGCAGGAATGTGTTCCTCTCCGCCGTCGGTCACGAAAAGGTGCTCCGGCCTCGCTCCGAAGGAAACCTTTTCTCCGATCTGCAAGCCCTCGCCGGCGACGGGCACCGACATCTCGCTGCCCGCGACGCGGACGCGTCCATTGCCCAACCAGACGGCGTCGAGCAGGTTCATACGCGGCGAACCGATGAAGCCCGCAACGAAGATATTGGCGGGATTTTCGTAGACCTCGCGCGGCGTTCCTGCCTGCTCGATGCGGCCGTCACGCAACACGACGATCTTGTCGGCGAGCGTCATCGCCTCGGTCTGATCGTGGGTGACATAGATCATCGTATTGCCGAGCTCGCGATGAAGTCTGGCGATCTCGATGCGCATCGAAACGCGCAACTCCGCATCGAGGTTGGAAAGCGGTTCATCGAACAGAAAGACATCGGGTTTGCGCACGATCGCCCGTCCGATCGCGACGCGCTGGCGCTGGCCGCCAGAAAGCTGGCCTGGGCGACGGTCGAGCAGGTGGTCGATCTTCAGGATTGCGGAGGCGGCTTTCACGCGCGCATCGATCTCCACCGTTTCGGTGCGCGCCATCTTGAGGCCGAAGGCGAGATTTTCGCGCACACTCATGTGCGGGTAGAGGGCATAGGATTGAAAGACCATCGCGATGCCGCGGTCGGAGGGATCGAGATCGGTGACGTTGCGACCCTTGATCTCGATCTCGCCATCGGTGACCTCCTCGAGGCCCGCAATCATGCGCAGCAACGTCGACTTGCCACAGCCGGACGGGCCGACGAAGACGACGAAAGAGCCTTCGGCAATCCTGAGGTCGATGCCATGGATGACCTCAAGGCTGCCGAAGTTCTTGCGAATATCCGTCAATACAACTCCGGTTTCATTCATGCCGTCACCGCCCGACTTCACCGGCGCGCAGCCAGACGAGCATTTCGCCGGGCGTGCGGTTGTCCCATAGATGGTAGGGAACGAAGCGGGCGGTCGCCTGGTTCACCTTCGGCGGCGTCGTGCGATAGAGCGTGGGTCCCCAGTCATCCGCGTTGTCACGGGCGACGGGAATGTCGAGCGCGACTGCCCCGCGCAGCTCAGCGATTTCTGCAGTCTTTGCCTTCGAGACATCGGAACCAAGCACGATCCCGTTCAAGCCCGCGCCGTTGTCGGTTGCCTCTGCGCAATAGACGAGAGGCCCGCGCATGAGCGCGACGCGGCCAGTGTCCTGCCGCACCTGCGGATTGGCCCAGAGCGTGCGCGGCGTCAGCGGGATATCGAGCTCCACGCGGTCGCCGCTTCGCCATTCGCGCTCGATGCGAGCGTAGCCGTCGATCGTTACCTCCGAAAGATCGATCGCCTCGCCGTTCAGTTTCAATGCTGTGCCTTGCGCCCATTCGGGAATGCGCAGCGACAGCGAGAACCGCACCGGATCCTGCGTCGTGACGTCGAAGCGGATGGCACCGTCCCAGGGATAGCGCGTCTTCTGCGCCAACTCGACCTTCACACCGCCGACTTCGAAGTGTCCCTTGCTCTCGCCGTAAAGATGGACGGCGATTTCGTCGTCAGCGACGGCGTACATGTAGGAGCCAATGGAGGCGAGCAGCCGCGAGATGTTCGGCGGGCAGCAGGGGCAATGGTGCCAGACCCAGCGATGATGCTTGCCCGCGCTTTCAAGCGGGTTCTCGTAGAAGAATGTCTTCCCGTCGAGCGAAAGACCGGCCATGGCGCCATTGTAGAGCGCTTGCTCCATGATGTCCGCATAGCGCCTGTTCGGGCCGCGTCCGAGCATACGGCTTGCCCAAAAGACGAGACCGACTGAGGCGCAGGTCTCTGCATAGGCGCTCTCGTTCGGAAGGTCGTAATACTCCGTGAAGCCTTCGTTCGAAGCCGCCGGCCCGATGCCGCCGGTGACATACATCTGCTTGGTCGTCAGGTCGTCCCAAAGGGTTTCGAGCGCCGAGGTGAGGGTGTCGTCGTTGTATTCGGTCGCGATGTCCGCCATGCCGGAGTAGAGATACATGGCGCGCACGGCATGGCCGACGACCTTCTTCTGCTCTCTGACCGGCAGATGCGCCTGATTGTATTCGTAGGTCTTCTGGATGAACTGCCTCGGATCGCGGCCGTCGCGGATCGCTTCCTCGGTGAAGAAATGAGGCTCTCTGCCGCGCTCGTCGATGAAGAACTTGGCGAGATCGAGATATTTCTTCTCGCCCGTGACGCGGGCAAGCTTTACGAGCGCGAGCTCGATTTCTTCATGGCCGCAGTAGCCCGGCAACTGCCCTTCGCCATGGCCGAAGACCTTGATCATATAGTCAGCAAAGCGGCACATGACGTCGAGCAGCTTGCGCTTTCCCGTAGCCTGATAGTAGGCGACGGCTCCCTCGATCAGGTGACCGGCACAGTAGAGCTCGTGATGATCGCGAAGATTGGTCCAGCGCCGGCCGGGCTGCACCCTCTGGAACCAGGCGTTCAGGTAACCGTCCTTGTCCTGCAGCTTTTCATACATGTCGACGATCGCATCGACCCGTGCCTCGAGCCTGGCGTTGGGCTTGCGGTAGAGCGAATAGGCAATCGTCTCGATCGATTTTCCGAGGTCACTGTCCCAGAACATCTGCGTCGAGCCCGACCAGGCCTGCAGCGGGATGACGATGCCGGGGCTCGGCTGGTCGACGTCGATCGCCCTGAGCATCCCAGCCTCGACGCAGCGGTCGAGCAGGACTTCGGCGGTGGATTCGCAGATCGCGTCCTGGCGATCGCCGAAAAGCCCGTGCACTTCAACGCTCGGAACAGGGAGGGGGCGGAACTGGCGATCGTGTCGAGGTTTGTTCATGACTTCATCCGTTTGCTGGAGTTCATTTGACGGCGCCGGCCATCAGCCCGCGCATGTAGTAGCGTTGCAGAAGCAGGAAGACGACGAGGCAGGGCAGGGTCATGACGGCGACGCCGGCCTGAACCGCGCCCCAGTTGACGGCGCCGAGACGACCGGCGCGCACCGCCATCATCAGCACCGGGAGCGTATATTTCTCGTTGCTCGACAAGAGCACGAGGGCTGCCAGGAATTCGTTCCAGGCATTGAGGAAAGCGAAGATCGCGACGGTCGCGATGCCCGGCAGCACCAGCGGCATCAGCACCCGAAAGAGCAGCTTGAGGTCGCGGGCACCATCGATACGGGCCGCCTCCTCGATCTCCTTCGGCACCGCATCGAAGGCATTGCGCATCATGAAGACCGAGAAGGGAAGCTGCAGCGTCACATAGACGAGCGTCAGCCCGAACAGCGAATTGTTGAGCCCGAGCCTGGCGAGGATGATGAAGAGCGGCGTGAGGATCGACTGAAACGGGATCATCAGCGTGGCGATGATCAAGACGAACAGCACGTTCTTCAACGGAAAGCGGTAGCGCGAGAAGCCGTAGCCGGCGAGGACGCTGACGGCGACGGTCAAGGCGACGGTTGCGAGCGACACGAGCAGTGAATTGAACGTGTGCTGCCAGACACCGGCGCCGAAGGTGTCGAGCGAGCGATAGGAGTCGAGGCTGATGCCGTTCGCCGGCCACGGCGGCAATGGCGGCAGACGGGCCTCCGTTCCGTGTCGGAACGACGCGAGCAGGGTGATGGCGAAGGGCGCCAGGAAGAAGAGCGCGATCGCCACACCCGTTGCGTGATAGGTGGATTCTGCCTGGAACGCCTTGCGCGCCCGGCGCCGGCTGGAGAGGCTCATGGAGGGGTTCATCTTGGAAAAGGTCAAGGACGATCCTCCCCGACGCGAAGCAGCCGCAATTGCACGACGCTGATAACCACGAGGATAGCCAAGAGCGCGATCGAGAGAGCCGCGCCGTAGCCGAGATTGAAGGACACGAAGGACTGGTTGAAGATGTAGTAGACAACGGAGATCATCCGGTTCTGCGGCCCGCCGCTCGTCATGATGTAGAACTGGTCGAAGGCGAGAATCGAGCCTGTCACCGAAATGATCAGCGCCAGCGCAATCGTCCGGCGCATCAATGGCAAGGTGAGATAACGGAACCGCTGCCACCGACCGGCGCCGTCGATGCGGGCGGCTTCGGTCAGTTCTGATGGAATCGCTTGTAGGCCCGTGAGCAGGATGATCATCGTGAAGCCGGCGATCTTCCAGACGACCATGACGATGATCGTGAAGAAGGCGCTATCGAAAGTCGCAAGCAGATTGGGACTCTTTTCAACGAGCCCGAGCGCCTTCAGGGCAGGACCAATGAAGCCGCTGTCGACATTCGCGAGCCAAACCCAGAGCAACGACGCCGACGCGAGACCGACGACGACAGGCAGGAAGATGATGGTGCGGTAGGCGCCGACGAAGCGACGGTGTTTCTCGACGAAGATCGCCAGCGGGAAGGCGACGGCGAAGATCGCGATCGTCACGATCACGGTGTAGTAGGTGGTGAAGCGCAGCGCCGAGACGAAGCGCGCGTCGTTCGCCATGCGGAAATAGTTGTTGAAGCCGATCCAGCGCGGCGAACCGAGCAGCGGCCAGTTGTGCAGGCTCATCCACCCGGTAAACAGCACCGGCATGACGAAGAAGACGATGACGAGGGCCATCGCCGGGGCGATATAAAGAAGCCCGCGCCACTGCGAGCGGCGCCGTCTCCTGCGCACGGGCAATGCTTTTCCTGGGCCAGGGCCGGCCATCGCGATTCTCCGCCTGTTCAAGAGAGGGGCCGGAGGATTGCCTTCGGCCCCGGTTCTAGCCTGCAATCACTGGCCAGTATCGATGATCGACTGCATTTCCGACTGGGCGTTCGAGAATGCCCCGTCGACATCGTCGCCATAGATTGCCGCATTGGTGAACGTCGCCCAAGGGCCGTTGGCGCTGTTGATCAGATCGTTGAATTGCAGCGTGTAGGGTGTCTTGGCGACTTCGATCGCCTTGATGCCCACCTGCATGCGCGGATCGAGACCCTCAAGCACCTTGTCGGCGATATCGCCGCGGGTCGGCAGGCTGCCGTATTTCGCCATCACCTTCTGGCCGTCCATCGAATAGGTGTATTCGAGGAATTCCTTCACCGCGTCGATCTTCTTCGTGCCCTTGGTGATGACGAAGTTATCGCCGCCGGCAAAGGACGAGGTTCCGCCGTTGACGCCGGGGATCAGCGTCACGCCGAAGTTGATGTCGGGGTTTTCGGTCACCAGCGTGCCGATGGCAAAGGCACCGATGCTTTGCTGGCCGATCTTGCCGTTCGTGAAAGTCAGAAAGTTTACGCCGTTGTCGCTGGCCGAACTCGCCGGCACCAGGTCCTTCTTGACCATAGAGCGATAGATATCGACGGCTTTACGCATTTCCGGGGTATCGAGCGTCGCCGTCTTGCCGTCGGCGGAGAGAATGTCGGCACCCGAACCCCAGACGAGCGGGGTGAAGGTGAAGATCATGCAGCCGCCGCAGCCGCCGCCGGAGAAGTAGAAGCCATAGATATCGTCACCGAGCGCGCGGATCTTTTCGGCATTGGCTTCGATCTCCTCCCAACTGGTCGGCGCCTTTTCCGGGTCGAGGCCGGCCTTCTTGTAAAGGTCCTTGTTCCAGGCAAAGATCGAAGTCTCGACCGAAAGCGGCAGGCCGTAGATGCGGTCCTGGTAGGTACCGAGCTTGACGTGCGACGGTGAGAGCGAATTGAAGTAGGGCAGGGCCTTCGCCCAATCGGTCAGGTCCTCGAGCTGGCCGGCGGCGGCAAAGGCCGGAGTGTAGATGAGGTCGAGCGAAAGCGCGTCGGGGGCCTGCCCGCCCGCGATCGCGGTCGCATATTTCTGCACCAGTTCGGAGAACGGCACCTCCGTCATGGCGACCTGGTTCTCGTGGCTGGCATTGTAGGCCTCGACGACCTTCTTGAAGGATTCGCCGATGCCGGAACGAACCCACATTTCGATCTTCTCGGCGGCCGACGCGCCGGACGCCAGACACAAGGTAATGATGCTCGTTGCTGCCAATAGACGCTTGATCATGGCACTCCTCCCGTTGTGGCGCCTCCTCGCGCCGTTTCGTTATTCCGTGGGGCTCGCGCCCCCGCACGATTGCCGGACAACCAACCGGCACGGCAATTTCCTCACGCCCGGCTCGACGCGGTGCCCCTCTGCGAGCGCGAGCACGGTCAGGCCGGCCTCGCGGCCAAGCTCTTTCAAATCCATGTCGACGGACGTCAGCGGCGGTCTGGTTTGTGCCGCGACGATCTCCCAGTTGTCGAAGCCGACCACCGACACATCTTCCGGGACCCTGACGCCGCGCTCGCGCAAGGCGTCCACCACGCCACGGGCGATCTGGTCGTTGCCGCAGAAGATGGCATCCGGCTTTTCGCCGGGCCGAGCCCAGATCGACCCGACGGCCTCATGACCCCAGCTTTCCGCCCAGATGCCGTAAAGGACGGGCTCGACATCGCCGGCAACGTCCCGGTAGGCGCTGGCGCGCTCCCGGACCGAGAAGAAATCCTCCGGCCCGGTGATATGCGCGATCCGGCGGCGTCCGAGCTTTGCCAGCCATTCGACCGCAAGACGCGCGCCCTGCGCATCATCCGAGCGCAGCGTCACGCTGTTTTCGGTTCCTTCGGTAAAGGCATAGACGACCGGGACCGGCAGGCTCGACAGATCGACCGGCAAACGTCGGTCCAGGCGCTTGCCGGAGGCGATGATGCCGTCGACCTGCTTGTCGAGCATGGCCTGGACATGGATCTGCCCCAGCGCCGGATCGTCTTCGATGGCGCACAGGAATACCGAGACACCGTGATCGACCAATGCTTCCGAAATTCCCGCCATGACCGGCAAGGTAAAACGGCCGTAGGTGTCGTTCGTCAGGAGCCCGATCGTGAAGCTGCGCTTGCTGAGCAATCCGCGCGCAAGCGCGTTCGGCCTGAAGCCGATTTCGCCCGCGATCCGCTTCACCCTCTCGCGCGTTTCGGGGCCCATGCGGCCAGTATTGTTCAGCGCCTTCGAAGCCGTTGAAATACTGACGCCTGCTGCCGCAGCCACGTCATGAATGGTCACGCGTCTGTTGGCCGGATTGTCCAGTGCAGCACCCTCCCGTAGTTAAACTAGAGAAAACCTTTTCTCACGCAGTCTGTCAACAGGAAAAAGGTTTTCTCATCGCTCTTTGGGCGAGGTTCGGCATCGGTCAGGGATCAGCAGCAAAACTGAGACAAGGACGATGGAGGCAATCGGGACGATTGCGCCGCGATCCTCCATCGCCGTGAGGGTCAGGCCGCTGAACCCGCACCACAGGAGCGGGATCGGCAGAAGCAGCAAGAGACGTCGTCCTCTGATCGCCAGCACCGCGCCAAGCGTCGAGATCGCGGTCGGATCGGGCATCATGCCGAAGATTTCGGCGGCGGCCAGCGAACGCGTCGACAACGGGGCGAGAAGCGGGTGAACCAGGAGCGCGAACAGGGCAAGAACCGACCCGCCGTAGCGGCGCCATCGGCTCACGGCGACGCAATGGTTCGGATCAAGGCTGAGAAGTGCCAGGAGCCCCGCCTGAACAAAGAACGCCATCGCTGTATAGCTCGCGCCCCAGTTTATGGTTGCATAGCGAAGCCAGAGGAACTGCCATCCGCAAAAGATCCAGGCCACGGCCAAGGCCGGCAGAAGCGCGACCTTTGCCAAGCGCACCTCCCTGAGCACGAGAACCATGATCGCCAGCATGCCGGCCACGAAAACGAGGTGAAGCGGCCAGAAGTCCTGATTGTAGCGCTCGATGAGGCGAACATAGACGCGTGGCGAAAACATCAGGAAATCGGCAGGGGTGTAGGTCCACCATTCCGACATCCATCGACCTCACGGCTCGTCCGTTCGGGGGCACTGGAGGGCGGCGGTCACAACGCCTCCACATAGTCGACCATGCGCCGCCGCATCGTCTCGTCAGGCAGCACGCCGCCGCCGGCTTCGAGATTCTCGCGCACATGGTCGACGCGGGTCGTCGCCGGTATGGCGCAGGTGACGGCCGGATGCGAGATGATGAACTTGAGCAGGAACTGCGCCCAACTCCGCGCCCCGGTCTCGCCAACCCATTCGGGCAAGGGTTCGTCGTCGAGCTGCCGGATCAAGCTGCCCTGGCGGAACGGTCGGTTGACGATGACCGCGATGCCTTTCTCCCGCGCCAGGGGCAGGATGCGCTCCTCCGCCTCACGATCGAGGATGTTGTAGGTGACCTGCACGAAATCGATGGGCTCGCTCGCCATGATGCGTTCGATTTCCCGATGTCGGCGTCCTTCCGAGCTGCTGATGCCGACATAACGCAGCTGCGCCTTTGCCTTCATCTCGAACAGCATCGGCAGATGATCTTCCCAGGAAACGAGATTGTGGACCTGCATGAGATCAAATTTCTCAACGCCCCAATGGGCGCGAGAGGCTTCGATCTGTTCCGCCCCGCTTGCCGGATCGGAAATCCAGACCTTCTCGGCCGAAAACAGGCGATCGGGATATCCGAGCTTCTTAAGACCGTAGCCGATGGTCGGTTGCGAGGACCCGTACATGGGAGAGGAATCGATCATGCGTCCGCCGCCCTCGAAGAAGGCAGCCATCACGGCGGCGCACTCGTCCTTCAGCAGCGGATCATCGCCGACGTTGAAGGTGATCCAGGTTCCGAGTCCGATCGCCGGTATTTCCTCGCCACTCGACGGGATCACCTTGCGGATCGCGCCGGCAGGCTCGGCGTGCGACGAGTGACCCATCGCCGGCAATGATGCAGCCAATGCAAGTCCCTGAAGGACGCTTCGCCGTGTGAACCTCATCGAAGCACCTCCTTTCCGCGCTGGGCAATTGACAGAGGCGAAACTGTACGCGTGACATCCGGCGAGATCATGAACCGCGACGGCCGAGGCCCGAAGCCACGAAGTCGTGATGAGAGACCGTCGGCCGGAGCGTGGGAGGCGCGTCGGGACTTTCCGCTTGTTCACGGCCACGCGAGTCCTTATTTGACGATGACCGTTACAGGCTGGAACGGGATGAGAAACTGCCTCGTCCTGCGCTCTGGCCTCCGCCCGTGCAGCCCGCTGTCTTTTGAGCAATGCAACAGTTCGCCAACGCGCCGAAGAGAGAGATCGGATGGGGCATGCCGACGTCGGTTGCCCTGCATCTGACCGTCGCGTTCCTGTTGCTTTTCCAGCTGCCCGAAGCAACGCCGGAACCGGCGAAAGAGCAGAGCGTCAACGTCGAACTGGTTCCGCCGCCGTCCCCGAAGCCGGCAGAAAAGCCGCAGACGGAGCCTGCGAAATCAACCGCCACCCCATCCGCCGCGCAGCCGCAGGTCTTCGAATCCGCGTCAGTGCGCGCCGAAGTAAAGGAAGCGCAGCGGCCGCCGCAAGGCCCGAGTGACGCACAGGACGTTCCGAAAGTCGTCGAACAGCCGAGGCCGACGGCACCGGCGACAGAGACCGCGCGCGAAATGCCTGAGCCCAAACCGGCGCCGCCGGTGCTGGCGACACCGCAACCGGATGCGGCGACCCAAGAGGGCGAGGCGGAAGCGGCGTCCCTTGAAAGCGTGCCGGTTCCCGCGCAAAAGCCACTGCCGGAAACGGCGGAGAAACAGCAGTCCTCGGAGCCGGCAGGCGCCAAAGTCGAACAGAAATCCGACGAGCTCGTGCCGGCGAAAGAACTCTTTTCGCCAAATGCGCTGTCGAACCCGCGCATCAAGCAGGCGCTTGGCAAGCTCCCCGTCAAGGCACGCGTCGCGCAGATCTGCAGCATCGAGGCGCTGGAGCAGATCCGCAACCAGAGGCCGGGTACTTTCCCGGATATGCTCGCCCGCGCCGGAACTATTTCGACTTCGGCGGTTACCGCCATAGGCAGCGCCTACCGGAGCAAGGCGAACTGGTACAACGTCGACTTCAAATGCGAGGTCGACGCCGAGGCGACATCGGTGGTTTCCTTCAGTTTTGCCATCGGTGGCGCAGTGCCGAAAAGCGAGTGGAATGCGCGCCGACTGCCGCTGAATTGATGTGGGGCGGAGGTGACGGCGCGGTCGGACACTCGCGCGAAAGCAACAGGGCCTCCGTTTCGGGAGGCCCTGTTTCCGGCTTACGGAGTTTGCTTCAGGCGGGACGCTCGCCAGCGCTCGGCCGCCATTTGATCAGCCTTTTTTCGACCACGTCGAGAAGGCTGTCGATGATCAGCACGAAGATTGCCAGTATGATGATGCCGGCAAATACGCCGACTGCATCGAAGTTTCCTTCGGCCTGAGCGATCAGGTAGCCGAGACCGGCAGAGGCGCCGAGATACTCACCTATGATGGCGCCAACGACCGCGAAGCCGACGGAGGTGCGCAGCGAGGACAGGATCCAGCTTGCCGCGGCCGGAAAATAGACGTGGCGCAAAAGGTCCGACCGCTTTGCCCCGAGAATGCGGGCATTCGACAGAACGACCGGGTTCACCTCACGCACGCCCTGCATGGCGTTGAAGAACGTCACGAAAAAGACGAGCGTTACGGCGAGTGCCACCTTCGACCAGAGGCCGAGACCGAGCCACAGCACGAAGATCGGCGCGAGGACGACGCGCGGGATCGCGTTCAGACCCTTGATGAATGGATCGAGAATGCGAGCCGTCCTGCGGCTAAGTCCGAGCCAGACGCCGGCAGCGACGCCAAGGCCTGTGCCGATGAGATAACCGAGCACGGTCTCTGTCAGCGTGATCGTCACATGGCGATAGAAATCGGTGTCGGTCACCCAGGATATGACCTGGTTGAAGATGTCTACCGGTGCCGGGAAGAAAAAGACATCGATCACACCGGCAGCGACGCCAAGTTGCCAGCCGCCGAGAATGACGGTCAGGAGGCAGAGCTGGATCAAACGTTCAGTCATGGCGTTCATAGCTTTTCTCCACTTCGCCGCGCAGTGACGCCCAGATGTTGCGATAAAGATCCATGAAGCGTGGATCGAGCTTGATTTCCGCCACCTCGCGCGGCCGGTCGAGGTCGACCGTGAAGCTGTCGATGACGCGACTGCGCGGCCCGGCTGCCAGAACCACGACGCGGTCACCGAGCGCGATGGCCTCTTCGAGGTCATGTGTGATCATCACGACGGCGCGCCGCTCCTCCTGCCACAGGCGCAAGAGTTCATTCTGCATCAGATGACGCGTGTGGATATCAAGCGCCGAAAACGGTTCGTCCATCAGAATGACCTTTGGGCCGGTAATCAGCGCCTGGGCCATCTGGACGCGTATGCGCTGGCCACCCGACAACTGATGCGGATAGCGGTGCTCGAAACCCTTGAGACCGACCTTGGCGAGCCAGGCCATGGATCGCTGACGACGTTCGGAAGCGTCAACGCCCTTGAACATCGGACCCAGCTCGACGTTCTCCAACGCCGTTTTCCACGGAAGCAGCGCATCCTGCTGGAAGAGATATCCGATAGCGTTCTGAACGCCTTTGACCGCCGCACCGTCGATCGAGACCGTACCGGCCGCAGGCTTCAGGAGGCCGGCGATCGCGTTGAGGATTGTGCTTTTGCCGCAGCCGGTCGGGCCGACGATCGCGAGAAATTCGCCATCGGCAACCGTGAGATTGACATCCTGAACGGCGACATAGGCGCCGAATGACATGGTGACCGCATCGATCGACACCATCGCCTTGGGCGTTTGCCCGCCGACAGCATGCGGCACGGGTTTCACGACAGCCAACGACATGGCTTCCTCCTCATCAGTTCGCGACATCGTGCGGCGCTTTGCCGACGAAGTCGTCGGTATAGGTTTTCGATAGATCGATATCCGCCGCCGCGACCTTCTCGTTGAAGCTCTTGAGAACGGCGAGCGGCGTCTTGACGTCTTCGTCGTTGAAGCGGCCGTCGGTCGAGAAGATCGCCTTCGCGTTCTCGACGGCTTTTATGTAGGTTTCTCTATCGCCCGAAATGAATTCTTTCGGGAGCTTCTCGACGATCTCCTCGGCCGAGTGATTGTTCATCCACTCCAGCGCCTTGACAGTCGCATTCGTGACCTTCTGGATCGTCTCGGGGTTCTCGTCGATGTAGTCTTGGGTGGCGTAGAGGACGGAGGTGGGATAGGTCCCGCCGTAGATTTCCTTGGCGCCCTTGTCGCTGCGCGCATCGACGAGGATCTTGCCGACGCCCTTGGCTTCGATGAAGGTCGCCGCCGGATCGTAGTTGACGAGCAGATCGATCTTGCCCTGTTCGAGTGCGGCGACGGCAGCAGAGCCGGAGCCGACGCCGATCAGCGAAACGTCATCCGCCGACAGATTGTGACGCTGCAGATAGTAGCGAACGAAGAAATCCGAGGACGATCCGGGCGAAGTGATGCCGATCTTCGCACCCTTGATGGTTTCCGGCTTTGCCGGGTCAAAGGTGGCATTCTTGCCGCCGGCAAGGACAAGGCCGGAGTTGCGCGCGAGTTGTACGAAGCCGACGACGGCCTTGTTCTGTGACTGCATCTGAATCGTGTGGTCGTAGAAGCCTACAGCAACGTCGGTCGACCCGGCTACCAGCGCCTGCAACGTTTTCGAGCCACCGGAGGCAAAGTTCTCGACGGTCACCTCAAGACCTTCCTGCTCGTAAAGCCCGAGACCCTGAGCGACGGGAAAGGGAAGATTGTTGAGATTGTACGAGCCGACGCTGATGCGGACCGGTTCCGCAAAGGCGGATCCGGCAAACGCAACGGTGGCCGCGAGGGCGAGCATGAGCTTACGCATGATTGTTCCTCCAGGTTACGTGGCGCCCTCCCGGCAGCCACTTCAAATTATGCCGCGCAAAACAGGCGCTTGGTAGGCTTCGCGAAAACCTGCCCCTCGAACAGGCGTCGCGCGGTTCGCAAGATGCCGGCGACGATCTTTCCGTCCCTCTCTTGCAGCTTCACATCGAGGTGGCCGCTTGGGTGTTCGATCGACAGTACAAGCGGTGGCGCGCGCACGCCGGTCAACCGGGAAGCCACGGTGTTCTTGGCGATGCAGGCCGTGGCTATTCCGACGGCGCCCGTGGTGGCAAGCGAGGGATGACATTGGTGCGGCATGAAGTACCGAACATTGATGTCGCCGTTGCCCTTGGACTTGCTGACCAACACTGGCTTCGGGGTGACCTGATCGCTTACGTCGCCCATGCCCATGCGCCGGCCGGCCTCCATCCTTAACGCTTCGATCCGGCCGAGCGCAGCCTTGTCGGCATTGAGTTCTGCGGCCGTTTCGTTTCCCGTTGCGCCGATCGCCTCCGCATCAAAAAGGACCATGGGCATGGCGCAGTCGATGCAGGTCACCGCGATGCCGTCGATGTATTCGAGGGATTGTCCGGTCGGGAACAATTTTCCGGTCCGCGCTCCGGCCGCGTCCATGAATGTCAGCGCGATTGGTGCGGCCTTGCCGGGGACACCGTCGATCGATGCGTCGCCAAGATAGGCGACCCTGCCGTCCGGCGTCGGAACCTCTGCCTCGATCAGCTTGCCGGTGTTCACATTGTGAATACGGACGACGGTCGTTGCGCCTCGCGCTAAAACTAATCCTGCTTCGATCGAGAAGGGGCCGACGGCGGCGAGCATATTGCCGCAGTTCGGCGAGGTGTCGACCATCTGCTGATCGACGCGCACCTGCGCAAAAAGATAATCGACGTCGGCGCCGGGGACGGTGGGGGGACCGATGATTGCGACTTTGCTGGTGACCGGATTGCCGCCACCGATGCCGTCTATCTGCAGGGGATGGCCCGAGCCCATCACCGAAAGCAGGATCTGGTCCCGCTCGGCCTGGTCCGCCGGCAGATCCGACGCGAGAAAGAACGGACCTTTGGAGGTGCCGCCTCTCATCAAGACGCAGGGTACGGAAATCAGGTCGTTCATCGCCAAAATCCACGAGACTTATGTTTACGCCGTATCAATGATCGGCTTTATTGCATTTAGCGGCAGCACGATTGATATGTGAAATGCAAATTTTTGGAGTATTGATCCGATATGAGCATCAATTGCGAGATCCTCGACCTGAGGGCATTTCTGAGCGTGGTGGAACTGGAAGGCTTCCACAGGGCGGCAGAGGCGCTCAATGTTTCGCAACCGGCCCTGAGCCGCCGCATCCAGAAGCTGGAGATGGCAATCGGTGCGCCCCTGCTGGAGCGCACGACGCGGCATGTCTCGCCGACGGCACTCGGAACGGAGCTGATACCGCTGGTGCGTCGCATGCTCGAGGAATTCGATGGGTCGCTCTTTGCCGTCAGGGACGTCGGTGTGCAACGAAGCGGCCTGGTGACGATCGCGTGCCTGCCGACGGCGGCCTTCTACTTTCTTCCCACTGTCATCAGGCAATTCAATGCCGAGTATCCAAACATCCGGTTTCGAATTCTCGACCTTCCGGCGACCGACGGCCTGCAGGCGGTGGCGCGGGGCGAGGTCGAATTCGGCATCAACATCATGGGCACCTCCGACCCCGACCTGATCTTCGATCGGCTGGTGGAAGATCCCTTCGTGCTCGCGGCACGCAAGGACCATCCACTCGCCGGCAGGCAAGAGGTTGGCTGGAGCGATCTGGAACCGTTCCGGCTGATCACTGTGCACCGGTCGAGCGGCAACAGAACGCTGCTCGACGCCGCGCTTGCGCGATCCAACATCAAGCTGCGCTGGTTCTACGAGGTCACGCATCTTTCGACCTCGCTGGGGCTCGTCGAAGCCGGTCTCGGTATTTCCGTGCTACCGCAAATGGCCACGCCGCAGGGCGATCACCCCTTCCTCGTAACCCGACCGATCCGCACTCCCGAAATTTCCCGAACGATCGGCGTCGTTAGGCGTCGGGGCGGGACGCTCTCTCCCGCCGCCGAGCGCTTTCTCGACATGTTGATCGGGACATGGAGAGTCGAATGCCGTCAACCCGAAGATCGGCCCCCCGCGACCTCCTAATTGCGTAAGGTGTCATCTAAGTTGTCGCTAATGTTGTGCTTATGAGGAAAGCGCGCAGTGTGATAAAATTATACTCGGGAGCAATTCCGGCTTAGGGAGGCGCCGGAAATTTTCAATCTGCCGTAACGCGCTTCGAAGCAGCGTCTCCGTCATGCCGGATAGGGTGGGGTCCCCCTTTCGAAAAAGCGGCCTCTGAATAACAACTCGGAATGGGAGGTGTATGATGGTTCGTAAACTGTTTCTCACCTTGGCTGCCGCGGCGTCCGCGCTCGCGATCAGCGGTGCCGCATGGGCCGATATCACGGTCCTCGTGCCATCCGGCAGCGAAGGCGACGGCCTGAGAGCCGCGGCCGCAGACTACGCGAAGATGAAGGGCACCAAGGTGGAGACCGTCCAGGCGCCCTATGCCAACGTTTTCGAACAAGGGGCCAATGCCGGCGCCACCAAGTCCGGGGTCTTCGATATCATCCTGATGGACGATCCTTGGATTCCGTTTTTTGCCGAAAACGGGCATCTGGAGGACCTGACGCCCTACTTCAAGAAGGCCGGACTGGAAGGACCGGACAACGATTTCCTGTCGAAGTCGCTGGCGATCTGCCGCAACCCCTACAATTCCGGGCCCTATGTCTGCCTGCCCTATGTGGGAAATGCGCAGATGTTCTTCTATGACGCCGCCAAGTACAAGGAAGCCGGCGTTGACGCCCCGAAAACCTGGGACGACGTGCTGAAGGCGAGCAAAAAGCTGACCGAAGACGGCGGCGGCCGCTATTTCGGCTATGTTTTCCGCGGTGGGCAGGGCAACCCGGTCGTTGCCGATTTCATGCCTATCTTCTGGTCCTATGGCGCCGATCTCTTCAATGCCGATCGGAGCAAGGTCACGATCGACACGCCGGAAGGTGCCGCCGCCATGAAGATGTTCATGGCGTTGCGCGATGTCTCGCCGAAGGGGGTCGAGAGCTACAACGCCAACGAGGTCGGCACGGCGCTTGCCGCAGGGACCTCCGCTTCGTCGATCAACTGGCCGAACTGGGTCGCGACCTTTGAGGATCCGAGCCAGTCGAAGATGGTTGGCAAGATCTCCTATACTGCTATTCCAGCCGGAACGAAGCCGGGCAGTTCGGAAATCGGCCATTGGACCATGGGCATCATGTCGGCATCGAAGAACAAGCAGGAAGCCTTCGACTTCATGCTTTGGGCAACGTCGCCCGAGCAGATCAAGATTTCCGCCGAGCGCGGCAATCCGCCCGTCCGGGCCTCGGTTTTCACCGATCCTGAACTGACCAAGCAGGAGAAATTCCGGCACTATCCGGTGCTGATGGAGGCGATCCAGGCTTCGACCCCGCGTCCGCGCCATCCGAAATGGCCGGAGATCGAAAATGCCTTTGGGATCGAACTCTCGAAGGCGGTCGCCGGCACCATCACGCCGGAGGAGGCGCTGAAGAACGCGCAGGCGGCGGTCGAGCAGATCACCGGCCTCAAATAGCCGGAGTTCTCACGAGCGGGGCTTTCGGGCCCCGTTCGCGTCGGGATTCGAGGTCGATAAGAGGTCTGCAGGAGAGACGGATGTTGAAATCCGCGGACGGCACATTGACCGCACAGTCTCAACCAGGTGGCGGGCTGGAGCGGTGGGCAGAGCGCCATCTGCGCTACCTGATGCTTGCGCCGACAGTTTCGATATTGCTGGCGCTGACGATCTTCCCGAGCCTCTACATGTTCTATGCGGCGGTTCACAGGATCAGCCCGAACCCCGATCTGCCGTGGGAGTTCGTCGGTACGGGCAATTTTGCACGGCTGCTTTCGGACGCGCAGTTTCATGTCGCGCTCCGCAACACCATCGTCTTTACCGTGGTGGCAGTCACGGTCGAATTTCTGCTCGGCCTCGGCCTCGCCCTGCTACTCGACAAGTTCATCCGCCGGCTGACGTTTCTGAAAACCGTGCTGATGATCCCGATGATGCTGCCGCCGATTGCGGTCGCCATCACCTGGAAGCTGATCTACGAGCCGCAATTCGGCGTACTGAACGAAATCATGTACCGCCTCGGTCTTCCCTTGCAGGCATGGGCGGGCGACGTGAACCTCGCGATGTTCTCGATCATTGTTGCCGACGTCTGGCAGTGGACTCCGTTCATATTTCTCCTGATGCTCGCGGGCCTGGCGAGCCTGCCGGTGGAGCCCTACGAGGCGGCCGCGCTCGACGGCGCTTCGTCCTGGCGACAGTTCTGGGACCTGACGCTTCCCTTCCTGAAGCCGGTGATCGCCATCGCGCTGCTGCTGCGGGTCATGGATGCGCTGCGCCTCTTCGACCTGGTCTTCATCCTGACCGGTGGAGGTCCGGCCGATCGCACCAAGGTGCTGAGTCTTTACATCTATCAGGTCGCTTACCGTTTCGCCGACCCCGGCTATGCGGCCGCGATATCGCTGTTCGTGCTGTTCGTGACGATCGTTCTCAGCACCTGGTTCATGAAACGCATGCGGCTGGCGGATTGAAGACGATGGCGACGAGAACCCTCCATAGACGCAGCCGTACGAGAGAGGTGCTCACGCGTCTCACGGCCTATCTCGCGATCGTGGTCGCATTGATCCTGACGCTCTTCCCGATCTATTGGATCGCCGCCAATTCCTTCAAGTTCGACATCGACATTTTCGCCGTGCCACCGGAATGGCTGCCGCGCAACCCGACGTTGAAGCATTACAACGAGGCCTTCATCCAGCGTCCTTTCCTGCGCTACGCGCTGAACAGCTTCCTCGTCGCGGTCGGGACGACGATCGTCTCGGTGGTTTTCGGCACCATGGCGGGTTATGCCCTGGCGCGGTTCAATTATCCGTGGCAGTGGCGCAAGCAGATCTCGTTCTGGATTCTTTCGACACGCATGATGCCGCCGATCGTCAGCATCATTCCGCTCTACCTGTTCTTCAACTACTTCGACATGCTGAACACGAAGTCGGCGCTCGTGATCGCCTACACCGCCTTCAACCTGCCGTTTGCGACCTGGATGATGAAGAGCTATTTCCAGGACCTCCCGGTCGAACTGGAGGAGGCCGCGGTCGTCGACGGCGACACCCGCTGGGGCGCCTTCCTCCATGTGGCCTTGCCGCTTGCCCGGCCGGGGCTTGCCGCGACCGCCATCTTCTGCCTGATCATTTCATGGAACGAGTTCCTGCTGTCCCTCATCATTACACTGACCGAGCAGTCGCAGACGCTGCCGATCGGCATTGCCGGGCGGGTGACACAGTACAACACCTATTGGGGCGAGATCAGCGCCGCCGGTTTCATGGCCTGCGTGCCGATCGTCATCTTCGCCTTCATCGTCCAAAAGCATCTTGTCCGGGGGCTCTCCCTTGGGGCTGTCAAGGGTTGAGCCATGGCGTCGGTCACCTTCAAGAACGTCTCGAAGAAGTTCGGCGAGTTCGTTGCAATCACGGATTTTAACCTCGAGATCAGGGACAGGGAGTTCCTCGTCCTGCTCGGTCCTTCCGGCTGCGGCAAGACGACGACCATGCGCATGGTCGCGGGGCTCGAGGAGGCGACGTCGGGCGACATCTACATCGACGCCGACCGCATCAACGGCGTGCTGCCCAAGTATCGTGATGTGGCGATGGTGTTCCAGTCCTATGCGCTCTATCCGCACCTGACCGTCGAGCAGAATATCGGCTATCCGCTGAAAATCCGCAAAGTTCCGCCGGCCGAAAGCAAGCAGCGGATTGTCGAGGTGGCGCGGCGCGTGGAGCTCGACGGCCTGTTGTCCCGTCTTCCTAGAGAGCTTTCCGGCGGCCAGCGACAGCGCGTGGCGCTTGCGCGCGCGATCGTGCGCACCCCGCGCGTCTTCCTGATGGACGAGCCGCTTTCCAATCTCGATGCCAAGCTCCGGACGCAGATGCGCTCGGAACTGAAGCATCTGCAGCACGAGCTCAAGGTCACGACGATCTATGTCACCCATGACCAGATAGAGGCAATGACGCTCGCCGACCGTGTCGCAGTGATGAACAAGGGCGTGATCGAGCAGCTTGGGACGCCAAGGGAAATCTACAACGATCCGCGCACGCTTTTCGTTGCCGGTTTTATCGGCTCGCCTTCGATGAACCTCATCCCGGGGGAGGTGCGGGACGGCGTTTTTGTGAGTGCTGGTCTGAGGGTCGGGGGGCTCGGCCGCGTGAGCCTTGCGCGCGCCGTTCTCGGCGTCCGCGCGGAGGACGTCCATGCCGCTCGCGCCGACGATCCCGACGTCAATCTGGTTGCGCCGATCTACTCTGTCGAACTCACCGGCGACAGTACCCTCGTCAGCCTGCGGCTCGGCGCAAAACTCATGACGCTTCGGGCCGACAAGAATTTTGCCGGCCAGATCGACCAGCGGATCGGCGTCAAGGTCGCGGCGGATCGGGTGTTTCTGTTCGACGGGGAGACACAAGCCCGTGTCGATGTCTGATCTTTGCGCCGCGGCACTCCTCCTTGCTTTCACACCTCACGCGGCTGCCGCCGATGCCGGACCGATCGCCGGCAATCCGCTGATCGGCATTCCCGCCGGTCCGTTTGTGTTCGGTCGCGACGATGGTCCCGAGAACGAGCGGCCGCGCCGCGTGCTCGACGGACAGGCCTTCGCCATCAACCGCACGGAGATCACCAATCGCCAATATCGCCGCTTCGTCGAGGAAACCGGTCATCGCTCGGCCTTCTACGCCAATCACCCCGCGCTCGGGCTGGATGACAGGCCGGTGGTCGGCGTGAGTTGGGGAGACGCGACAGCCTTCTGCCGTCACTACGGCCTATCTTTGCCGTCGGAGCGGCAATATGAGAGAGCCGCGCGGGGGGCAAACGGAGCGGCGTTTCCGTGGGGCGAGCATGGTAACGTGGTGCCGGCGAATTTTGGCACCGACGACTGCTGTTCCGGCGACGCGCGCGACGGCTATCCGATGACGGCGCCGGCGGACGCCTTTGCCGATGGCGCAAGCGAAGAAGGCGTCCTCAATCTCGTCGGCAATGTCTGGGAATGGACGAGCGACATCTACGCACCTTACGAGGGCAATGCCTCGGGAGAGAGCGCCGGGCAATACCGCGTACTTCGCGGCGGCTCCTGGAACAGCGATCCGAGCCACCTTACCACGACCTATCGCCTCGCCTATGATCCGGAATTCCGATTTGCAGCCAATGGCGGCTTTCGATGCGTTCGCTCCGAACCCTGATCACGGTGGCCGGTCTTCTGTTCCTCGCAGCCGGGGCCGCCGCCGATCCCGTGGTCGCCCCCGGCTATAGGCTGGAAACACTCAGCAAACCAGGCGCGGCTTTTTCCGGCCTTTCGCGCGACGGGGGGACACTGCTCGTCACCGATCTTGCCAGTGGCCGGCTCCAGCGGCGCGAGGCCGACGGCAAGCTCGTGGCCTTCGGTCCGGCTTTTCCTCACGGTCTCGACGTGATCGGCGACCCGACCGGCCCCTATCGCGTCGTGCGCGTTGGCGATGCTCTTGTCGTGGCTCAGGGGTGGACGCCGGTCGATGCCGGCGAAGGCCCGCTTGACCATGCCCTCGTGGCGATCGGTGACGACGGCAACACCCGCGCAATCAGCGCCGATTTCTGGAATCCGTTCGACTTCGCCGTCGCGAATGGAACCTATTACGTCATCGACTCGGCGCGAAACAGTGTCGAACGCATGCAGGCGGATGGTCGCAAGCAAACGCTCATGACCTTTCGCCGCCTGAAGCAGGAAACGACGGCATTGCAGCAACTTTCGCCGACGGAGTTCACGGACGAGAGCTACGAAGTCGATGCGGTGCCGACCGGCATCGCCCTTCGCGACGGGCGCATTCATGTCGCGCTGTTCGGTGGATTTCCCTTCCTCGACGGCGCGGGAAAGGTCGTGTCAGCTCCAGAGACAGGCGGAGCAGCGTCGCCGCGGGTCGATGTCGAGGACCTGAACGCGCCGGTGGCGATCGCCTTCGACACGGATGGCGGCATGCTCGTCCTCGAACATGGCCGCTATGAGCAGAAGGAAGGTTTTCTGAAGGGCAGCGGCCGATTGCTCAAACTCGATAAGACGACGGGCACCCGGCAGACCGTTCTCGAGGGCCTGACACGACCGGTGGCGGTCCTTGTCTGGGACGAGCGGCGGCTTATCGTCTCCGAACTCGCCGGCAATCTCCATTTCCTGACGCGGGAATCGAGGCCATGACGTCGATGAGCATTCAGGCGTTTCTTGCCCGATCAGCCGTGATCGCCTGCTCGCGCGTCCCCGAAACGATGATCTCCAGCACCTCGTGCTCATCGGTGTTCTTGATGTAGCGGTCGCCGACATATTCGCCGCGCTTCAGCACCATGACGCGATCGCCGACGGCGAAAATGTCGACGAGGCGGTGGGAGATAATGATCTGGGCGACGCCCTGCCGCTTCAGTTCGAGCATCGTCTCAAGCAGCCGCTCAGTCGCCATCACCGAGAGGTTGGCTGTCGGTTCGTCGAGGATCACCACGCGCGGCTCGAACGAGATCGCTCGGGCGATCGCCACCGATTGCTGGCGGCCACCCGACAGGCTCTCGACCTTCTGATAGACCGAGTTCACGTCCACCTTGAGGCGCTTTAACACGCTGTCGGCTTCCGCATACATGCGCCGTCGGTCGACGAAGAGCCCACGCCGCGGCCAGCGACCGAGAAAGATATTCTGGCCGACGTCCATGTTTCCGCAAAGGGCGAAGTCCTGGTAGATCATCTCGATGCCCGCCGCGCGGCTTTCATGCGGGCTCTTGAAATAGACCTGCTCGCCGGCAACGAGAATCTCGCCCGCGTCACGTTGATAGGCGCCGGTCAGGATCTTCATCAGCGTCGACTTGCCGGCCGAGTTGTCGCCGACGAGGCCGAGGATTTCGCCCGGGTAGAGCACGAGATCGACGCTGCGGAGCGCCTGCACCGCACCGAAGGCCTTTTCGATGCCGCGCATCTCTACGAGCGGAGGACTTCTGGGGGTATCAGGCATGGCTGGTCTCCGGCGCTCGCTGGCGCGCCATGCGCTCGCGCAAGCGGCCAAACAGGTTGGCCTGGCGGACCCAGATGTCGACCAGCACCGCGATGATCAGGATGCCGCCAATGAAGACGTTGATCCAATGCTGCGGCATGCTGAAGCCCTGCACATTCAGTTGCAACAGCGCCCGCACGAGCGTGATCACGGCCGCGCCGGCGAGCGCGCCGATCATCGTGCCGTAGCCCCCGAAGATCGAACCGCCACCGATGATGACCGCGGCGATCGCATCGAGCTCACGGAACTGGCCGGCCACCGGGTTGAAGCTGCGGAAATAGGCGACGTTGATGATCCCGGCCATGGTCGCGCAGAGAGCGGCCAGAAGAAGCGAAAGGAAGCGCACCCGATTGGTGTTGATGCCGGCATAGGCGGCGGCGCGGATGTTGCCGCCGGTGGCATAAACCTTCTGGCCGAACGGTGTGTAGGCAAGGACGACGCCGGCGACGAGCGCGACGAGGAGCATCCAGATCGTTTGCACGCTCACGACCTGGGCGATTGCGCGCAACAACCCTTCCGGCAGCACGATCCGCATGTGGAGGAGAATGTCGTTTACCTTGCGGCCCAGCAGGTTGTAGCCCTCGGGCCAGCCCGTCAACTGCTGGCCGGCGACGAACCAGGCGGCGAGGCCGCGGGCGATGTAGAACATGCCGAGCGTGGCGATGAAGGCCGGCAGCTTGAAGCCGACGGTGACGACGGCATTGACGAGGCCGGCCGCCATACCCGCTAGAAGACCCATCGTCACGGCGGTGACGGGATCGGCGCCGAGCACCTTCAGGAAATAGGCCGCGGTACTGCCGGCGAGCGCGAGCACCGCGCCGACCGAAAGGTCGATGTCGCCGGCGGCGATGACATAGACGAGCCCGACTGTGATCAGTGCCAGTTCGGTATAATTGAGCAGGATCGCGAAAGTGTTGGAGAGGTGCCACCAGTAGTCGGGACGCAAGGCAACACCCGTCAGCCACAGGAGGACAGCCAGGATGATGGCGAGCGCATCGCGGCGGGCGAAGAAGCGGCCGAATGCCGTCGCCGACACTTCAATGTCGGTCGCCATCGCTCCCTTGGTCTGGACGCCCTCCAATGCCACGCCGCCGATCTCGTAGGCCGGCGGCGGCGGCTGGCCGCGCAGCCACGCCCAGAACCGGCCAGCAAGCTGACGACGAATGAGATGAGGCTCGATCAGCACGGCGATGACGAGCAGGAGCCCGAGGAACACGAGTACAGCGCCCGCCGGCAAGGTGTATCGGGCATTGACGGCGATGCTCTCGCCGTCGATCACGACGGTTCGCGTGATCGACCAGCCCTCGCGCAGCACCTTGTCGATCAGGACGACCACGGCGGTGCCGAGGCAGGAGCCGATCACGCGGCCGCGCCCACCAAGGATCGACGCCCCGCCAATGATGACGGAGGCGATGACGGTAAGCTCCCAGGTAACGCCGTAGAGAGGCGTCACGCCCTTGTCCTGAGCGGCCGAGAGCAGTGCTGCAAGGGTCGCCGAGAGCGACGAGATCAGATAGGCCCGGATGCGCACCCAACTGGTCGGGATGCCGGCATAGATCGCCGCCTGTTCGTTGCCGCCGGTGGCGAAGGTCTCGTAGCCCCAGCGGGTCTTGCCGAGCACAAGCGCACCGACCACGGCGACAACAGCGAAGATGACGATCTGGTTGTTGAAGCCGAGGACGTTGCTCTCACCGAGGTGGAAGAAGAGCGGGTAATCCTTTGCTTTGCCTGAGTAATAGATCGCCTGGCCGTGCGTCAGTGCCAGCACGAAGCCGCGGCCGATGAAAAGCATCGTCAATGTGGCGATGAATGCCGGCACCTTGAGGATCGTGACGAGTGTGCCGTTGACGAGTCCGATCAGGGTGCCGAGGAGCACGCAGAGGATCACCGACGTTGCGATATCGAGATCAAGAAAGCTCGGCGCGAAGAGCCGGGCAAAAATCACGGCGATCAGCCCGTAGGTCGAGCCGACTGACAGGTCGAGATCCTTGTTGGCGATGACGAAGGTCATTCCGACCGCGATGATCCCGACGCGGGACGTGTCACGCAAAAGCGCGTGAAGGGCCCCTGTCGACCCGAAGAAGGCCGGATTGACAAGCGCCCCACCGAAATAGAGCAGGGCGAGGAAGATCAGGAGACCAACTTCCCAGCCGCCGAAAAGCTGCGGTGGTGCACGGCCGAGCGATGTCGTCGTCGTGAGCGCCATAGGGTCCCTATCGGTCGGTCCTTGCCAACGGAGGCGGGAGAGACGCACCCTCCCGCCATTGCACAAATGCTCCTACAGCGCCGCGCGCCTTATCAGACGCGCAAAGAAGCGGCTGTAGCACTTTGAATCGCTGCATGTTTTTACCTTTAGTTCGGATGAGGAAACATGCAGTGCAGCCTCAGTTCTCGAAGCGCTTGCCGACCTTCGCGACCGTATCCTTCGTCACGAGCTGGGCGCGTGTGTCGAGATTGGCGGCCGAGATGCCACGGTCGATCTGCAGGTAAAGCTGCATCACCGGCCAGAAGCCCTGCAGGAACGGTTGCTGCCCGAGCGAGCCGGTCAGGTTGCCGGCAGCGATGCCTTCCTGCTGGGCCGGACCAAGGTCGAAACCAAAGGCGCAGAACTTGTTTGTCCACCCCTTCTGTTCAACGGCCTTGACCAGCGGCGGTGTGAAGACGTTGTTGGCGGTAAAGGCGCCGACCACGTCACCGCGCGACTCGAAAAGCGACACAAGCGCGTTGACCGGATCGTTCGGGTTTGTATCGATGCCGACGTTCTCCGGACCGGCATCGACCTTGAAGGTGTCGAGCTTGCCGGCATCCTTCAGCGTCTTGACGATTGCGTTGAAGGCGGCGGTAACGCGGTTGTTGACCTCGATATTGCCCATCGCGGTCGACGACGGCAGCAGAATCGACCCGGACGTGGCGCCGCTGTCGAGCACGCATTTGGCCAGCGCCTCACCGCCGATCGCGGCAGCCGAAGCGTCCTGGCCGGTATGGCTGATGCTGCTGCGGTTAACGATCGTGCCGTCGAAGGAATTGGTCGTGGCGACCGGAATGCCTGAGGCCTCGGCGGCCTTGACGATGTCGTTATAGGCCCCGGCCTGCGGCGTCGTCATGATGATCCCGTCGATCGTCGGATCCTGCACGATCTGGTTCAGGATCTCGATTTCGCGGGCGGGATCGTCCACCGGCGACTCGGAGCCGAGCAACAGGATGTTGGCGCCGATCATGTTGCCGGCGACCTTGGCCCCGACATAGACCGGATCGAAGAAGCCGTTGCCGGCCGTGTGGGTGACGATGGCAAAAGTCAGATGGCCGTCGGCCGAATGGAAATTCTTCGTTTCTGGCGCTTCCTTGGCCGCTTCATCGAAGTTGTAGCCGCCGACTGCCTTTTCGACGCTGCCGGATTGGGCAAAGCTGTTTTGGGCGCAAAGAGATAACGCCGCGACCGACGCCGCGTACAGTAGAACTCGCCTCATGTTGGTCCTCCCTTGTGGTCAAGGGTCGGAAGCCGTTCGGGCGGATGTAACGAGAGGGTCCGAAAAGCTTCCTCCCATTTGCCAAGATGCTAATATTCTGCGCATTCCGGTCGAAGTAAATGGTGAACTCACCAAATTGTCGTATTTATTAGGCCGGTTCGCGTTCGATGATCGGTACGGGTGATAACGTCTTGCGCTGTCGACGCCGGCGGGGCGCACCCATCGCCGGCCTCGACTGCCCCCAAACTTCAATGCGGGGAAAGCCCGAACAGCGCCTGAGCATTGCGGAAGCAGATCTTTTCGAGATCCTCCTTGGGCAGGTCGAGGCTGTTCAGGATTCTCAGCGTGTCGCGGATATAGCCCGGGCCCTTTTCCGGATCGAATGGCGAGTCGGACGCAAAGAGGATGCGGTCGCTGCCGTAGAATTCGAGACCGCAGAGCGTCGCCGCGCGCGAGCCGAATACTGCGGTGTCGGCATAGAAATCCTTGAAATAGTCGAGCGGGCGCTTCTTCAGCCGCTTGAGCACGAGCGACAGGTCCTCGTCCGAGGTCCGCTTGCCGAGCTGGTCCCAGCCGGGACCGACACGCCCTTCGAAATAGGGGACCATTGCCCCCATGTGATGGGCGAGAACCTTGAGAGCCGGAAGCCGGTCCATGAAGCCGGAAAAGACGAGGCGGGCCATGGCAGCGCTGGTCTCGTAGGGCCAGCCGAAGGTCCACCAGATCTCGTATTTCGATTTGTCCTCCGTCGCATAGTCCGGCATGGACGAGGTCCGGGACGGGTGGAGCAGCACAGGCTTGCCGTGGCGGGCAGCGGCTTCGAAGATCGGAAAAAAGCGCTCCTCGTCGAGCGGCGCGCCGTTGACGTTGGTGTGGATCTGCAGGCCGTTCGCGCCGAGTTCGGTGAAGGCGCGCTCGGCTTCCCTGACGGCCGCTTCGGGAGCGTTCATCGGGAGTGCGGCGACGAAGCCGGCGAACCGCTCCGGGTGCTTCTCGACGAGTTCCGCCAGGCCGTCATTGCCGAGCTTGGCAAACTCGGTTGCCAGTTCCGGACCGCCCATGGCTTCGAGCGGCGGCATGCCGAGCGAAAGGATCTGCGTATAGTCCCTGAACTCGTCCATGACGCGGAAGCGAGCCTCCAGGTCGTAGATACAGGGGATGCCCTGCATCCTGCGGCCGATGTCCTTGCCGGCCCCGTCGAGCTGTTGGATCCTTTGCCACAGCGCTTTCGGGAAAAAGTGATTGAACGCATCGATGTAGTGCATCGTCTTCCTCTTGGTGCGATTTGCTGGTGGGTGCCGATGATCAGCCGCGCTTCAGGCGCCGGACGAGATAGGCGAAAGTGGCCTTGAACATTTCTTCGCGGAACATGTGCCGGCGCTTCGCCTTGATATCCTCCGGCTTGCCGAGCGCCTTGGCGCCGCCCGCCGCCTCGACCCAAAGCTGCATCATGCAGGCGGTTTCGAGCGAAAGCGCTAGGTAGATCGCCTGTTCGATGCTGGCGGCGGCGGTGACGATGCCGTGGTTCTGGAGCAGCATGGCGCCGTGGCCGCCGAGTGTCGCGGCAACCGCGCGGCCGCGTTCGGCCGTGGTGATCAGCTCGGTCGTCTCGGAAAAGACGGGCAGCCCTTCCGAGAAGATCGACCCGGCATGGCCGATCGCCTGCAATGGCTTGCCGAGTGCGGAGAAGCTGACGGCGTAGGGCGCATGCGTGTGGACCACGGCATTGATGTCGGACCGCGCCTTCAGCACCTCCGAATGGATGTAGACCTCGTTGTGGCGGCCGAGATCACCGGCGATCTTCTCGCCGTCGAGGCCGACGGTGATGAGGTTGTCGAGCGTGATTTCCTCAAGGCCGATCTTCGAGGCCTTCATGTAGAAGCGATCCGGCGCATCCGGCACGCGCACGGAGATATGGCCGCGCGTCCAGTCGCCCTGTCCGGCCTGTTCGAGGATCTTGCCGGCCTCGACCATTCTCTGTTTCACGTCCTCATGCATCGTCTTTTGCTCCGATGGCTCATTGCTCAGGAAAGGATTACCGCTCGGGAGGGCTGCTCCGCCCGGGTCTTGCAGGTCGCAGGCGCTACACACGGTGCTTGTCCCCCCGCTTGCGACCCTGAGACACGTCGAGGAAAAGCTCGGAGAGCGGCACCTTGCGATCGATCAGGCCCTGTTCGTGGGCATAGCCGACAACGGTTTCGAGCGTCTTGCGGTTCTGGCCGTCGAGCCCGTAGGCCCACGGATCGTCGCCGAGAATTTCCTGCTGCTCCTCCCAGGCTTCGCGGTACCAGGCGAGCGGCACGATGCGCGGGTTTTCCATTCGCCGCATGGCGATGCGTTTCGCCTCGTTGAACGCCTGATATAGATTGATCGGCACCCACGGATGGCGCTCGACAATCTCGGGCCGAATGCCGAGAACATGCATGATGGGGAAAATGCCGGTCCGCTTGTAATAGGCGATCTCCTCCCGCTTGTAGTCGGGGAAGAGCCGGCCGACGCGGGGATCGCGCCTAACGATGGGCTCGATCAGGTCGGGATGGAGGAGCGCGTCGATCTCGCCGTCGAGCAGCATCTGTTCGACCGACTTGTCGTCGGGCAGGCGGTGAAGCCGGAGCCCTTCCGGCGGCATGAAATCGACATCCTCGTCGAGTTCGGCATACCAATCGATCGATTTGTGCGGGACGCCATACTCGCTTTCGAGAACTCCGCGCAGCCAGAGCGTCGCGGTGACGAGATAGCTCTTCACGCCGACCTTGCGGCCGATCAGATCCTTCGGTTCGCGGATTCCGCTTCGGGTGTTGGTGAAGATGAAGCCGTGTCGGAAGCGGCGATGCAGGAAGACCGGGATTGCCGCGAAGGGCAGACCCCGTGTCTTCGCGGCGATGTAGGACGACAGCGACACCTCGGCAACGTCGAATTCGCCGTTCCTCAGAAAACGCCAGTGACGCGTCGTCGAATCCATCTCGGTCAGGATCGTCAGTTCGATCCCGTCCGGCCGTACGTCTCCCTCTTTCAGTGCCCGCACGATCTCGTAATCGCCGCAGGCGAGCGTCAGCTCGATCTTCTTCGTCATCCGTTCCTCCCCACCTCATGCGAGCCCTGCGGCATCAGCGAACGCACCATGCGCCAAACGCGATTGGAATGTCCAGCAAAATCTCACTATTTCTCGTAATATGAGATCTTATGATTTTCCATTTGACGGATGAAATAATCTGAAAGTACAAGTCACGCATCCTGTCGAACAGCGCTTCCGGCATCGTGGCTATGAGCGGGGCGAGTGCGCCAGATCCGGTTGGGTCGTCAACAAATGGTGATGGAATCTTAGCATGCGCGAAACGGATGTCCTTATTGTCGGTGCCGGACCTGTCGGGCTGACGCTTGCGATCGATCTCGGCCAAAGGGGCGTGCGCTGCACACTGATCGAGAAGAAGGCGGCGCCGGAGTTCCTGCCTAAGATGGAGCGCTGCAATGCGCGAACAATGGAGATATTCCGGCGCATGGGGCTTTCCGAGCGGATCAGGGCGGCCGGCCTGGACGCGTCGATCCCGATGGACGTCTATGTCGTACTTGCGATGAACGAGCCGCCGCTCTTGCGGTTGCCTTATCCGTCGGTTGCCGAGTCCCTGGCGGAGATCGCGCGGAGCACAGATGCCTCGCAGCCGCTCGAAGCCTATCAACTCATTTCGCAATATACGCTGGAGCCGCTGCTGAAATCGGTCGCCGAGAGCCTGCCGAGCGTCACCGTGCGTTATGGCTGCGAATTCCTGTCGCTCGAACAGGACGGAGGCGGCGTGACTGCCCGGACCGCGGATGCGACGGGTGCGATCGAGCATTTCCGCGCCAAGTACCTGGTCGGTTGCGACGGCGGCGGGAGCCCCGTACGCAAGCAGCTCGGCATCAAACTGCGCGGCGAGGGGAACCTTCTGCATCTGCGCCAGGCGCTCTATTACAGCGAAACGCTTTATGACCGCATTCCGATCGGGGAAGGCCCCGGGCGCGGGCGGCACTATCATGTCGCCGACGGGCAGGCGACGTTCCTTATCATGCAGGATTCGACCAAACACTGGACGCTGCATGCCGTCGTCGAACGTGACGAGGATATGGCCGAGCAGTTCGAAAAGGCCGTCGGCACGCCGGTCGACTATACGATGCTCTATGTCGGGCAATGGAAGCAGAACCTGCTTCTGGCGGATCACTACGGCGCCGGACGGGTCTTCCTCGCGGGAGACGCGGCACACCTCGTGATACCGACCGGGGGCCTTGGCATGAACACCGGCGTCGGTGACGCCGTCGATCTCGGCTGGAAGCTTGCGGCGGTGCTGCAGGGCTGGGGCGGACCCAACCTGTTGCGCTCCTACGAGATCGAACGACGGCAGGTGGGTGATCGGAATGTCGGCGCCTCGCGTTATGCCTCGCTCGGCCGACGCAAGTGGCGCTCTGAGTACCGGCCGGACATCCGCGACGCGACGCCGGCGGGCCTGGCGACACGCGACAATCTCGCGCGTGTCGCAGACGTCGAGCAGCGCAAGACCAACGAGATGATCGGCGCCGAGCTCGGTTATCGTTATGTCGGCTCTCCTGTCATCACCGATGAGCCCGGAGGACCGGAACACCTCTTCCGCGAGTACCATCCGACCACCTGGCCCGGCGCCCGGCTGCCGCATCTCTGGCTCGACAACGGCGAGCCGGTGCAGGACCGCATCGGCCAAGGCTATATGTTGCTGAGGCTCGGTGGCACGGGCGCCGACGACGGCGCTCTCGGCAAGGCTTTTCGCGCTCGTGGCGTGCCGTTCGGGACGATCGATATTGCGGAGCAGAGGGCGCGCGATATCTATGGTTACAATCTCATCCTCGTGCGCCCCGATATGCATGTCGTCTGGCGTGGGAACCAGGCGCCGGAGGACGCGGCTGCACTGGCGGCCATGGTGACAGGCCACTGAACGGCAAATGCCGCGAAGCCTCGGAGGCTTCGCGGCAGGCGTAGACAGCGGTCGATTGCTGCGCTCAGTCGCGGTCGAAAGCTTCATGGCCGAGACCGAGGCTCGGGAAGACCAGCGACTTGATCACCACCGGTACGGCGCCGGACGTTTCGAGCATTGCGCCGATGTCGATGAAATCGAACTCGTCGAGCTTGATGCCGTCGATGGAGACGAGTTTCGAGATGCCGGCCTCCAGTTTGCAGTGCATTCCGACAAGGCCGCCGATATCGCCTTCACCGACGAGGATCAGCGGATGACCGCCTTGAAGGATCGGCGCCAGGCCTTCGACGATGCCCCGACAGAAATCGTCGAGGCGCCGATAGCTCGCCGAGCCTTCCCATTCGTAGCAGACGGCCACCGCACTCTCTCCGTCTGTGAGGTCGAGCCGCGCCAGGCTCTCCCGCACCGCTTCGGCGATGGCGGCCGCATCGATCTCTTCACCGAAGGCGAGCGCCGGCTTGATGACCGGCACGTTGCGCACCGGTAGTATGTCGAGCGGATCGACGAAGATCGTGCTGCCGCTCACCTGCACCGTATATTGCGAGGCGCCGACGACGGTTGCGCGGATGCCCTGTTGGGGGCGCTCCAGCCGCGGAGACCAGTTCGCCAGGCGCTGTCGAAGTTCCACGGCAAGAAGGGGACCGAGGTCGCTGAAATCCTGTTCCGCATCCGCATAGAGGAATTCGGAAACACCGCCCGAGATCATCACGACGTCGGGCGGGGTACCGGCCGGCAAAGGAGGCAATCGATGGAGGTCAGCGGTTTCCCGCCGCATCTCGCCCCCCTGCATGGCCTCGAACAGCACGTCGACCATCGACGCTGCGATGCGTTGAGCATCCTCGGCCGTCAATATGGCGCCGAGGTCGACTGCGACCCCCGCACGACGCGCAAAATAATAGCCTGCCTCTTCGATCCGCGTGATGCGACGATCGGCGTCGAAGGCGATGACGCGCGCGCCGACATCGATGGCGCTGATATTCCGGATCGCGCCGTTTTCGCAGAGCGCGAGCTTCGACGTGCCGCCGCCGATATCGACGTTCAGCACCCGCTCGCGTGTGCCGGAACGCGCAACCGCGCCCGCGCCGAAGGCGGCGAGCGTCGTTTCCAGCCCATCTCCGGCGCTGACGACGACGAACTTTCCGGTCTGGGCGGAGAAGATCTCGCCGATCGCGCGCGCGTTGCGGCGGCGGACCGCGACGCCGGTGAGGATGAGAGCACCGGTGTCGATCGCGTCCGGCCTGAGACCGGCTGCCTCGTATTGCTCGGCAATAAACGCGCCGAGTGCCTCCGCATCGATCTCGTTGTCGCCCGCATAAGGCGTCAGCAAGACCTCGGACTGATGCAGCAGCGTGCGCTCCACCACCATGTAGCGCGTATCGAGCCGCTCGAGCACGATACGCGAAAAGGCAAGGTGAGAGGTCGACGAACCAATGTCGATACCGACACTGGTCAGCCGGATCTCGTCTTCGAGTTCCATGCTGCGGCCGACATTCGAAAAGAATATTCGGCCGCCCTGTTCTTCTTCCTCTGACATCACTTCGCCAATCAGACGACCGTCGACATCTTCTTGGTCGTGTCGGCCGGCTTCTCGTACCATTCCGGCTTCATGCGGATATCCACGCCGTTCCGCTTGAGATGCGCCTCGTATTCGTTGCGGATGAAGGGATCTTCCATCCAGTAGGGGATGGCGGTGCCGCCCTCATTGACGTCAATCGCCGTATAGTCGGTATGCTTTTCGCCAGGTGCGCCCGGATCGCGGCCGGGGTTGTGCGGGCCGAACCAGGCCATCAGCCGGAAGGGCTCCTTGGAGACGCTGAAGTGCTGGTGGTACCAGCGGGCGCCGCCGGGTGCCGCCGTCACCATGCCGAACGGGCCGTAGTCGAGGCGACGCACCTTGTCGGCGTGGCCGTCCTTCCAGGGGTTGACACCGTATTGTTCCGGCCAGGTATAGGTATAGCCTTCGCCCTTCAGGCAGATCAGGATCGCCGCCGAGGTGTGGGCGTGCGCCTTGGAATAGCGGCCGTTCTCGTGCTGACCGATCCAGTAATAGAAGGTATTGTTGGTCATGAAAGGCTCGACGCGGCGGTAGCCGGGCGAGCGGCGGTTATCGAGCGGCAGTTCGCAGTTGACGGCGTCCGGCAGGAAGTTCGTCCGCCGCATGGCGAGACCACGCACAGGATCGGGCTCGATCTCTTCGCGATATTTGTAGAAGTCATCGGCGCCCGAAAAGCGGTCGCGGAAGACGTAAGGGTTGTTGAAGACTGCGTCGACGTTCTGGAGTTGGTTGAGCACGTTCGGCGCCGTGGTGCCGCCGAGCAGCAGCGCCGGGCTGTTGGTGGCATTGACGATGCGGTGCCAGGCATTCATCGGGATGGAGAACATGGAGCCCTCCTGCCACTCGAAGACATGCTTGCGGCCTTCGCCCTCGAGCCAGACCTCGGTGGAGCCGCGTCCTTCGACCACGATGTAGATTTCCTCATACATGTGCTTCTCGGGATTGAGCGCGCCGGCGGCGGGAATCTCAACGAGGTGGCAGCCCCATTTGGTTTCAGTGCCGTAGAGTTGGATATAAGTGCCGTTGCCGCCCGTCCGCTTCCACGGCTTCAACGGCAGATTCTTCACGCTCGAAACACCGAGATCGCGAAAGACCGGAATGCCTTCCTCTTCCATGAACTGGTCATAGGGCGTCGGCTGCTTCTTGAATTCGCCGAAGCCAGCCTTCTTGGTGCCGGCGGGCTCGTGCCAATGCGTACCGGTGCCGCCGCCAAGTGGGTCCTGATGCATTCCTGTCTCCTCTCGGTTGTCGCAGTCGGGCAGGGCGAGCCGCGCTCGCGCCGGGGAAGCGTGTCTGCTCCGGATTGCCCGTTTCAGCCAAACGCTAACAGACGGAGGGAATGACGGTAGTGCGTTTTCGGAAAGGCCTCCTTTCCGATCCGATCGAAAGTCTGCGCGGACATTGGCAAGCAGAGAGGGCGCGTACTGCGTCGCTTCTCAGCTGCGCGCGACGGTTTTGGAAATGATGCCGGCGCAGAACAAGACCCGCTCGGCGACGTCTTCGATCATTTTCGGGTTGGTGCGGGAGTCCCGGAGAGTCAGGCTGAGACTGCCGAGAATTTCCGAACGGCTGTCGAAGACGGGCGCCGCCACACCGGTGACCCCGGGGGTCACATCGCCAGTCGTGCTCACCCAGCCTCGCTGCCGGTGTTCCCTTAGCGCGGCCTTGACTTCCTTCAGTGTCGTGCCAAGGCCGGCAGCGGCGAATTGTTCCGGTACCAGGCCATAGAACTTGCGCAACTGATGGTCGGGCAGATAGGCGAGGATTCCGAGCGATGCTGCGCCGTGAAGGAGCGACCGCCTGCGTCCGCGCTCGTAGTTGCTGTGGATCGTATCCGTGCCGCTTTCCTGGTGGACACAAAGCACGTCGAACCGGTATCGGCGGCAGAGGAGGGCGATGCCGCGAAACTCGCTGGCAAGCTCTTCCATCACCGGCCGCGCCGCCCGGATGAGCACGTCGCCCGTCCGTATCTTGTAATCGAGCTCGACGATCCGCGGCCCGAGCATGTAGCCGACCGAGGGCAGCGAAGTGAGAAGGCCCGCGTCCGTTAGCGTTTTCAAATAGCGATAGAGCGTCGAACGGGTATAGCCGAGCCGTTCATGCATCTCATCGAACGTCACGGCGACGGCGTCCTCGCCGCTGTCGAAAAGATCGAGGATGCCGAGCATCTTCTCATGGCTGTTCACGCGACGGACTCCCGAAGGTCAGCAGAACGGGAAGCGGAAAAGAGGAAAGATCGCGGAGACAGGCCGATTGATGACGACATCGATACTTGTACTCGAAGCTTAAACGGCGCGGGTGGCTCGTTCTGCGCGACGGACCGGAGATTACCTGTCCGTCAATGTGGGATTCGCGCGCATTTTGGGCCAGCCCATCGCTTCCATCAAGCGGCAATTTGAGAGGCCGTGCCGCCCGGCCTCGTTGAGGTTTCTTGGCCACAGCGCCGCGCGTCTTTTGAGACGCGCGAAGGACGCTGTAGCATTTTGAATTGCTGCCTGGTTCAGGCGGCCGCGTTCCACGCTTCGGGGAAGATGCCGTCCCGGATGGCGCCGCGTGCGTAATAGCTCCAGAGCTTGCGGATGTGATGCCCACGCCTGAAACCATGGGAGAAGGACTCGATTTCGGCTTCGGTCAGCGGCTTCACCTTGCCGATCGCAGCGGCGCGATAGGCGGCCTCGGCGTTCTCGACGAGATGAACCGAATCGATGAAGACGCCGCGCACCGTTTCGGCGGTGACGATCTGCCCGTGCGCGCGGATCTGCATGGCGTGGTGCGGTCCAAGGGTCGCGACGATGCCCCGTCCCCTTTCGGCATCATCCACATGGGCGGGATCCGGATGAACCGGGATCCCGCTCTTCCAGCGGATCGCATGGTTCTTGAAGGGCAGCAGCGGGACGTCCTCGACCAGCGTGAAGACGTTGGTCACGTCGTGGTGGAAGTGCGCGATCGAATTGACGTCCGCCCTTGCGCGATAAATCTCACAATGAAGGAATACCTCGGAAGGCGGTTTGACGCTCGAGGGGCCGGACACGACCTTGCCGTCAAGGTCGCAGACGAGGAGATCGTCGGGAGACACTTCCGCACGGCTCTTCTCCTGCGGCTGGATCAGGAAGGTCACGCCTCCCGGCAAGCGCGCGCTGACATGGCCACTATACTCCAGTATTTTCAGGCTGTTGAGCAAACGTGTGCTCATCGCCACATTGAGCCGCAGGGACGCCTCGGATGGTGCGTCCGCTGCCGCCGCGCTGTCGCTTTTTCCATGAACCTGCATGCGTTCCTCCGTGAGATTGAATAAATCCCACAATATACGACTTTATCGTTTCCGCAAGCGCGCCAGATCATCACTCACCGGCCGCGCCTGAGGCGCGTCAGACCTCGATCGTCACGTTCTCGTTCTCGATCACGACCTTGTAGGTCTTGATCGGAATCATGCAGGGCGGCGTGACCACTTCGCCCGTGCGGATGTCGAACGCGCCGTTGTGGAAGTCGCACTCGATCGTGTGGCCGTCGAGATAGCCTTCGGAAAGCGAACCCGGGCCGTGCGTGCACAGGTCGTCGGTAACGTAGAACACGCCATTGACGTTGAAGACGGCGAGCGTGAGGTCGCCTTCCTCAACCCGTATCGCGCTGTCCCAGTCGACGTCACTCGTGGAACACAGCCTGATTCTGGTGCTTGCCTCGGCCATTCCTGGCTCCTCCTTCGTTGCTTTGCGGGCCCGCTTGACGGGGCGGTCATCAGATTGTACGTTGCTTAAAAAGAAACAGCGTTCCGTATAAAGGAACACGAAGAAAATACCTGATCGGTCGAGAACGTCAACCCGAAATTCGGAAAAGCCGCGGGACGGTCGGAAAAAGGCGATGCAAATCCGCGCACCGCGCAGGCGGTCCGCAACATGGAGGAAGTGAAATGCTCAGGAAGGAACAGAACGATCTGCTAACGCAGACAGGCCCCGGCACTCCGATGGGCGACATGTTTCGCTGTTATTGGATCCCGGCGCTGCTCGCCGAGGAACTGCCGGACAACGACTGCGCGCCGGTCCGTGTGAAGCTCCTGAGCGAACGCCTGCTCGCCTTCCGCGACAGCGAAGGCCGCTACGGCCTAATCGACGAATTCTGCGCCCACCGCGGCGTCTCACTGTGGTTCGGCCGCAATGAGCAGGGCGGCCTGCGCTGCCCTTACCATGGCTGGAAATACGACCACACCGGCCAGTGCGTCGAAGTTCCTTCGGAGCCGAAGGAAAGCGGTTATTGCGGCAAGATCAAGCTGAAGTCCTATCCGCTGATCAAGATCGGCGACATTCTCTGGACCTATATGGGGCCGGCCGAAAAGCAGCCTCCGCATCCTGAATGGGAATTCGCGCTCGTTCCCTCGGAACAGACCTTCACGTCGAAGCGCTGGCAGGAGTGCAACTGGCTGCAGGCCATGGAAGGTGGCATCGACTCCAGCCACGTGTCCTGGCTCCACAGCGGCAATCTCAACAGCGACCCGCTCTTCAAGGGCGCGCGCGGCAACAAGTACAACATGTCCGATGCGAGACCCTTCTTCGAGGTGACCGACAACGAGGGTGGTCTGTTCATCGGCGCTCGGCGCAATGCCGAAGAAGGCCACTACTACTGGCGCGTCACGCCGTGGGTCATGCCGTCGTTCACGATGGTGCCGCCGCGCGGCGACCATCCGGTTCACGGGCACTTCTGGATCCCGATCGACGACGAGAACTGCTGGGCCTGGAGCTTCGACTATCACCCGGTGCGTGCGCTGACGACGGAGGAGCGCGGGGCGATGAAGGCCGGAAAAGGCATCCACGTCGCCTATGTGCCCGGAACCTACCGGCCGCTCGCCAACAAGGACAATGATTATCTCATGGACCGCGAGGCCCAGCGCAAGGGCATCACCTATTCCGGCGTCGAAGGCATCGCCATGCAGGACGCCTCGCTGCAGGAAAGCATGGGTCCGATCGTCGATCGCAGCAAGGAAAACCTGGTGTCGACCGACAACGGCATCATCATGGCGCGCCATCGTCTGTTGAAGGCCGCCCGCGCCCTGCGCGACAAGGGCGTTGTTCCCCCTGGCGTCGATCCGGCGCATCACCGCGTCCGCTCGGCGGCGATCGTGCTGCCCGTCGACAAGTCCTATGTCGATGTCGCCGAAGAGGCGCTGACCGTGATCGAAGGCAAGGCGCCGACCAGCGTTTGAGGCTGCAGCCATCATGGTGAGCCCCGGCGCGATGCGCCGGGGATGCTGCCGCATCAATGAGGAGAAATGTCATGCAACTCGGACTGAGCGAAAGTGCGCGCTTCGCCACTGCGGAGGAAGCCCGTTTCCGTATCGAATACCCGAATTCCAGCCCACGCAAGTCGCGTGTCATCGCCCTGGATGAGCCGAGTTTGGCGCTGCTCAGCACCCTTGCCGACATGTCGTGGAGCGGGGCGCATTTTTTGCGCTACGTGGGTGCAAAGGGCGCAACCGATTCGCTCCACATGCTGCCGGTCGACGCGGTTTTGGAGGACCTTGAAGGCAGGACTGTCAGTCTCGCCGACGAGATCGCCGATGCCGATATCATCGTCATGATAACGACGGCCGGCACTGCAGCGGATGCCGCTGAAGTGATCGGCAATGCCTGCTTCGTCCGCAACAAGCTGACAACCGGCCTGGTGCGCAACGCCGACAGTGTCTCGGCGGAAGATCTTGCGCGCACGCTGACGACCATGCGTCCTTTCGCGGCAATGCTCGTGATCTCCAACGGAGACGAATATGTCGGCGAAATGCTGAGCGCGCTCAGGGTTTGAGATCAGCAGGGTGGTGATGTGAGACCATGACAACTGTGTTATGGACGAGCCGTAACTCTCGCGATGAAACGGACAATCACGTCATGAACGCACCCACCAAACCACCCGCGCGCGGAGGAAAAGGCCCCGCCGGCAAGCGCAACCGCCTCTCATCGGTCACGACGGCGATCCGTCTCCTGAAGGCTTTCTCGGAGGATGAGGCCGAGATCGGCGTCAGTGCGCTGGCGCAAAGGCTGAAGGTCGCAAAGAGCACGGTCCATCGTCTGGCGGTGACGCTCGTGACCGAGGGCTTGCTCGAGCAGAACCCGCAAACGGAGCGCTATCGGCTTGGGGTCGGGCTCTTCGCTCTCGGTACACTTGTCCGCCGGCGCATGGATCTTTCGAACGAGGCGAGGCCCTACCTGTTCGACCTGCGCAAGCTGACGGGCGAAACAATTATTCTGGGCGTCCCCTCGGATGGAGAGGTGATGCACGTCTACGATCTGGAAAGCCCGCAGGCCCTGGCGATGAAGTCCGACCTCGGTGCGCGCAAGCCCGCCCATTGCAGCGCCGTCGGGCGCGCGATCTTCGCCTTTGCGCCGGAGCAGGCGGTCGAGCGCATGCTGGCTGGGCCGCTGCAGCGGCGAACGGCGAAGACAGTTACCGATCCGGTGCGCCTGAAGGAGATGCTGGCCGAGGTCCGCCAGCGGGGCTTTGCCATCGAAGACGAGGAAAGCGAACCCGGAATCCGGGGCATTGCTGCCCCGGTGCGCGATTCGACCGGCGCCGTCGTTGGCGCCGTTGGCATCGCAGGTCCATTGCAGCGGCTGTCCCTTGAGGTGCTTGAAGGCTTTTCGCCTGCGCTTCTCGAAGCGGTCGCCGCCATTTCATCCCGCCTCGGTTACACGGCGGCCTTTCGAGAGAGATACGACCTAGGGAGTTGAACATGCCGGCAATTGCACTCAAGGGAAGCGATGTCCAATGGACTTGCGGAGATGGCGACACGATCATGCGCTCGGCTTTGCGCGCGGGCCTCGGCTTTCCCTATGAATGCAATGTCGGCTCCTGCGGCAACTGCCGTTTCGATCTTCTCGAAGGCGAGATCGAGGAACTGCGTCCCGATGCGCCCGGTCTCAGCGATCGCGATCGGGAGCGCGGCCGCCGGCTCGGCTGCCAGGCTCGCCCGCTGACGGATTGTGTCGTAAAGCTCCGGCTGATGCCGCAGTATGAAAGCCACTTCCCGCCCGTGCGGCAGCAGGCGGAACTGATCGAAGTGCGCGACATCACGCACGACATCCGCGAGTTTCGCTTCCGGCTGGACAGGCCGGTCCGCTTTCTCGCCGGCCAATATGCCTTGCTCGATCTGCCCGGCGTCACGGGTAACCGCGCCTATTCTATGGCCAATACGGACAACGACGCGGGCGAATGGCATTTCCAGATCCGCCGTGTGCCGAACGGGGCCGCGACGGGCAAGCTCTTCGACGACCTTGCGGTCGGCGATCGCATCGGTGTCGACGGTCCCTACGGAATGGCCTACCTGCGGGCCGAATCGGACCGCGATATCATCTGTCTTGCCGGCGGTTCCGGTCTTTCGCCGATGATATCGGTTACTCGCGCCGCCGCGGCGACGCCGCTCCTGGCTGGACGGCGGATCGACTTCATCTACGGCGGACGGACGGCTCGCGACATCTGCGGCAAGGACATACTGGCCGAACTTCCCGGTTTCGGCTCCAATATCCACTACCATCCCATCGTTTCCAGTGACGACGAGGCCTGGGATGGCCATTGCGGCTTCGTGCACGAGCTGGCGGCAAAGCTCTTCTCCGATCGCCTTCCCGAATGCGAGGTCTATTTTGCCGGTCCTCCGCTGATGGGTCAGGCGATCCAGAAGATGCTGATTGACCTCGGCGTTCCGCCGGCCCAGGTTCATTTCGACCAGTTCTACTGACGGTGAAAGGCGCGCATCAGAATGCTTGGACATGCAATGAAGCTCCGCCAGCTTGCCTACTTCGTCAAGGTCGTCGAAGTGGGCAACATTACGCGGGCGGCAGAGCAGCTCAATCTCGCCCAGACCGCGCTTGGCATCCAGATCCGCAATCTCGAGGACGCCCTGCAGATCCAGTTGCTCGACCGCCATTCGCGCGGCGTGAGCGCAACGCCCGCAGGCATGCTGCTTTACGAGCGCTCGATTGAAATTCTGCAACGGCTCGAGGAGACGCGCCGAGACCTGATCGCGCTCGGCGGCGAGCGGGTGCGCATAAGGTTTGGCGCAACGCCGAGCATTCTCAAGCTGATCGGCACGGAACTGCTCGTCGCCGCCAATGCGCAACTTCCCGGCATCGCGCTCCATGTCGTGGAGGAATTGAGCTTCGTGCTGGCCGATGCACTCGAGCGCGGCGAACTCGACTATGTGCTTGCTTACGACATAGAGGAAAACCCGGGTATCAGGCGTGTCGCGCTGATGGAGGAGGACCTCCTTCATGTGTCGGCGGCAAACGGCGGGGAGCAGGGCGGCGATATTTCCTTCCGGCAAGCGGTCGCCGGCGATCTCGCCCTGGTTTCGAACCGCGACATCATCTGGCGGCGGGTGCACGAAACGGCCTCGCGCCTCTCCGTCGACGTCAAGATCACCTATCAGGTTCAATCGAACGAGGCGATCAAGGCGCTGGTCCTGCACGGCGTTGCGCAAAGCATCATGCCCTATGGGATCGTGGCGGAGGAGATCAAGACGGGCCAGATCATCGGGCGGCGCGTTGACCGGCCCGGTGTCAAGCGGACGTTGTTTCTCGCTCATCCGGCCCATAGGGGGGTCGCGGATGAGAAGCCTTTCCTTGCGTTCATCGACAAGATGGTCGACCGGCTGATGGCCGAGGTCGGGTCTTACGCGCACCCGATCGATCGCCTGGTTCCGATGGAGCAAGCGGATTCTCTTTGAGCAAGCCAATAGGTTTTATCTTGGACATTTCGGCCCTCGCATTCGATGATCGACGCAGATTGGAGATGTGAAAAAGGCGGGACACGGCGGAGGAGCCGTCCAGGATTTTTGCTTGTAAGTCGCGGACTTGCGCTCGGCCAAACCAGGCTTTCCTGACCCCGGTAGTGCTAGGGAGACTATTCTGACTTCGTCGCTTCGCTTATCGTTCGGTTGTTGGAACTACGACCGGACACGCCCCCTCATGGACAGAACGGTCGCACCAGACGGGATCGATCTCGTCTATCTCAACATGCCGGTGGAAGAGACTTTCTTTCGCATGCTGCGCCATCGGGAATTCGACATCGCGGAGATGTCGCTTTCCTCCTACGTCATGTCTTGTTTCGCGGAAACGCGTCCGTTCGTGGCGATTCCGGTTTTCCCATCCCGCTATTTCAGGCATTCGTCGATCTACGTGAACGCCGCTTCGGGCATTCGCGAGCCGAAGGATCTAATCGGCAAACGTGTCGGGACGCCCGAGTACCAGATGACCGCACCGGTCTGGATACGCGGCATCCTTTCCGACGAGTATGGCGTCAAGGTCGATGACGTCACCTACTACGCTGGTGGGGAAGAGCAGCCGAACCGGCCGGAAAAGCTCCCGCTCAACCTGCCGGGCCATATCCGCGTCAACCGCATCGGTCCGACGCAGACGCTTTCGGCCATGTTGCGCGACGGCGAGATCGACGCGCTCTACACAGCCAGGAAGCCCTCTTCCTATGAGGGGCCGACCGGTCGTGTCCGGCGCCTCTTCGAGAACTTCGTCGAGATCGAGCGGGCTTATTTCAAGCGGACCGGCATCTTTCCGATCATGCATACGATCGTCATCCGGCGGGAGGTCTACGAGGCGCACCGCTGGATCGCGCAATCGCTCTACAAGGCCTTTGCCGAGGCGCAGGCGCGCGTCTACCGCGAGCTCGAGGAGACGGCGGCGCTGAAGGTCATGCTGCCTTGGCTGAATGCACATGTCGAGGAGGCGCGTCGGCTTATGGGTGACGATTACTGGAGCTACGGCTTCAAAGAAAATCGGGAGACGCTTGAGACGTTTCTCCGCTACTCCTACGAGCAGGGGTTGTCGAAGCGGAAGCTTTGCGCGGAGGATATTTTCGCACCGGAGACGATGGAGAGTTTCGTCATCTAGGGCCGAGAGGATCTTGTTTGGCGATACCGGCCAAACGCAGATTTGTTGAACCCGCTTAAGGCATTAGCGGGAACCTTGGGAAACGCCCACCCTGTCATGCAATGGCTGCATGGCAGGGCTGTTGGCGTTGGTCTTCTTATAGTTGCACGGCAGGATTATATTTTATCCGTATGCAACGGAGAAAAGATCGAAATGACAGCGCTCGCAGCACGTCGTCCCGCCAATACAGAATGGGTTCGCAGCATGTTCGGCGGGTTTATGGAGGGCATGAGCCTGTTCAGCGCGGCGCATGAGTGCGCGATGGCGACGAGAGAGCGCCGCCGCCCGTCCGCAGCAGCGCTCAACACGCTCGGTATCGATGATGCTGCCTTCGGCCGCACCATCAGGCGTCGCTAACGCTAATACCGGAGGAGCTACGCATCGCTGGCGCTGCTTTCTGAACCGGCTCGCGAACCAGCCCGTGCTCTGCAGATGAGCGGCTGCAGCGCGGAAGTGATTCCAGCGATTAGCGCCGCACACATTGTTCCGAAGACATGAAGACGGGCCGCTCCGCGAGCAGCCCGTTTATTGTTTGTAGCCTTAATAAGGACCTGCCTTTGCAGGAGCCGTCCTTAGAGGACGCCGGTCATGATGCCTAGGCCGGCGAGGGCCATGGCGCTGCCACCGAGCTGCGTCGCGACATGGGATTTGACGCCGACGCGTCCAAGGACGAAACCCAAGCCGATGCCGGCGACATGCAGCAATGCAGTCGCAGCCATGAAGCCGAGCGCGTATTGAAGGCCCGAAGCATCCATCGGCATTTCCGCGCCGTGGGCATGACCGTGGAAGATTGCGAAGAGGCTGACGACGCCCATTGCAACGGCCGTCGGCGGGTTCCAGCGAAGCGCGACCGCAAGGCCAAGCACGATTACAGACGCCGCGATGCCGATTTCGACAAACGGCACGGCGATGCCTTCGATTCCCAGGGCGCCACCTGCGGCCATCATCAGCACGAAGCTTGCCGGAACGAGCCAGAGAGCGCGTCCGCCGATGATGGAGGCGAATGTGCCGGCGGCGACCATGGCGAGGATGTGGTCCAGGCCGCCGACCGGGTGCATGAAGCCGTGTGCCAGGCTGCCTGCCGCGCCGACGCCGGGGTGGGCATGGGCTACAGCCGGGAGGGCTGCTGCGGCCAATGCCAGCAGACCGCTTTTGATTGCTGCTTTCATCTTTCAGTTCCCTTGATGTTGCGAACGATTTTGCAGATGCCAACCGCTCGGTACCTGTGCGGATCTCATTGGGGGCGAACCTGCTACGTTGACAATCAACCATCTACGCACGAAAGTAAATTTTAATCTCTTTACGTGTGCGTTAAGTTTTTTTATGCTCCCCGCATGAAAAACATCACGTTTCGGCAGTTGAGGTCGATACGAGCGATCGAGGCGCACGGCAAGGTCGTCGGCGCTGCAAAAGCGCTCGGATTGACCGCTCCGGCCGTCACCTTGCAGTTGAAGCAGATCGAGGCGGAAGCCGGCGTGCCGCTGTTCGAGCGCATGGCCCATGGAATGTTTCCGACGGAAGCCGGACACGCGGTTTTGGCTGCCGCGCGCGATATCGAAGAGCGCCTTTCACTGCTGGGAACGGAGCTTGACGCCTTCAAGGGCGTGAAGCGCGGGCACATTGCCGTTGGCGCGGTTTCGACGGTCAAGTACTTCGCAAAGCCGATGGTCGCCGCGTTTTCGAGCGCCTATCCCGACATCGACCTCGAGCTCTTCATCGACCGCCGCACCGAAACGGTCGAGCGTTTGAAGAACAGAACGATCGACGTCGCGCTGCTCGGGCGCCCGCCGCGGGAGTTCTCGGTGCGCGCGGCCGTCTTCGGCGAGCATTCGCTGGTCGTCGTCAGCGCACCCAATCATCCGCTTGCCAAGCGTCAGGCTATTTCGAAGGCGGAAATTGCGCGCGAGCATTTTTTCCTGCGCAGCCCGGATTCCGCGACTCGCAATTTCTTCGACCGGTTCATGAGCGAAATTCCGGGAAGAGCCGATGGCCCCAATACCGAGATGGAGTCGATTGAGGATATCAAACGGGCGGTGATGGCGGATACCAGCGTGGCCTTTCTTGCCGCGCACAGCGTCGCTGCCGAGGTTCAGGCAGGCGAACTGACAATCCTCGATGTCGTAGGTCTGCCGATCCGCCGGCAATGGTTCGCCGTCAGCCGGACCGATCGCGCGATGACGCCGGTCATTGCAGCGTTCGAGGAGTTTCTCGCGACCCAGGGGAAGGAGTTCCTGCCGGACCTCTTGGCCGCGGAGGATGCGGCCCCCTGATCGTCGGGACCGCTTTGAAGCTTCTTATTGGCCGTTGCGCGACTTTTCCGTCTGGCGGAGAAAATCGATCACGCGCGCGTTGGTGGCGGCGGATGTTTGCTCCGAGACGGGAACGTCCCAGTATTGCGATCCGGGGATGCATTCCTGGAGGTACCGCGCGGCCGATGTCGCGTGGGAGGCGTCGGCTCCGGGGATAATCAGCGTCGGAATGTTCAGGCGCAGCAGGTCCTCCGGTTCGGCGCCGGGCGAGGTATCCCTGTCGAGCAGAGTTCTCGGCATGCCCGCGAGGATCGCCTTGTAGTGATCGACATTCTGCCGGACATAGCGCTCCGCGAACTCCGGATCGTGCCTGAGAACCGAGACCCAGGGGCCGCCGCGAGGATCGGCGCCAAAGGCCTTGTTGCTCTCTTTCGCCAGCGCGACGACCGCCTCCAGGCCGTTCTGGCGGACGAAGGCCAGGTGTTCGGCAAAGCGCTGATGGCCCGCGATGCGGTAACGGGCGCCACCGACCGGCCAGAAGAGCACCATGCCGAGCACGGATTCGGGAAGCTCGGCTGCAAACGCGGCGACGACGCTGCAGCCCATGCAGCCGCCCATCAGATAGGCCTTGTCGATGCCGAGATGGTCGAGCAGGCCTCTACCCTGCCTGACATAATCCGACCAGGTCACCCGCTCGACGCGGCCGCCGGACTGGCCGGTTTCGCGCCGGTCGAAGGTGATGCAGGTGAAGTGCTGAGGCAGCTGTTCCAGGAACTGGATCTCGGCATAGATGCCCTGCGTCCGCCATTTCTCGATGGTCGCATCGAAGCCGCCGGGCGAATACATCAGCAGCGGTGGCCCCGAACCAATTAATTCATAGCGCGTTGCGATGCCGTCGATCGTTGTCATTGCCATATTCAATCCTCCTCGAAACGGCACATCATTCTTTTCAAAGCCGCTTGGCATAACCGCGCCTGCGGACCGTGCTTTGGAAGGCACGGTGACGCCTCGGACCAAGTGGCTCCTGAACGTGTAGCGCCCGGCAGGGCGCATCAAACGCCCCCGCAGCCGAGCTTCTTCAGGCTTTCGTCCACCCAGAGCTTCGGGTCGAGTTTGCCAGCGAGCGTGTTGGCGAGCGTTTTCGCCTCCGCCTCGTTCTTGGCCTTCGCCTTGGTATAGACGTCCTCCACCGCGTCGAACGGTACGCAGACGAGGCCATCGTCGTCGCCGAGCATCAGATCGCCCGGCTCGATGATCATTCCGCCAAGGGAGATCGGAACGTTGATCTCGCCCGGTCCGTCCTTGTAGGGGCCGCGGTGGGTGATGCCGGCGGCGAAGACCGGGAAGGTATTGGTCTTGATCCAGCCATAGTCCCTGACAGCGCCATTGATCACGACGCCGGTGACGCCGATCGCCCTTGCATGGGACAGCATGAGCTCGCCGACGAGAGCGTTGGTGAGATCCCCGCCGGCATCGACGACGATGACGTCGCCGGGGCCGGCCATCAGCAGCGCCTTGTGAATCATCAGATTGTCGCCCGGTCGCGTCTTGACCGTGAAGGCGGCGCCGGCAAGCACGCCGGAGGCATGGAGCGGCCTGAGGGCTGCCCCGCCGGCCGTCATGCGGGACATGACGTCGCTGACGTTCGCCACCGGCAGTTCGAGAAACTTTTCGACCATCGTCGCGCTGACGCGACGTCGGCGTTCGAGGATCCTGAATCCGAGTGTCATCTGCCTGTTCCTCCCTCGTTCGCTACGGCTCACATCCACGGCATCAGCGATGCGTGAATGACATCGGGCACGCCCTGTCCTCCGACGGACTTGATTGCCAAGTCAGCGTCCTTGAGGCCGAAGCGGTGCGTGGTGATTTTTTCGAGCGGGAAGCGGTTAGATGCGATCTGCTCCAGCGCCAGCTCGCAGGCGAGATAGCTGTGACCGCGCGCACTCTTGATGGTGATCGCCTTGGTCGTCACCTTCTCGAGCGGGAAGTTCGGGAACTCCTTCATCTCGCCCTGGACGAGAATGGTGCCCGCCTTTCGCTTCAACGCCTCCACGCCGAGGAGGATCGGGATCGTGCCGGCGCCGGCCGTGCAGTCGAGCGAGATGTCGACGCCCTTGCCGCCGGTGATCTCCATGATGCGTTGAAGCGGATCTTCCTTCTGCACATCGATAACGTAGTCGGCGCCAAGCGTTTTCGCGACCTCCAGGCGGGCCGCGTCCTTCGAGGTTCCGGTGACGATGATCAGCGATGCGCCCGCCTGCTTGCACACAACCGTCTGCGACAGGCCTTGCTGACCCGGTCCCTGGATCAGAACGGTGGAGTTGTAGCCAACGCCTGCGTCGAAGAGCGACCATTCCACGCCATTCGCCATAGGCGTGACGAGACCGGCAAGCTCCGGCGTCACGCCCTTCGGCACCCGGTGCACGACCGCGTTCCAAGGCAGGTAGACATATTGTGCGAAACCGCCCCAGAGATGCGGCGCGCGTTCCGCCGAGGTGTAGCCGTAACGGATGCCATCCGGATTGTTGCGCCAGTCGGTGTTCTCGCAATGGCGGTATTGACCCTGGTGACACCATTGGCACTTGCCGCACATGACATAGTGCTCGACGAAGACGAGGTCGCCTTCCCTGAAGCCTTTGCGACGTGTGAACTCGCGGCCGGCCTTGGCGATATAGCCGATGTTCTCATGGCCCATGATGGTGGGGGCATTGTTGGGTGGGCTCTTGAAGAGCTTCACGTCCGTGCCGCAGATACCGGCAACTTCCATTTTCAGAAGTGCGGCATCCTCCGGGATGTCCGGCATGGGAAATTCCCGCATTTCCATCTTGCCCGGACCGGTGCGGACCGCCGCGAGGACCTGTTCCGTCATCTCTTTTTTCCTTTCGATTGCTGCCGGTCCGGCCTCATGCACGGCATGGTGTTCCGGTCCGGCGGGTTTTTCCGAATTCGTTTTTGACAGGCGCGACCGCGGCGCCCTAATGTAGAGAGCGATCGCCCCAGGCTAGGTGCCGGCACGACTGGTTCAAAATCATGCTGAAGACCGCCGCTTCGAAACCCGAACATCTCGCCGCCATCCGCCAGGTGAAGGCCTGGACGCGCGAACGCTTCGCGCTTGCCGACGATGTCGCGATCATGGTGTCGGAGATCGCGTGCGGTCTGCCGGGGTGCCCGCCGCTCGAAACGGTGGTCGCCTTCTGGACGGCGCCAGACCGGCGTCACCAGTTCAAGGTCTTCAAACGCGCCGTCGAAGTTCGGGAGGACGATCTGCCGCCGTCCTGGATGAAGAACGCGATCATCTCGGACGAAGACGCGTCCTGCTGCTGATGCGGCCCAACTGGGGGCCGGCGGGCAGCGGCGGATGATCGGTGAAACGCCTCCCATGACGTGTCACGCCGCCCGCGCCGGCCGCCCGCGCTTTGCGAGCTGGGCATCGAGCCTCGGATAGACGCGGCGGGCATTGCCTTCGAAGATCTTGTAGCGGCTTTCCTCGTCGAGCGTTTGAAGCTGGTCGATGTAGCGCTTCGTGTCGTCGTAGTGGTGCCCGGTCTCGGGATCGATGCCCTTGACCGCGCCGAGCATCTCGGAGGCGAAGAGAATGTTGTCGACCGGGATGACCTTGGCCATCAGCTCGATGCCGGGATAGTGATAGACGCAGGTGTCGAAGAAGACGTTGTTCAGAAGGTGCTCCGAAAGCAGCGGCTTCTTCATCTCCTGGGCAAGCCCGCGATAGCGGCCCCAATGGAACGGCACCGCCCCACCGCCGTGTGGAATGACGAACTTCAGCGTCGGGAAATCCTTGAAGAGGTCCCCCTGGATCAGCTGCATGAAGGCGGTCGTGTCGCCGTTGATGTAGTGCGCGCCGGTATGGTGGAAACACGGATTGCACGAGGATGTCACGTGGATCATCGCCGGCACCTCGAGCTCGCAGAGCTTCTCATAGAGCGGGTACCACTGTCGGTCGGTGAGCGGCGGATCGGTCCAATAGCCGCCCGATGGATCGGGATTGAGATTGACGCCGACGAAACCGAGCTCGTGGACGATACGCTCAAGCTCGGGAATGCAGTTCTTCGGCGGCGCGCCCGGATGTTGCGGCAATTGTCCGACCGCGGCGAAATTGTCGGGCAGCAGGCTGCAGATTCGATGGATCAGGTCGTTCGACATCGCCGACCATTGCATGCTGATGGCTTCGGTTCCAACGTGATGGGCCATACCGGCGGCGCGCGGCGAGAAGATCGTCACGTCGCTTCCGCGCTCCTTCTGGAGCTTGAGCTGCGGTTCGACCGATTTCATGAGCACTTCGTCGGTGATGCCGAGATCCGACGAGAGCGGCCGGCGCATCGGGTCCGCGAGACCGGCGAGCTGCTTGTCCCTGAACTGGTGGAGCGCCTGCGGCTCTGTCGTGTAGTGTCCGTGAATGTCGATGATCATGGCGGCATCCTTGTGCTGCAATCGCGAGGGCGGACCTCGTCCGTCACTTCCTCAAGCCTCAAATCGAAGGGAAAAGTTCATCCACGTCATAGACGCGGGGCGTGATCTGCTGCTCGGCCGAATAGTTAAAGGCGAGCTGCAGCGACCGGCGGTTTTCCTCAAGCCCGTAAGGCGGAGGCGGTGCCGCGCCGTCGGCCTCGGCCACACGACGCGCCTCGTCGAACAATTCCATCAGCTCCCCGGCGAGCCACGGGTGCTCTTCCATCAGAGCAGTCTTGACCGTCAGGACGTGGTTGATCGGAACGATGCCGCTCGCGGCAATCCAGTCCTTCGCAGCCTTCTCGGCATCGGGAACGACGCTGCGGATCCCCGCCGGATCGACTTCGCGTTCGCCCATGATCGCGGAAAGCTCGCCTGCGAGCATCAGTGGCCGCAGAGCCATCGTCGATTGATTGCGTACCGCGATGGCCGGGTCGTCGTATTCTTCAAGATGCGCATCCTCCATGGTGACCCAGGTGATGCTGTTGAGGTCGACGCCATATTCGTGCTGCAGGATGCCACGGACCCAGACGCCGGACGTCTGCGCATAGGCACGCACGCCGACCTTCGTGTTTTCGAGATCACGCGGCCCATCGACCTTTGATTCGTCGGGACAGACGAGATTGGTATGCGGCAGCCGGCTCCAGAGTGGCACCGCAAGGCCGGTGATCGGCTTCCCATAGTGGTGTGCCAAGAGATGCGTGACGATCGCCATTTCCGAAAGATCGAGGTCGCCGCCGCGCACCATCGTGCGGAACGCCTTGGGCAGCGGGTCGAATTCCTGGAACTCGAGCGTTACCCGGCTGGATCGCACCCTGCCATCCTTCAGGGGCTTGACGTGGTCGTGTTTCCCGACCGCTGTCCGCAAAACCAATGTTTCGGCCACTTGCGTGCTTACCTCCCAACCTGTGTTCCTTTATGCGGAACGACGTTCTGATTTAAGTATCATACTGTGAATCACCCTCGGGTCAATCGCGCCCGGCAGAATTTTATCTTTCGTCAGGTTCGGGGATGCAGCCGCAGCCAATCCGGAGACGGACAGCCTCCGCCGCGGCCGGTGAGGCCGCGACTCGACACGCATGGGCTTGCGATAGGGTCAGGCCATTCCGGCCAGACTCAGCAGAAAATAGCTGACACCCACAACTCCAAGGAGCGGATAGGGGCCGGTCTTCGTCGTCAGCAAGACGGCAATCGCGCCAAGCGATGTAGCCAGTTCGAGCGGCGTGAACCTGGCCGACTGGCCGACGGCGAAAACGCCGGCGAAAATCAGGCCGACGGCAACGGGCGCGAGGCCCTTCTCCGCGGCAATCGCCCAGGCCGAGTGGCGATGGCGCTGCCAATAGCTGCCCAGAATGCAGAGCAGGATGGACGAGGGAATGAATATCGCCAGCGTTGCGAGCACTGCCCCCCACAGTCCGCTGACCTCCCATCCGATCAGCGCCACGATCAAGGTGCCGGGGCCGGGGGCTGCACGCGAAATGGCGTAGAGATCGGTAAACTGCGGGCCGCTCAGCAGATGCAGGATATCGACGGTCTGATGCTGGAGGCTCGCCACGATCGTCTGGCCCCCGCCGAAGGAAACCAGGGACAGCGGGATACAGAGGAGAATCAGATTGAGCAGCTTGTCGTCACCCACGTGCTTTCTCCCGTTCAATCCAGAATGTGGCAGCAACGCTGACGGGTATGGCGCCCGCGACGACGGCGACCAGCGACCAGCGCATAACGCCGACCATCAGGAAGACGGCCACCGCCATCGCAATAGGCAGCGCATGTCCTTTCAGCCGGCGGGCGGTCTTGATACCCATCGTCAATGACGAGGCGATGCCAACGCAGGCAAGTCCACGCAACACCGCCTGCGCCTCGGGATGGGACCTGAGCTGCTGGTAGACGACGCTCATGGTCAGGATCACCCCAAAGGCGGGAAGCACCATGCCGAAAAGTGCGATGCAGGCGCCGGCGACGCCGCGCAGTTTAAGGCCGATATAGACGGCTAGGTTGACCGGATTGGCGCCCGGCATGATCTGGGCGACGGTCAGCGTCTTGAGGAACTCGTCGTCGGTCAGCCAGCCGCGGCGTTCGACGATCTCGCGATGGGTCCAGCCCGCCATTCCCCCACCGAAAGAGGAGGCGCCGAGCCGCAGAAACGAAGCGAGAAGGGCAAGAGAGGTCACATTCTCTTCCCTCTCCATACCGATGTCGCCGACGGGTTTGTCCATTGGTACTCCGATAGCCGCAATCTCCCCTCGGCTGCCCGAAGCCGCGGGAGAGCAATGAATAGAGATGCGATTGGCGCGGCGCGCTTGCCCTGCGCGCATGTGAGCATTGGAATGCTAGTGGCGTAAGCCACGGAAAGTCCATGCCATTTCGCCTTAGCTGCGCACTAAGAAAAATTTATCGACGCGTTCCCCTCTGTGCAGAGCACGTCCAACGGGCGTGCCAGCTGAAGCCTGTCCCGCCTGACGAGGTCCCAACCAGAATGGGTCGGAATGGTCGTCCCGATGCAGATTATCATCTCCTAAAGAAACAAAATCACGGTGATATCAAATCGATAAACGTGTGGTTGCGCATGGCTGCAGCGGCGCGCTTGATCAGCGCGCAAATTTCTGTCCGCGCGAAAACTACTGGACTAATCATAATTTTTTGCTTTGGACAAAGGTCCCGGTGATGACACTAATGAAACCACGCAATAGGCAGGGGGCAGCGCGAGTGATGGCAATCGCCCTTGTCTACAGGAGGAGTTCGCAAGTGATTGCCCGATGGAGCCGCGATTTGATCGGCGGGAACTCCATTCTACGGGAGGATTGGAACCAGAAATGATCGAGACTATGTTCGGGGCGCTCTTCAATCTTGTGAGCACCCCCCACACCATGGGTCTCATGCTGATCGCGGTCGTCTTCGGACTGCTCGTCGGCGTGACGCCTGGGATCGGAGGCAAGCTCTCCATCGCCATGGCGATTCCCTTCGTCTATGGCATGGACATGGTGGCGGGCGCCGTTTTCCTGCTGACCATGCACGCCGTCAACGGCACCAGCGGCCAGATATCGAGTATCATGTTCGGCATCCCCGGTGACGGTGACGATGCGGCAACCACGCTTGACGGCTATCCCCTCGCCAAGCAGGGGCAGGCGGCCCGCGCACTCGGCGCCAGTATTACCGCCTCAGGTGTCGGCGGCATCATCGGCGCGGTCGTTTTCGCGATCATGATTCCGGTGCTGGAACCGGTCATCCTGATGTTCAGCCCCGCCGAGTTCTTCCTGATTGCCCTTCTCGGCATCAGTTTCATCGCGTTTCTCGCGAGCGGCAGCAAGATCGTCAAAGGCCTGATCGTCGGCTTTTACGGTCTCATGCTGTCGACTGTCGGCATGGATCCGATCACCGGTACGCCGCGCTATGCGGGCGACATGCTTTTCCTGTGGGACGGCGTCAGCCTCGTGACCGCTGTGCTTGCCATGTTCGCCGTGCCGGAAATGCTTTCGCTGGCCACCAAGGGCGGTTCGATCTCGGCCGTGCCGATGGACAAGGCCTTCTCCTATCGTCAGCTGTTTTCCGGCGTCATGGAAGTCCCGCGTCACTGGTGGCTCGTGGTCCGCACCTCTGTCATCGGCTCCGTCATCGGGATGATCCCCGGTCTCGGCGGCTCGACTGCGGCATGGCTCTGCTATGGCCATGCGGTGCAGAGTTCGAAGACACCGGAGCGCTTCGGCAAGGGTGCGATCGAGGGCGTCATCGCGCCGGAAACCGCCAGCAACGGCAAGGAAGGCGGCTCTCTGCTTCCGACCCTCTTCTTCGGCATTCCCGGCAGCTCCGGCATGGCCGTGCTGCTCGGTGCCTTCCTCATCCTCGGCATCCAGCCGGGCGCGATGATGGTCACCAAGCATCTCGATCTGGTCTGGACGCTGATCTGGGCGCTGGTCGTGGGCAACCTCATTGCTGTTGCCATGCTGCTTGTCGTCTGTCGGTGGCTCGCGGTTCTGACCTTCGTCAATGGCCGCATGCTGGCCCCATTCATCCTCGTCTTCGTGACGATCGGGTGCTTCGTCAGCGATGTGCAGTGGCAGAACCTCGTGGTGCTCGTGCTCTTCAGCGCGATCGGCTATGGCTTCCAGCGGGCCGGCTGGCCGCGCTCGCCCTTCGTCATCGGCCTTGTTCTCGGCGGCCAGGCGGAAGCGTCGCTGCATCAGGCGCTGCAGCTGTGGGGTTACTCCTTCTTCCTGCGCCCGCTGTCGCTGGTCCTCATCAGCATGATCGTCGCGCTGATGGTCTACGCCTTCTACCGCAATTTCCGGCCCGGCAATCGCCAGCCTAGCGTGGAGATAAACACGTGAAGAACCTTTCCTTCAGCACATGGCTCACCGTCGTCATGCTCGCCTTCTTCATCGTCATGGTGGGGCTGTCGATGGAATTTCCGGCCAAGGCGCGCTTCATGCCCCTGATCGTCGGTCTGCCGGCCATCGCGCTCTGCCTCGTCCAACTCGGCATCGATTTGATGCCGACGTCGAAGAGTGCATTCCACGGTGCGCCGCAGGCCGGTCTGGCACAGCAGGCCGGTCTGGAGCCGGAACTGCCGGAATTCGGACCGCACACGGTCTCGCAGGAAATCCTGATGTGGGTCTATTTCGTGGCCTTTGTCGCCGGAATCCTCACCTTCGGGTTCTATGTGAGCGTGCCTGTGTTGCTGCTGACGTTCCTTCGCCGGGAAGCCGAAGCGTCGTGGCGGTTCGCGTTCTCGTTGGCGGCAGTCGCGACGCTGGTGCTCTACCTGATGTTCGGCGCGCTGCTGCAGATCCAGCTTCATCCGGGCGTCGTAACGCCGTGGCTGGTGCAAACGATCGGGATCGGAGCAGCCTGACCAGGATCCGCGAGGAGGCGGTTCGAAAAGAAAGCGCGCCTTCGGGCGCGCGCAAAAAGAAACACCAAGTGCACTGCAAGGATGGTTTCACGTTGGCAGCGCCTCCGTGAGCGGGTTTGGTTTGTCGCTTGCAGATGTTGTCGGAAATCAGGTGTCCGCAAGAGCGGCAGCTTACGCCGAAAGGCAAAGGGAGGAATTAATGGGAATTCAAACACTTCGCATCGCGGTATCGGGCGCTGCGATCCTGTCGGCATTATGGCCCGGTCTCGCCCTGGCCGAGGATGGCGTTGAGTTCTTCAACGGCAAGACCGTCAACTACATAGTCGCGACGGCGCCGGGCGGTGTGTACGACACCAACGGACGTCTCGTTGCACAATACATGCAGAAATACCTGCCGGGTTCGACCTTCGTCGTGCAGAACATGCCGGGTGCCGGGCACCTGCTGGGCACGAACTACATCTATGCCTCCGAACCGGATGGCCTGACCTTCGGCACCTTCAATACCGGGCTGCTCTACGGTCAGCTCAGCGGCGACCAGAACATCAAGTTCGACCTGACGAAGATGTCCTGGATCGGCAAGGTCGCATCCGACCCGCGGATCATTCTCGTCACCAAGGAGTCGGGGATCGAGAGCTACGAACAGCTGAAGGCCCTGAAGGAGCCGATCAAGTTCGCGACGGCCGGAAAGGGAAGCGCCTCGATGATCGAGGCGACCATGTTCGTCAATGCGCTCAAGCTGCCGATCCAGGTGGTCTCCGGCTATAACGGCAACGAGGACCAGCTCGCGATGATGCGGGGTGAGGTCCAGGGTGTCATCGGATCCCGGTCGGAATTTCAGCAGTTCGTCGATGAGGGCAAGGGCCGCTTCATCGCGCAGGTCGGCGGTACCGAGACGGATGTACCGCAGCTCTCCTCGATGGTCGACGACGTGACAGCAAAGCAGGTCGTCGCCCTGATCGAGTCGCAAAGCGGAATCTCGCGCCTTTCGGCTGGCCCGGCCGGAATTCCGGAGGATCGCCTGAAGGCTCTCCGGGACGCCTATAAGGCCGCCACGTCTGATCCGGAATTCATCGAGAAAGCGCGTGCACTCGGTCTCCCGGTTGATCCCGCGGTTGGCGACGAGGTCGGGACGCGGGTTAACAAGGCGTTGGACCAGGCGCCGGAGGTCATCAACGTACTGAAAGAGGCGCTGAGCGAAGGCTGATGCGCGCAATCTCAAGCTTCAACTGGGAGGAAAATACAATGAAATGGCATTCAATTCGCATGGCTGCTTGCGCGACCGCGGCTTTGCTTACGATCTCGACGACCGGCGCTTGGGCGCAGGAAGGTAAGGAGTTCTTCAACGGCAAGACGGTCAATTACATCGTCGCGACCGGACCGGGCGGCGGTTACGACACCAATGGCCGTCTCGTGGCGCAGTTCATGCAGAAATATCTGCCGGGCTCGACCTTCGTCGTCCAGAACATGCCCGGTGCCGGTCACCTGATCGGAGCGAACTATATTTACGCTTCCGAGCCGGATGGCCTGACTTTCGGTACCTTCAACACCGGCCTCATCTACGGGCAGCTCGGCGGTGACCCTGGTATCAAGTTCGACCTCGCGGAAATGTCCTGGATCGGAAAGGTCTCTTCCGACCCGCGCGTGATCGTCGTGAGCAAGGATTCCGGCATCGAGAGCTACGAACAGCTCAAGGCTCTGAAGGAGCCGATCCGGTTTGCTTCCGCCGGTGTCGGCAGCGCCTCGACGATCGAGACCACGATGCTGGTCAACGCGCTCCACCTGCCGATCCAGATCGTTTCCGGCTACAACGGCAGCGACGACCAACTCGCCTTGCGCCGCGGCGAAGTGCAGGGGATCATCGCCTCGCGTTCCTCCTTCCAGCAGTTCGTGGACGAGGGCAATGGCCGCTTCATCGCCCAGATCGGCGGTTCGCAGACGGACGTGCCGCAGCTCTCCTCGCTGGTCGACGATCAGGATGCTCAGAAGGTGATTGCGCTGGTGGCATCGCAAAGCAACATTTCTCGCCTGACGGCAGGTCCTGCCGGTATTCCTGAAGACCGGCTGAAGGCGTTGCGTGACGCCTACGCTGCCGCGACAACCGATCCGGAGTTCCTGGAGAAGGCGAAGTCGCTCAGCCTGCCGGTGGACCCAAAGGTCGGCGAAGAGGTTGCGGAAACGGTCAAGACGGCACTGGATCAGAAACCCGAAGTCGTCGAGTTTCTGAAAGAGACCCTTCTGTCGCGCAACTGAGCCTTGCGGCTTGACGGGCGGCGGTTTGCCGCCGCCCGTTCCCCTGGCGATGCCAGAACTTGGGCGCGATCGATGCCTTGCGCGATATGCCGCCGCCCTCCCTTAAATCGGAACCGATTTAAGGGTAAACTATCCGCCAATTCAACGCGTTACGTAGGCTTCTTTCCCGCCCGAGAGGGGGTGCGGCGCTCGGCAGTGGTGTCGGGAAAACGCCTTTTCCGAAAACACGCTACCGATACCGCCCCAAAAGACTCATAGTTCGCGCCGACTGCGGAACGACAAAGCCAAATGAAAGTGAACCAGATGGCCAGTACTGTTGATACAAAGCCGCTCAGTGGTGAACCGGTTGCGGTTCCTGATCCCGGCAATACCAAGTTCCTCGTAGATCCTTATAAGGATTGGTCCAAGGGCGAAGGTATCCCGATCCATTTTGATCTCGGACATGACCTGCTCGCGCTCGAAACCGGCCCGTGGGATCGCTACGATGCGCGCGGCTGCTTCGCGCATACCCATGGCATGGGCGACTTCATGGCGAACTACGTCATCGAAGTGTTGCCCGGCCGCAAGACACGCCCGGTCAAGCATCTTTACGAAGCCTTCTTCTATGTCCTCTCAGGCTATGGTTCGACGACTGTATGGCTTCCGAACGGCGAGGTCCGCACCTTCGAGTGGGGGCCGAAGGCGCTGTTTGCCATCCCGTTGAACTGCCTCTACCAGTTCAACAACGGTTCGGGTGTCGATACGGTGCGCCTCTCCTGCACCAACAATGCGCCGCTGACGATCAACCTCTACCACAACCTCGATTTCGTCTTTGACAACGATTTCGCCTTCAAGGACCGCATCGGCCAAACCAAGCATTTCGAAGGCGAGGGCGCGCTTTATTCCTACGGCCTGGAATCGGCGCGAAAGGTGCAGAACATCTGGGAAACCAACTTCGTCCACGATCTGACAAGCTTCAAGCTCTATGAATTCGAGGGGCGCGGCAAGGGCTCGCTCAACGTCAATTTCGTGCTGGCTGACGGAACGATGCATTCCCACGTTTCGCAAATGCCGGTCGGTCGCTACAAGAAGGCCCACCGCCACGCCGCCGGAACGCACGTGCACGCCGTCGACGGCGAGGGCTACTCGCTGATGTGGTACGAGGGAGACTCCGAGTTCAAGGAGATCCCGTGGCGCCACGGCTTCATGTATACGCCGCCGTTCTGGATGTACCATCAGCATTTCAACACCTGCGACCAGCCGGCGCGTTATGTCGCCTGCAGTCTCGGCAGCCGGCGTTACCCGTTCATCTCGCTGCGGCGCAAGAGTGCGGAAGGCGGCGGAGCGACTTCGGTCAAGGACGGCGGACGGCAGATCGAATACGAGGATCAGGATCCGCGCGTGCATCGCAAGTTCCTCGAGGAACTGCAGAAGACCGGTGTTCCGTCGGCCATGGGCGACATCTTCGACGAAGCGGCCATCATGGCCCTGCCGAAGGAGAGCCTGACGGGCGTTATCCAGACGCCGATCCTTGCCGGTCCGGCGACGTAAGACGGGGGCAGGGAGTGAAGCCGGGTCGGGGGTCGGCTTCACTCCATGATTCCTTAAACAGGAGCCGCTCTAAGGACAAAATCATGCGGCAGTTCATGGTGTTACAGCGTCTTTGCGGGTTGATACGCGCGGCGCTGTAGAGAAGGAGGAGTTGCGTGCACGATCTCGATTTCGACCACGAGCATGACAATCTGTCTGACAGCGAACGTCAGCAGATCGCGGATTGGCTGTGGAAGCAGGAAACCGTCGACCTGTTGACGGTCGGCATCGATATCGGCAGTTCCACCTCTCACCTCTTGTTTGCAAATGTCGTCCTGCGGCGAGAGACGGACGATCTTTCCAGCCGGTTCGTGGTCGTCGACCGGCGGGTGGTCTGGCGCTCGCCGATCCTGCTCACGCCATTTCTGCCGGACGGGACGATCGACGCGCACGAATTGCGGCACTTTTTCCAGCACTGCTATCACGATGCCGGTTACAAGCGCAGCCACATCGACACCGGCGCCGTCATCCTGACCGGCGAGGCGATCAAGCGAAAGAACGCGCGCGCGATCGACGAGATCTTTGCAAACGAGTCCGGCCGCTTCGTCTGTGCGACCGCCGGCCACAAGCTCGAATGCATGCTCGCGGCCCATGGTTCGGGTGCCACGGCGCTCTCGAAGAAAAGGGATGCCTGTGGCCTGCACGTCGATATCGGCGGCGGCACGACAAAGCTTGCCCTGATCGACAAGGGAGAAATCATAAGCGTCGCGGCCTTCGCCGTCGGCGGGCGATTGCTGGCACAGGATAGCCAGGGTACCTGGTCGCGCGTTGACGATTCTGCCCGGATCGTTGCCGAGGAACTTGGGCTTGGTACGGATCCCGCGACGATTGCCAGCGCCGAGAACCGCCGCGCTGTTGCAAAGCGCCTGGCTGCGGCCGCGGTTGATGAGATTCTCGGGGAGCCGCTCGACGCGCTTGGCGAGCGCCTTCTCCTGACAGAGCCTCTCGAACGGCCGGTCCAGCCCACCTACATCACCTTTTCCGGTGGCGTCTCCGAATACATTTTCGACTACGAGCAGAATGACCATGGCGATATAGCGCGCGATCTCGCCAGCGAGATCGTGGCGCAGCTCAAGCCGCTGATCGAGATACCGATCGTCGATGCCGGGCAACGCATTCGCGCGACCGTCATCGGCGCCTCGCAATTTACCGTCCAGGTGAGCGGCAAGACGCTCTACATGAATGGTGCCGAAGCCTTGCCGAAGCACAACATCCCGGTGGTTCATCTCGGGAAGGCGCTTTCCGAAGATATCGATCCGGAGGAAATCGCCGCTGCATTCCGTGAGAGTGCCGGCAGGCAGGATCACGATGTTTCCGCGGTGACGGCGCTCGCTTTCTCGTGGACCGGGACACCGGACTACCAACGCTTGCTCGCCATGGCCAAGGCGATCAAGATGGTTGCCGCGCCAGAAGGCGAGCGCAAGGAGTTACTGGTGCTGATGATCGACGGCGACGTCGGCCAGACGATCGGCCGCATCCTCGATCGGGAGCTCGGCATCCAGTCTCACCTGATTTCCATCGACGGCGTGCGGCTCAAGGATCTGGATTTCGTCGATCTCGGCGAGTTTATGAACCCGCCGGGGGTTATTCCCGTTGTTATCAAGTCGCTGCTCTTTTCTTGAATTGTCCCCGGCGCAGAGTTGTGCCAAGACGCCGGAGATGGTCAAGACTTCCGACATGCCGAGATCGAGCTTCGACGGGCTCGATCTCAACGACATCGTGATCTTCACGCGCGTGGTGCAGCATGGCAGCTTCACGACCGCCGCAAAGATCTTTGGGAAGTCGCCGTCCTATATGAGCAAGCACGTCTCCCAGCTTGAGGAGGCGCTGAAGCTGACACTGCTCAACCGCTCGACACATGCCGTCTTTTTGACCGATGCGGGGAGTGTCTTCTTCGATCATTGCACGCGTATCCTCGCCGAAATCGACGCCGCGAAGGCGGATGCGAGCGGGCTCAGCAGCGAATTGATCGGCACTCTGCGGGTTCACAGCACCCCCGGCGTCGGCCAGGCGCTTGTCGCGCCGGCAATCGTCGATTTCAACGCGCGATATCCTTCGATAAAGGTTGAGCTCACCGTCAGCGCCTACTCGGTCAATCTGATGGAACGCGGCGTGGATGTTGTTATCGGCAGCCGCGATTTCGATGACGACGAGTCCTTTCACACCGGTCTCTTCGAACGCAAGCTCGGGCCGGCGCCGTATGTCATTTGCGCCGCGCCATCCTATTTCGCCGGGCGGCCGAGACCGATGAAGCCGGCCGATCTTCGGGAACACAACTGCCTGATCCACACGACGCAGAAGCCAGATCCGCGGATCTGGAGTGCACGCTTCGACAACGAAGAGATCACCGTGCAAGTGGACGGCACGTTTCATTCGAATTTCGAGAGCGCGATCCTTCTTGCGGCCCTTCAGGGCGCCGGCATCGCCCGTCTTCCCCTTTATAGCGTCGTTGAAGAAATCCGTGCCGGCAGGCTGCTTTCGGTATTCGACGGCGAAATCGTCTCGCACCGCGTGATCAAGGCGTTTTATCCGCGCAGCCGTTTCGTGCCAAAGAAGCTTCGGGCCTTCCTGGCTATCCTGGAAGCGCGGCTGAAGGATGCAATGCGCCCGGGCACCGAATGAGCTCGGGACTGGATCGGAGGGAATGACCTTGGACAAGAAGAAACCGACTGTCCTGATGATCATGGACGGATGGGGTTGGCGGGAAGAGACGGAGGGCAATGCCGTCCTGCTCGCCAAGACGCCGAACTTCGATCGTTTATGGGCAACGTGTCCGCACGCGTTCCTGACGACCCATGGCCCGGCGGTCGGCTTGCCCCAGGGGCAGATGGGCAATTCCGAAGTGGGACATCTGAACATCGGGGCAGGGCGCATCGTGATGCAGGAGCTGCCGCGCATCGATGCCGCAATCGCGGACGGCACGCTACGCAATCTGCTTGCGGAAAGCCGGCTGCCGGACAAGCTCAAGCGGACGGGGGGCGCGTGCCATATCCTCGGTCTCATTTCGCCGGGTGGCGTGCATTCGCACATGGACCATGTCGCGGCGGTCGCCCGGGACCTTGCGAGCCTGGGCCTGCGGCCGATCGTTCACGCGTTCACCGACGGCCGTGATACGCAGCCGGGGCAGGCGGCGCCATATCTTCGCCAACTCGCTCAGAAGCTTCCGGGCAATGCTATTGTCGCCACCGTCAGCGGCCGGTTCTATGCGATGGACAGGGACAACCGCTGGGATCGGGTCAGCCTCGCCTATCAGGCGATCGCCCTGGGCAAGGGGGACCGTTTTGCTACTGCGGACGAAGCAATCAATGCCGCGGCCGCCCAGGGCAAGACGGATGAATTCATTCCCCCGAGCGTCATCGCCGACTATGCGGGCATTCGCGATGGGGACGCGATTCTCTGTGCGAACTTCCGGTCGGACCGTGTGCGCGAGATCCTGGCAGCCCTGACGTTTCCGGACTTTGATGGCTTCGAGCGCGGGCGGCGCCCAGAACTGTCGATCGCCGTTGGAATGGTCTCCTACGGATCAGAGCTCGACCCGTATATGCGCACCTTGTTTCCACCTCAGCGTCTCGATGACGGATTGAGCGAGACGGTCGCAAAGGCAGGGAAGACCCAAATCCACCTGGCGGAAACGGAAAAATACCCGCATGTGACGTATTTTCTGAACGGCGGGCGCGAGGCCGCATATGAACACGAGGATCGTATCCTCGTTCCTTCGCCCAAAGTCGCCACCTATGACCTGCAGCCCGCCATGTCGGCCCCGGAACTGACGACGAAGGTCGTTGCCGCGATCGAGAGCGGACATTACGACCTGGTGGTCGTGAACTTCGCCAATCCGGACATGGTCGGTCATACCGGTAAGCTGGATGCGGCCATTCTCGCGGTGGAAACAGTCGACGGCGCGCTCGGTGAAATCGAGGCGACCGTTGCTCGCGCGGGCGGGTCGATGCTGGTCATCGCCGATCACGGCAACTGCGAGACGATGATCGATCCCGAAAATGGCGAGCCGCACACGGCTCATACGACCAATCCGGTGCCCGTCCTGCTTTCAGCCGCGTCACGTGACGTGCGCCTGCGCGACGGCATTCTCGCCGACGTTGCCCCCACCATTCTGGCGCTCATGGGGATCCGGCAGCCAGAGGCGATGACGGGTCGTGCGCTTTTTGCGGATCGATGATCACGCTTACGGAAAGCGCCTAACGGCGAAACCGGCGAGATGAACCCGCCGGCACTTCGGCGGGTTTGCGCTTAGACGATAATACCAGTATAGCTCCAGCTAGCGTTTGTGGACGAAATCCACAGGCGGCAGAATTTGCGTGGAGTGGCAATGGAAACCGATCTTTTCATCGACCTGATAGGCAAGGAACTCGCCGATGCAGCGCCCGGGTCACCGCTCTACAAGCGATTGAAGTCGGCGATCGAGGCCGCGATCCGCTCCAACGCTTTGAGGGCTGGTGCGGCCCTGCCGGGCGAGCGCGTCATCGCCGATGCATTTTCGCTATCCCGTGTCACCGTGCGAAAAGCGCTCGCTCTGCTTGAAGAGGAGGGGCTGCTCAATCGCCGACATGGCTTCCGCACGGAAGTCGGTTCGCGCGTCGAAAAATCCCTGTCGACGCTGACGAGCTTTTCCGAGGACATACGCGCACGTGGCCTGACGCCGGGATGCATCTGGCTTTCCAGGCAGATAAGCCGCCCCTCGCCGGCCGAGATGATGGCATTGGGGATTGCCGGCAACGCCAATGTCGTTCGCATGAAACGGGTTCGAACCGCGGATTCCGTGCCGATCGCAGTAGAGATTTCCGCAGTCCCGGTTCGCTTCTTGCCGTCGCCGGCGCTCGTCGGCGATTCCCTTTATGAGACGTTGGAGGCGCGGGGTTTTCTACCTCAGCGCGCGATCCAGAGGATGCGGTCGAGAGCAGCCAGCGAGCAGGATGCGCAGCACCTCAATTGCGATGTCGGCGCGCCGCTGCTGATGACCGAGCGACGCTGCTTCCTCGCGGACGGGCAGATCGTCGAGTTTTGCGAGACACGCTACAAGGGCGACGTCTACGACTTCGTGTTTGAACTGCAGCGATAATACCAGTCATAAACTGGTTGTAATCTGGTATTTTCTATCTATCGTGATGCCGAAGGGGAGTGTCACGATTGCATCGCGAAAAGATCAAGAACGGCCTGATCGTCTCATGCCAGCCGGTTCCGGCAGGTCCGATGGACTATGCCGAGTTCGTGACCGGCTTCGCCAAGGCGGCGCTCGATGCAGGCGCCTGCGCGCTGCGTATTGAATCCGTCGCCTATGTACAGGCCGTGCGCTCCGCGGTCACAGTGCCAATCATCGGCATCGTCAAGCGCGACCTTTCCGACAGCCCCGTGCGCATCACGCCCTACGTCTCCGACGCTGAGGCCCTGGCGGACGCTGGCGCGGACATCGTTGCCTTCGATGCAACGGACCGGGTGCGCCCGGCGGAGATCGAGGCGCTGGTCCGGGCCGTGAAGGCGAAGGGCAAGCTGACGATGGCCGATTGTTCCTCGCTGGCGGATGCCGAACGTGCGCTCGCTGCCGGTGTTGACTTCGTCGGCACGACGCTCTCCGGATATGTAGGCGGCCCCGAACCGGTCGATCCGGACATAGAGCTCATTGCGGCCATGCGGAGGCTCACGCCTTATGTCATTGCTGAGGGACGCATCCGCTCGCCGGAGCAGGCGGCCGCCGCCGTCAAGGCCGGCGCCTATGCGGTCGTCGTGGGCTCGGCCATCACCCGCACGGAGCACGTCACCTCGTGGTTTCATGAGGCCGTGGCGAAGGCCTACACCAGGCAGGAGGGAAGGTCGGCGGAAACGGTGCTCGCTGTCGACATTGGCGGCACGAAAACAATGGCTGCACTGGTCAAGGGCGCCGCGATCATCGACGAGATCGTCATCCCGACCGCGCGCGAAGCGGGGCCCGATGGGTGGCTCGAAGCCATCGCCGAGAGCACGGCCCAATGGCGCGGCCGTTATGCTCGCATCGGTTTTGCAGTCACCGGTCTCGTTCGCGATGGGCACTGGTCGGCGCTCAATCCGGCGACACTCGGCATTCCCGACGGCTATCATCTGGTTGACAGGGCGACACGCCTCTTCGGCAAGCCGGTCTTCGCCATGAACGACGCGCAGGCAGCCGCCTGGGGCGAATATAAGTTCGGTGCCGGATCCGGCGGAAACCTCGTTTTTCTGACCATCTCGACCGGCATTGGAGGCGGCATCGTCATCAACGGCCGGCCGCTTTCGGGGCTGGCGGGTCATTTCGGTCTCATTCGCGGCCCGTCGCAGGGGCGTGCGCCGTTGGAGGATGAGACGTCCGGCCGTTGGATTGCCGCCGAAGCGCTGAAGGCCGGCCATGAAGTGGAGGCCGCCGAGGTTTTCCAAAGAGCGAGACAGGGCGCGCCATGGGCGCGGGCGATCGTTTCGCAATCGGCTCTTCGCGTGGCAACGCTCTGTCGCGATATCCAGCTGATGTTCGATCCGGACCAGATCGTCATCGGCGGCGGCATCGGGCTTGCCGCCGGCTACATCGATGAGATGCGAGATCATCTGCAGTACGTCGCGCCGCGTCTCGCCCCTCGTCTCGTCGCGGCCAAGCTCGGCAGCCGCGCGGGCATTGTCGGCGTCGCCGATCTCGCGGGAGAGGGCGGGTAGCGACGCTGTCTCGCATGCATTCGAACGTCAAAAGATAAGAAAGGGAACAACTATGAAACTGAACAGGACGTCTTTTTCGGCCGCGGCCGTTCTTCTCGCAAGCGTTGCCCTGCCGGGCATATCCCACGCAACGGTGACAGTTCTCGGTTGGCCCGGCGGTTCGGAGGAGACCGCGCTGCGCGCAACCGTCGAAGCCTACAACGCCCAGTCCGGCATTGCCGATGCCGACAAGGTCGAACTGCTCTTCTTCAACCGCGACGGTTTCTTCGACAAATTGCAGGCGGACATGGCGGCTGGCTCCGACGCCTTCGATGTCAATCTCGTCGCGACCTATTCGATCGGCCGTTACGCGCCCTACATGGAGCCGGTAGATCTCGGCGCCGATGCCAGCAAGGTGTTCGGCGAGTCCGTGCTGAAGACGATGCAGTTCGATGGCAAGCAGTATGGCGTTCCAACAGACCTGTCCCTGCACTTCATGTACTACCGCAAGGACCTGGTTGACGCGCTGATGCAGGACGATGCCGCCAAGAAGAAATATGCGGAAATCGCCAAGGAGCATCTCGGCAAGGATCTGCAGCCGAAGGATCCGGACAGCTGGACCTGGGACGATTGGGCGGCGACGACGCTTTATTTCAGCAAGCAGGTGAATTCCGAAAGCCCGGTCCGCTACGGCACGGTGCTGCAAATGAAGAACCTGCTTTTCAACATGATGGTCTTCCAGTCGCTGCCGCGTTCCTACGGTGCGGATTGGACGGACAAGGACGGCAACGTCGCGGTCGATTCCGACGCGTACAAGACCGGCCTGGAGCTTTACAAGAAGCTCTATGACGCCGGTGCCTCGCCGAAGGATTCGCTAAGCTACGAATATGCGGAGACGAACGCTGCCTTTGGTTCCGGGCAGGCGGCGACGGCGCTGCAATGGAATGCCGCGGCCGCTGATTTGACGAATACGGAAAAGACCCCTGCGGTTGCTGCTGTCACCGGGATCGTCGCGCCTCCGGCCGGCCCGAATGGCCGCGCCGACCATATCCACGGCCTCGGTCTCGGCCTCAACAAGAATGCCAAGAACAAAGAAGGCGCTGTCAAGTTCCTGAAATGGCTGGCCACCGAAGAGGCCGCCTTGCTCTATGCCCAGAGCGGCGGTTCGCCGGCGCTTGCTCCCGACGTCGCGGCCAAGGTTGCAAAGGAGCGGCCGGACCTCGTCAAGCTTGGGGAATTCGCCAGCCAATACGGTTACGTGATGAATGGCGCCACCTCGGCAAACGCGCTTTCGGTCTACGAGCTGCAGGCAAAGGAATTCACCGGTTATTGGGCTGGCCAGCAAAGTCTCGAAGATGCCCTGGCGCATACAAAGGCCGGCATGCAGGACCTGCTGAAGAAGTGATTTTGAGCCGGACGCCGGGCAAGAGCCTGTCGTCCGGCGCATCTGGCGGATGGAAATGGCTATTGTAAACCGCGCCGAAGGCAGAGCCTATCTCACGCCGCTCGTGGGATTCCTGCTGTTTTTTCTGGGTTTTCCCGCGGCGGTCAATCTTATCTATTCGATCTCGACCGTCTCCTTCGAGACATTGCGCCGTCCGAGCCTCAGCGGTTTCGGCAATTACGCGGCGGTGCTTGCCGACCGCGAATTCTGGGGCGCCGTCTCCTTTTCCATGCGGTTCGGCGTGTTGACGGCACTCGCCGAATGCCTGATCGGACTTTTTCTGGCAGTTTTCCTGACGCCGCTGCTGGCGAAGCGGTCGTACCTGATGGCGCCGCTGATGCTGCCGCTGATGGTCGCTCCGGCGATGATCGGCCTCATGTATCGGCTTGTCCTGCACGAGTTCGCCGGCCCGGTGCCCTATTATCTCTTCGAATGGTTCGGCGACAGCCCGGCCTTCCTCGACGTTAACAACGCCTTCCGCACGCTGCTCGTGGTCGAAATCCTGCAGTGGACGCCATTCGCCTTCCTGCTCTTTTACATGGCCTATGCCGCGATACCACTCGAGGTTCGCGAGGCCGCATCGCTCGATGGGGCGTCGGCTCTGAAGGCCCTCTGGTGGATCGAACTCCCTCTGATGTTGCCGACGCTGGTGATTGCCTTCTTCATCCGCTTCATCGACGGCTTCCGCGTGTTTGACAACGTCTACGCGCTCACAGGCAGCGGGGCGGGTGGATCGACGACCTCGCTCTCGATCTACATCTACCAGGCCTTCTTCAAGGGCGGGGCGATCGGCAAGGCCGTTGCGGCATCCGTCGTGCTTTTCCTCGCGTCGCTCGCCGTGCTTTACGGCCTCAACTGGATAACCGGCCGAGGGAGGCGCTGATCGATGCTCAACCTGCTGCGCTGGCTTGTCTTCTCGATCGCCGTGCTTGCGATGAACTTTCCCGTCATCGTCACGGTGATAACGTCGTTCAAGAGCGCGCGCGAACTGTCGTTCAATCCCGGGTTCTGGATCGGCGAACCGACGCTCGAAAACTACACGCGGGTGCTGGGCGAGACCGACCGTTTCAACATCTACGGCTATCTCATCAACAGCACCGTCGCCTCGCTGATCGGTACGGGACTGGCGATCGCGCTCGCCTTTCCGGCCGCCTATGCCATCGCCCGGAGCGAGGCGGGAAAGCGCACATTGCTGCCTCTCATCATCAACCTGCGCGCCGTGCCGCTGATCATCTTCGCGATCCCGCTCTATATGATGTACCAGTGGCTGGGGCTGCTCGACACACAGCTCGGCCTCGGCCTGATCCTGACGATCGTCAACACGCCGCTGGCGCTCGTCATCCTCGTCAACGCGATCTCCGATGTGCCGTCGGAGCTCGATGAGGCGGCAAAAATGGATGGCGCCAGTTCCTGGCAGGTCATGCTGAAGATCATCCGTCCGGTGGTGCGTCCGGCCCTGGTCACGACCTTCATCTTCGGGTTCATCACCGCCTGGAACGAGTTCCTTTTCGGCCTGATGCTGACGACGAGCCGGGCCGTTCCGATGACCGTCGGAGCGTCGTTCTTCTTCGCCGCGAGCGGCGGAGGCGTGCAATGGGGCACCGCCTCCGCCGTCATGGTGCTCGGTGCGCTGCCTCCCGCCTTGCTGGGCCTGTTGATGTACCGGCAGATCTCGGCATCTTTGACCGCGGGTGCAGTTAAAGGTTAGGCCCGCGAGTGCGGTGCTTACTTGACCTCTCAGACCGGATCGGCGCCGATTGCCTTCAAGGCCGCGCGGGCCACTTCGAAATCCTGCTCACCGGTGCCGGAACCGACGCCGATGGCACCGGCGAGTTTGCCCCCGAAGCGAATGGGCAGGCCGCCTGCAAGATGCGTCACGCCGCCCTGCGATGCTATGCCCGCAGCAACCCCGAACTCAACCGCCATTGCACCGGTCGGTCCGTTGATCGAAGCTGCAGTGCGGGCCTTGGCGCGGGCGGTATGCATGCTGAGATATTTCGCACCATCCATGCGGATGCTGGCGATCGTCTCTCCGCTTGCGTCGACGATGAAGACGCATTGCGGAACGCCGATACTCTCCGCGTGGCGCACCGCGGCCGCCAGGGCAGTAATTGCGCCTTCGTGGGCAAGACTGATCGTCTCTTTATAATTTGCCATCGTGCTCTCCCTTCTCGCTACAGCGTCGCGCGTGTTGTCAGACGCGCTGTAACACTTTGAATTGCTGCGTGATTCCCTAAATCGGTTCCGATTTAGGGATTCGTGCAGTAGGACCCTACAATGACAAGCGAAAGTGAGAATGCCCGCATTCGGTGAAGCACTTTCACCGCCGGGCAACAAGTCGGCGGGCCGCGATGGTTTTGGGGTACAAAGGCTGATGCTGCTGCCTATGCGCGGCATGATGTTTCGGCCATAGTGGTGAAAACGAGAGGACAGGGATCCATGACATCGAATGAACTGGATGCGCGACGCCTTGAAATGACGGTTCTGATGACGCCAGACATGGCCAACTTCAGTGGCAAGGTACACGGCGGTGCGCTCCTCAACCTGCTCGATCGCGTGGCCTTCTCCTGTGCCTCGCGCTTTTCCAAGCAATATGCAGTGACGTTGTCCGTCGACCAGGTGATTTTCAAGGAACCCATCCACGTGGGCGAACTGGTGACCTTCCGCGCCTCGATCAATTATGCCGGCCGGACGTCCATGGAGGTCGGCATTCGCGTGGAGGCGGAGGATATTCGTGCCGGGACCCGGCGGCATACGAATTCCTGCTATTTCACCATGGTGGCCGTGGACAGCAGCGGCCGCCCGGTTGAAGTGCCGCAGTGGTATCCCGAGACGGCAACTGACCAGCGCCGACACCGCGCGGCCGAGTTACGCCGGACGTTGAGACGCGAGTTTGCCACCCGACTGGAGGCGGTTGCGCAAACTGGTCGCGATGTGGAGGGGGCAGGAGACTAGATCGCCGCACGAGCGTTCTTCTGCCGCGAAATGATTGGCTTATCTCGTACACCACGCGGAAAACCGATGTAACGGCGGCTGCCGCGAGTGGCGAATCTCCGCGCGCATGAAGAGACGGGGCCACAGGCGGGCCCCGACAGTAGCCCAGGAGACCAAACGCTCTCATCCCGGCCGAAGCGGCCGGGTTGTAATACAAGCGTGCCAGCCATGAGCATCTGCTTTGCGGTCACGCCAAGCGGCCAACCGCTTCAACCAGTGCCCGCAAAGCGTGGCCGGCTGGCCTCAACCGACAAATATGGCGCGCAGACGCGCGAACAGGCCTGTCTGCTTCCCGGCGATCGCCGAGCGGATGTGACGGGCTGCCGTCGCAGCGCTCACCGTTGCACCGAAGTGGCAGTAGCAGATAACCCTGTGCAATTGCTCGTCGCTCAGTTCGAAGAATCGCTTTGCTTCGCCATAAGTGTCATTTTCCATTCCGGCCGCCCGCAGGACGGGATCCTTGAATGCGACCGAGATCGGCGAGTCGTCGCCGCGCATGGTCGCACGCACTCTGGCCGGTTGGTACTCGGTCTCGTGCAGCGTCGAGAGGTGTCTGTGCGGAATTTGTTCCAGGAGTTCCGCCCAGCGTTCCAGACGCTCTGCGCGCGTTGTAAGCCGGCGCGGGAAGTCCTGTTTGACCTCTGCGACGATCTGCAGTTGCTCGAGTGCATGGTGCTTCATTTTGGCCTCCATTCAGACGATAGTTGCTCCGCCCCAGTTCCGAATTCAGCCCGCTATAAAGGTGACTCTTGCGCGTGCCGAAGTCCAATCACGATCTGTCGTGGAGGGCCGGATTCGTCAAAATGTGCAGCTTTCGCAACGGCGTGGCCGCATTGCGGGCCCGTTTTGCGCGTGTCCGGATGTATTGCCGAAAGGCCACAACCCCGTGCCGGCTACCACCGCCGCACGGGGTCGGATCATGACGGCGAGTTAGGCGCCAAAGCCGCCGTCGATGGTATGGAGCGCTCCCGTCGTGAAACCGGCTTCGGGGCCGGCGAGATAGGCCGCAAGGCCGGCGACTTCCTCCGGGCGGCCGTGGCGCTTGATCGCCATGAAGCTGTGCATGAAGTCGCTCATCGGGCCGTCTTCCGGATTCATGTCCGTCGACGTCGGTCCGGGCTGGATGACATTGACAGTTATGCCCCTGGCGCCGAAATCTCGGGCGAGACCGCGGGCCATGCCCTGCACGGCTGACTTTGTCAGTGCATAGGCCGCTCCGCCGGCGAAGGGCATTCGGTCGCCGTTTACCGAGCCGACGATGATGATGCGACCGCCTTCGGGCATCTGTCGTGCGGCTTCGACCGCCGCGTGGTAGGGCGCTCGCACATTCACGTCGATCATCCGGTCGACCGCATCCGCATCCACCTCAAGCGGATCGCCAAGCACCAGGGTTCCCGCGTTCACCACAAGTACATCGAGCGCGCCTTGATCCTTGACGACGTTGATGACAGCGTCCCGGTCCGCGGCATCGGACCGGATCGCAGCCGCGCCGGTTTCCGAAGCCAGCGCCTTTGCCGCCTCAGTCGCTCCAGCATAGGTGAAGGCAACGGTCGCGCCATCACCGGCGAAGCGCCGGACGATTGCCGCACCGATGCCCCGGCTGCCGCCGATGACCAAGACTTTCTTGCCATTGAAATTTGCCATGGTTCTCTCCTTGAGAAAAAGTGTAGTAAGCGCTACATAAATGTAATCGGAGGTGAGTGCAAGGAATTTTGTAGTGATTGATACAAAAAAAAAGACGAAACCGCGCGGTCGGCCCCGTGCCTTTGACGTCGACGAAGCCGTTGGCAAGGCGCAGGCGATGTTCCATCAGCGGGGGTATGACGCGGTCAGTCTCACGGACCTGACGGGGGCCCTCGGGATCAATCCGCCGAGCTTCTATGCCGCGTTCGGCAGCAAGGCCGATCTCTATGGGCGTGCGCTGGAGCGCTACGCGAAGACGGAGGGGCTGGACTTTGAGCGGCTGCTCGCGCCGGAAAAATCGTTGGACGAGGCGCTCGCGGCTTTGTTCGAGGCGGCGGCGGTTGCCTATACCGCAGATCCAGGCGCAACCGGTTGTCTGGTCATCGAAGGTGCGCGTGGCGGTACCGATGCCGCCGCCTGCGACATGGCAAAGGCGCTCTGGCGTCAGAGCCGGCAGGTGGTGCGCGATGCCATCGCCCGCCGGGAGACCGACCGCGCGGACGAGATCGCCGACTATGTGACGGCGGTGTTGGCGGGCATGTCGGCAAGTGCGAGGGACGGTCTCGACGTCGACCGCCTGCGTCGGATCGGGCGCAGCGCATCGTTAGCCTTCACGCACCAGAAGGCATAGTGAGATACCGTCAGTCGTGCGCGACCAGTCGGTCTTGGCGTGAAGCGGCTTTGTTGACAGATAGGCGCCGCTGTCCGATACAATGCCAATATACCGAGGGGAGCACCGAGCGGTGCTGAGACGGCGGTGAGCCGGACCCTTTGAACCTGATCCGGGTCATGCCGGCGTAGGAACGGGAACAGGGCCTTTGCGGCGCTCTAGCCACTTCTTCGCGATTTCCTGGATCTCCGTGATTTTCCAATCTGGAGACCGACCAAGATGCGCTTTCCTCCGTTTCCATCTGTTGTCGTGGTGCAACTCCGATGACTGCAATCGCGCTGACCATAGCCGGCTCCGATTCCGGCGGTGGGGCCGGCATACAGGCTGACCTCAAGACTTTCTCCGCTCTCGGTGTCTATGGCGCGAGCGTCATCACCGCCGTGACGGCGCAAAATACGAAGGGCGTCACCGCCGTTGCCGACCTTTCATCGGAAATAGTCACGGCACAGATCGACGCGGTCCTTTCCGATCTCGACGTCGCCGCCGTCAAGATCGGCATGGTCTCTCGTCAGGAGACAATCGCCGCCATTGCCGGCGGGTTGCGCCGCTTCGACAAGCAGGCCGTTGTCGATCCGGTCATGGTGGCGACTTCCGGCGACCAGTTGCTGCGCCCGGACGCCGTGGCGGCGCTGGTCGATGAACTCTTGCCGCTGGCGCTGGTCGCCACGCCAAACCTGCCGGAAGCCGCATTGCTGACCGGCCGTTCCATCGCCGAGGATGAGACGGAGATGGCGCGGCAGGCCGAAGCCATTCTCAAGACCGGTGCCCGTTCCGTTCTGGTCAAGGGTGGCCACCGGCAGGGCAGCGAGGCAACCGACCTCTTCTTTGACGGCAACAGGATTGTCCGCCTCCCGGCCCACAGGATCGAGACGATCAACGATCACGGCACGGGCTGCACGCTTTCGGCGGCCATCGCTGCCGGTCTCGCCCTCGGACGGCCATTGGTGGACGCGGTGCGCGACGCGAAGGCCTACCTGCACGCGGCGCTTTCCGCAGCGAATGCCTTGTCGGTGGGCGAAGGGCGGGGGCCTGTGCACCACTTCCACCGCTGGTGGTGATGGGGGGATCCGCGGGGACGTAGTCGAGCCGCATCCTGCACACCATAGCTAAGGTCGAATGCCGCCGCCTCGGTGTCGCCACTGTTGCGACGCAACATGTATTCGTCCATGGTTAATGGACGGGTTCCACGAAGGCAGCGATTTATGCAGTTCCTTGCTCGTCGTTTGGAAGCTTTCAACCGGGACGAACTGCCGGATTGGCGTCGGTCACCGACGGTGTTGGGTCGCGCACTGCGGCTCGTTCCGAGTCTTTTCGAATATTTCCTGTTCTATCTCCTGACGCTCGCCATTTTGGCGGGCGTGGTTGCACTGATGGTGCTGGCGTGGATCTTCAGGATCGATCGAAAGCCGTCGTAAGGGCTTTCGTCCAGAATTGCAAAATTTCAAAGAGTTAGATCATTTTGCTGCTTCCAACCGATGAAGCGCAGCGCCGCGTGTCTGAGAGACACGCGGCGCTAGATGGCAGATGCGGACGCCAGCCTCGGCTCAGGCCGCGGGCCGGTCGCCGCTGACCGAATGCTCGACGTAGTATTTGCCGTAACGATGTCGATACTTCTCGACGCCGCCGAAGTCGCTGTACTTGGAAAGCTCATCCATGTCGGTCTTGTTGAGGATGACCCCGAGCACCTTGGAATTGATCTGGGGCTCGGAATGCAGAACGTCGCGCACCAGGCGAGACGGCGTTTTTCCCCATTCGACGACGAAGATGAAACCATCTGCAAGTGGAGCAAAGGCCTTTGCGTCCACGACAGGCGCCATCGGCGCAAGGTCGACGACCACGTAGTCGAACGCATTGCGCGCATTCTCGATCAGATTTGCCATGGCAGCCGAGGCGAGTAGCTCGTGACTTTGATGGGGCTGATGGTTGGATGCGCCGCCGCCGACAGGGAAGATCGCAAGCTTGGTGCGCTGGTCGACTTTGATGCCGGCGGGCCAGGTGGCTTCACCCATCAGCGTCTCGACGAGCCCGGTGCGAGGGGCGGGCGTGATCATCTGGGTGAGGCCGGGCTTGCGGATATCGCCATCAATCAAGAGCGTCCGCTTTCCGCTCGCGGCCAACTGCGCCGCGAAGTTTGCGGCGATGACTGACTTGCCCTCGTCGGGAACCGCGGACACGATCCCGATCACGCGGCTATCGTTGCCGTGCAACATGTGATCGCAGGCAAGCTTGGCGTTCCGGAAAGTCTCGGCAAAAGAGGATTGTGGCGCTTCGAGGACCATGCGAGCCAAGCGCTGGAAGGCCACTGAGTCTTCGCCGATCACGTCCGGTTGCCTGTCGGACGCAAAGCGCGTGCGTACGAGTTCCGCACTCTTCTTCGTCCGTGTGCCGATCAACGGCACATAACCGAGCGACTTGTGACCGAGGATTGCCCGCACATCGTCTTCGAGCCGGAAGGTCCTCTCGCGGAACTCCTGGAAGGCGGCGAAGGCGCCGCCGGCCATCAAGCCGAGCACGGCGGAAAGAGCAAGCGTCAGGGTCTTCTTCGGGCTCGAGGGGGCTGTGGGAACGCCGGCTTCGGAGATGACCCGAGCCTTGGCGATCGGGAACGAGCGTTGCTGTGCTGCCTGCTCATAGCGGCCGAGATAGGACTCGTAAAGCGTCTTCAGCGCCGCCGCTTTCTGCTCCAGATCCCTCAACTGAACCAGTGACTTGTTGGCGTTCGTGTTTTTCCCCACGACTCCTTCGATGCTTTCACGCAACGACTGCTCGCGCGAGCGGGCGACTTCGTATTCGTTCTTGTAGCTTGCCGTCAGTTGCTGCAGTTCCTGGTAGATCTGCCGCCCCATGTCGGCCTGCTCGGCCCTCAGTGATACAGCCTGCGGATGGTCCTTGCCAAAGTTCTGAGAGACCTCCTGCTCGCGCTTCACGACAGCGAGATAGCGGGCCCTGAGATCGCGGATAACCATGTTGTCTCCCTCTTTGGGAGAAATCGTCGCGTTGTTGACGGCGGTCTCCGGCCCCTGGTCGACAATCGACTTGAACTGGTTGTAGCGCGCCGAGGCGCTGGCCGTGTCGGCCTGGGCGACGATGAGCTGGCTGTTGAGGTCCGACAATTGCTGTTCGGACATCAGCTCGCCGCGTGCGGCCGTCAGGCCGTTTTCGCTTCTGAACTGCTCAACCTCGAGTGCCGCCGCCAGAGAGCGCTGCCGCAAGTCCGTGAGGCGTTCCTGCAGCCAGACGGAAGCACGTTCCGTCGCTTCGAAATTGGCGTTCAACTGATCGGTAAGATAGGCTTGCGCATAACCGCGCACGACCGTTGCGGCAAGCTGGGGGTCGTTCGACTTATAGGAGAGAGCCACCACGGAGCTTCGCGATACGCGCTCGACCGTCAGGGCCTGCTGGATCAACGCCGCTGCCGCCAGTCGCCGATTCTTGCGTAATGCCTCCTCCGAAACCGTGGGGCCGGACGAAAAGAGGCCGGTCGCTGTCTTTACCCAGTCCTTGACGTACGCCATCGGCGAACGCGGCGGATTCATGATCGTGGCGTTCTCGGAGAGATTGAGTTTGTCGACGACCCGCAAGGCAAGCTCGCCGGACTTCAGGATCTCCACGGCGCTCGCGATCTGGGTGTCCAGCATCTGGCTGTTTACCGGAGTCGGCTCTTCCTCGGCAAATTTCGACAGATTTTCGTCGAGCAGAATCTGCGTCATGGACGTGTAGGTCGGCGTCGCAAACAACAGGTAGGCAACACCCAGCATGATGAAGAGGACAACAAAGGCCGCAACCAGCTTGGCCCTGCGGACGGCAATAGCCAGAAGCCGATCAAGATCGATGAAGCCGTCGGATTCTTCCTCGCGGGGCACGATGCTCAAGGGGACACTTCTCTGTTTCATGGGGGCCGCTCTGTTCATTTTTTTCTCCGGTCCGTGAGCCGGCGGCTCATGGAGCCGCCGGGAAACATTTGCTTATGCCGCTCGGATGCGGCTTTCGTGAGACAAAACGATCTCGCGAACGGATTCGAAGACCATGTCGCCGATATCCGTTCGGTTCAGCGCGAAGGCGACATTCGCCTCGATGAAGCCTTGCTTCGAACCGCAATCGAAGGTCCTGCCCTCGTAGGGATGGGCGTGGAAGGGCTGGTTTGCCGAAAGCTTCAGCATCCCGTCGGTCAGCTGGATTTCGTTGCCTGCGCCGCGTTGCTGGTGCGCGAGGATGGAAAAGATTTCGGGCTGGAGGATATAACGCCCGTTGAGATAGTAGTTCGACGGAGCCTGGCCTGTGGCGGGCTTTTCCACCATCTCGGTTACCGCAAAGCCGTGCCGCACCGTGCCGCCCTTGCCGACGATGCCGTATTTGGAGGCGTCTTCGGGGGCGCATTGCTCGACGGCGACGACATTGCCTCCGACCTCCTGGTAGAGATCCATCAGGCCGGCCATGCAGCCGCGCGCCCCGAAGGAGACCATGTCGGGAAGTAGCAGTGCGAAAGGCTCGTCGCCGATAAGGTCGCGTGCGCACCACACTGCGTGGCCAAGGCCGAGCGGAGCCTGCTGGCGCGTGAAACTGACGGAGCCGGCTTTCGGCAGCATGCTTTCAAGCTCGGAAATCTGCGCATTCTTGCCCGAGCGCGACAGGGACGAGATGAGTTCCGGCGCATCGTCGAAGTGGTCCTCGATCGCCTGCTTGTTGCGGCTGGTGACGAAAACGATGTGTTCGATGCCGGCCTGACGGGCCTCGTCCACGGCGTATTGAACTACGGGCCGATCGACGATCGTCAACATTTCCTTCGGCACGGCCTTCGTCGCGGGAAGGAATCGGGTTCCGTTTCCGGCAACGGGAATCACTGCTTTCCTGACGGTCCTGATGCGGTCCATTCTATCGTCCTTTGCTTGTGTAAGGGCTCTCGCCCAGCGGGGGTGGTTCGGCCGCCGCCGTCATGGGGGCGGTGTTTGCCGAGCGCGCCGCAAGGCGGCGCAGTCGTACGACGATCGGCATGTGCAGATGCCGAAGCGCTAACGGGTCGGCGAGCGCAGCCTTCAGCGCGCCGGCCAACGATCTGCTTTTCAACTGCTCAACGAGGAGGAGAAACGAGCGCGCCTGGTGGAAGCCGCGGGTTCGCTTGCGCTGCATTCTCTCCGACAGGATATCAAGAGGGTAGCGACGCAGGAACGCTTCATCGGCGGACATCATGGCATCGATATGGTCGAGCTTGAGCACCCGCGAGATGGAACCCTCGCGGATGTGATAGATGTAGCCGGCCGAGGGTTCGATGGCGCAACGACCGCCGGAGGCAAGCGCCGAGGCAAGCAGGATATAGTCCTCGCCGATCCGAAGCGCCTCGTCGAAACGAAGATCATGCTCCTCGAGGAAGCGCCGTTCGAAGACGGGCTTCATGTAGCCGAAGTTGTGTTGCGAGCGGAAGATCACATTCGACTCGATGAAGGCGGGGAGCGTCAAAAGCGGCTGCCGGGCGAGTTCGGCCTCCGCAAACATCCTGACGCTCCGCCCGTCGAGCGAGACTACATCGAGATTGTCAACGACGACCTGTGCTGCCGTCTTCTCGGCGCGCTCAATCATGCGCGCCAGCCGATCCGGCCTGACGGTGTCGTCCGAATCGAGCACGGCGATCCACTTGCCGCGTGCTGCCGCCAAGCCTGCGTTGCGGGCACCGCCCGGGCCGCGATTTTGCTCGAGGGCGATCAGGCGCACCCTCGGGTCGGCGATTGTCGAAACGATCTCCACCGTCCCGTCCGATGAACGGTCGTCGACGACGACCACCTCGACGGTAACGCCTTCCTGAAGAAGGGCACTCTCGACGGCGCGCACGATGGTGTCGGCGGCGTTGTAGGCGGCCACGACGAAGGTGACGTCCGGAACGAACCCGCTCATTGCGATGTCACCCCCGTTGCTCCGTATTGTTCAAGTTCCTTGTGCCCCAGGAGTCCGCTCACGACGCCGGCGTGCATGATTGCGCGCAACGCAAAACGATAGCGATGTACCGGCGAGGGCAGGAAAAGCAGGGTCGCCAGCGAGCAATAGGCCGATTTGGCCGACGCCAGGGCGAGGTTCCAGGGCTGCCGTGAACGGTTCGATTTCTCCGACAGCAGGCGGCCATGCGTCTGGCCGGAGCGAAAGCGACGCTTCGCAAGCCACGAAAACGAGGCCCGCTTTTCCGGCACCGGTTCGTGAACCCAGGCCCCCGGGGCGAAAGCGATCGCTCCTCCAGCGTCATGCATCGCGGCGAAGAAGTCGGTGTCCTCGCCGCCGCTCTTGCCGAGTGCGAGCTTGAAGCGACGGCCAGCCACCGCCGGGGCCCCGAGGTTCAGCAGAACATTGCAGGTGTAGCCGGTGCGAATTTCGCCGCCGACCCAGACCGGCTTCGTCGAATGAAAGTCGCCGCGACGCATCCAGGCGGGCGCCGACGTGCCGTAGGCCGCGCGGACCGGGCCCAGGACCGCCTCGGCACCGCTGGTCCGCGCCGCTTCCACGAGGGCTGCCAACCACTCTTTCGAAGCGGTCTCATCGTCGTCGATGAAGGCGAGAAAATCGCCCGTGCTACTGTCCAGGCAGGCGTTGCGCGCGACCGAGATATTCGACGCCGGGCAATGGACATAGGTAATCTCGAAGGGCATCTCCGGGCGGAGAGCCTCGACCTGAGGCTTCGCGGTCGGTTCGACGTCATTGTCTGCGACGATGATACGGATCACAGCCCTATCGGGCACCGTGATTGCCGCGAGTGAACGGAGCGTCTGGGCGACCTCCGGCCGCCGAAAGGTGCAAACAGCGATATCGATCCGCATCGGTTTCGCGGATGTTTCGTTGATTGCGGCGGTCATGGGTGCACCCGAAACCGTCGCAAATCGAGAACTTCGCGCCAGAAACCGGCCGACCAGGCGAGGTGCATGACCATTGCCGAGACAGCAGCCAGCGGCCCATAGGGATTTCTCTGGCCGAGCGCCATCCATGCGCCATAACCAAGGCACGCGAGAGCCCAGACGCCGAACGGAATGGCGGCGACCCAGTTGACGACCGCAAGCAGTGCCCCGACCGCCACCGGCGCGACCGCCAGCGGCAGTATCTGCCGCAAGCCGGGCATGGCGCGATGCTTGAGGAAGTTCTTTGCACGGCCGCGGCCGTAACCGAAATATTGCCGGAAGAGCGGACCGACCTTTGCGCGCGGGTAGTAGACCATGTTTGTCTTGTCGGTCATCCAGATGCGGTACCCGGCTTTCGCCAAGCGGTAATCCAGCTCGGCATCTTCATTGTGGCTGAAGGTCTCGTCGTAACCTCCGACCGCCTGGAAAGCCGCGATACGCATGAGCGCGTGGTGCCCGTGTTCGACCCAGTGGCCAGCCGCGCCGGCCCGATGTTTGGAGCCGCCGTTGCCAAGCTTCGAATTCTGGGCAAAGGCGGTTGCCTTCTGAAAGGTGCTGAAGCCGACGGTCTGCATCGCCACGACCACGGAATCGGCATCGGTCGCCACGGCCTCTTCGACGAGACGCTGGCAATAGTCGTCCGGGTAGCTCCCGTGCGCGTCGACGCGGATCAGGTAGTCGAAGGAGGACCCAAGTTCCGAAACGGCGCGGTTGATCGCGGCGCTCTGTATGCGCTTCGGGTTGTCGAGGAAAAGGACACGCTCGTCGTCGGCGGCAAGACGGCTCGCGATCTTGCGCGTCCCGTCGGTGCTGCCGCCGTCGACGATCGCGATCTTTGCGTTCAGCGGCTCCAGCGACGGACGCAACTTTGCGACCAGCCCTTCGATATGATCGGCCTCATTGAGGCAAGGGATGACGATCAGGCTGGAGGTCAAACGTTTCGGGTTCATAGCAATCCCCCCTCATTGTGGCGGGGCTCCGGTACGGCCGGGGTCGGTATTGTTTGGGGCGTTTCGACTGCGAGCGCCGCGAGGCTCCGCACCAATGCCTCGCAGTCCGTGCGGTCGAAGACCCAGGTTCCCGGGTTGCATTGGGCGACGCCGTTAGCCGCTTCGATGTATCGATCTGGTGTCATCGATCCGATCAGCGTCGCAAGGCTCTCTGCGGTGACCTCTTCCAGCACCATTCCGATGCCGCGCACCGAGAGGAAACGTGCCGTCTCCGTGCCCTTCATGGCGATCGGCACCCGTCCATAACGGCATCCCTCATAGAGGCGGTTCGGCAGCAGCCATGCGGAATTCTGGCCCTCCTCGAAGAAATCGATCGCCCATGTGAAGTGGACGTCGCCATAAATGTCGGCGAGGTCTTCCGGATTGCGATAGGCGCCCTCGAAGCTCACGAAAGGCTCATTGCGGACGAACGCATCAAAATCCTCGAATTCGGAATAGGCGGGTCTACCCCGCAAAACGATTTCGAAGCGGCCCTCCATCCTGCGGGAGAACTCGGAAAGCAGCGCGAGAGACTTGGCGCAGCGTAACGCCCCGAACCAACCGATCTTCCATGGAGGACCAGGCACCGGGCATTGCGCGGAATCAGCAATCCGATCCGCGGGACCATCGATTTCGAGAACTTTGTTTTCGAGAAGCAGTGCCGGTGCATCGACCCCCGAGAGCGGCCGGAAATAATGTTCGATGAAGGCTGGCGAACTGGTTATCAGCCAGCGCGCATCGCGTCCGAGACGAGCCTCGGTGGCACGCAGCGCACGTCCGACGACATCCTTGCGCAGCAGCAGGCGGTGTATGTCGAGGCACTCGTAGACAATCGGCACCTGGCCGCCGAAAATCGTGACGGCCCGTTTGGCAACGGCCAGCATCTCGAGATTGCGTGCGATGATCAGGTCGGGTTTGCCGACATTCGCCAGCTTGCTCTTCAGCGAAAGGCAGGCGGCGGCAACCGCGCCGATACGCTGCGCAAAGCGACCGTCGGCTGTGATCCCCAGTTCGACAGGTTCTATGCCAGGCATGGCGGCGAGCGAATTGGCGTCCCGGCGAAAGCCGGCAAGCGTCACGTTCGCCCCGCCCGCGACAAGCGTCAGAATCCGACGGCGTACAGCAGGATCGGCAAGGTCCTGCGCCAAATAAAGTATCTGCAGCATGAAAACATCCGTTTCCCTGCTCAGCCCCAGCCGAGCTTAGTTCAGTTTTTTGTGCAACGCAACAAAATGCGAGATATGCTCAATTGATGGTCAAATGCTCAGGATCCGCTCAATCCATGCGGCAAGCGACTGATTCGGCGAACTGGCACTCCTCGCCAAGGGCCGTGAAGGCGACGCGATCGACCTGAAGGGTCGTGGGCTCCGTGTAGGAAAATGTGCCCATCCAGTCGCTAAGAGTGTCCGTGCCCCAGAGGCTGAAGAAGATCTTCTGCGCGTTCGACGGGATCTTCGCCGGATCGGTCACCTCATGGACCAGTTCGCCGTTGACGAAGTAGCGGATCCGATCCTTCTCCCAGATAAAAGCGTAGTCGTTGAAACCTTGGTTGGCGCCGCCGGGAACATCGGCAAGATACTCGTTGCCGCCCTTGGCCGAGACATATTGATTGACCTGGACTTTCGCCGGATTCTTGCCGAGCACTTCGAAGTCGATTTCGTCGTGCGGTTTCTTGTCGGCCGGGCCGATGTAAGTGAAAAAGGCGGAATTCAGCCCAGACCCGTCGGCCGTCTTGATCCGCGCCTCGTATGTGCCATAGCCGAAGCGCTTGCGGCTCTGAATTTCACCGCAGGCGAAATTGCGCTCGCCTTCCTTTCGATGCTCGAAGGTAAGTTCCAGAATGCCGTTGTTTATCTTCACCTGCTTCTTGGACCAGGTGCAGTTCTGGTGGGCGCCATTGTTCCATCCGTCCGAGACAAACCAGAAGCCGGTGTTCAAACCGTCGAAATCGTCCATGAAGGACGCGCCATTGGCGCCCGGCTGGGCGACTGCCGTTCCGGCGAGGCCCGCAAGCGGGAGCGTGACGAGTGTGAGGTGGCGCAGGCGCGCATAACAGTCGGATATCATTGTCATTACCTTTGTTGCGGCGAATAGCTCGCATGTCCGCCAACTTGTGCCGGAAGGGCCATTCGCTCTGTACCTCCTCGGCTGCCCGAGAGGGCGCCGAGCAGGTCGGGTGCCAGTCGTCCCATGAGATTGTGGGAAGCGAACAGGATTACGATCACCAGGACTGGCATCGTGAAGTAGAAGAGGGGGTAGTAGGTCAGCCCGCTGCGGTTCCAGAGCATCCAGAACAGGACGAGCAACGGAGAATGGGCGCAGAGAGTCCAGACGCTCAAGCCGAAAGCGCCCCGGAACAGGTTCGTCTGCTGATCAAACGGGACGCGCACGATGCCGGAAACCGGCACGATGCGCATCAGATCGATCCGCGACGACACACTCGCGTCCATACCCACGATGTCAGTCACTCCCTATCTGGCAGCGCCTCGGCGGCAGCCGTTTCAACAGAGCAGTCTTGAGCCCACGGGAGATAAACTAGGGCATCGGCGAAGAAAAAATATGGCGGTGCAAAAGGAAAATGCAACGGACCGTGCTGCACTGCACCTAAGCGGCGAACCCGTTGAAAACCGGCGGTAGCTGCCTCATGCCGCCGTTCTACGAAAAAGCTCGGTTTCGTCGCATGTTGCAGAAATTGTGCCCCGCAAAACTTTGGGACAAGCAAAAGTTGAGTTACAGAAATATGATTTTTTCAAACGATTGAGCTTTTGGACGACCAATCGGGCGCTGGAGCGGCGACATGATGAATTGCGGCAAGGTTTGGGCAGTTTTTGGCGTTCGCAGGAAGAGCGAATCGGCGAGTGGCAAAGCCGTTGAACATGCTCGGATATTCGGTGGGGGGCCGCGGCGTGATTCTTCACGAACCGATTTAAGGACAAACGGCGCCACACAGTATCTGCGGCGTCACTCGTCGTCGTGCTTCGCAGAAACGGTTCGCGTCTCGTTCTCCAGCAGGGAGCCGGCGACCTCCTCCGCGTCGTCTTCGCGGCTCTCGGCCACTCCCCTGTCTCTTGATTTCAGCGTGGGCATCAAGAGCGCGACGATGATGCCGATCGGGCCAAGTACACAACCAATCAGCAGCCAGCGGAGACTGTGTCCGCCCCTGAGCGCGGCCACGACCGCGGTCACGATGCTGCATAAGATCCAGATTTCAACGATCATCGATTTCGCTTGCTGCCTTCAACACGTCGGCCTTCCGTTCACGCGCCCGGGCGGTGCCGGACACAACTGGCCGAACTGACTGCGCCAAATGCCGGCGCCGGCTGAACGGGCGGTCGCCTGCGCATCGGCATAGACGCCCTTACTGTGCTCTGCCCGGTCGATTGCATTACCGGTCTCGACCAGCCAGCGGTTCACGTCTTTGCCGTCGGCGCGAAAGCACGTGCCGACAAAGCGGCCATAACGATCGCGCTTGACGAGTTCGCAACGCGTCGGGCGGGAAGCCGCCAGAAACGCGTCCAACGCGGAAGCCGCTTCGTCGCCGCATCGGTAGTCCAGGCCCTTCTCGTCCAAGCAGACTTGCCAGCCTTCCGGTGCGTCGACGCCACTCAACTGGATCCGCTCGCCAGCGACTTCAATGGTGTCGCCATCCACAACCGACGCTTGACCAATGATCGGCTCGTCCGCTTGCGCACTGTTCGCCGTCATCAGCAGAACCAGGAAAAGCTTAATTTTCCCCTTCGTTACTGGAGACGAGGCGACGTTGCAATTCGATTTCATTCGGGGGCGAGACGAAGGACGGCTGTCGCCCAACGCCGTTGCGGCCATGCCGATCATGCCCAGGTCCCATCCAGCCTCAGTCGCTATCAGCCTAACGCAGGTAGCCTGCCGTTCGCATCCTGCAAAACTTGGGGTGAATGGTCGTGTGAGGCGCATTTCCGCTGATTAAGCCCGCGGCAGCGAGCCGAGATGCGCAGTACGAGCGGTCGGCGAGGCTCTCAGAAGACAAACATGTAAAGAAGAACGATAACGATCAGGGGAACACCCATTAGCCAGAGAATGATGCCTTTCATGCCACTTACCTCCATATCATTACGCGATAAACGCGAAGGCTCAAGAAGCGTTCCTTTTTTGGCCTGCAGGCAACAAAAAAGGCCGGGGCGCCCCGACCTTTTCCCCTTCGCTGCTCTATCTGCCAGTACATCCGTGGTCAGCGTTCCGAGCGCGAAGCCTGCCTGCAGGTCAGGCGATCTCGCCGACATCTGAACAGGCAATCTGTCGACGCGGATGTCGGAATTCCACAGAACGATTACAAGAGCGGTCGCGCCCAATCTTTTCGCACACTACTCGACGGAAGCCGCGATCCTGATATCCGTCCGGCGCCGCCGCCTGGAGCGGAGCGGGGGAGGCCGTCGCGCAAGTCACTGCAGACCTGTGAGCTTCGGCTATTTCCCCGGTTCGGTCATGGGTGCGTCAAGCAGATAGCGGATGGCGCCCGAGCCGCCGAGCGCGACCGGCGCGACGGATTCACGGGGCCGAAAACGTTCTGTCTTGTCGGCAAGGATTCCGCCGACGATCGCCGGCAGCGCACCGGGATTTGTGAGTCCGTAACCTATCGCGCTCATGTAGCCCGCATGGTTCTTTAGGTCGAGAAAGTGCCGCAGTTCGTAGCGGTCTCGGATGTGGCGCTCATGGCGGCGGATGGCGGTGGCGGCATCGGCGCTCAATGCGCCTTCGGTGAGGATCGCCCGGTCCGCCTCGTAGAGGCGCCTCAGGTCTGCCGTGCGGTGGCTGCCGCTGAGTGAATTGCCTCGCACGACAGCGGCATAGCCGCAGCTGTGGATGATCTTGTAACGGGCGCCCTTCGCAAGCGCCCGGGCGTAGAGGTCGTAGTCTTCACCGAGGCGCAGGTCTTCCTTGTAGCGCAGCCGATGGCTGTCGAGGAACGAGCGCCGCATCAGCGGCTTGAGGAAGCCGATCTCGCCGCGGCGAACGCCGCGCCGGGAGATATTGCCTTCGATGAAACCGACGAGATCGAGCAGACGGGGACTGGCCGTGAAACGGCCAATCCGACCATGGGCGGTTTCCGCCTCGCTGGCGTCGATGAACGCGATATTGTCTGCAATGAAGTCCCAGCCACCCTCGGAAAGGAGTTGACGAAGCCGACCCGGAAGAAAGAAGTCATCGGCGTCCAGTACGCCAAGAAGAGGGGACTGCGAGATCGCGATCGCATGATTGCGTGCGGCGGCGGGACCGCGGTTTTCGTCGAAGCGGACCACGTTCAAACGGCCACTTCCGTCATCCGCGGCGCGTGCCGTGCGGGCAGTGTCATCGGTCGAACCATCGTCAATGACGATGACTTCGGCAGCCTCGGGTTCCGCAAGGGCGGAGGCGATCGCTCTGGTGATCGTGTCGGCGGCGTTCTTTGCGGCAATGATGATGCAGACATTCGTCGGCGCGGCTACGGTCATACTGGACTCCAGCAGTTGATCGAGATGCGTCGGTGTAATCTTGGTTTCCAACGGCTTTGCAAAACATGGCCGGCGATCATGTCGCAAACGCGTCAAGCGCAAATTTTTTTGCGGTGCGGCAGAAGGACGCCGCCGCCAAGGCCGTGGTCAGGTGCCTGCCTTGACTGGAGAAACTGCGCGGGGAGAAATGATTTCAGGTGTTGGAGTGGCCCGGGCGGTTTAAACGGCGAATGGAGATCTTGCCCGATTGCTTGTCGTCGGACGCAGATTCGATCGACGCCTTGCCGGAAGACAATTTGCGTCGGTCGCGGGCTTCCTTCCAGACCAGGAACAGGACGGCGATGAAATATCCGACCTGCAACAGCACGGCACAGACCAGGGTCTGTATCGCGGTCGAAAGCAGTGAGCCGTTCAGGAGATAGGTTGCGATGGCAAAAGCCACCAACGCGCCAATCATGCTGGCGAGAACGCGCGGCGCGAACATCGCGTTACCGCCCTTCGGATTTTCGACTGGTACCGTCATGCGACACTTAGCCCTCTCCTCCCATTCCCACTATATTAGTGGTCGCTTTTCTCTTCAACATGCAAGCCGCAACTTTGTTTCTGCAGTTTCTACCGCGCAATTCTTTCCGCCATCTTCACCTGCGACTGTGGACAAATCACTTCGGAGTGATCGTGTGCATGCATGCAATTAAAGATAGTGTGTAAAGAGAAATACAATACAACCGAGGAAAATCGGATTCTGAACGGCTTGTTTTGCCGGCCCCTATGATTAGAGGGGTAAATGCGAACTCATTCTGATTGCTGCATCTTTCCGCTTTGCGAAACGCGTTTCTCCGATCAACTTTTGTTACAAGTTTATTGCAAAAAGACCGAGAAAAATGTGCGGCGCAAAATAATGGTGCGATGCAAAAAGCTGAGCCGGAATTACCCCTTGCCAATTTCGCACCGGCGCTGCCTCTGGCCGTCTGAGTGAAACAATGATTCGTTTCGTGTAATACTTCGCGATCCGAAAGCATTAAGTCCGGCCGATGTTTCAACGTGGCAGGCATGCGACAAACTATCTTAGTTATAAATTTCGGATCGTTATAATTAAATTTTAGTAATAGTGCCTGCGTCCGGCCGGCCAAAACGGGTCGGTGACGGGGCGCCCCGACGTGGCCTTGATTTCGCCTTCAAAAAACAAATTCTCACCATACACTCGCGCTAGATGACCCGCGTCCTGCGGGACCGACAATCGCAAAACGTAAATGGAGTCACCTCTATGAAGTCCGCGACTCGCTCGGCAAGTTCGCCGTTTTTCATCGCCAAAGAGACCGGAGTATTCCGGCCAATAGGAGGCATATCGAAACGAAGTTTTGACATTGCCGCCGCGTCCTTGGCTCTCGTGTTCTTCAGCCCGCTCTTCCTGCTCATCATGGCACTCGTGAAGTTCTCTGATGGAGGGAGTGTTTTTTATGGTCACCGCCGCATCGGTCACAACGGGCAGGCCTTCAAATGCCTGAAATTCCGGACGATGATGGAGAATGGCGATCGCGTGCTGCAGGACTATTTCAAGGAGAATCCTCACGCCTACGAAGAGTGGCGCACAACTCGCAAGCTACAGGATGATCCCCGGGTAACCACGGTAGGAGCCGTGTTGCGCAAGCTCAGCCTCGACGAGCTGCCACAGCTCCTCAACATTATTCGTGGCGAAATGAGCGTTGTCGGACCGCGCCCGGTCGTAGAGGACGAACTCGAGCTTTATGATTCGGCTGCCGTCTACTACCTGCGCTCCCGGCCTGGTCTGACCGGTCTTTGGCAGATCAGCGGCCGTAACGACGTATCTTACGCCGCCAGAGTGGCCTTCGACACGCAATACGTCCAGAACTGGTCGCTCCTTGTCGACCTTGCCATCGTCGTCAAGACGATCCCTGCCGTCTGCTTCTCCCGCGGCAGCTATTGAAACCCTGGCGCTGATGACCCCCGGGGTCGATACAGTGTCAGGCATCAGGAAATCACGAAAATGCAACCTATCAGAACTTCGGGGACGCTTGACGTCTCCAAAAAGTTTTCCCGTTTCGCCCGCGTCGCTCTGATCGCGGTCGTTGTCGCGTCAGGAGCGACTGCGGCGGGGGCCGACGAATATCGACTTGGCGTGATGGACAAGCTGCGCGTCCGCGTTGCCGAGTGGCAGACGGCCCAGGGTGCCGTGCGCGACTGGTCGGCCGTCAGCGGCGAGTACACGATCGGCGCATCGGGTAGTATCTCGCTGCCTTTTGTCGGCGACCTGCCTGCTTCGGGCAAGACGACGACGGAAGTCGCGGCCGAAATCGGTATCCAGATGCAGAAGCTTTTCGGTCTGCGCGACCGGCCCTCGGCGTCGGTCGAAATGGCGCAATACCGTCCCGTCTATCTTACCGGCGAAGTGGAGACCCCGGGCGAGTATCCCTATGTGCCGAAGATGACCGTACTCAAGGCCGTCAGCCTCGGCGGCGGATTGCGCCGAGCCGAAAGCGGCGGGCGGTTTGTCCGGGACTACATTGTGGCGAGCGGAGAATCCGCCGTGCAGGTCGCGGAGCGCAACAGGCTGCTCATTCGCCGCGCCCGGCTCCAGGCTGAAATCGGCAAACGCAACAAGATCGAATTGCCCCGCGAACTCAAAAACGTCGAGGGTGTCGACAAGCTGCTCGCCGATGAGGTGGCTTTGATGGAGTCGCGCGGCACGCGGCAGGAGCGACAACTGGCCGCCCTTGCCGATCTCAAATCTCTTCTTCAAAGCGAGATCGAGTCGCTCGGGAAAAAATCAGAGACGCAGGCGCGCCAGCTTGAACTCGTCAAGGAAGATCGCGAGAAGGTCGACAGCCTCGCCGAAAAGGGGCTGGCGTTGAGCCAGCGCAAGCTCGCGCTCGAACAAAGGGTTGCGGACGTGCAGACGTCGCTGCTCGACATCGACACCAATGCGCTCAAGGCCAAGCAGGATTACAACAAGGCGACCCAGGACGAGACCAATCTCCGCAATGATTGGGACGAACAGCTCGCTCAGGAGCTGCAAAATACAGAGTCCGAGCTCGACACGCTTTCGCTGAAGGTCGGCACCAACCGCGACCTCATGGCCGAGGCGCTGCTGCAATCGGCCGAAGCGGCGCGACTGGAAGATCAAAAATCCGAGGCGAACATCACCTATTCGATCATCCGTGACAAGGATGGCAAGCCGACCGAGATCGCGGCGAACGAAAACACCGAGGTGCTGCCTGGCGACGTCATCAAGGTAAGCGCTGCGATGGCGATGCGGTGAGTTTCAGCATGCGGATTTCGAAGGCGAGCCTCGTCAGCCCCGGGACGAATCAGCTTTACGGCACGTTCGCCGTGGCGCTGTCGTTGTTCGTCTTCGCCTATTCGCCGCGCTTCGGCCAGGTCTCGATCCTGCTCTATTACGCCTTGTGGCTGCCTCTCGTCCTCATCGACTACCGCAAGGTTTTAGGTAATTACGGCAAGTATCTCTGGATCTTCGCCTTTACTATCTTTGCCTGCCTTTCCTTCTTCTGGTCGGCGGCGCCGGGGATGACGATGCGCACCGGCGTGCAATATCTCAGCCACGTCGTCTGTGCGCTTATTGCCATGCGGACGATCGATATCCCGACGTTCACGCGCGGAGGGATCGCCGGCGTTGCCCTTGTCCTTGTCTATTCGCTGCTTTTCGGCGCGTATCACTATGATATGCTGGACGGTACCTTCAGCTTTGTCGGCGCCTTCTCATCGAAGAACCAGTTGGGCTTCTACGCTTCGCTGGGCATATATTTTGCCTTCGTTGCCGTCTTCACCCTGGGCGAGCGCGGCATCTGGATGGCCGCGGCGGGTGTCTCCGGATTGATCTCTGCCTATTCGCTGCTGGCTTCGCAGTCGGCGACCTCGGTTCTGACGACCGTGGCAATCATCGGCCTCTCGCTCGGAATGCGGGTGATATCAGCCTTGCGGCCGTCGAACCGCAAGGGTCTCTTCCTCGCCGCGGCAATGTTCAGCGTCGTCGCAGCCGTCGCGATCGCCTATAGCGGCGGTATCGATGTGGTATTGGGCGCCTTCGGCAAGAATTCGACCCTCACCGGCCGCACCTATCTGTGGCAGCAGGGCATCGAGGCGGCAATGGCGTCCCCGATCGTCGGGATGGGCTACCAGGCCTATTGGATCCAGGGATTTTCGGAGGCGGAGCGGCTCTGGGAAGAGTTTTTTATCACCGCGCGCACCGGCTTCCATTTTCATAATACCTATATCGAGGCAATCGTGGAAACGGGGGCGATCGGCCTCATGTTGTTGACCATGGTATTGGTCACAACGGTCTTCGGCCACCTGAAGCGGTTGCTTTCGGAAGAACGCGATCCGGATTCGATGGTGCTTTTCGGCATAGCAATACTGCTTCTCATCCGATCTTTCGTCGAGGTCGACATTCTCAACCCGTATCACGTCGGTTCGTTCTTGCTGTATTTTGCGGCGGGCAAACTGACGATCAAGCGCACGCGACCGACCATGAACTGGCTCTGGCCGGAACACGGGCGTTCTACAGCCTACAGAGTTCATTTCAGCGCATAGTAGCTTGCGTCTTGGGGGCGCTTGAATGAAAACGATCCACGGGATCCAATACCTGCGTGCTGCGGCGGCGCTGGCGGTCGTGATATTCCATGCCGCTGAAAAGACCGGCCATTATTTTGCGATCGGTGCGGCCGGCGTTGACGTCTTCTTCGTCATCAGCGGCTTCATCATGTGGGTGATCAGCGATCGCCGTCCCGTCACACCGGTGCGGTTCATGGTCGATCGCATTCGCCGTATCGTGCCCATCTATTGGCTGGCGATCATGGTCATGGTCGCCGGAGGGATCGCTGGGCTCTTCCCGAACATGGTCCTGTCTGTCAAGCATGCGCTTGCTTCGCTGTTCTTCATTCCAATGCGCTCTCCGAGCAATGGCGAGATATGGCCTGTCCTAGTGCAGGGCTGGACGCTCAATTTCGAGATGCTCTTTTACGCCGTGTTCGCACTCTCGCTGTTTCTGCCGCGAAACTGGCGCCTGCCTGCGATCGCCGGTCTGTTCTTGCTCCTGGTCCTGGCCGGATCGGTGATCAGCTTCGACAATGCTTTGATGCTGACGTACACGCGACCCGTCATCCTTGAATTCGTGGCGGGCATGGTGATTGGCGAGTTGTGGCTGAAGGGCAGGGTGCCCTCGCTCGCTCCCGGCGTGGCGCTGATCGTTTGCTCGTTCGGCGGTTTCGCGCTTGTCGGCCTTCTTCGCCTGCCATTCGACGAATTCACAACCGGCCCGCTTGCGGTGATGCTCGTCGTCGGCGTCCTCTCCGTCGAGGCTCGCGGATATATCCGTTCGCTGCAGGTGCCGAACCTTCTCGGCAATGCTTCCTATTCGATCTACATCTGGCACACTTTCGCGATTTCCGTGGCCGCCAGGGCCGCTTCGATGGTCGGGGTCGATGCCTGGATAGCGATGGTGGCTTCGGTGCTTTGCGGCACGATGATCGGCATTGCCGGCTATGCGATGCTGGAGCGTCCGTTGCTTTATCGAAAGCGCATGCAACCGGCGGCCCAGAGTCTCGCTGGCTAGCAGCGCCGCGCCTCTTCACAGGCACGGCGCCGGAGCGCTTCGAATTGTTTCCGCAGACTCGCCGAAATCAGACGCCCTGATTTCTGCGTGAATGCCAATTCCAGGCGGACTCGGTGATCGCCGCAAGGTCGTATTGCGGCTCCCAGCCAAGCACCGCGCGCGCCTTGTCGTTATTGGCGACCAGCGTGGTCGAATCGCCTTCGCGCCTGTCGGTATAGCGGATATTGAACGGCCGCTTCGCAACCTTTTCGATTGCGCTCAGGAGCTCCTTGACGGTCGTGCCCGTGCCCGTGCCAAGGTTGAGCTCGACGCTCTTGCCGCCTTCCAGCAGGTAGTCGACCGCCCGCACATGCGCATCCGCAAGGTCGAGCACATGGATATAGTCGCGCACGCAGGTGCCGTCGCGGGTATCGTAGTCGGTGCCGAACACGCTGAAACTTTCCCGCCGGCCAAGTGCCGCGTCGATCGCGAGCGGTATCGCGTGGGTTTCCGGCTCATGCCATTCGCCGATCCGTCCTTCAAAGTCGGCGCCGGCAGCGTTGAAGTAGCGCAGGATCACGGAGCGCAAGCCCTTGTAGAGGTCATAGTCCTTCAGTGCCTGCTCGCAGACCCATTTCGTGCGCCCATAGGGGTTGATCGGCGCTTGCTTGTGCGCTTCGTCCATCGGCACGCTGTCGGGCAGCCCGTAAGTGGCGCAGGTGGACGAGAATACGAAGGCGTCGATCCCGGCAGCAAGCGCTGCCGACAGCAAGGTGAGCGTGCCGATGACATTGTTGTCGTAGAATGCGGCCGGATCCTTTACCGACTCACCGACTTCGATCATGGCCGCAAAATGCAGAATCGCGCGCGGTCGATGTCGTGCGAGAACGTCATCGAGACGCTTGCGGTCTCGAATATCACCTTTTTCGAGAACGCCCCATTTGACGAATTCTTCATGGCCGTTCGAGAGGTTGTCGTAGACGATGGGCTGGTAGCCTTTGGCGGCCAGTTGGAGGCACGTATGGGAGCCGATATAGCCGGCGCCGCCGACGACAAGAATGTTGTTGTTCTGCACAGGCAACCTCGAGATTCACATCTAGTTTCAATAGGAACCGTTGCACCGTTCGCAACGAATAGCGGCGAAATTCCCAGCAGATTGTAAAAGTTCTGCGAAGCGGGCGGCATTTTCATCGAACGCGGCTGTTTCGCGCCGAAGGGTAACGGGCAACTGTTGCAAACGGGCTGCACCTTGCCCGCGGCGAGATGAAAATACAATATCCGCGCTTGGCGCTTCGGCCGCATTCAACTATAAAGGGTCTTCCGGCAATCAGAATCAGGGAGGCTAAGATGACAGTTTTTTCCTTCTCCCTATCGGGCGATCCAATATTCTCCGTGTGACAAGGCGCCTGCGCTTCTGATCGCATTTTAGGGGATTGGCTTCGTCCGGTGCTCTCCGTCTTGGAGGCTGCGCCGATTCATTGATGCCGCACCAGTTGCTTTCCCTGTCGGCATTCCTTTCGTGACCTGATTTTGAGGCCGGTGCACGCGTCACCGGGCAAATCATATGGCTTTTACCCGTTTTGTGGCGCGCGACCGCGCGTTCCGTAGTGTCTTCCGCTTTTGCTGGGCCCATTGGCAGAGGCAGCCGGCGCGGCTCTCGGTTATCCTCGGCGCCGTGCTTCTTTCCACGCTTGCCGACGTGTTGACGCCGCTTTATTCCGGCCGGCTCGTCGACGCCGTCGTCTCTGGTGCAGCTACCGACGAAGTTGCCTGGAACGCGGCTGTCTCGGCTTTTCTCATGCTGATGGCGCTGTCGCTCGGCGCCATTGTGCTCAGGCACGTGACGTTCATGGGCATTGTCAGCCTGACGCTGAAGATGATGTCCGATATCGCCTCGGCCGCCTTCCATCACATCCAGCGGTTTTCCAGCGACTGGCATGCCAATAGCTTCGCCGGCTCGACCGTGCGCAAGGTGACTCGCGGAATGTGGGCGCTGGATCTCTTGAACGACACGCTGCTGGTCGCGCTGTTCCCGTCGGTGATCATGCTGATCGGGTCGACGGCGCTGATGGCCTGGTACTGGCCGATGATGGGCGTGATCATCGGGCTTGGCTCGATCGCCTTCATTGCGGTCACCGTCGCCCTTTCGCTCGGCTATGTGGCGCCGATGGCAAGCCTTGCCAACAGTTGGGATACAAGGCTCGGCGGTGCGCTTGCCGACGCGATCAGCTGCAACATCGTCGTCAAGGGTTTCGGCGCCGAGCGTCGCGAGGATCAACGCCTCGCAAAGGTGCTCGCCAAGTGGCAGAACCGGACGCGGCGCACCTGGACTCGCGGAACAGTCAACGGCACCGCTCAAGGCACTATGTTGCTCCTTCTGCGCGCGGCGGTGATCGGTTTTGCCTTGGTGCTGTGGGCGAGGGGGCAGGCGAGCGCCGGCGATATCACCTTCGTGCTGACATCCTTCTTCATCCTGCAAGGATATCTGCGCGAAGTGGGCATGCACATCCGCAACCTTCAACGGTCGATCAATGACATGGAGGAGCTTGTCGACATCCATGCCCAGCCGCTTGGCATCGAAGACCGGGCCGGTGCGAAGCCGATCCGCATCACAGACGGCAAGATCGAGTTCAAGGACGTGACCTTCCACTACGGCGCGCACCAGGCACCGCTTTATGACCGCTTCTCGGTGTCCATCCGTGCCGGCGAGCGGGTCGGCCTCGTCGGGCATTCCGGTTCCGGCAAGACAACTTTCGTCAAGCTGATCCAGCGCCTCCACGACCTGAAGGCTGGCGAGATCAGGATCGATGGGCAGGATATCGCCGGCGTGACGCAGGCGTCGCTCCGTCAGCAGATCGCCATCGTGCAGCAGGAGCCGATCCTGTTCCATCGTTCGCTTGCGGAAAACATCGCCTATGGGCGCCCGGGAGCGACCCAGCGGGAGGTCGAGGAGGCAGCAAGGCTTGCGAGCGCGCATGATTTCATCGCGGCTCTCCCGAAAGGCTACGGGACGCTGGTCGGCGAGCGCGGGGTCAAGCTCTCCGGCGGGGAACGCCAGCGCGTCGCCATCGCCCGGGCGTTCCTCGCGGACGCGCCGATCCTGATCCTCGACGAAGCGACATCGAGCCTCGATTCCGAATCCGAGGTGCTGATCCAGCAGGCTATGGAGCGGCTGATGATGGGACGCACGACCCTGGTGATCGCGCATCGGCTGTCGACGGTGCGCGCGCTCGACCGGTTGCTGGTCTTCAACCGCGGGCGCATCGCGGAAGAGGGCGATCACGACACGCTCATTCGTGTGAAAGGCGGCATTTACCGCGGACTCTTCGAACGGCAGGCGTTGGAGCTCACCAAGGGGCTTGTCCTCAACGACGGCTGAGATCGCCCGCGTTCAAGCAGGAATTCAAAGGCCGCGCGTCTGACAGGGCGCGCGGCCTTTAGCGTCGGTTCGAGCGGTTTTCGGCTGTTCGGCGCGAGCTTAGGGAAGCGAATTGCGCATTCGCTTCCCTAAGATTTGCATTAGGTGTTGGCGCCGTGATCGCGGCCCTCGCCGGTGCCGAAACAGTGGCCGGGCTGGAACGCCACCCGGACGGTGGTGATCGGGCCGAGATCGTTCCAGGCCATGCGATGCAGGATCAGCAGCGCCTGACCTTGCCTTGTCTGCAGCAATCGCGCGTCGCGCCGGTCGGCGTTTTCGGCTGAAAAGGAAAACTCGGCCCGAAGATAGGGGGCGTTGCGCACCAGCCATTCGTTGGCGTTCAGGTCCCTGAAGCCGGCTTGCTGCAGGCCCGGCGCGGCGCGCGGATTGATCCTGTCGATCATAACGGTTCCCGAGCTGCTGTATCAGGTGCAGCGCATGTCGGCAGAAACCTTCCGCTATTTGGAAGCAAACCTGGTATTGGCGCTGTTCTTCTGGGGGGTCGAGGCGATCTCGCGTGTCGGCCACAGACTGGAAACGCGCATCACGAAACATGTGATCGAAAGGACGTAAGATGCTTGCTGCGTCATCCGTCGAAATCCGCAAGGTCAACAAATACTTCGGCAACTTTCATGCTTTGAAGAATGTCGACCTGTCGATCCTGCCGGGCAAGGTCACTTGCCTGATCGGACCTTCAGGCTCGGGAAAGTCGACCCTCCTGCGGTGCATAAATTTCCTTGAGGTTATGATTCTGGTGAAGTTCGCATCGACGGTCAGCTGATCGGCTATGAAGCGCCGGGCAAGAAGATGTCGGGCCGCAAGCTGCGCGAGATGCGCCGCTCGATCGGCATGGTGTTTCAGCAATTCAACCTCTGGCCGCACATGACCGCCAAGGAGGAGAATGTCGCCGAAGGGCTGATCCGCGTGCGCGGCATGTCGAAATCCGAGGCGGAGAGCCGTGCCGCCGAGGCGCTGACCAAGGTCGGGCTGGCGGACAAGATGGCAAACCACCCCTCGCGGCTTTCCGGCGGCCAGCAGCAGCGCGTTGCGATTGCCCGCGCGATCGCCATGGAGCCTAAGCTGATGCTGTTCGACGAGCCGACCTCTGCGCTGGACCCGGAGCTGGTGGGCGAGGTGCTGAACGTCATGAAGGCGCTCGCCTCCGAGGGGATGACCATGGTGGTGGTGACGCACGAGATGGGTTTTGCCGCCCATCTCGCCGATCAGGTCGTGTTCATGGAGAAAGGTGAGCTGGTCGGCGTGGACAGCCCTGACCGCATCCTGCATCATCCTGAGGACGCGCGCATTCAGTTCTTTCTGCGCACCTATCATGAACGCAACAGCTTCTGAGTGTGGGGCGGCGTAGCGGCGACTGACGCGCGACCGGCTGAGGTCCGGTCTTCGCCGCTCCCGCAACGCCGGACCTCTGCTCCGCGGGTTCCGCCCCACATGGGTCGCCGCAGGCAACAAGACTTCACGACGGTGATCTACAACCTGTCTGGTATTCACAAGGCTCGCCGTTTGGCCTAAAGAACGCGCAGGTAAAACTCCGGTCGCAGCCTACCCGGTCAAAACAAGGACACCTGTCATGAAAATCATTGTGATCTGCTCCGGCGGATTGGATTCCGTTTCGCTTGCCCACAAGATAGCGGCGGAACACGAACTTGTCGGCCTGTTGTCGTTCGACTATGGCCAACGGCATCGCAAGGAACTCGATTTCGCCGCCGCCTGCGCCGAACGTCTTGGCGTGCCTCACCAGATCATCGATATCCGCGAGATCGGCCGCCACTTGAGCGGCTCGGCATTGACCGACGATGTCGACGTTCCGGACGGACATTACGCCGAGGAAACCATGAAGGTAACGGTTGTGCCGAACCGCAACGCCATCATGCTTTCGATCGCTTTCGGCGTTGCCGCGGCGCGCAAGGCTGATGCGGTGGCGACCGCTGTACACGGCGGCGACCACTTCATCTATCCCGACTGTCGGCCGGGATTCATCGACGCGTTCCAGACGATGCAGAACCATGCGCTGGAAGGCTATGCCGACGTCACGCTCTATGCGCCCTACGTCAATGTCTCCAAGGCTGAGATCGTTGCGGACGGGGCGAGGAACGGAACGCCATTCGCCGAGACCTGGTCCTGCTACAAGGGCGGTGCGCATCATTGTGGCCGTTGCGGCACCTGCGTCGAACGACGCGAAGCCTTTCATCTGGCCGGCGTCGAGGATCCGACGCAATACGAGGATCCCGATTTCTGGGTCGCAGCTACAGGCGCCTTCTCCGCCGAGGAGGTGAAATAATGTTCCGCATTACCAAGGAATTCCATTTCTCCGCCTCGCATCAACTGACGAGCCTGCCGCCTGAGCATCAATGCGCCCGGCTGCACGGGCATAACTATGTCGTCGAGGTCGAGCTTTCGGCCGAAACATTGAACGAACACGGTTTCGTTCGTGACTATCATGAGCTCGCGCCCTTGAAGCGCTACATCGACGAGACCTTCGATCACCGGCATCTCAACGACGTTCTCGGCCACAACCGGGTGACGGCGGAATGTCTGGCGCGACACTTCTACGACTGGTGCAGGGCGCGGCTGCCGGAGACGACCGCGGTGCGCGTCAGCGAAACGGCGAAGACCTGGGCGGAATACCGGCCATGACCTCCGAACGATCCGCCGAGATCCGCGTCAGCGAGATTTTCGGGCCGACGATACAGGGCGAGGGCGTGCTGATCGGCCTGCCAACGGTCTTTGTCAGGACCGGCGGGTGCGATTATCGCTGTTCCTGGTGTGACAGCCTGCACGCGGTCGACAGCCGCTATCGCGACGAATGGCGGGCGATGTCCACGGAAGATGTCTGGCGGGAGGTCACGCGGCTTTCCGACGGGAAACCGCTTATGGTTTCGCTCTCCGGCGGCAATCCGGCCATCCAGCCGCTTGGCCAACTCATCGATCGCGGTCACCACCAAGGCTATCGTTTTGCCCTCGAAACGCAGGGTTCGGTTGCCAGGGACTGGTTTGCCGATCTCGACGTATTGGTGCTGAGTCCGAAGCCGCCGTCGAGCGCGATGGAAACGGATTGGCAGGCCTTCGACGCGTGTCTGCGGATGTCTGAGGGCAGGCCGCAAACCGTGCTGAAGATAGTCATCTTCGACGAAGCGGACTACGCCTATGCCCGGGCGGCGGCAGCGCGCTATCCGCAACTGCCCGTCTATCTGCAACCCGGCAACCACACACCGCCGCCCCCCGATCAGGACGATGCGGCGATCGACATCGATGGCATAATGGAGCGTATGCGCTGGCTGATCGACAAGGTTGCCGAGGACCGCTGGTTCGAGGCGCGCGTGCTGCCGCAACTACATGTCCTGCTCTGGGGCAACAAGCGCGGCGTCTAAGTCCGGAAATCGCCTTATTTCAAAGCGTTATGACAGGACCTTAATGCATGTCGCCAAAAAGTGTGCAGCGGTTTTGGGACAATGAAATGCATAAAAGCAATGACCTAAAGCGCGTCGCATGAGTCTGATTGAACGCGACACGCTTTAGGATACGAACGAAAATCCGTGCGGTGCTACAGGTGTTCCCGAGTGCGAATGCAATGCCGCAGCGGTACGCCGTCAAGTCGCGCTCGCCGCGAGTTCCTTCTCGTGCACAGCACCCTTGAGGTGAATGGGTTTTAGGACTGGGCCTTCGGCGTCCTTCACGAGATGGATGACACGGGAGAACAATGGTCCATTTCGCGGCGTGCGGCCAATCTTGACGACCGCGGTATCGCGGAGGTCGTCTTCGAAGATGGATAAGGCTAGCTTCATCGCTTCCCCATCCATCGTCTCGAGCGCCTCGTCGATGATCACCCAGCGCGGCCGATGGAGAACAAGCCGTGCGAAGGCGAGTGAACGTTGCTCGTCATCGCTAAGTTCGCGCTCCCAGCGCGCTTCACGGTCGAGCAACGTGGTCAGCTGATCAAGCCCGACTTTCGACAGTGCTGCAACAAGGCTCGCATCCGAGAAGTCACCGGCGCGCGGATAGGAAAGCGCGTCGCGCAGTTTGCCGCGCGGGAAATAGGGGGAGCGCGGGATGAACGCGACCATCTCGCCAGCCGGCAACCCGACGCGCCCGCTTCCCCAGGGCCAAAGCCTTGCGAGCGCTCGGAAGAGCAGTGTTTTTCCTGCGCGGGGGTCGCCGCTGATGACCACGCGCTGGCCCGCGCCGATCTCGATGTGCGGTTCGGCAAGCCTGGTCCGTCCGCTCGACGATGCGACCTCGAGATTGTCGAAGGTCAGCTTGTTCGTGTCGTTCTCGGCGAATTCGATCCGTTTTTCCGCGTCGTGCAGCACGTCGGTCATGATCAGCGCGCGGCGGAATGCGGCGACGCGCAGAAGCGTCGCCCGCCAGTCGGCGATGGCGCTGATATTGGCGACGAACCATTTGAGCGACGTGTGAACCTGGTTGAAGGCGCCGACCGCCATCATCAGGCCGCCGAAGCTGATTTCGCCGGCGAAATAGACGGGTGCCGCGACCAAGATCGGCGCGACGACCGTGACCCAGCCGTAGCCGTCCTGAACCCAGGCGAGGTTGATCTGGGCACGGTAGATGTTGCGCATGGCGCCGAGCACGGTCTCGAGATCGAGCTCCAGACGCCGCCGCTCGCCGGTCTCGCCCCCGGCAAGCGATATGGCGTCGATATGTTCGCTGACATGCATCAGTGAGAACCGCAGTTCGGCTTCACGTGCGTAGCGGTCGCCGTTCAAGACGATCAGCCGCCGCCCGACAAGCCAGCTCAGCCATGATGCCGAGCCGGCGTAAAGGATCGCTGCCCAGACCATGTAGCCCGGAATCTCGAGCGCGTAGCCGCCGATGTGGAAAACAAAGCCTGCCGACAGCGCCCAGAGGACGCTGACGAAAGATGCGAGCAGGATGGACGACTGCAGAAGGCCGAAACCGAGATCGGTGGTGAGGTCGGCAAGATGGCCGGCGTCTTCCTGCATTCTCTGGTCCGGATTGATGCCCATTGCCCCGGAGTTGGCGAGCCTGAAGGCGCGCAGCGGCCGCATCCATTCGTTGATCAGGTCGATCGTCAGCCCCTCGCGCAGCTTCAATCGGACCATCTGATTAAGCCATTGCTGCGTGACGTTGAGCACCAGCAGGCCACCGGCGATAGCAACAAACAGCAGGAGTTGATAGAAAAAGGCGTTGAGATCGCGCCGCTCGATCGCGTCAAAAAAGGGCCGGTTCCAGCGGTTGAGGATGATCTGTCCGATCGCTGTCGCGATGATGATCGCGAAGCTGCCGGTGCTGAGCCACAGGATTGTTTTCAGCAGCGGGGACGCCATGAAGGCGTGGCGCATCATATCGAACTGGTCTCGGAGGGTCGTGCTCTCGACGCCCGCGGGTCTTTGGGCTCGGTTCGCTCCGGCTTGATTCGTCATCTTCAGTTCCTTCCCTTCAGAAGGGGCAATCCACCAAAGTCGTTCGGGTGCCGCAGGTCGGGCTGTCGTCCAGAGCGAGGCACCGCCATCGGATTGGGGGACCTTGCGGCCGCACCTGGCTCGGCGACGGAAACAATTCCGCGAGGTGCCATGTCCAACCGGCAGAGCCGGTTACAGGGATCGGCGGCAACCGTCTGTTTTGTGGAGAACCGAGATATCCGGCCTCATTGCCGCCGTCGCGATGTCGCGTGTCCGTGTCGAGCAGCAGCCTGTGCAAAGCAAATATGCCACTGAAGATCTGGAGGTGCTGAAATGCAGTGAAACTGAAAACCCTCATGAGTCCCAGTCTATGGCCAATGGCGCCCGCTGGAAACCAGTTTTAAGGATAGGAGCAGGATCTCGCCCCCGGATCCTGGAAACTCCGTGAGCGCCGGCAACCCAGTCCAAATCGTGATTGCACTTGATTTTGATGACGCAAGGCGAGCCCGGTGCAGCGCGTTTCGCGGTATGGTAGCTTGTCTATGTTACATCGATGACATAAAACGTTACCGCCGTCGCCAAGGCGCGTGTCACCCCCCTCAACATCGAATTTAAAAAAATTCAATGCCAAGAGAAGGAGACATTTATGTCCATTTCACTCGAAAGTTTCAGCAACAATCAAGCCGCTGCCGTCGTCAGCAACGACGTCGCCGCCCGCGTTCGGGCCGCTCGTGAGGCTGTCGGCTACAGCATCGAAGACCTTGCTGTCACTTGTGGCCTCGCCAACGTCGAAATCAGCGAAATTGAAAGTGGCCTGGATACTGATCCGGCAAAGTTGAAACGTATCGCTGCCGCATTACAACTGCAGCTATCGGACTTCTTGACCGTGGAAATTTGACGGACGAGCCGGCCGGTCCCGCCGCGCGGGCCGGTCGGAAGGTCTCGCGGTTCACTGCACGCGGCTCTTTTTATTCAGGAAATTCCGGTCTTTCGTCGAGGCTGAAGCGCCGCGCCGGTGGTTCAAGCACCGACGCTCTTTTCCCAGCCGTCCGCTGACTTTTCAATGTGTATCCACTACTGCATGTCGGTGAAAGACCGCGGGCTTGGCAGGTCGAGCAGTAACCATTTGAGAGAACCGACCGGATGAACATCGTCCTCGTCCCGGGTTTCATGACCGACCGCGAGCTGTGGTCAGACATGCTTCGCCGGTTGCCGACCGGCAGCCAAATCGTCCATGTCGATCCGACGCGGGCGAAGTCGATTGAGGAAATGGCCAGCCAGGCACTGCTCGACGCTCCAGACCAGTTCATGCTCGTCGGTTTCTCCATGGGAGGTTACGTCGCGCGTGAGATGGTACGGCTTGCACCACAGAGGATATCGTCGCTTGTGCTGATTGCTACTTCTGCGCGGGGAGACGGGGAAGTTCAAGCCCGGCGCAGGTCGGCAGCCTCCGCTTTCGACCCCGCCGCCTTCCGGGGGCTTAGCCATGCCTCGCTGCGCACCTCTGTTCATCCGGATCGAGCGAACGATGTTGAATTGATCGATCGTATCCAGGCGATGAGCGTTCGTCTTGGAGGAAGGGTCTTTCAGCAGCAGACGATGTTTCGACGCGATGGCGATCTTGAACGCCTTGTCGAGATCCGCGGCGCCACCCTGATCATAGCGGGAACACACGACCGCCTCCGCAGTCTCGAGGAGGCCGAAGAACTACGCGATCGTATTGCTGGCGCAGTCATGGTGTTGGTCGACGCCGGGCATATGATCCCCATGGAGGCGCCCGAGGAACTCGCGGCGATCATGACACGCTGGTTAGAGGGCCGCCTGGCTCAGTAACTGGCGATAAAATGCGTCTGTCGGCTGAGCATTCAAGAGCCTGTTGAAATCGTCGCGCGAGCTTCGGCCGCATCTCCGTCAGGCTTCTTTAGTCGCTCGAGCAATGCACGGAAGGCCTCCACTGCCCTTTTCGATGTTTCCTGCGGCTCCTCCGAGTTGGCGATCCACAAGGCGGCATGGCTGCTGGCACCATTGATCAGGCGCGCGGTCGCTTCTTCGTCGACGTCGACAATCGCTCCGTCCGCCTTGAGGTGGCTCAGGCTTCGACTGAGGGCTGCGATGCAGCCGTTGGTGCTCGGCCATTGGGATATGTCTCCGAGGACCGCGGGGCCGTCGCGAAACATGATTCGTTGAATTTCGGGCTCGAGCGCCATCTGAATATAGGCCACGCACTCGTCGACGAATGCCTCCCAGCGCGTTGGTGCTCGTGAGGCGGCGCTGTGCAACCGCGCCGTCATCTCCGCATCCAGCTCTTCAATCACGGCCTGCAGCAGCCCTTTCTTGTCTCCGAAGTGGTGATAGAGCGCCCCACGTGTCAACCCGGCATCTGCCGTGAAATCATCCATCGAGGATTGCGCATAGCCTACCGTCCCGAAGGCCTGCCTGGCAGCGGCAAGCAACTTCGCGCGTGTCTCGGCGATCATGACCGGGCGCGGCTTGCTCATGCGTTCTCCTTCTACACATACGCTGCGTATTTTATTTGACATACGTGACGTATGCAACTAGCGTCTACATACGCCACGTATGTAAGTAGGGCGTCCTGATGACGAAGGAACACCTCATGTCTAATCCTTACAGAGAAATATTCAGTGTGCGGGGCGCGAAAGGCTTCTCCGCCGCGGGCTTTTTTGCTCGCTTGCCTATTGCCATGGCACCGATCGGCATTGTCGCCATGCTGTCGCAGACACGCGGGGAGTATTGGATCGCGGGCGCGGTTTCAGCAATATTCGCCCTTACGAATGCGCTCGTCTCTCCTCAAATCTCGCGACTGGTCGATCGGCTCGGCCAGTCGGCCATCATGGTGCCGACGACAGCGATCTCGGTCCTGGCTTTCATTGCTCTCATAGTGGGAGCGAACCAGGATTGGCCAGCGTGGGCGTTGTTCGTGTCCGCCTTTTTCGCGGCGGCAATGCCAAGCATTCCCGCGATGTTGCGCGCGCGCTGGACAGAGCTCTTCCGCGACCGTCCCGAATTGAACACGGCCTTCGCCTTTGAGTCGGCAGCGGACGAACTGGTTTACATCGCCGGCGCATCGCTCTCGGTCGGGCTGGCGGTCGCGCTGTTTCCGGAAGCGGGAATGCTGGTCAGCACCGTCTTCCTTGTGGTCGGAACTGCGGCTTTTGTCCTGCAGCGGTCGACTGAACCGAAAGTGCGTCACCTGGAGCACGGCGTTTCCCACGGATCGGCAATTCGGCTGCGACCGGTGCAGATCATAACGCTCGCCCTGGTATTCGTCGGCTCGATGTTCGCTACGGCCGAAGTCAGCGCCGTTGCAATCACCAAGGAGCTCGGGCAACCAAATGCCGCAAGCCTTGTCATCGGCGTCTACGCGATCGGGTCGTTCGTCGTCGGGCTGATCATCGGGGCCCTGAACCCACGCATGCCGCTGCAGAGGCAGCTGTTGATCGCTGTCAGTGTCCTTGCGGTGACGGCCCTGCCGCTCACTGTTGCCGATACGGTGCCGCTTCTGGCTCTCGCGGTCTTCGTGAGCGGCATCGCAATATCGCCGACCTTCATCACGGCCTTTGGCTTGATCGAGCGTCGGGTTCCGGAGTCAATGCTGACCGAGGGCGTCACGTGGGTGATGACCGGCATTGGAATTGGCATGGCACTTGGGGCCTTCGTCGCGGGTTGGGTGGTCGATAATTTCGGCGCGCAACACGGCTTCTTCGTATCCGTGATCGCCGGAGTGGCGTCCGTGGCAATCATCGCTTCGGGTCAGCGGATCCTGGCCGGAGGCAGAACGGAGGCTGCGGAGGAGACACTGCCCCAACCCGCGGAGTAGGAAAGAGCCCAACTCACCGACAACCCTGCGGCAGGTCATTCAAACAGGAGCAATCTGTCGTCTCGGACCCGGAATCGCACGGAAACCGGGGCGGCCATCACGTCGCGGGCAGAAGGCTTTCGACCTGCCGGATCAGTTCGGGGCCGTCGAAGGGTTTGGCCAGGCGAGGCAACGCACGGAACCGCTCCGGCAAGTCCGCCGCCGTATAGCCCGTCAGCAGCAGGACGGGCACGCCGCGCTCGAGCAGTTCATCGACGAGTGGATAGACAAATTCGCCACGTAGATTCAGGTCCAGCGTGGCGACTTCGAACTGCTGTTCGCGCGACGCGATGATTGACCCCTGCAAGGTCGTGAAGGGGCCCACCACGACGTAGCCGGCTGCGACGAGGTCGTCTTCGATCTGCAATGCCACCAGGAACTCGTCTTCGACGACGAAGACCCGGCATCCTTCGGACTCGGTCATTCGGCACCCCTGAGATAGGGCACGTCGATCGTGCAGTTCAGTCCTTTGGACGCAAACTCCAGGCGGACATCACCGCTCAGGTCGGAAGCGAGGACCCGTTCGAGAAGCAAGCGCCCGAAACCGTTTCGGCTTGGCGGCGAGACGGAAGGGCCTCCCGTCTCCCTCCAGCGGATGCAAAGCCGGTGGTCGGTCGGGTCGACAGTCCAATCGACGCTTACGCGACCAGCTTTTACGGAGAGCGCGCCGTGCTTGGCGGCATTGGTGGCAAGTTCATGCGCGGCCATACCAAGGGTCAAGGCATGTTTTGGCGGCAGCGTCGTTGGTGGGCCGTAGAGAGAGATGTTGTCTACGTTCTCGTTTCGATAGGGAGCCAGCTCATCGGAAAATATCGTCTCAAGAGAAACTCCTGACCACCTGGTCTCCGCAAGACGGGTATGTGCTTGTGCCAACGCCCGGATGCGGGCATCGAACGATCGCTGCGCATCGCGTGCGTCCGGGTTCATCGAAAAAGACTGTCGTGCGATCGAGTTGACCGTGGCCAGCGTATTCTTCACGCGGTGGCTGAGTTCAGCGACAAGCAGATCCCTCTGCGCCTCGGTCTCCTTTCGCTCGGTGATGTCCATGCAAATTCCGGCCAGACGCTCACCCGCCGCGCTGTCTGAGGGCGAGAACCGGCCAAAGGCTTCCATCCAGCGTATCGTTCCGTCGAACAGGCGCATGCGGTAGACGACATGATAGTCGTCGCGGGTCGCGAGGGCCCTCTCGATCGCCTGTTCGACGGCCGGAAGATCGGCGGGATGAATATCACGCTTGAAATCTGCAAGTGTCCCTTCGAATGTTCCCGGCTCGAGATGATGAAGCACCTCAAGTCCGGGTGACCAGATCACTCTGCCGCTCTGCAGGTTCCACTCCCAGGCGCCCATCCGCCCGGCATCCAGAGCCATTTTGAGCCGGCGCTCGCTTTCTCGAAGGGCTTCTTCTGTCTGCTTGCGCTCCGTGATGTCGATGAAGGCGGCCACGGCGCCCACTATTTCTCCAAGAGAGTTTCGCAGCGGAGTCGCGTTGCCGAGGAAATGGCGCGAATTACCATCATCGAACCGGACTTCCTGTTCGAAGTTCTCGACCTCTTCCCCGCGTGCCGCGCGCTGCACCGGCAGTTCATCGACCGACAACATCCTTCCCGCCGAGAAAATCTGAAACCCGGACGGCCGCTCATCAGGGGGCGCCGAAAGCGAGAGGTTCGAACCTGGCGGTAGCCGAAGCAACTCGTAGGCGCTTCGGTTACCCTCGATGACACGGCAGTCAGGCGTTCGTGTTATCCAGATGGGCGTCGGGACGGCCTCCATAATGGCCTGCATTTCGGCCGCGCGTGCCCGTTCGCTGGCCTCGTTGCGTCGCAGTTGCTCTTCCGCGAGTTGCCTCGCCTGTTCGGCCCGGATGCGCTGTATGCTGAATCCGAGCTGTCGGGCGATTGTCAGCGCAAGGCTGATCTCCGTCTCGGTAAACACATGGGCCTCGTCGTAATAGGCCATGAACTTGCCGATCAGCCTTCCCCCGGAGACCAAGGGAATAAACCCGAGCGCGGCAATGCCTTCCGATGCAATTGTCGCTCTGAGATCGTCGGAGAGGTCGGCTCCGGCCACGTCTTCGACGAAGATCGGATCCGGATCGTGCGCCCCCCGGGTCCATGGAGAATGGCCGTCGACGGCATGACGGTAATGTTCCGATAATCCGCTCGACGCCACGAAGCGCATTGTGTCGGACTGGTCGAACAACAGAATCGACGCGCGGCTGCAATTGAGCGCCGCTCTGATGGCATCCAGCGCCGCGTCGTAGACCTCTTCAAGGCCATTGGCGCGATGAAGCTTTTCAGTGAGGTGGTAGAGCGCAGCCTGTTCGCGCAGCCGCGCTTTCATAGTCTCTTCGGCTTGCCTCCATTCCGTGATATTGCGGGCGATTTTCGAGGCGCCGATTATTTGACCTGTGGCGTCACGAACGGGGGACACCGTGAGCGAGATATCCACAAGGCGTCCGTCCTTGCGCTGACGCTTCGTTTCGTAGTGATCGATACGCAATCCATTGCGGATGCGATCGAGGATATGGGGCTCCTCATTCTCATGGCCGGGCGGAATGAGAATGGTGATCGGCCTCCCGATCACTTCGTCGGCGGCATACCCAAACAGACGCTCGGCTCCCTTGTTCCAACTGGTGATGATGCCATTCAAGTCCTTGCTAACGATGGCGTCGTCGGAGGACTCGACGATCGCTGCGAGAAACCGGGAATCCTGTTCGGCCCGCTGGCGGCGTTCAGCCTCAAGCTGACTGGCGAGCAGTAAATTCGCGTCGTCGATCGCTGTTGCTGTGTGTACTTCGCCGGAGCGGGAAACGACCGGGTCTAGAACGTCTATTCGCTCTGGCTTCGCCCTCAGAACAGTTTCCGAGCCGTTTCGTTCACTGATATCGACAAGGAGATTGATAGCCCCCGTCATGATCCCCGATTTGTCAAAGATCGGTGTCGGGTAGGGAAGGACAGGAACCATCGTTCCATCCGGCCGTACAGCCACAATCTCGTGCCCAGTGATCGCTCGCCCCTCCTTGAGCGTCTGGGCCATCGGGCACTCGTCATGGGGCAGAATTGACCCGTCCGTCCGGCGCAACTCCCAACTGATGCACCAACGATCCTTGCCGAGCCTGGGCTCATGGCCGGCGAGATCCACGGCCGCCTGGTTAAAGTAGGTGATGATCCCCTCTCGGTCGGTGACGTAGACCGCCATAGGCAATGCATCCAGCGCCGCCCGAAAATCCGGCAAATCCGAAGTACCGATCTTGCTCTCCAGTTCTTTCGGCAGAGCCTCTGCGCTGCACATAGGTCCCTCCGCAAGCGCTCGCTGACCCCGGGAAACGCGGCACGGGGAGGTTTGTTCCGGATAAGCAGGCATGTCACTCGTATTCGAACCCCCCAACGTCACACGGGTAGATCCTCGGCCGACGCGATGGTAGGTTCCCCGCGGGAGGAGGAGGGGCTGCCCGGCCCAGTGGAGGAGACCGAGTAGACAATTCGGAGATGTTTTTATGAGCAAAACTGTGCTGAACGCCGTGGGCAAGCCGCTGTATTACAGCGGAAGTTCGACGGCATGGTTTTCCGCCAGCGGATCGGGCCCGACACTCTACGGGACGTCCGGTAACGATTCCATCTGGGGCGACAGTTCCGTCAATGTCACCATGATCGGCGGCAAGGGCGACGACATTTATTATCTCTATTCAGGAATTAACCGCGCCCATGAGGCGGCCGGCGAGGGTGTCGACACAATCAACACCTGGATGAGCTACACGCTGCCGGACAATTTCGAGAACCTGACCGTCACCGGCAACGGACGTTTTGCCTTCGGCAATGACGGCGACAACATCATCACCGGTGGCTCCGGAAGCCAGACGATCGACGGCGACGGCGGTAATGACGTCCTGATCGGGGCGGGCGGCGCCGACATCTTCGTCTTCTCGAAGGGCAATGGCAGCGATCTGATCACCGATTTCAGCTCGAATGACATCGTGCGGCTTAACGGCTATGGCGTGACTTCGTTCGACCAACTCCTCGACAATATGGTGCAGGAAGGTGGCAATCTCCGGCTTAGCTTCGCCAACGGCGAGAGCCTGGTCTTCGCCGATACGACGGTCGACGAACTGCAGGCAAGCCAGTTCCAATTGAGCCTCGACCGGTCTGTTCTGACCCAGACCTTTTCCGACGATTTCAATGCCCTGCAGCTCCGTGACGGCGCGAGCGGTATCTGGGATGCAAAATTCTGGTGGGCACCGGAAAAGGGAAGCACGCTCACGGGTAACGGCGAACTGCAATGGTATATCAACCCGGCCTATCAGCCGACGGCTTCCGCTAATCCGTTTTCCATCAACAACGGTGTCCTGACGATCACCGCGGCGCCGGCATCCGACGCCATTCAGGCTGAGATCAACGGTTACGACTATACCTCGGGCCTGCTCACGACTCATTCGTCCTTTGCCCAGACCTACGGCTATTTCGAGATTCGCGCCGACATGCCGGACGACCAAGGCGTCTGGCCGGCCTTCTGGCTGCTCCCGGCCGACGGCTCCTGGCCGCCGGAACTGGATGTCGTGGAAATGCGCGGGCAGGACCCGAACACCGTCATCGCCACCGTCCACTCCAACGAAACCGGCTCGCAGACCAGCATTGCCAGCGCCGTCAAGGTCGCCGACACAAGCGGCTTCCACAAATACGGGGTGCTTTGGACGGAAGACGAGATTGTCTGGTATTTCGATGACGTCGCGGTCGCACACGCCGACACACCCTCGGACATGCACGATCCGATGTATATGCTGGTGAATCTCGCTGTCGGAGGTATCGCGGGCACGCCGGCTGATGGTCTAGTCGACGGGGCTGAAATGAAGATCGACTACATCAAGGCCTATTCGCTCGACGCCGGCTGGCACATCTAAGATGTAGTCTTTGATGGGGGCCGGCACGACAAGTGGCCGGCCTCCACCATATGGCGTTACTTTTGAATGCAGGTGTCGACGGTATCCTTCGTGCACTCGTCGAGACCGGTGAACACCGGGTCTTCCACGGGCTTTCCGGCAATCAGGTCCAGCATTACCGATGGCGCCTTGTAACCCATCTCGAATGGCCGCTGGCCGACGAGCGCTGTTACGAGGCCCTCGCGCGCGATCGCGACTTCGTCGCCGATGGTGTCGGCGGCGCCGATGACAAAATCGTTGCTCGCGATCTTGTCGGCCATCGGCTTGAACAGGTCACGGTAGGGTTGCGGCGCACCGAACAACGGCCAGCCCCCCATGATGCCGAAGGCATCAAGGTCCGGGTTGGCCGCGAGGATATCGGTCATGGCCTGGACACCCTTGGCGCCGTCGTCATTGGTGAAGACCGGGCAACCGGCGACTTCTGTCCAGCCGCCTTCGCCCTTCAGTTCTGCGAGACCCTTTTGACCGGTCAGTGTGTCCCGCATCCCCTGCGCCCGGCGCAGGATATTGTCGGCACCGGGATTGCCTTCGATCGTGCAGATCTTGCCGCCGTTCGGCTTGGCCTTCTTGATGTATTCGGCGATCCGCGCGCCCATCAGGTAGTTGTCGGTGCCAAGATAGGTTTTGCGCAGTGCCGAATCTTCTGCAGCAAGATCCGCATCCAGCGTCATCACCGGAATCGACGGATTGGCCGTCTTCAGCGTTTGGGCGATGAGTTTTGCGTTGGACGGCGAGATGGCAATGGCCGCCGTTTCCGCCTTGCCCAGCATATCCTGGACGATCTGTGCCTCGCCGGCCTCGTCCGAGGTTGATGCCGGGCCAGTGTAGAAGCACTCATATTCCGAATCCGGGTTTTCCTTGTTCCACTTCTGGCAACCCTGGTTGATCGCTTCGAAGAAGGGGTTGTCGAGGCCCTTCACCACGATGACGAGCTGTTTCTTCTGGGCCATGGCCGTTCCGGCGCTGAGTGCCAAGACGGCAACGGCAAGCAATAGTGCCTTCCTCATTCCTTCCTCCCTTGAAACAAACGGGCACCCACGTGCCCGCCCCACAAATCAACCCGGGTACCAGACGATGCGCGGATCATCCTGCGAACGCTCGTACTGCCAAGCCGAGTCGATAAGCTTTTCCATGTCGTAGTCAGGTCGCCAGTTCAGCAGGTACTTCGCCTTGCTGTTGTCCATCCAGTTCGAGTGAAACTGGCTTGCTATATCGACTGAACCGAGGCCGCGGGTGCGGGCGAGATAAGCGGCAACCTCGCCATAGTCGACGGGCCTGTCCATTGAGATGTTGAAGAGCTGCCGCGTCGCGCGTGGATTGTCGATCGCCGCCAATATGGCGGAGACCAGATCATCGACATGCACGAAATTGCGTTTCAGCGGCCGCCCGTCGGCATCGCGCAGCAGCGGCACCGTGCCGTCTCTGGCGTAGCGCTTCGCGTCGGCCTCCGGAACGAAATTCTTCCACACTGGGCCGCCGAAGACGTCGTCGCCGAAAGACAACGTGTACTTGAAGTCGTCCTTCTCCATGATCCACGGCGCGCGCAGACAGCAGCCGTTGAGGCCGTACTGGATGCCGAACTGCTCCAGCATCACCTCTTCCAGCACCTTCGACAGCGCGTAGCACCCGGGATAGGCCTGATGCGGCACCTTCTCGGTAATTGGCCCATCATGGCGGTAGTAGAAATGACCGATGCCGGCGTCGCCGCCGATGAGGATGAACTGGGACGCGGTCGCGCTTGCCCGGAACTCGTCCAGCAGCCAGAAAAGTCCCTTGACCGTAACATCCATGACGTCGTCGGGAGTCTCCTTGCAGGTGGCGAGGTGCACCACGTGGGTGACGTCGGCGAGCGCTTCGGACACGATGCGCCGGTCGGCGATCGATCCCCGCGCCACCTCGACCCGGTCGGTTTCCGGGCACAAGCGATTATGACAAAGCGCGCGGACGCGCGCCTCGGCAAATCGCGGATCGTCAAGCAGCCCAGCAATGAAGTGCCGCCCGACCTTGCCCGTTGCACCGGTGACAAGGATAAGCATGCTCTTGCTCCCCTTTTCACAGCTAATATCCGCGCGCTTCACTCGTCAACGAGTATTTGTAATACAAAATGAATTCTTGTCCGCGCGAAGCGACTTGATTCGCACGACAATCGATTGACGCTGTCCGAAGGTTTTGCGTAAATTCGCTTAATCGCTCTTTCGGGGAGGAAATCGGAGAAGCGAGATCGCGACGGCTCCGCATCCGAGGTGGAGGGGTTTGGAGCGGCCGCAAGCCTGGAGCTATCGGGAGGATAGAGGGCCGTGGCGGTTCTCGAACTCGCCAACATTTCCAAACATTTCGGCGCCATCCAGGCGGTCAGCGACGTTTCGCTTTCGCTGGAAGCCGGGCAGGTGGTCGGCCTGATGGGCGACAACGGCGCCGGCAAGTCCACATTGGTCAAGATGATCGCCGGCAACTTTCGTCCAAGCCACGGGACGATGCGCCTCAATGGCGAGGAACTCGTGCTTCACCGACCCGTGGAGGCGCGCCAGTACGGGATCGAGATCGTCTACCAGGACCTGGCGCTCTGCAACAACCTGACGGCTGCGGCGAATGTGTTTCTCGGACGAGAATTGCGGCGCGGTCTCGGTCCGCTGCGCATTCTCGACCACAAGAGGATGTACAAGCGTGCCGGCGAGATTTTCAGGGAGCTGAAATCGGAAACGCGGCCGCGTGATCTCGTCAAACAGATGTCGGGCGGTCAACGACAAGCGGTGGCAATCGCCCGCACGATGCTCTCCGAGGCAAAGATCGTGCTCATGGACGAGCCCACAGCGGCGATCTCGGTTCGCCAGGTGGCGGAAGTCTTGAACCTGATCCGGGAACTGCGCGACCGAGGCATCGGCGTTATCCTGATCAGCCACCGCATGCCCGATGTCTTCGATGTCGCCGACCGCGTCATCGTGATGAGGCGAGGCCGAAAGGTTGCAGACAAGCCGATTGCCTCAAGCTCACCGGAAGAAGTTACCGGACTCATTACCGGCGCGATCGAGCAAGTATGATCGGACTACAGCGCCGCGCGTCCTATCAGACGCGCAAAGGACGCTGTAGCACTTTGAATTGCTGCATGTTTTTATCTTTAAATCGGCCACGATTTAAGGAAACATGCAGTGGCCGCGGAGAGAGACGAAGGTCGACGATGGCAACAACGCTGGAACGGACCATAGAACACAGACAACAAACCTGGCCGGCGGCGTTGCTCGCGAGCCAGACTTTCTGGGTGCTGATCGCGGTGATCTTCGCCTGCATATTCTTGTCTTTCGCCACCGACTCCTTCGCCACGGCGAAGAATCTCTACAATATCACCCGCAACGTGACTTTCGTCGCGATCATCGCTCTCGGCATGACCCTCGTCATCATTACCGGCGGCATCGATCTTTCCGTCGGATCCGTGCTTTGCCTGTGCAGCATGATCCTCGCGGTCGTCATGCACGCCGGCTATAGCATCGAGGTCGGCATCGCCGCCTCGATCGGCACCGCGCTTCTGATCGGTGCCTTCAACGGGGTCATGATCGCCTATCTGGGGTTTCCGCCTTTTGTGATCACGCTCGGTATGCTGTCGATCGCACGCAGCCTGGCGATGGTAGCGTCCAACAATACCGTCGTCTTTCAGTTCGGACCGGACCATGACAAGTTGCTGGCGCTCGGCGGCGGCGCATGGTTCCTCGGCATCGCCAACCCGGTGCTCTACATGGTCGCGCTGGCGCTCCTCACCGGTTTCGTGCTGCGCTGGACCAAGTTCGGCCGCTACGTCTTTGCCATCGGCGGCAACGAGCACGCGGCCACCCTCACGGGCGTCCCGGTCAGAAGGATCAAGGTTGCCGTTTATATGATCTCTGCGCTCGCGGCCGGGATCGCTGGCATCATTCAGACCGGCTGGCTCGGTGCCGTCACCACCAACATCGGCGCTGGAATGGAGCTTCAGGTGATTGCCGCGGCGGTGATCGGCGGTGCCAATCTCGCCGGCGGTGTCGGCACGGCCTCCGGAGCATTGATCGGAGCGGCGCTCATCGAGGTAATCCGCAACAGTCTTGGCCTGCTCGGCATCAACGCCTTCTGGCAGGGCACCTTCATCGGCGGCGCCACGGTGCTCGCCGTCCTGTTCGACCGGATCCGCAATTTCCGGCAGAGCGAATAGGCACCAGCCTCGCCGGAACTGCCGCTCAGCCCTTCGCCAGAACGCGCCGCATCTCCTCGATCGCGGCGTCGAACTGCGGATCTTTTCCCGCCGCGTAGGGCAGGCTGAACGGCGCCGGAATGTCGGGCTCAACGCCTCGCCCTTCGAGCCGCAGCCCCTCGTCGATGACGGCATCCGAGACTGCCAGTTCCAGCAGGCTGTCGTCAGGCAGCAGATAGGCGCGGCCGGCGAGCAGAGCCCCGGCCGTTCGCGTGCCGACGAGCGGAATTCCGTTCACCTTCAAGGCATAGGCGAAGAGTTCCAACCCGCTTCTGGCGCCTTCGTCGATGATCGCGACCACCGGACGGCGCCAGCGCACATTGGCAAGCGTCTCCTTGCCATTCCGATTGATCAGCCGGAAAGTCGGCGTGTCGCCAACGAAAAGCTCGGCCGCATCGGCCGGCCCGCCGCCCCACCGGCCGCGCAGATCGACGATCACGCCCTCTGCATCCTTGAGGCGCCCGGTTGCAAGCTCGCGTGCGACAATGTCCAGCCCATCTGCGGTCGAGAGCGTCCACAGTCGAAGATAACCGATCCGCCGCCCATCATGCTCCGTCACTTTGACGCTGTTCTCGATCGCCCTCTCGAATGTCCGCAGCGGCCTCAGCCGCTCGACGGCAACCTTAACGGCGATGGGTTCGGCACCCGCCTGACGCCGCAACCGCACCTCGACGTTTCGCCCGGCCTTGTCCCGAAAGGACTCGATTTCGCGGTAGGGGGCGCCATCCACCGAGAGAATCTCGTCGCCAACGAGAATTCCCGCGCGGTCGGCAGGTGACCCGTCATAGACATCGGTGACGAACCGCGGGCCAGTGCTTTGTGTGACCATGCCGATGCCGGCATAGTTCACTTCGCCGTCAGGCGGAAACAATCGCCGCATGTCGTTGCGTATGGCAAAGCGGAATATATCAATGAGCTCGAAGTAGTCGATCGTATCGCGTTTGAAGCGGGCGGTATGGGACGCACCGAGACTGGCGAGGATCGTGTCGATTGCCCTGTCGACCTCGGGCTGCGAACTCTTGGCGGTTAGCGGCACATCTTCGATCTCGTGACGCACCGTCGCGGCAAACCGGTCGAGCGCCGATGTGTCATGAAAGTTGTCGACCACGAGCTGCACCGCTCGGTCGAAGACCGGATGTCCCGATCGCGGCGGCTCAAGGGCGAAGGCGTGCCCGGTTGTGAGAAATAGCAAAAAAATGAAGGGGAGGGAGCCGACCGTCCTTGCGCGCATGGGCCGATTTTCCGTTTCTGTTTCGGCTGCTGCATGTTTCCCTAGAACGTCGCCGATTTAGGGATAAAAACCTGCAGTAATTCAACGTGCTACAGCGTCCTTTGCGCGCCCAATGAGACGCGCGGCGCTGTAGTATCGGCGAAACCGCGGCTGGATTGCGACGTTGGCAAACAACATTCCGTGATGTCGCGGCGCTTCCGGTGGTTTGTGAGCGCAGCGGGGAACAACGCCCAGGCGAGCAATGTTCGGTGATTTGTCATGGCTGGAAGACGAACAATCCCCCTATACCTGACTGCACTTGCCACGCTCTTGCTGACGGCGCTCAGTCTCGGCCCGTCATTTGCCCATGTGCTCGAGGCGCCGCCGCGGCTCATCGTGTGGTCGCCTGAACTCTGGCGAGAGGCGACAGTCTTCAACGGTCAATTCGAACTCTTTGCCCGGATCGGTGGCCTGCTGGACGTCGCGGCAATATTGGCGGCGGCGTTGCTCACTTATCTGCTCGCGGGTGAGCGCCCTGCCGTCTGGTTTGCCTTGGCGGGCACCTGTCTGTTGGTACTGGGCCTCGGAGCGTGGTTTACACTCGTTGCACCGGTGAACGCCGTGTTGGATAGCTGGACGCCTGGTCCCATCCCGAGCGATTTCGCGTCGATTCGGTTGCAATGGGAAACCGGACATATGGTGGTCGCGGCGGCAAAATTCGTGGCCTTCGCGTCGATAGGCATAGCAGTGCTGGGGCCGCGGCTGCCGTGAATGGCTCAGAGCGCGACAGCCATCGCAAGGAGGATGAAGCTGATCAAGCCAAACACCGCCCGTGCGACATGGGAAAATTCCCACTGATCACGCAGATTGGTCCAATCCGGATCACCGGATTGAGCAGGATCGCGCGAAGCGGCGAGCGAAAAGAAACCGGCGCTCACGCCTCTCAATTCGACATCCTTAAGCCAGAAATTGTTCACCGGATGCGTCAGGGCCCAGTAGATCGCCTGCATGGCCAATAGTCCGATGAAGGCTGAGGCTATCAGCCAGAACGCCAACGTGCCGGGAGGCGTCAAGAACAGGAGAATGGCGCTGAACAACAGGCCGAGCGGTTCGGCCGCGCCTCCGATGGTGAAGCCGGGATAGTAGATGGTTGAATGGCGAAATACTGTTCCCTGGCCAATCTGAGCTTGCCCGGCAATTCGAGCGCATGCGCCAGCGCCAGCGCCATGGCGACAGCCACGATGGTGATCGTCAGAACCTGCAAGGCAAGGAACATGGTCGAACCCGTTTCCGCTTCAGGGGTCGAACGCTTCATCCCATGTTCGGTTCCCATGCATTCGCCGCTGAAAGATTCAAAAATGGGTGTATTTACCCTTGCCCCGGCGCAGGTGGCCGAAACGGAAACTGCCGGATGCGGCCGCGCGCACCATCATCATTTCGCCGATCGTCTCATGGGTCATGAGACCGACGAGATGGTCCGAACTGTCGACCACCGCAACAGCGGGAGAACTTGTCTGCTGCATCAGCTTCAGGCTCTCTTCGAGACGTTTGCGATAGTGGATCCGCGGTATGTCGTTGCGCATCGCGGTGACGACCGGCGTCTCGGCTCCTCTTTCCTTCAGAGTGCGGATCATGTCGTCGCGTGTCAGCAGGCCCTCGAAACGCCCGGTGGCGTCGACGACGGGAAACTCGCGTTGCGTCGTTGCAAGCAGCATCTCGATCGCCTCATCGATGCTCGCCGAGCGGTCGAGCCTTGCGAATTCGGTGATCATGACATCGGCGATGAGTACACTGCCCGACACAGCGCGGATATGCGCGTTCTGTGCTTCGGCCGTCGCAGCCAGATAGACGAAGATGGCGATGAAGATCAGCAGCGGATTGTAGAACAGGCCGATGAAACCAAAAACAAAAGCGAGACCCTGGCCGATTGCCGCGGCGATTTCGGTTGCCCGTGCCCAGGTGAGGCGCGAGGCAAGCGCTGCGCGCAGCACGCGGCCCCCATCCATCGGAAAGGCCGGGATCATGTTGAAAAGCACGAGAAACACATTGACCCCGGCAAGTCTTGCGAGAAAGCTCCTTCCGGGATCTTCGACACCGGCCATCTGCTCCATGCCGACCGTTCCGCCGAGCGCAAGAAAGATGAGTCCCGCGATCACGACATTGACGAGGGGACCGGCAATGGCGATCACAAACTCCTCGCGCGGTTCCTCGGGCATGCGTTCGAGGCGGGCCACGCCGCCGATCGGCAGCAGCGTGATATCCGGCGTCCTGATTCCGAAATAGCGCGCGGCAGCGATGTGCCCGAATTCATGCAGCACGACGCAGACAAAGACGGCGATGATGAAAACGATGCCTTCCCATGCGGCAGGCGCGCCGCCGATGCGGTAATGCATCAGCCATATCCAGACAAGCAGGAGCGCGAAGGTGACATGCAGCCGTATCGCCGTGCCGCCAATCGTTCCAATCCTGAGAGACCAACCCATGTGCGTCCGCTCCCGCGTCCAGTTGCCGGCAGGCAGGCGTCCTCTTCGATGACTTCGGCCGACGCGACAACGCTATGATAGTCGATCACCTCGGCTTCGCTATGGCGAAGATTTCCAATTGCGACGGTCGAGTTGCGTCAAAAACGTTCAATAGGCCCGCGGCGGCACGAACAGACAAATTGTCTTGCTGTGTTCCTCACCCGCGGCGGAGCACCAATGGTAAAAGCCGTCCGGCGAGATCCGCACCCTCCCGTCGGTGTAGGGCAACACTTCGCCGGTGGCCCTGATGATATAGCCTTGCGGACGTTCGCTTATTGCTGTCTGGGTGACCTGCCGGCAATCCAAGTTTGAGCAGCAGGAATTCGGGTATTTCCATCCGCTAGGGGCGTCATGGGCAAAGGCGGTCGTTGACAAGCCGAGAAGGGCAGGGACGAGGAAAATTCCGCGCATCGCGATCTCCTTTCAGGACGGCTCCGACGGGGAGTTGGATCGAAGTCGACAATAGACCTAAGTCTTCAAACGCCGGAATCGCGGAAATGATCCGTTGCGGCGGTCGGCACATGATCAATTCGGGGGGCGGCTACAACGACGCCACCCGCGGGGAGGATGCGGTCACTCAGCGCTGCGGGATGAGGAACGCATCGCTCTCGCCCTCGACAAGTTCCATGGGCCAGACCTCGTTTGCCGGCGCGTCCGGGTAATGATCTTTGAACGCCGGCATGGCGGAAAGCAGGGTTTCCGCCAGCGCGATGCCGAGGTCGCGTAGCGACAGGCGGAAGCAGGTGAGTGGCGGCGAGAGGAAATGCGCGTGGGGGCTGTAGCGCCCGATCACGGCGATGTCGCGCCCTGGCTTCATGCCAGCCTCGGAAAGCGCCTGGTAGAATCCGATCGCGATCGTCTCGTTGATCAGCACGATCGCCGTCGGCGGTTTGTCGAGCGCGAGAAGGTCACGAGCGATCTGGTAGCCGCCCGCTTCGTTCGGCGTCGAGCGGAAGATCAGATCCTCCTCCAGGGGTAGTCCGTGCGCCGCCAGCGCCTGGCGGCAGCGGTCGACGAAGATGTAGCCGAGGTTGACGTCGTCGTGCGGCCGCGTGACGGCGATGCGCCGATGCCCGCGCGCAACCAGCCGGTCGATCGATGCCTGCGCCATGCCCTCGAAATCGAGATCGAGCCAGGGCTGGCCGGCATTCGTCAGGCTTCGGCCGAGCGTGACGAAGGGGATGTTGCGTTCGGCCAGGAATTCGATACGGGGATCGTCCCGCTGGGTTGCCGAGAGGATCAGCCCGTCGGCGAAGCCGCGGGCCACGACGCGGCGCAGATAATCGTTCGGATCCTCCTGCGACGAGCAGAGCAGGGCGACGAGATCGAGTTTGTGTCTGGCAAAGACCGCCTGAACGCCGTCGAAAACGCTCATGAAGAATATGTCGCCCTGGCCGGTGATCTCAGTGCCGGTCTGCATCATGAAGCCAATGATATTGGTCGTGCCCTGCCGGAGGCTGCGGCCCGATTGGTTCGGGACGTAACCCAGGTCCGCGGCAGCCTGCAGCACGCGCTTACGGGTCTCTTCATTGACGTCAGGCTTGCCGTTGAGCGCCCGCGAGACGGTTCCTATGGAAATATCGAGATGTTGCGCAAGGCGCCGAATTCCCTTCATCCCGACCATCTTCCTCCGCCGTTCGTCCACTCGTCTCCGAATCCCTATTGACATGTTTCGGAAACTCCGCATAGTTCCGTAAACGTTTACGGACGCCAAAACAAGGCGATTTCGGAGGCTTGCGGGAGGAGAAACGGGATTTTGCGCGCAGTTCTGTGCGGGTGCGGAGCTATGGCCAAAGGTTGGCTCAAGGCGATCGCCGCAAACCGCGAACTTCAATCATCGATCCGCATTGTCGGATTCGTCGACGTGAATATCGATGCGGCCTGGGCGCTTGCCAGGGAGTTCGATATCGCGGACGCGATCATCGCCTCCGATCTCGATGCCGTGTTGAGCGAAACCAAACCGGACCTGCTTTTCGACATCGTCGTGCCCACTGCCCGTCATGAGGTGGTTGCTGCAGGCTTCAGGCACGGCTGCCACGTGCTGAGCGAGAAACCGATGGCGACCTCGCTTGCCGCCGGCCGGGAACTCATCCGCCTTGCGGGCGAGGCAGGAAAGATCCACGCCGTCGTTCAGAATCGCCGCTTTATCTCCGGCGTGCGCCGTATCCGCCGCTTCGTGGAAAGCGGCGCGATCGGCAAACTGACCGGTCTCCATTGCGACTTCTTCATCGGCGCGCATTTCGGCGGGTTCCGGGAAGAGATGGACAACGTGCTGCTCTTGGACATGGCAATCCACACTTTCGATGCGGCGCGCTTTATCGCCGACAAGACGCCGCTCGCGGTCTATTGCCACGAAAGCAATCCGCGCGGCTCCTGGTACGCGCACGGTGCAGCCGCGAACGCCATCTTCGAGTTGTCGGACGACGTCACCTTCACCTATCGCGGCTCGTGGTGCGCCGAGGGCGCCAATACGAGCTGGGAGAGCCAGTGGCGGATCATCGGCACCGAGGGCACGCTGCTCTGGGACGGAGCCGAGAGCTTTCAGGCCAACAGGGTGGCCGGTAGCGAAGGCTTTCTGCGTGAACTGCTCCCGATCGAGGTCCCGGAACCTGCAGATCAGGCAGAGACGCATGGCCACGCCAGCGTGATCGCAGATTTCGTTGCGGCCATCCGCTCCGGCAAGAAGCCGGAAACGGCGAGCGACGACAACATCAACAGCCTTGCCATGGTGTTTGCGGCGATCGAAAGCGCCCGCACCCGGCAACGCGTGACAATTTGAGGTATCTGATGAGCAATCCAGCCAAATCCATCCGCATCGGCACGATGGTCAGCGCCACCAAAGGCGACGCGGCCAGACGCATCGGCCAGATCGCCGACATGGGCTTCGAAAGCTTCGAGCCGTTCTTCTGGCAGACCACGAACGGCCAGGACCTCGCTGAACTCGGCAAGCATTGCAAGGACACTATCGGCGATCGCGACATCACGATCTCGACACTCGGCATGTTCGGCAATCCGCTCGAGGAGACCGACATCGACCTGCAGACGCTGCAAGGCTGGAAGGATTGCATCGACAATGCGCATCACTTCGGCGCGACCTGCGTCGCGGGGTTCACCGGCCGCATCCGCAATCGTCCGCTTACCGACAGCCTGCCGCGCTATCGGAAGATCTGGCGGGAGCTCGCCGCTCGCGCTGCCGACAAGGGCGTGAAGATCGCCTTCGAGAATTGCGCCATGGACGGCAACTGGGCGACCGGCGACTGGAACATCGCCCACAACCCGGATGCCTGGGAACTCATCTTCAACGAGACCCCGGACGAGCATATCGGTCTCGAATGGGAGCCCTGCCACCAGATGGTCTACCTGATCGATCCCCTGCCGCAGATCCGCAAATGGGCGTCGAAGATTTTTCACGTGCACGGCAAGGACGCGACGATCCGCTGGGACGTCATCCGCGAGCACGGCATCTTCGGCAAGGAAAAATTCGTCTTCATGCGTACGCCGGGTTTCGGCGACAGCAACTGGACCGACATCATCTCGGAACTGAGGCTCGCCGGTTGGTCCGGCTCGATCGACATCGAAGGCTGGCACGATCCGGTCTATCGCGATGCGCTTGAAATGACCGGCCAGGTCCACGCGCTCAATTACCTGAAGACCTGCCGGGGCGGCGATTTCGTCGTCGATCCGGTCTGAGACATGCCCGACGACCGGCATGGAGGATGCCGGTCGGGGAGAACCATGAGAGGAGGAGACTATGGGTATTCGCAGATTTGCAATCCTGGGCACCGTCGCCCTCGGCACCTCGTTGGCGGCATTCGCCGCCAATGCAGAAGATGTGACGATCAGTGTTTGGTCGCTGGATCGGGACATTCAGCCGGCGCCGAACTTGATCAAAGATTTCAACAAGCTGAACACCGGAATTAAAGTCGAATATCGCCAGATCCAGTTCGACGACGTCGTCAGCGAGGCCATGCGCGCCTATTCGACGGGACAGGCACCGGACATCATAGCGGTCGACAATCCGGAGCACGCGCTCTTTTCGTCGCGCGGCGCGTTCCTCGATCTCACCGACATGATTGCAAAATCGTCGGTCGTTAAGGCCGAGAATTACTTTCCGGGACCGCTCGCGTCGGTGACCTGGGAAGGGAAATATTACGGGATTCCCAAGGCGACCAACACGATCGCGCTCTACTACAACAAGGACATGTTCAAGGCGAAAGGCCTTGACCCGAACAAACCGCCGCAGACCTGGGACGAACTGGTGGAGGCCGCGCGCAAGCTGACGGACCCGGCCGCGAATGTCTACGGCCTCGCATTCTCCGCCAAGGCGAACGAGGAGGGGACATTCCAGTTCCTTCCCTGGGCGCAGATGGCCGGCGGCGGCTATGACAACATCAATACGGAAGGCGCGGTCAAGGCGCTCGACACCTGGAAGACGATTATCGACGAGAAACTCGCCTCTCCGGATAGTCTGACACGCGGCCAATGGGATTCGACCGGAACGTTCAATTCCGGCAATGCGGCGATGGCGATTTCCGGCCCGTGGGAACTCGACCGGATGATCCAGGAGGCGAAATTCGACTGGGGCGTAGCGCTGCTGCCGGTGCCCGACATCGGCGCCGAACGCTCCTCGGCGATGGGTGACTTCAACTGGGCGATTTTTTCCAGCACCGACCATCCCGAAGAAGCCTTCAAGGTGCTCGAATACTTCGTTTCGCAGGACGACAGGATGTTCAAGGATTTCGGCCAACTGCCGGCCCGCTCAGATGTCGCTATCCCGCCGACCGGCCAGCCGCTGAAAGATGCGGCGCTCAAGGTTTTCCTCGAACAGTTGAAATATGCCAAGCCGCGTGGCCCGCACCCGGAATGGCCGAAAATTTCCAAGGCCATCCAGGACGCGATTCAGGCGGCGCTGACGGGTCAGATGAGCTCCAAGGAAGCGCTTGACCAGGCAGCCGAAAAAATCAAGGCGGTTCTGGGCTGAGAAGAGCCGCCGCTTCGGTAGCGGCGGCAGTCACCGGCGGATCATGAGGTCCGCACGAGTTTCCTCCCGAGAGAGGCGATCTCCGGCTTCGGCCGGGATCGCCACTGCATAGTCCCTTAAATCGGCTCAGATTTAAGGGACTATGCAGGAAATCTCAAAGCGTTACAGCGGCCTTTGCGCGTCTGAACAGACGCGCGGCGATGTAAGGGGCAGAGGTAGCCAATGAAGAGAATCCTAGCCAGCGTGACGGACGGAAAAGGCTTCGACATCGGCCTCGTCCTGTTACCGCTCGCCTTCCTGTTCGCGATGTCCGGGCTGCCGCTCGTCTATAACGTCGTGATGAGTTTTCAGGAGGTCGACATGTTCAGCCTCGGCAGCATCGTCCGGCCTTTCGTCGGCCTCAAGAACTATGTCGACCTGTTCGCGCAGCCCGAAACCCGGCCCATTCTCCTCAACACCGCGCTCTTCGTCAGCGCCTCGATCGCCGGTCAGTTCCTCATCGGCTTCGGCCTCGCTCTGTTCTTCTGGATGAATTTTCCGGGAGCGTCGTGGCTGCGCGGGCTCTTTCTGGTTTCCTGGGTCATGCCCGGCCTGGTCGTCGGCGCCATCTGGAACTGGATTCTCTCTGGCGATTTCGGCGTGCTCAACTTCTTCCTGCGGGAGACGGGTGTCATCGAAGGCAACATCTTCTGGCGCTCCGATCCGAACTATTCCCTCTGGGCCGTCATCATCGCCAACATCTGGCTAGGCACGTCCTTCAACATGATCCTGCTTTCGGTCGGGTTATCGGGCATACCGAAGGACCTCTATGAGGCAGCCGAACTCGATGGAGCCAACGCGCTCCAGCGGTTCTTCACGATCACCCTACCGATGATGCGTTCGACGATTGGGGCGATCGTCGCGCTCGGCCTGATCTTCACCCTGCAGCAGTTCGACCTCTTCGCCGGCATCACCTCGGGCGGACCGAACAACTCGTCCAACGTGACGCAATATTGGGCCTGGGACCTTTCGTTCCGGCAATACGACTTCGCCAAGGGTGCGACGATCTCGGTGATCATGATCGTCTTCGTGATGCTCGCTTCCGTCGTCTATGTGCGCTCCACCCGCCATGAGGTCCGAGGATGAGTGATCAATTGCGCAATCGGGTAATGCTCGCCGTCGCATTGTTGCTCGCGGCCATCTACCTCTTCCCGCTTTACTGGATGTATATCACGGCGCTGAAGACCGGCTCGGCGATGTTCGCGACCCCACCCAAATTTCTGCCCAGCGAGCCGCAATGGAGCATCTACTCCTATGTCTGGGAAAGCCGCAACATGGGCCGCTACCTCTGGAACTCGCTGGTCATCGCAGTAGGGGCCGTGTCGATCATCTCGGTGCTCGGCGTCGGTTGCGCCTATGTGCTGGCGCGCTACCGCAATGTCTGGGTGGATATCGGGCTGTTCCTCATCCTGATGCTGCAAGTGTTGCCGGCCTCGCTGATGGTGACGCCGATCTTCGTCGGTTTCTCGCAGATCGGCCTGCTCGAAACGCCGCGGCTTGCCGTCATCCTGGCGATAGCGGCCAAGAGCATGCCGTTCTTCGTAGTCCTCGTCCGGGCAACCTTCATGAGCGTGCCGATGGAGCTTGAGGAGGCGGCTCTCGTCGACGGCAATTCGCGTTTCGGCGCCTTCTTCAACATCGTGTTGTCGCTTGCCAGGAACGGCATCCTCGTCAGCGCCGTCCTGATCTTCATGCAGGCCTTCGGTGAGTTCGTCTATTCGAAGTCGATGATCCAGGCCGTCGAACTGCAGCCTGCGAGCGTCGGGCTCAATTCCTTCATGGGACCGAACACCAATGAATGGAACAACATCATGGCTTATGCCACGATCTATGTGACCCCCATCCTTGCCGCCTTCATCCTCTTGCAGCGCCGTATCGTTTCCGGCCTCACCTCGGGAGCCCTCAAATGACTCTTCAGATCGAGCTCAACGGCGTCAACAAGTATTACGGTGCCTTCCACGCGCTGAAGGACATCAATCTCGCGATAGAGGAGGGGACCTTCGTCGCCCTCGTCGGTCCGTCCGGCTGCGGCAAGTCCACACTGCTGCGCTCGCTCGCCGGGCTTGAGAAGATTTCGACCGGCGAGATGAAGATCGCCGGTCAACTGATGAACGATGTACCGCCGCGCAAGCGCGACGTTGCGATGGTCTTCCAGTCCTATGCGCTCTATCCGCATATGACCGTCGAGGAGAACCTGACCTACAGCCTGCGCATTCGCGGCGTGAAGAAGGCGGAAGCCCGCAAGGCGGCGGAAGAGGTGGCGTTGACCACGGGCCTGTCGCATCTGATGCAGCGTTATCCCCGCGAGCTCTCGGGCGGCCAGCGCCAGCGCGTCGCGATGAGCCGCGCCATCATCCGCCATCCCAAGGCTTTCTTGTTCGACGAACCGCTTTCGAATCTCGACGCGGCGCTTCGCGTGCATATGCGCAAGGAAATCCGCGCCCTGCACGACCGGCTCAAGGCAACCTCGGTTTATGTAACGCACGACCAGATTGAGGCGATGACCATGGCAGACCATGTCGTCGTCATGCGCGACGGCATCATCGAGCAGCAGGGTCGACCGCTCGATCTCTATGATCGCCCCGCTAACAAATTCGTGGCCGGCTTCATAGGCTCGCCCGCAATGAACTTCATACAGGCGATCGTCGGGGAAGATGGTGCGCACATCGTTCTCGACTTCGGCAAGACGCAGGCGAAACTCGCGATTGGAAGCCGCCTTTCACCGGGCACGTCCCTTACTGCGGGGATCCGCCCGGAGCACATCAAGATCGTTGCTGAAGGACAGGGTGCTTTCGACGTCCCGGTCGGCATCGTCGAGTCGACCGGCTCGGCCACGTTCATCACGTCGGCGACCACGCCAGAGTTGACGATCGTCGAGACCGGGCGCGGCGACGCGAAAAGCGGCGACATCATCGGCCTTGGGATAGACTTGGCGCAGCTGCATCTCTTCGACATCGCAACGGGCCGGCGGATCGAACTGCAAAGTGGCCGCGTCGGAATCGAGCCGCCTCGGCACCTCCACGTTGCGGGTCATGCGAGCTAGGCAATCGCCAATTCAGGCGGTTGCCTCATCTGAGAAAATCGCCATAACGCTTTGTTTTTGTGCGTCCAGGCGTTCGGCGTTTCACGATCCACCCTGAAGAGGGATCGTGCCTACCCTTAGGTCAAGCATAAGTCGTTCCTGGCCCACCCGGATCACGTTCTCCATAGCACTTCGGGCACCGTCCTCATCGCGGCGTTGGATCTCCTCGACGATGCGGATGTGCGCCATCGCGACACGGTCGATGTCCGCCTCCTCGGGGCTTGGACTCGTAAGTTTGAAAACGCCGATCAGCGCCGCTTCGATAAGGCTGCCCACCGTCCGCATGAAGGGATTGAGGGAGGCTTCGAGCAAGTGGAGATGGAATTCGAGGTCGGCGTGCGCCAGCGTCTGGGCGCTGTGCCCGGCGTCGCCCATGGCAACGGCAAGCCGCATCATCTGGCTGATGTCCGCTTCGGATGCCCGCCGTGCCGCCAGCCCCGCGGCATAGGGTTCGAGGGCCAGTCTCACCTCGCTCAGGTGATGCAGGAAATCCCGGTCGACGCCTGCATTGAAATGCCAGGAGAGGACATCGCCGTCGAACAGGTTCCAATTCGTCCGCGGCATGACGCGCGTCCCGATGCGCGCACGCGGAAAAACGAGCCCCTTGGCCGCGAGCGTCTTCATCGCTTCGCGCAGGACCGTGCGCGAGACTCTGAAGCGCGCCGCAAGCTCCGCGTCGCCAGGCAGTATGTCGCCAACGGCAAATTCGCCGCCGACCACTGCCTGGCCCAACTCATCGACGACGAGCTGGTGACTTGTGCGCTTCCCCGGTCGTTTGGCGAAGGTTTCCGGCGGCATTCACACGGTTCTCCGCTCGCTCAGGCGCGTTGTCGGGCATCGCGCGACAGGTGGATGATCCCCTTCTGCAGAAGGATAAAGGCAAAGAGAAGCGCGCCGATCAGGATCTTTGTCCACCAGCTGGAGAGCGATCCGTCGAAGGTTATGTAGGTCTGAATGAGGCCCTGGATGAAGATGCCGACAAGCGTTCCGGCAACAAAGCCCGATCCACCGGTCAAGAGCGTGCCTCCGATGACGACGGCGGTGATCGCATCAAGCTCGACGCCGACCGCGGCAAGCGAATAGCCAGCCGACGTGTAAAGCGAAAAAACAATGCCGGAGAGGCCCGCGAGCAGCCCCGAGAGGGCATAGATCTTGACCGTTGTGCTTGCGACCGGGACGCCCATGAGCTTCGCCGTCGCGGTGCCGCCGCCAAGCGCATAGACGTTCGTGCCGAACCGGGTCCTGTGAGCGATGAGGATGCCGACGGCGAAGACGAGCAGCATCAGCCCGCCGATGACGGTGATGCGCCCGCCGCCTGGCAGTTTGTAATAGAGCCCTTTCAATATTGCGTAGAACGGATGCTTGATCGGAATGGAATCGATCGACAGCACGAAGGCCATGCCGCGAGCGAGGAACATTCCGGCCAGCGTCACGATGAAGGCCGGCATTTCGAGATAATGGATGATCATTCCCATCAGCGCGCCGAAAAGCGTGGTTATCGCGAGGACCAGCGCGAAGGCCATGAGCGGGTGCATGCTCGTATGTTCCAGCACGACCGCCAGAAAGACCCCGGTGAAGGCGATGACCGATCCGACCGAGAGGTCGATGCCTCCCGAAAGAATGACGAATGTCATGCCGACGGCCGCGATGCCGAGGAAGGCACTGTCGGTTAACAGATTGCCGATGACGCGGGTGGAGAGAATGTTCGGATATTGGGCGGCGCAGAGCGCATAGCTTAAGACGAAGATTAAGATCGTTGCCGTAAGCGGCAGATATTTCTGCTTCATTTCGCCTCCTGCTCGGTCGTTTTGGCCGCTCGCCGTGGGACAGCGAGGAAGGCAAAGGCGGTGCGGAAGCGCGGCGACTGAAGCACCAGGATGAAGACGATGATTGCCGCCTTGATGATGAGGTTGAACTCCGGCGGGAAACCGGAAAGCAGGATGCCGGTATTGATCGCCTGGATGATAATCGCCCCGAGCACTGACGCGGCGATGCTGAAGCGGCCGCCGAGAAGGGACGTGCCGCCGACGACGACCGCCAGAATGGCGTCGAGCTCCAGCCAGAGGCCCGCATTGTTGGCGTCGGCCCCCCTGATATCGGCAGCGGCGATGATCCCGGCGATCGCGGCGCTGAGGCCGGAAAGCATATAGGCGGCAATCAGAAGCACCGGTGTGAGAACCCCCGACAGCGTGCTCGCCCGGCGATTGACGCCGATCGCCTCGATCAGCATGCCGAGCGCGCTTTGCCTGACGAGCAGTGCGACGAGAACTCCGAAAACCAGCCAGACCACGACCGGCATCGGTAGCCCGGCGAAGGAACCGCTGCCGATGAAGATGAGGCCGGGATCATTGAAAGTCAGAATCGCGCCTTCGGTCACCAACTGGGCGATGCCTCGCCCGGCGACCATCAGCACAAGCGTCGCAATGATCGGCTGAATGTCGAGGACGGCGACGAGAACGCCATTCCACATACCGCAGAGGATGCCGACCGCAATCGTGATGAGGAGCGTTTCAAAGAGCGAATGGCCGGCCGTGATAAAGGACGCGGCTACGGCACCGCAAATCGCCATGACCGCGCCAACGGAAAGGTCGATGCCCTTGGTTGCGATGACTACGGTCATGCCGATCGCCAGCAGCACGACAGGAGCGCCCCGGTTGAGGATGTCGATCAGACTGCCGTAGAGGCGGCCGTTTTGAATTTCCAGGTTGAGAAAACCGGGAAATGTCATTGAAATCGCGATGAGAATAGCCGAAAGGGCAATCAGTTGCGGCAGCAATCGGGCGAGATAGGTCCGGAGGATCGGTATCACGATGCCCTCCGCTCGTTGGCCGCGGCAATCGCCTCGACGATCTGATGCGCAGTAATGCGCTCTCCGTCGAGTTCGGCGACGTGGGCGCGGTCGCGAAGAACAATGATCCGAGTGCTGTAGGCGACCAGCTCTTCGAGTTCCGATGAAATGACGATCAGTGACATCCCCTTCTCACGCAGCGATTCGATCAGCCTGACGATCTCGGCATGTGCGCCAACATCGATGCCGCGCGTCGGTTCGTCGAGAATCAGGAATTCGGGTTCGGTGGCCAGCCAGCGGGCGAGGATGGCTTTCTGCTGGTTGCCGCCGGAAAGCAGCTTGATCGGCTTTTCCCTGTCGGCCGTTCGGATATCCAGTGCCCGGATATAGAGGTCGGCCAGCCGGTTCTGCTCCGCGCGCGAGATCGGCCGCGTCCAGCCCCGTCTCGCCTGCAGAGCAAGAACGATGTTCTCGCGCACCGAGAGATCGCCGACGATGCCGTCGGTCTTGCGGTCCTCCGGGCAAAAGCCGAATTTTCGGCGAATGGCGGCCCGAGGCGACGACAGCTCGACGCGGCGGCCGTCGATTTCCGCTGTGCCGCTGTCGGCTCGATGGGCACCGAAGAGTACCTCTGCCGTTTCGGTACGGCCCGAACCGAGCAGACCGGCTATGCCGACGACCTCACCCGCCCTGACGTCGAGATCGAAAGGATCGATGCGTCCTCGCCGGCCGTAATTCCTGAACCGGTAGCGCGGCTCGCCTTGCGCTGCGTGAGCCTCGGCTGCGTGAATCTCCGCTGCGAGTTCGCGGCCGATCATCATTGCGATCAGATCGCGGCGGTCGAGGTCGGCGGTGTTGCGCGTTCCGACAAGCCGCCCATTCCTGAGCACCGTAATGCGGTCCGAAATTTCGTAGACCTGCTCGAGGAAGTGGGTGATGAATATGATGCCGAGGCCGCGTGCCTTGAGGCGCCGGACGATGCGAAAGAGCATCGCGACCTCATGCGCATCGAGACTCGCCGTCGGCTCGTCGAGGATCAGCACCTTGCCCGAAAGGTCGACGGCGCGGGCGATGGCGACGACCTGCTGGATGGCGACCGAATAGCTCGCGAGCGCGCGGGTGACGTCGAGCTCGAGCTCGTATTCGGACAGAAGCTCGCGTGCCATGCGGTTCATCGCCCGGATGTCGACCATGCCGAAGCGGCGCGGCTGCCGTCCAAGAAACAGGTTCTCGGCGACGCTGAGGTTCGGCAACAGGTTCACCTCCTGATAGACTGTTCCTATCCCCAGCCGCTGGGCATCGAAGGTGTCGCGCGGGTCGACTTCGACCCCGTCGAGCAGGATGCTGCCGCCATCCCGGCGGTAGGCGCCGGTCAGGCATTTGATGAGCGTCGATTTGCCGGCGCCGTTTTCGCCGAGAAGCGCGTGAACTTCGCCTCGCTGGAGATGGAAGTCGACCTTGTCCAAGGCCTTGGTTCCGGGAAAGCCCTTGTCGATCCGGACCGCCGTAAGAATGTTGTCGCTGCTGGCTTGCATGGATACCGTCTCAGGAAAGTCGAGACCGGATGGAGACAACAGTGCCGCATCGCGGCGACGTCTGCTCGTTTCTGGTCGGACTCTCTTTGCAGAAGGGCAGAAGCGACCCGCACCGGATCTGCCGGGCGGGTCGCAAACGAGATCAGTAGCCGAGGCCCTTCTTCTCCTCGTAGACCTTCATCGGATCATCGGCTTGTGTATAAAGCTTCGATTCCGTCTGGATCCATTTTGCCGGCGCCTTGCCATCCTTGAGGTAGGCGGCGAGGGCGTCGAAGGCGGGACCGGCCATGTTCGGGGTCAGTTCGACCGTCGCGTTGGCTTCGCCCGCGGCCATGGCCTGGAAGATATCCGGAACGGCATCGATTGAGACGACGAGAATGTCCTTGCCCGGCTTCAGGCCGGCTTCCTTGATGGCCTGGATCGCGCCGACGGCCATGTCGTCGTTATGGGCGTAGAGCGCGCAGATGTTCTTGCCGCCGCCTTCCGCCTTCAGGAAGCTTTCCATGACTTCCTTGCCCTTGGTGCGGGTGAAGTCGCCGGTCTGGCTGCGGATGATCTTCAGGTTGTCGTGGCCAGAGAGGGCCTGTTCGAAGCCCTTCTTGCGGTCGATCGCCGGCGACGAACCAGTCGTGCCCTGAAGCTCGACGACGTTGCAGGGCTTGCCGGCAACGGTATCGGCAAGCCACTTGCCGGCGACGTTGCCTTCGTGGACGAGATCGGAGGTCACAGCGGTCAAATAAAGATCGTCGGATGCGTCGACCGTGCGGTCGAGCAGGATGACAGGAATTTCCGCATCCTTCGCCTCTTGCAGGACTTCGTCCCAGCCGGTCGCGACCACGGGAGCGACAAGGATAGCGTTCACGCCTTGCGCGATGAAGGAACGAATGGCCTTGATCTGGTTTTCCTGCTTCTGCTGCGCATCGGCGAATTTGAGATCGATTCCGCGCTGCTCGGCCTGCTGCTTCGTCAGCGTCGTTTCAGCGGCGCGCCAGCCGGACTCCGATCCGATCTGGGAAAAGCCGACGACGAGTTCCGCGGCCGATGCGCTGCCAAAAGTGCAGGCAGCAAGAATCGTTGCACTCGCGAGTGCCTTCGCAAATTTCATGATTTCCTCCCAATGAAAGCTGCTCTCCATGCAGCTGCCGAGAAAAAATCATATAATATTACTTTTGTAAACTCACGTTTGAAATCATCCCGCATATTCGCGCCAGAAATCGGGCGGCCACTTGACGAGTCAAAGCGTCGCCAGCGTGCGGTTCGATAATGTCCCCGAATAGAGTTGTCGGATGCTCAGCTTGTTTTCCAGCGCGATGATGATGTCCTCGCTGAAGTCCACGCCGTAAAGCGCGGCGATCTCCGGGAGGGCTCCGGGACTGTAGACATTGATCTCCAGTATCTTGTCGCCGACGATGTCGAGGCCGACCAGGAACATTCCGTCTTCCACGAGTTTTGGTCGGAGCTTTTCCGCCAGGGCGAGGATTTCCGGCGTGACCGTTGCCGCTTCGGGCGTTCCGCTGGCGTGCATATTCGAGCGCACATCACCCTTGGCCGGCACCCGGCGGAGCGCGGCATGAACGCCATCGCGCTCCAATGGCCGTCCGTTCATGAGAAAAAGGCGGACGTCACCGGCAGTCGCTTCGGGCAGGTAGGTCTGGGCGATCAGGTACCCTTCGCCGCTGGCAACCTCGAATATCTGATTGAGGTTGGCTTCTTCCCTGGAACTGATCTTGAAAACGTTCTTGCCGCCTGATCCCTGCAGTGGCTTCAGGATCACGCCATCAGGATGCGCATCGATGAAGTCGCGGATTTCCTCGATGCTCCGGGAGATCATTGAGACGGGGCGAACAACTTCCGGAAAACCTTGCAAATAGAGCTTGTTCTGGGCACTCGCCAAGCCAGCCGGATCGTTGACGACGATCACGCCGCGATCGGCTGCCAGATGTCCGAAATTCACGCCGGCATAGGCCGCCCAAGAACGCTTTTCGGCATCTTCCGAAGGATCGTTGCGCAGAAAAAGCACGTCGATGTCATTGGCGTCGATCGTCTTGATCTTTGCCCGCTCGTCCTTGAGCGCATTGAGCAACGTCTCCGGCTTTTTCGGTTTCGGGCCATGCAGGGTCGTGGCGCGGACTATCAGGCTGTCGTCGGAACGCAGCACGAAATCCCCCGGCATGACGTAGCAAACATCGTGGCCACGGGCGAGCGCAGCGAGCGCAAGCCAGGTCGTGGCGTAATAGGTGGCCTCGCCTTCGATGGAATTGACGAAAAAGGCGATGCGCATGTCCGGCTCCTAATGTTCGACCATGTCGAGCGGCGACATACCGGCGCGTGCTCTGGCCAGGCGCGAAGGTGCTTCCGGATTATCAAGAAATATAGGGTGCACGGCCGGCACACCAAGCAGCCCACGGGCACTCAGTTCCTGCATGACGCCAAAATGCGAAGCGGCGATCTTTCCCATCCAGAAGGGCTCCAAGGCGCCGTCGGCCGCCAGATGGGCGAGGAGTTGCAGAAGGCCGCGCAGATAGATCGCATCCTTGGCGAGACCCCCGCTGCGATAAACGCGCAGGACGATGTTGAAGGCATCGGCTTTCAAGAACCCGTGGTCCTCTATAAGCAGTCGATAAGCTTCCGGCAGCGATGCGCCATCAAGCATCGCGGCGCAGGCGATGACACGGGCGGCGATAAGGCGCAGCCGCTCGCTGCTCAAGCCACCCGTCAGAAACTCCGCGAAGACCGCCAGCCCCTCCTGCATGCCTTCGTATCCGGCGAGGCCTGAGCGGAAAAGGCGCAAGCCCTGCGCCGAGCCGTTGAAATAGGTCAGCAGGTGGACGCCGATCTCGTGGCTCAAGATCGGCTCGACACGTTCGACTTCCATCGCCGTGCTGCGTGCAATGAGCAGGCGGTGGCCGGAAACCATGAGGCCCGAGGGAAGGTCATCACGCACTTCAACGGTGGCGTCAAAGCCGGCATAACGCCGCCGATACTCGGCGATCATCGCGCGCGCCTGTTGCTCGACGAAATAGCAATCGGCGTGGCGCTCCGCGATTCGCGCCTGGCCCCCAGCATTGGCGTTTCCATCGCCGGCCCGGGCAAGAATATCCCGCGCAGCCCGCAGGAGCTCCGGTTCGACGGGGCCATAGAGCGCCCGCCCGAATTCAACGAACTTTGCGGTTTCCCGAACGGAAAGCAACGAAAGCTGAAGATCCAGTTCCTGCTGTTTTTCGCGGTAGAGCTGGTACAGCACCGGGTCTTCGAGGTGGTCGAAGGCGATAGAGAAGAGTTTCCTCTTTGCCGCCTCGACCTCCAGCGTCAGCGGACGATAGAGAAAGCGCGGGGCTCGCCGGTACTCGCTCGCGGCAAAGTCGCTCCATGCCGCGTCGGCATTGATCGGGGTCACCGCGAGTAGGAAATCGAACGTCGAGGCGACCTCGTCGATATGCCGGTCGGCGCGTACCACGGCGTCGATGAAGGCCTTCCTGCCGAGCGCCCGATGCGTCGAGATGTTCATGCTTTTGGTGGCCCTGACGAAAGCCGCGAAGGCTTGCAGGCCCGCATCGAAGATACTGGCGATCAACCGTTCACGAAGCTGCGGATAGATGTTGCCGGACTCACGTTGCCGATAGATCGGTGCAAACCGCACCCGAAGACAGGGAAACGGCAGGTCCACTCCGTCGGCTTCACGAAGTTCCACACGCGGCGTCCGGAACTTCGCTTCGGTTGCCTCGGCCGCATTGGCGAATGCTTTGGCGGCAATCCGGGCGGGCCCTTCCGGGCTTGCCGTAACCTCGATCTTGAATGGCGGAAGGTATGGCGCGTCGTCGGTCAACAGTTCGTCGCGGGCGAGTTCGCCCATTTCCAGAACCATGAAGGCACCGAGACGCCTCTTGAGCAGCGCGCCGACGGCTTCGACGACCGAGGCGGCAACCTTGGCATCGGGCGCAATGAGGTAGGATGCATTCGCTTGGGCGATCTCGCGGGCGACCGGACCGTCTTCGTCGCCGGAGATGTGCAGGCAAAGAAAGGGAAGCGCGCGGTCGATATGCAGCCTTCCGCCGTCAGGAAGGTCCTTTCGCACGGCCTTGCCGGCCTTGAGGCATACCAGGATCTCGGCGAGCCACTCGGGCGTATCTGGAGTGTCCCGAGGGGCGGGCGCGGCGGAACGTTTCATTGGTCCGCTCCCAAAGCGTTGACAAGCGACGGCAGCGTCGACGAGACGAGCTTCCTCAGCGCTACAAGCGCCTCCATGTTCGGCTCGCCCGTCCACTCGTCCATGAAGAATTTCTTGAATTCGACGGCAATGGCGCAGCCCGTGTCGGGGAAGCGCTCATGGATAAATCGCGTCTGTTCACCTCTGCCCTGAAATGCGATGTTTTCGCGGACGTCGAGCCGCCGCCCGTGGAAGTCGGTGGAGCGCAAGGCCTTGACGAAAGCATCCACCACTCTTGCCCATTTGACGCGATCCATCGAAAACGTGCCGATATTGACCTCCGGTGCGGCTTCCGCTCGCGTCGCTTCCGCTTCGGGGCCGCTGCGCCGGTGGTTGTAGCTGTGGACGTCGAGAACGACGAAACGCCCATGGCGCCGCTCGATGCCCGCCAGCATCGCTTCGAGCATCGCATAATATTCGTCATGCATCGCCAGCGATGCCTCGACCAAATCGTGCGGGGGCTGACGGGTCCAGACTTTGAGACCCCAGGCCTGCTCCGGCCTCACATATATCGCACCGTCGCGGGGGCGATTGATATCGACCTCAAATCTCGACCGATGAACAACAATCCGGTTCGGGAAATCGCGGATGATGAACTCGGTGAAGGGATCTTCCTCGCGCAGCCGCTCCGCGGCCGATAGAGTAATGAGACGTTCGACCGCGCCGCGCACTGCGTGGCCATTGTGAATGGCCGTGGCGAGGATCGGAGAGTCACCACGATGCTGTGTCCACCATTCGTCGTCGAGACACTCCGTCAACACCTTGCTCGGGCAATCCGGTCTATTCATCTCAACGCTTTCGCAGCCGTATTCCGCGTATCGGTGACACAGCTACAATTCAGAAATGAACTTTTCGGTTCCGCGCATGGGCGCAAAAGATGAGCCGCGTCGCGCGGCACAGTCTGGCCCTCATGCGAAATCAGTCGGGCTTCCGCCTCATGCGCGATTGATCGTAGGCAGCAGGAGTTGTACCTCGCGCTGTCTTTCCGGTCCCAGTATCTCGACGTTTTTCCTCCAGAACGCCTCGGCCGCCACAGGCTCCGGCTCCCAGTTTCTGACCGAGGTCTGGTTATCGTCGATCACCACCCGGCGATGACCGCCGAGGCGCAGGTATTCTTCTGCCAATTTGCAAGCGTTTGTTCGTTCCATGGCCCTCACTCCAGGCTGTTCCGGGGTGTTCGACTCGGCGGCGCCTCGGCGGATACTGCATATCCGAAACGTTCCGGGCGCATGGACGTTCCCGAAACACAGGCCTTCGCGAAACGAGGCGCTCGTCCAACCGATGTCCATGATATTTATACGCGCTTGGCACCGCCTTGTTCAACACTGCGCATCGGTTGAGGCTATCGCTCGGCGAGCCCACGCCGGCCTCGCCGTTCCGGCTCGACGCGCGCTACGCCTGTTTGCGGTCGATAATGCCTTCGGCGAGACCGTGTGATACCATTCGGCGTTTCATCGAGCTGGGCGGCGCATGCATCGGAAGCTGGCTGCAATTCTGGTTGGGGACTTCGTGGCTTCGACGTCGGCGATGGAGCTCGACGAGGAGCAGACGATCGCGCGCGTCGTCGATTGCATGAGCCTCATCGGCGAGGTCGTGGCGAGTTTTGGCGGTAGGGTGTTCAACACGGCAGGAGACGCGATCCTTGCCGAATTCTCGAGCCCGGTGAATGCGCTGAGGGCGGCGATGGAGGCGCGACTGGCCATCGGATCCGTGCCGCGCACGTGCACGCATGACATGCGCTTTGGCCTGCATCTCGCCGACGTCGCGGTCGTCGGCGACGACCTGCGCGGCGATGGCGTGAACATTGCCTCACGTATCGAAGCCTCCGCCGAACCGGGGGAGATCGAGGTCTCGGAGGCGCTCTACGATCAGGTCCGGCGCGTATCGCCCTGCGCCTTTGAAGCGATCGGCGAACGGCACCTGAAGGGCGTGTCGGAGCCGGTCAAAATCTACCGCGTCGGCGCCGCCATGGACCGCCACCGCTTCCAGGTCGCGCCGACGCGGGCGCCACCGCCTTCATCAATCAGGCCGAACTCCGTGGCTGTCGCTCCGTTCACGACGGCGTCGGTCGCGGATCAGGACCAAACGTTTCTTGCAGAGGGGATGACCGACGACCTGACGCTCGAACTCAGCCGCCTGAAGAGCCTTTTCGTCACCTCGCGCTCAGCCTCGATGGTGTTGCGAACGACCGATCCGGTTGAGATCGGTAAGTCGCTCGGCGTGCACTATGTCGTTGCAGGCTCCATCCGCAAGGCCGGCAGCTATGTCCGGCTGAACATCTCGCTCGCAGGGACGGAGCGGGGGCACCTGGTGTGGTCGGATCGCATTCAACGTCCCTTCGAGGAAATTCTCGACGTCATGGACGAGATCACCGCCCGCGTCGCGGCAACCGTTTCCGGTCGGATCGAACAGTCCGAACTCGCCGCAGCGCGTCTGAAGCGGCCAGAAAGCATGTCCGCCTACGAACATTATCTCCGCGGCCTCGACCATCATCGGCTGGCTGGGGTGGCCGACTTTCACCTTCACGAGGCGATGCACTGGTTCGAGAAGGCGATGAAGGCAGATCCGAGCTTCGGCCGGCCCTTCGCCATGCATATCTGCTCCTGGAGTTCGCTGCCGAGTTTCGATCTCCGTCTCGGCGAGCTGCAGACAGCGCATGCGCTGGAACTCGACCCGACAGACCCGGAGGCGCACCGTGTCATGGGCTCGCTCAAGATGAAAAGGGGCGATTTCGCCGCCTCGCGCTTCCATCATGAGAAAGCCATCGAGATGGCGCCGAACGACGCTTACACGATCGGGCGATGCGCCGCGTTTTATCTCTTTGCAGGCGAGCCCGAACGAGCGCTCCAGCTTCTTGACCGCGCGGAAACGCTCGATCCGTTCCTACCGGTTTGGATAACAGAGGAGCGCGTCGCGTCGCTGTACACGCTCGGACGTTACCAGGAGATGTTCGATGTCTCGCACAAACTGCCATTCCAGACGCGACGCACTTACATTTATCGGATCGCAGCGCGCATGGCCTGTTCCGACCTCGACCGCGCCAGGCAGCTTGTCTCGCAGGCTATTGCGCTCGACCCGACGCTCTCGGTCGAGTATTTGCGCATGCAGGAGCTTTTCGAGGATGCAGCGATAACCGCGAGCCTCGTTGATCGAGCGCGTGCCGCAGGGCTCCCGGATTCGCCGGCGACAGGCGAGATTGCTCACGTCTCCTCTTCGCATAGTCGCAACGATGTGGCGCAAAACACGCTGCCATAAAGGATCGCCACACGGCTACATGCGATCTGGCCGCCGTGCCGGCGCCGCGCTGCGCCGCGGCTGGAGCGTTGCATGCCCTGCAAGCGCGAGTTGTTCGAAGGACGTCGGATAGTGGAGGGGGCTTGCAGTCCGCAGGACCTGAAGTTCTCTTTCGCCGCTACGGAGCTCCCCCAAGGTGACTTGAGGGTCCCGTGCCTAGAGCATCCTGCTTTCAAGTGGAATCACTGAAAGCAGAAAAGATGCTCTAGATTCAAAGTTCGAGAGCGTCCTTTGCGCATTCATTTGAACGCGCGGCGCTCTAGATTGTGCGAAGCCATGCGGCTATCAAGCTCTTGTAGCCGGCGCGCGAAGCCTGGATCGCCCGGTCGCAGCGCCACGACCTCGGCTAGCTTGTCGCGAGCAACCGCAAGTTCCCCGTCGCGGATATGGCGGTTGGCGCGGTGATAGAGGAAGTTGACCCGTTCGATGGCCGAAAAGCCGCCGCCAAAGCGCCGATGAACCCGGTCGGCCCAGGCGGGATGGCGGGCGATTGCCGCGATCGCGATCTGATAGGGACGCATGGGTGCGTCGACCCGGGCTGCGTGGGCCAGGGTGTGCAGGCTCCGGCCGTCGTCTGCTCGGCAGGCCTCGATAAGCGAAAGGGCGCGCGCGGTTCCGGTGAATGCCCGGACCGTGCCGTGCCCCGTCATGTGCACCGGGATGAGGCGCGTATCCGATTGTAGCGTCGCAATCCTCTCGGCGTGGCGACGATCGACGGCATGGAAGGGGTCGTAGAAAATATAGGCGCTGCCGGCAGCGTGGTCGGCTGCAATCCCCATATTGGCATGGAGATCGGGCACGAAATGACGCGTGAAGCGGCCGTCGAAAGGCACGGCCTTGGGGTCTATCGAGAGTTGCGGGCAAAAGGCGATGGCGACGGTGGCGTCGAAGCGGCGCCGGTAGCGCAGCGCCGCGTAGCCGCCTTGCGAATGGCCGTAGAGGATGCGCTCCGACGCTGCGCGAAGTATCGGCACCGCCGCGCTCACCGCCTTCACGACGCTTGCTGCGGGAAACCAGTTCGGCCGCCTGCTGATGAAACCGAGCGCGGCAATGTCCGCTTTCTCGCAGAGCCGCTGACCCCAGAAGCGGTGGCCGTTCGCCTGCATTTCCATTTCATTGAAGGTGACGAGAAGGTACGCCGACGATCCGGGGCGATGTATCACCTCGAGGTTTTCGTCGGAATAGATGAGCATGTGGAACTCCGGGCCTCGATATCACTTCACTCTTCGGGAAATATGACGCGTTTCCTCCCAATGCGGTTCAGGCGGGCAGCGGGACCGGATCGTAATGTCCACCAGCCATCGCGCTCCGCTTTTCCTCGAGCAGCCGGCGATAGAGGTCTGCATGGGCGCGAGCGGCATCGACATGGCTGATCGGCGGCCGCAGGATTGCATGCAGCCGATCCCAAACCTTCGGCTCGCCAAGCACTTCGATGAGCCGATCGGCCAGGTCCTGGGCGCTGCCGGCACGAAAATGCAGCCCGTCCCTTCCGTCCCGAACCTGCTCGGCCATGCCGCCGATGTCGGAGCAGATGATCGGCCGACGGTGATGCAAGGCCTCCTGGATAACGACGGGCGAGTTTTCCCACCAGATGGACGGCAGGACCACCCAGTCGACGGAACGCATCAACCGCGGCATGTCCCCATTTTGATAGGCACCGTAGAAGCGCACCCTGCGGCCGGCTTCATCGATAAGCTTCTTGATCCTGTCCTGGAATTCCGTTGGCTGGCGTTCAAGGTTGCCGCCGAAGATCATCAGGCAGGAGTCCTCGCCCCATATCTCCTGCGGCACGCGTGAAACAGCATCGATCAACACATCAATGCCTTTAAACGGCGTCATCTGCCCGAAATAGGCGAAGCGGTTTCGCCGGCCGGTCTGAGCCGGCAGGTCTCGCAGCGGCGCGATCTCGCCAGGCACTATTCCATTGTCGATCACAGAGAGTTTCTCCGCGTCGATTCCCCATTCGACATACCGCGTGGCGAGGAACATGCTTGGAGAGACGAAGGCGTCGGCAAGGCCGAGCATGCCGCGCAAGAACTGTTCGCGCTTCAGGAAACGGGGGACGGGGATTTCGGGAAAACATCCGTGGCAACTGATTGGAGAAGCCTTGCTGCAGAGTTGACCTGACGGTCGCTTCACCATTTGCCCGTGATTATGGCAGATGGACAGATATTCGTGGAAGGTCACCAGGATAATCGCTTCCGGTAGTGCCTCGCGAAGGGCGTAGAGTGCCTCCACCCCCATGCCGATCAGGTGATGGAAGTGGACCACATGAGGTGTGACGTCGCCGACAAAGCGCAGGAGGTCGCGACGGATCGCTTCGGTATCACCGTTAGAGAGGAAGAAGTGATCGTAGTCGTCGAGGTGGAAGAGGACTTCGTCAGGTGCGAGACGGTGGCTCATGAGCGCCGACGCACCATGGCGTGGGACGGGATGGCCTACGCGGGCCAGATAGATCGATTCGACACCCGGCAAGGCGTTCAGGCCCTTGTGAAGGCTATGGGACGCTATCTCCGCGCCCCCGAGCGACATCGCCGGGTGGCCATGTGAAACAACGAGAACGCGGAGCCGGTCGCTCATGCGGAGACCTCTTCGAGCCAATTGCCTGCACTTTCCGAGGCCGAAGCCCAACGCGCAGCGAATATTCTTCGGTCGATCCGCTCAACGAGGGGAGCGAGTGTCGCCGTCGCTGCGCTGGACGTTTCATCGGCCCCCAGCATCTGCACCGATGGTAGCCAGTAGGAGGGTATTCCCGCGCGGTTGAACCTGAGGCCAAGGTCCAGCCCTTTTTGCTGGGAGCCGAGATAGCCGCCGGAAAAACCTCCGGCGGCGAGGAAGGCTTCGCGCGGCATGATGCAGCACTCCAACGACGCTGCCGCGACCTGGGTCAATTTGAGGCCGGTTACGGCGCTCAGCGGATAGCCCGCATACCGACTCGATGCCGGATACTCCGATTGGCCGGCCGGCCAGCTTCCGGCCCAACGGACCGAATGGTCCTCATAGGCAAGCGTGGGGGAAATGACTCCCCCTTGTGCTTCATGGGCGGCCACGAGCTTGCCGTACCAGCCGCCTCGGAGCGGCAACAGCGTGCCGGCAAGCAGAATCACTGTCTCTTGTGACAGTGCCCGTACCCCCGCTTCCAGAAGGTCGTAGAGATCACCGGTCTCCTCAGCGGCCATGAGCTTGAGCGACAGCCGGTAGAATTGCGCGAGTTCCTTGATGCGGCCGGCCTGCCGCCGAAAGCGTTCCGCGGGCATGACGAGCACGATAGGCGCCACGCGGGTCTCTGGATCGAGCGCCAAGAGTCCTAGGAGGGGGGCAATATCTCCGTCTTCGGAGTCCTCAGCTGCGATGATGATCGGCGGACCGCCTGCCTGCTCGAAAGGACCAGCGTCGACGGTGGCCCCAATCCATGGAGAATTCCTCTCCGATGCGCACAGGAAGGGAACGATCTGGCGATCGACGATTTCCGCGAGCCCCCAGTGTTCCGGATCGATGGAACTGATCTGGCGAAGGGCGGCCATGCGAGGCGGAACGCGCACCGGTATGAGGGGTATGAAGGCGCGACGGGAATCCGTGAGCGTCAGCTCCAGATGGAGGGGTGCAGCCGAATCCCAACCGAGGCCGCTCGCAAAGGCGATGAAACCGTGAGAATGGTTTCCATGGCCGAATGCGCTCCGGAACGCCGGCTCGTCGGTGAATGCTTCCGTCACGTCGGAGCGCTCGATCCGGGTCCAACGATCGTCGATCCGCGCTGCTGTCCGCTCGGCACAGAGCTTGACGCTCTTGACGTGGGCTTCGGGGTCGAGCAGCCAGCCCGAGATCAGGAGAGCGCCGCCGTTTGCCTGAAAGGCGAGGTCGATTCCCATCCGCACGGGAACGGGGAGCGTGGAGACGGTCTCGCGGCCCTCGAAGCTGTTTGCGGCGGCGCGCAGTTCCAAAAGAACCTGCGGCGAGCTGCGGGTCTGAAGCAGCACGGAGCGAAGATGGCCGGGGGTCTCCGAAGGGCCGGCAATCTGCCGGTGTTCATGGACCGGCGCATATCGCCAACCTCCGCGCCCGCGATAGACGAGCCCCTCGATGTCACGAACACGGAGCGGCTCTTTTGTTGAAAGCAGCCCGACGAAACCCGAGCCTCCCGCCGGAACGTCCGGACGGAGAAAGGCGGCAATCCCACAGTCGCAAACCACGGGCTTGCCGCTGTTCACCAACACGCGGCAAACGCCGGGTTCGATGTTGTGGCCCCATCCCTTGACGAAGATTACTCCATCGTGAGTTTCGCCAAGGAGTTCTACGAAGCCGTCGCTTCCCTTTCGGGACTGCAGCAGAACGATTATCGCCGAGAGCCTTCGCGGGCCGATGGACTCTTGCATCAGCCCGTCGACCAGCGAATCCAGCACACTGCCGAGTTGATCCCCGGCAAGTTCGGCCAGGATCGCGGAGGCATCACTCACCGGGACTGACCGCGGCGTAAAGATCAATCGCTTGCCGGACTCCTCCTCGCCGAAGCGAAGGGTCGCGAGCGGGCGATCGGTTTCCTTTATCGGCAGCAACGCCGCGAACCCATGTGTGGCCGCAGTAGAAGGCAAGGCCAAGCGCCAGCCGGTGATGGAGGCCGTCACCCGGGTGGCTACGTCGTCGTTGATCTCCGCCGAAAAGGTTCCGGCCATCGGTTCGCCGGTGCCGATGACGAGTAGAAGTCCTTCGTCGATGGGGGAGGCGAGCACTCGCCCACCCCTCATGATCCTGGCGGCAAGCTGGGAGGGAAAAGGAAGGGCTTGTTCTACAGCGACCATGTCGAGCCCCTCACGCGCCCGTGAAAAGCGCGAGGCCGGCGCCGGCGGCAAAGCCCACGAGAACGAAAAGCAAGAGCAGCAAGGGCTTCAACTCCGCGTTCGAGCGCTTCTGCAAGCCGCCAAGGTTCTTCTCCATTGCCGCCACGACGCCATCGAGCCGCATGAGGTGGACATCGAGATCGTCCAGCCGTTGCGCGACTTCGGAGCGGAGGCTTGCAACGGCATCGCCGATCGCGGTCAAACCTTGTGTCTCTGTTTCGCCGCTCTCGTCGTTCTGCGTGCGCAGGAGAGAGCGCTGCGACACCTGCAATTGTCGCTGCGCTGCCATCAGGACATCGAGCTTGTCGAGAACCTTCGTCAGCGGCGCGGCAATGAGGGCTTCGGCCGCCTGCTCGTCGGGGCGGGGGACACGAAGCCTCCGCTCCGTGCCTCGTCCATCCAGGGCCGTCACGATGAGTTCGGACGTGCGCGTGGCTGCCGCCTCCGGCAGAGCGATCTCGAAGGCGTGGCTGCCATCGCCGATGCCGTTACGCTTGAGGTCGGGACGATTGCGGTCGGCGACGGCCTCGGCGATCACGCTGCCATCGAGGATCACGCGGATGGTGAGCCGCTTGTCGGGCGTGGCCGGATCGAATGCCCAACCGAAGACGCGGCCCTGATCGATCGCGTCCACCCGGCCGTTCATGGGCCTCGCATTGTCCTGTTCCGGGGCGGCGGTTGATTTTTCGGCAACAACAGACATCGTTTTTCCTCTATGCCGCTTCGATACGTGCCGGCTCGATCGCATCGATCAGGTCGAGATAGCGTCGTGCGGTCGTATCAATGTCGTCGGGCTCGCGGGCGTTTGTGGAAAGGCGCTGGCCCAAAGCCGGATCTTCCACGAAGCGGCGCATGGCGGATGCCAGCGCACGCGGATCGTTGGGCGCGACGGTAAGTCCATTGACACCGTCGGCGATCATCTCGGCCATGCCGCCGATGTTGCTGACGATGACTGGCCGGCCGAGGGCCTGCGCCTCCTGGATGACCAGTGGCGCGTTCTCCCACCAGATCGAGGGAACGATCGTGCAGTCGACCGCGGCGATGAGGTCGGCGACATCCTCGCGGCGATACGGGCCGCGCTGTTGCACCACGGGAGCCGTTTCGCCAAACAGCCGCGTGATCTCTTCCCTGAAACTTTCGCTCTGGAAAGGGGCACCGCCATGGACGCGCAGCTCGAACGGTACGCCGTCGGCAATGAGCTGTCTCGCCGCCTCCAGCAGCACCGGTACGCCCTTCCACGGATTGAGATTGCCGAAATAGCCGAATACGGGTCGGTCTGCATTGATCCGAGGCGGGGCGGCGGGGGCGTCTTTCCGTGGCAGTCCGTTCGGAATGACGCTGATTGCATCTTCCTCTAGCCCCCATTCTATGAAGCGCTGCCGGAGGAATCGGCTCGGTGCAACGAAACGGTCCACGTCGCGAAGCAGGGCCTTCAGATGACTTTCGCGCAATACGAAGCGGTCGAGGGCTATGTCCTTGAAGCAGGCGTGGCAGCGGTCGGGGCTTGCTTTGTGGCAAAGTTCCTTGCCGGTTGTGCGCACCATCAGCCCGTCGTGATGGCAGATAAGATAGTAGTCATGCAGCGTCATGACGATCCGGCACTCCGGTAATGTGCGGCGGACGATATGCGGGAACTCCGCGCCGAGCAGGAGCAGATGGTGGATGTGCACCACGTCTGGCCGGAACTCGCGCAACAGTTCCGCGAGGTCCGCAACGACGCCGTAGAGATCGATCTGGCTCATGAAGAAGCGGTCGAAGTGACCGGACCACAACAAAACTTCATCGCCTGCGGGGCCGATCCCCTGAAAGCTCGTGCCAGGCCGCGCCTGGCGATGGATCTGGTTTACGGCGCCGAGGAAGAGCGTTTCGCAGCCGGCCCGCCGGTAGGCTCGGAACAGGTCGTGCGCGAAGATCTCGGTGCCTCCGGGATGGAGTGCCGGATGGTTGTGGGCGGCAACGAGAATGCGCATGCTCAAGCGCCGCTCCCCCGCTGCTCGGCAACAAAGACATCCTGATAGTGATCCGCGGCCTGCCCGCGCCAGGAGCCGAGCGACTTTGTGATCGCTGTGAGACCGGCCCGGCCAAGAGCACCGTCGAGGAAACCGTCGTCGAAGCCAACCGCGGCAAGCCGGGGCAGCTCGGGGACGAACCAGCAGGGCCCGTCGCCATCGCGCTGGAACGCCAGGCGCGGATCGCGCCTGCCCGTTTCATTTGCTGCTGCAACGGAGTCGACAACGAAGGCGGTCATGAACAGGCGTCCGCCCGGACGAAGGAGCCGGCCGATCTCGCTCAGATAGACGAGGACCTCGTCCGGCGGCAGGTGAGTCACGATCGATGTCATGATGACGAAATCGAAGTGACGGTCGGCATAGGGCAGTTTCAATGCCTTGCCGCTGATCTTGCCCTGCGGATTGTAGAGGTCGTGCGCGATGTCGACCCGCTGGAACGCGAAGTTCGGGTAGGCGGGGGTGACAAAGCGCCGGCACCAGGCGATGCCGCCTTCGACGGGGTCGATGCCACTGTAGCGCCCCTTCTCGAAGTCCAGATACTGGGTGAGCGGAACCGCCATCCGGCCGATACCGCAACCGATGTCGAGCACGCGGCTTTCCGGCAGCAATCCGCCCATCCGTATGAAATGGCCGAGGAATTCGGCACCGACCGCCTTGAAGTCGCCATCGCCGACGAAAACGCTATCGGGGGCCGGTTGCGGCAGAAAGCGGTTGCGCAGGACGGCGTCCTGTAACCACTGAACCCGATCCTCACGGGCAGGCGCCGAGGCCGGCGTGCTCTCTTGACGCAGCGCGATCTCGCTCATGCGGCACTCCTTGCTTCTGCTTCGCCGCCGAAGGAGGCGATTCCTTCACTGCCGCTGCCGGCAGCCATCAGGTCGGCGATGTCGTCGTTCCAGCGCTCGGAGTGCAGCCAGGAATTGTATTGGCTGGCGACACCGCGCATGTAGTCCTGGCTGCGGCGGATCGACCGGCGCTCGAAATGATAAAGGCAGGCCGATGGCTCATAGCCAATGTCGTAGCCGCACCTGCGGATCTTGAGGCACAAATCACTGTCCTCGTAATCGCCGATGACATAGTCCTCGGTGTATCCGCCAACGCGTTCGTAGATATCCCGCCGCGTGACCAGGCATGCGCCGGTAACGCCCGGAACGGAGCGAGCGACCTGCGCTGGCGCATAGTCACCCGGCATGCCCTTGTGGAAGTGGTGGTTGAGCCACACGCCGTGCCGGTCGCGCGCGAAGTAAAGCCCGGCATGCTGCAGTGAACCGTCCTCGAAGATGAGCTTCGGACCAATGGCGCCGAGCCCTTTCTGTTCCATGAGCGGCCGCATGAGCGCCTGCAACCAACCGGTTGATGTGGGCACGACGTCGGAATTGAGCATCACCAGCACGGTGCCTCTTGCAAAGCGCGCACCGGCGTTGCAGGCCCGGGCATAGCCGCCATTGCGGTTCATGACCACGAGCTTCATCGGCAGGCCGTGGAGCAGATGGAAGCCGCCAAGCAGGTGTTCCGTCTCGTCCTGGATTTCGGGAGAATCCAGCACATAGATGATCTCCGCGTTCTTCGCGAGCCAAGGGTCCGTCGCCATGCCGGAGAGCTGGAAGCGCAGGAAATCGAGAACCCGGTACAACGGCACGACGATAGAGACGATCGGCGCCTCCTGCGGCAGGCCGTAGTCCTTCGTGTAGTCGACCTCTATCGTCCTGCCCAGGCGCCGTTCCACATCCTGCAGCGCCGGGGCAAGTATCGTGCGGAAGGCCTGGTCGATGGCGTGCTGCGGCGGGACTGCACGCAGGATGCGGTTGCGCTGTGCCGTGGGCTCGAAGGGCTGCGGCTTCGGCACGAGGGGCTTCACTGCGCCGGAGGCGAGCCGCATCTGGAAGCGCGGCTGGAGGAGGGTGCCCAATGGCTCATTGAGCGGCAGCCAGGCAACAAAGCCGGTAACGTCCGTTCTGGAGTCCTCTTTTGCTCCGCGCGCCCAGGCGGGAAACTCATACCAGTTGCCATCGAGTGGCACCGCCGTGCCATCCTCTTTCAGGTAGTCGATCCCGGCGAGAATGCCCGTGGGGTCGTGCGACCAGCCGCCGGCGAGCAGACCGCCCGAAAGGGCGAGAGCAAGGTCGACCTCGGCGGCGGGATGCATCGGCGATTTGCCGATCTGGCGTGCAGGAAGCGGGGTGCGAAGCTGCAGGTCGGCGGCCATTGCCGCGCCGCCTCCCGGCACACCCGACAGTGAGCGCACGACAAACTCGCGCAGTTCCGGTGCGCGGCCACGTTCGGTCCACCAGGCTTGAAGGCTCGGGTAACGCGGATTGCCGGGAACCAACTCCCGGACCGCAATGCCCCTTTTCCCCTGCAGCACCAAGGACTGAGGCAGCCTCGAACATTCGACGATCAAATGGCACGGCCTCAGGTTCTTCTCCCCGTGGATGCCAATGCGAGACTGTGAAGCGAGCGGCATAAGGACGTTCGCGCTGAGGGCGTAGACGGCGCTGATCTCGCCGAAATCAGCACTGATGGCGGTCTCGACAAGGTATCGTCCTTCAGCGACGGGGCAGGCGACCTTGGCGGGCCTCGACCGCGAGGTGAGTGCGTGAAGCGCGTCCTCGACAACGCCGACAAAAAGCGGATCCCTGGACATTCGGAACGCGCTTCGCCAGGCGGTCAGCAGATTGCTGAGAAATTTGATGCAGCCCTCCGGCGCAAGGTTGGCAAACAGGGCCTCGACATCGAAGGGGGGCAGTTCACCGACGGGCCGAAGGGTAACCGTTTGAAGGTTGCCGCTCTCGGTCGAAATCTGCCCGCAGGCCGGTTGCTCGCCGGGACGCATGGCCCAGAGGATGCGCTGGCTGCCGGTGGTGAGTGAAAGCGTGGTGCTGACAAGCGGGACCGGTTGGTCTTGCATGACGAGTGTACACTTGGCTGCGGAGGGCAGCCTGGCGGGAACATCAAGGATCAATACGGCTACATCGGAGCCGAGCCGAAAGGCCTTCGCATCGCCGAAAACAACGCTGGCGCCCCTCGTACGGTCGTCGAACGTCACACGCCACTCCTCTGGACGGTTTGCAAGAGATGGCACGCCCCACGGGAGGAGGCAGGGCGCGCCCGTTCAAACTTAGTGGACGGTGAAATAGTTCTCGGGATGAGCCTGAATATCTTCGGCGTCCGCGTTCACCAGCGTCAGGGTGTCGCCATGGCCGAGGTCGATCACGACATTGCCGCCGACCTGGGTGATGCGTGAAGCGAGATCCTCGGGCGCCGTGACGTCCAGGCCGTTGATGCCCTTTGCGATCTGCAGAACGTCCTCGCCGGGGGTGAAGTCGAGGATAACGTCGTTGCCGCCACCGCCATCGAACACGAAGACATCGCTGCCGTGGCCGCCGACCAGGAGATCGTTGCCTTCGCCGCCATTGATGATGTCGTTACCGGCGCCACCGTAGAGCAGGTCGCTGCCCTTGCCGCCGACGAGGAAGTCGTTGCCTTCGCCGCCAAGAAGGATGTCGTTACCCTTGTCGCCGTCGAGCAGGTCGTCGCCCGCTCCGCCGACCAGGTTGTCGTTACCCTTTTCACCATAGAGAAGATCTGTGCCTTCGCCGCCGAAAACTGTGTCGTTTCCGTCGCCGCCGAACAGTAAGTCGTCACCTCCGTCTCCGAAGATGATGTCGTGCCCCTTGCCTCCGTTGACGAAATCATCACCTCCGTGGGCGCGAATGAAATCGTCAAAGCGAGAGCCAAACAGGGCGTCGTCGTATGCGCCGCCTTCCAAAGTGGCCATCTGCTTACTCCTCTTCGTCGTTTGATGCATGCATCATCGGCAGGGAGCCGAGATTGCGTGCCGGAGTGTGCATCGCAAAAAATGGGAAGGCAACATCCAGAACAGGAATAAACTCGTGTAGTTTCGACATTATTTTCGTATTTTCACGAAGAGTGTGAACATGTGCCAATATTGGTACAATATATTTTTAGGAGTTATTATTATCGCAATGCCCGTAAATCGCTTCAAAATTCAAAGTAATTTGTGCGATGCGATCGTCGTCTACCGCATGCTTCCTTAAATCGGATCCCGATTTAAGAATAAGAACATGCAGCGATTCAAAGTGCTACAGCGGCCTTTGCGCGTCCGATTGGACGCGCGGCGCTGCAGTGGCATTTTCCGTCAATCTTCCCGGAATGCCCGGTTGAAGCTGTCGGTGACCGGGGAAACGAGATAATCGATTGCCGAACGGGCCTTGTGCACGATCAGCACCTCGGCGGGCATGCCGGGATAGAGGCGGATATCGGGATTGGCGGCGAGGGATTCCGGGGCGACCTCGGCACGTGCCACGAAGTAGGAGACGTTGGATTTCTCATCCACCGATTGGTCGGCCGCGATATAGGTGATCTTGCCGTCGAGTGGCAGATGGGTGCGCTGATTATAGGCGGTCAGGCGGATCTGCGTCTTGGAGCCGATTGTTATGCTGTCGATGTCGCGCGTGCTGACATGCATTTCGACAAGCAGCGGCTCGTCCTCGGGGACGATGTCGAGCAGAGGCTGGCCGGGGGTGACCGCGCTGCCGGGCGTCCGCAGCTGTATGTTGGCAATGACGCCGGCCTGGGGAGAGCGGATCTCGAGGCGGCGCAGGACGTCCTCCGCGGCGATCATTCGCTCCTCGACATCCGCGAGCTCGAGCCGCGCGGTGGTGATCTCTCCGGCGATCTCCGACTGGAAGTCGCTTTCTATTCCGGTCAGCGCGAGCTCGGCGCCGGCCATGGCTTTTTCCGCCTGGGCCTTGTCACCGGCGACTTCACCGCGCGTTGCGGCAAGTTCGCTGAGCCTGCCATCGATCTCGATGAGCTTCGAGCGCTGGGCAAATGCCTTGTCGACCAAGGTTGCGATTGCGCTCCGCTGCTCGTTCATGAGCTCGATCTGGCGCTCGGTCGCCTGAAGCTGCGCGGCGAGAGACTTGGCCTTCTCGGAATATTCCTCGATGGTCTTGCGCTGGATCTCTACCTTGCCCCTCTTGGCTTCGCGGCGTTTCTCGAAGAACGCTGTCTCAGCCATGACGGCATCGTGAGCGGCCGTGTCGTCCGTGCCGGCGAGATCGACGGGAAAGTCTATCTCCGCCGCTCCTGCCTGCTCGGACCTGAGACGCGCAAGCTTTGCGATCAGACCGACACGCCGGCTTTGCAGTGCCTGGAGGTCGGAGCGGGCACGCGTGTCCTCGAGCTTGATGACCGGCTGCCCGGCCACGACGTGATCGCCCTCCTGAACCAGGACGCGGCTCAGGACACCGCCTTCGAAATGGCTGATCGTCTTGCGCTTGGAGTCGACGACGACGGTGCCGCTGCTGACCGAGGCGCTGCTGAGCTCCGTCGAGAAGGCCCAGCCGAAGAATCCTCCGAAAGCAACCAGGATCGTCGTCAGCCCCGCAATGACGAGGCGCCGGATGGGTGAACGGGTATGGTCCTCCGGGAGGTCGTGTTCAGGCGCGGCCGCGGAAAGCGGCGCACCTGCACGGACCGGCAGGCGGCGTTCCGGATTGTCGGCCTTGACGAGGGGCTGAGCATCCACGCGAACGGGCAGGATCGGTTCTTTCATCATGAGGCGGTACCTTCGCGACGTGTTTCACCCGGGATCATGGATGCGACAACGTCCGTGCGCGGGCCGAACTGGGTGACGCGGCCGCCTTCGAGCACGAGCAATTTGTCGGCGACCTGCATGATGGCCGGCCTGTGGGCGATGAGGATGACAATGGCTCCGTCGCGGCGTGCGTCTTCGACCGCGCGGATGAGGGCTCGCTCGCCGATCGCATCAAGATTGGCGTTGGGTTCATCGAGGACAATGAGACGCGGGCGGCCGTAAAGGCAGCGGGCGAGCGCGATGCGCTGCCTCTGCCCGCCGGAAAGCGTCAGCTGCCCTTCGCCCACCGGCGTATCGTAGCCGAGCGGCAGGCGCCCGATCATGTCGTGGACGTCGGCGAGCCGTGCCGCTTCGAGCACCATGTGGGGATCGCTTTCTTCCATGCGGGAGATGTTTTCGCGGATCGTTCCCTCGAGGAGGGAAACAGACTGGGGGAGGTAGCCTGCCACCTTTCCGAATGAACTGCGCTCCCAGAGATAGACATTGTTGCCGTCAAGGAAGACGCCACCAGCCCTGGGCTTGAGGATGCCGACAAGCAGCCGCGCCAGGGTGGACTTGCCGGCGGCCGAGGGGCCGACGATACCCAGGACCTCCCCGGGTGACAGCGAGAAGGAGATGCCCTTAATGATCGGCACGTCGACGCCGGGAGCGGCGTAGACCAGCTTGTCCACGACCAGGTCGCCCTCGGAGCGCGGAGTCGGCATGGTCTGGCGGACCGCAAGGTCTTCGCCGAGCGCTGTCTGGATCCGGCGCCAGCCGGCTATAGCCAGTATCCATTGCCGCCAATTCTCGATGACGGAATCGAAGGGCAGCAGCAGGCGCCCGACGAGAATGGTCGTCGCCATCATCGCGCCGGGGGAGATCTCCTGTTTCATCACGAGCAGGGCGCCCGCGCCGAGCGATATCATCTGAATGGCAAAGCGCAGGCTGCGGGTAATCGAGGCCATCGCCCTGCTTCTGATTCCGCTGGCCTCCAGCACGCTGAGGGCGTGCAACTGCGCGGCGCGCCACTTATTCGCGAGAGCCGGCAGCATTCCCATCGCCTCTATTGCCTCGGCGTGGCGTAATGTCGCACCTATTTTCGAGACTGCCTCAATATTAGCCTGGCTTGCCTCTTTCATGAGCTGTCGGGTCAAAAGGTCGTTGAGGAGGCCGCAGCAGACAAGCACCGCCACGGAAATCGCCCCAATCATCCCGAAGAGTGGGTGCAGCAGAAAAAGCACGCCCAGAAAAATAGGTGACCAGGCAGCGTCCAGCGGAGCGCTGACCGCCGATGAGGTCAGAAAACCGCGCAGCTCGGTCAGGTCCCTCAACGACTGCGTCGCGCGGGCAAGCCCTTGATCGGCCGAGGCTTGCACTGCAGCGGTGAGAACCGGCAGGTTCAACCAGCGCACCACGGCACTGCCCATCGCCTGAAAGGTAAGGGCGCGGATGAAATCGAGTATGCCGAGAACGACAAGCGCGCCGAGTGCCAGGATCGTCAGCATCACGAGCGAGTCCATGCTCTGGCTATTCAACACCCTGTCATGTACCTGCATCATGTAGAGCGGCATGGTGAGTTGCAGGAGGTTGATACAGGCGCTGAGCAAAGCTGCATAAAGAAGTGTCACAACAAAGACGCGACGGGCACGCAAGACTAACATCCTTGGGTTGATCGTCCCGTTTTGCGACGGCTTTGGCCCGATTTGGCCCTTGCTAATCATTTGATTCGGAACAGTATTACGCATTGGCGATTTTTCCGGATAAGGGGTGTAAGCGAGGGCGCGATCTGGGTCAGATTCACTCAAATCACAGTATTGCTGCGATCAGTGTGGCACAATAAAGATCGCTTGCTCAAGTTCAGGAAATTCGGGGGGCAGGGGCATCATGAATTTGCTTCAAGTTTTGAAGTAAATTTCCGAATTTTTGAAGTAAGTTCCCAATGGAGAGAGGGATGAATCATAGGATTCACTATCCGTTCGCAAACTTCGCAGACACGGTGGCAGTCCTGCCTGCCAGTGACACGAAGAGGAAGATACCCGACAACCCTGAAAGCGATCGCGACGCAGACGGTCCGCTGATCAGCTATTTCGAGTTGGCTCGGGTCATGGAGCGCGCCAGCCGACGCTTTTCCGGCCTGCTGCGCACGGAACTTTCCAAGATCGGCGTCGACGACATCGGGCCGGCGCAGGCGATGGTACTTCTGGCGATTGGAGAGGCGGAGCTCTCGGTGGGCGAGCTCCTGGACCGCGGCTACTACATGGGATCCAACATCTCCTATTACCTGAAGCAGCTCGGCGACGGCGATTACATCGACCGAATCGCTTCGCAGCGCGACAAGCGATCAGCCCGCATCCGGCTTTCGGAGAAAGGCAGAAAGCTTTGCGCCAGCCTGCGCGAAGCGGCGAAGTCCTATGAGCGCGCCCTTACCCATGGGGAGCAGGACAGGCGAAATCTCGAGACCGCCTTCCAAACACTGCACCGTCTCGAACTGGTCTGGGGCAATGCCGCTCGTTACGGCATTTGATGCGTCTTCGAGCAACGGTTCCTGTTTTCCGGCGGGTTTGAGAACATGCATGTAGCATTTGTGCACCGGCGCGGTTTCGGCCAGTTCGCGGCCCTCGCTCGCCATCTGACAGAGGCGGGCAACGAGGTGACCCTCGTGACCGAGACTGTGGATCAACGGATCCCTTCGGTCCGGGTGGTCCGGCACCGGGCGGAACCGGGTCCGCGGGCCCATCCGCAAATGGCGCGACATCTCGGCGCGCCCGACCACCATGTGAGGATTGGCCATCGGGTCGCAGAGACCTTCGACGCGATGGCACGCCTCGGCCAGGTCCCCGATGTCATCGTCGGCCACATAGGATGGGGCAGCATGATGTTTGTGAAGGATGTGCTGCCGCACGTACCCGCACTTGGATATTGCGAGTTCTTTTATCGTGCCGAAGGGGCGGATGTCGGCTTCGCGCCGGATGACGAGCCCGATTCGGAGACCCGCAAGAGATTGCGTCTGCGCAACATCGCACAGCTCCTGTCGCTAGAGGCGATCGAGGGGGGTATCAGCCCGACCAATTGGCAGAGAAGCCTCTATCCGGCCGACGCGCAACAGCGCATTGCGGTGTGCCATGAAGGCATCGACACACGACGCTTCCGACCGGATCCCGCGGCTTCGCTGAGACTTCCCGATGGGCGCGTGCTCAAGGCCGGCGACCCCGTTATCACCTTCGTCGCGCGCGACCTCGAGCCTTATCGGGGTTTCCCACAGGCACTAGAGGCGGCCGCAAAGGTCGTCCGGCGGCATCCGGATGCGCTGTTTGTTTTCGTCGGCGGCGACGGCGTGAGCTATGGAGCGCCGCCTCCCGGTGGAGGATCGTGGAAGGACCACCTCCTTGCGTCACCGGATCTCCCGCGCGAGAGGGTCATTTTCCCGGGCGTCGTGACACATTCCGTGCTTCGTCAGCTTTTTCAAATTTCCGCGGCCCACCTTTACCTGACCTATCCCTTTGTCCTGTCCTGGTCGGTGCTCGAGGCGATGGCGTGCGGCGCGCTCGTTATCGGATCGGACACGGCCCCGGTTCAGGAGGTCATTCGGTCGGGCCGCAACGGCCTTCTTGTCCCATTCTTCGACACGGATGCACTCGCCGAAGCGATACTCGGAGTGCTCGAACGTCCGGACGATTTCCGTGCGCTGCGCGCTGCCGCACGCAGGACGGTCGAACAAAGGTTCAGGCTGGAGGCTTGCCTCGCGCGGCAGTTGACGTTGATCGGTAATACTACCGGAAAGACAACGGTTTTTTCGGCAGAGACGCAATTTGCGTGAATATTGCTTCAAGTTTTGAAGTATAAAATCGAAGAGAAACCCCAAGATTTTACTATTGTGCAGTGCGGCATGCCTCGATAGGTGTTGAGCGATGAGTTTCGGGGGCGAATTTATTCATTCGCCGGGCGAGCTTCATCCTCGACACAATCGATTTATTCTGGGGCCGCTGCGTGCAAGAATTGTCGTCTTCTAGCGTGAGGCAATCGCCGGCGAAGCGTAGGCTGGTTGTAGCATCCGATCGGGATCGGGCAGATGTCGAAGGAAGCGACATCGAGCATCTGGTCCACTTTCTCAAGCCGGAAACAGACTCCCGCATTCCCCTACAGAACGCGTTCCCGCTGATTGCGCTCGCTTTTTCTGACGAGGCGGAGGCGGACCTGACCGAGGGACTCGCGTCCCTGCGCGCCCTGGGAACGATCCCCGAGATACCGCTTCAGCGGCTCGATGCGAGGAGAAAGACGGAGAGCCTGGCGCTCGTTCGTGCGCTGGTCGAAGGCGGGGTGGGGCGGCTTGCCGGCTTCGCCGCCTCGGTAACGTCCGAGCTCGCCATCCTCCGGCGCGAGCGCGAGGCGCTGCTTGAGAACTACCGCGCGCTCGAGGACGCGTTCCAGGCTCGCAACTGGGAGCCGGTCACCGAGATCTTCGCGCACGATCCTTATGTCGATCCGAAGGACGAGGGCATCGGGCAGCTTCTCGCGACCGGGTATGTCGAACAACTCCTGCCGGTCTCCAGTCTTGGCGTGGCGGGCGTCGCGCTACATCTCCACTCCGTCCCGAAGGATGGTGGCGAGCTGGTCGTGATGCTCGGCTATGTCGAGAGCGGGGAGGGCGTGGCCGAGTGGACCGTGCCCTACGCACAAGTCACCGCCGGCTGGAATTTCTTCGCACTGCCGCGGGCTTGCGGAGGCGGAGCAAGGACGCTGCGGCTCAGGGTCTCCACAACCGGTACGGAGATGGTGGGGCTCTCGCTCGGCTATCCGATCGCAAGCGAGCGTTATACGGCCCGGTCAGACGCCGCTCATGCCGATCTCGACCTCCGGCCGCTTGCATTCCGAGTGTTTACGGGCCTTGCCGGCGTCCGACCGGCGCGCATGCCCAACATGATCGCGCCGACCGCCTTGCTCGAAGGGCATTTCATCGAAGACTATCGTCTGGCGGTCGAGCTCTTGAGCCAGATTGTCGACGTGTCCGTCACGCCTGTGGTTCCTGAGTTCCAAACCGTCCGCTTTCTTGAGCACGAGCACGCCGTGGTTTGTCACCCGCTGCCGAGCGGAATTTCGGCCGGCACCATCGGTCGCGCCGTCGAGCCTGGCACGATTTCCTTCTCGGCAAGCGCCGTTATCGACCATCCGCAGGGCGCGCCCGCGGCCGTGAGCTTTCTGCTCGCGCCCGCCAATTCCAATGCGCGATCCGAGGTGGCGGAGCTCGCGCGCAAGGGAGCGGCCAAGCCTTCGGCATTCTTCAGCGGCTGGCGCGAAGTCACGGCCCAGCAGGCGATCAACATCAACTTTCAACTGGATAAACCCGTGCGCGAGCCCATGGATCTGATGATTCTCAGCCGCGCTATAACGGACACGGTCGATTTTTCGTGGCTCAAGGTGTCCGGCTTCCGGTTGGTCAAGCAATCCGCAGGGGCGTCACATGTCCGGCAATAAGGACGTTTCGGACCTGATCGCGGTCGCCATGCCGCTCTACGGTCACGCGGCCCTTGTGCTGGAGGCGATCGAATCGGTGCTCGCATCGGCCGTCTCCGAATGCAGGATTGCGGTGGTCGTGTCGGTCGACGGCGACCCGCGGCAGGAGACCTTCGACCAGTTGCTCCTCTATGCGGCTGCCCATCCGACGGTCCATGTGCTTTTCGGAGCGAATGCCGGGCCGGGCGGAGCGCGCAACCGCGCGATCGATTATGTGCTCGAAAACCTGCCGGAAGCGCGAGCCGTCTACTTCCTCGATGCCGACAACCGCGTCCTGCCGGGCACGATCGAAACCCTCTACCGCCAGCTTGCCTCAAGCGGCTGCGGCTGGGTCTACACCAATATTGACACCTTCTCAGTGAGCTGGCGGGCGCACTACGGCAACCGCTACTCGCGGCTTGTCCACTGCATCACCGACAACATCTGCGACACGGGCTCGATGATCTCGATCGACGTGTTCCGTGCCGGCGTGCGCTTCAATGATGACAGGCAGAACGGTTTCGAAGACTGGGAGTTCTGGCTGTCCTGTATCGAACACGGCTTCGTCGGCACGCCGTGCCACGATACGACGTTCGAATACCGGCTCCGCGCGGAAAGCCGCTTCAAGGAAGCCAACCGGGATCGTGCCGCCTCGGTGAGCTTCCTGAGAAAACGCCACAGGGCACTTTTCCAGCGTCCGATGCTCGTTGATTTCGAACATGAGGAATGCCCGCGCTATCTCTTTGCGCGGACGGAAGACGCGGCGATCTCCTTCTTCACTGATCCAACCAAGCCGCCGCAGAAGCTTCGTCTCGACGATATCATCCCGTCCTTTTGGGCAAGTATCGGCGAGCCGGACAACGTCCATTTCCCGCCGTTCCTGATTGCCGGAAGCGGCGCCACCCTCGATCTTCTCCTCCGCTCGCGCATGCTGCCGAACGTGCTTTCGCATCTGGAGCGCTTGGGCGAGAAGGCCAATGTCGTCTTCGTCCAACTCGGCAACGATGCCGCGCAACGCAAGATCGAGCCGGTCTTCCATGAGGCCGGGGCGCATGTAGGGCATGCCGATCTCATCTTCTTGCCGACCTCGCTCGTGCGCGACGTGATCCAGAACAATGCGCTCGACTGGTTCGCGTCGATCGGCAACCAGCAGGTATGGCCCACATCGGCGGTGCTGAAGGTGCGCTTTCCCTTCCCGAGAACCCTGCCGCGCCGCTCGCTGATCACGCCGCAGCAGGTGATGATCAATTGTGTCAACGCCATCGCGACCAGTCCGCTACGTCGGACGGCCGGCCGGCGCTGGACCTGGCGCCCGGCGCGGCTCGTGCCCTACGCAGAACTCCACAAGGCACTTCGCCACGAGCTCGGCGGCTCGCCGGTGCTGCCACTCGGGCATAGCGAAGGAGGCAAACGAACCGCGGCACTGCTCGTTCCGAACGCGTCATTCGGTGGCGCCGAGAAGGTCGTCTATGCTGCGGCGCGTGAATTGAAGGCGAATGGCTACGAGACCCATCTGTTTGTGTTGGGCACGTCCAGGATGGACGTAATCGACGAGTTCGACGCGAGCTTTGATTACATACACTTCTGGGACCAGGGCATTCCCGCCTGGGGCGGCTCGGGCTCTTTTCTGGGGCAGGACTTCATAGCCGAGGGGCATGAGGTCGATTGGTCGGCACTCAAGGGTCAGCTTTCCGGATTCGACCTCCTAATCAACAATCATGTCATGGCGGTGCACCCGCTCATCGCGCGCCTGCGCTCCGAAGGTACCCGCACCGCCTGCTATCTTCACGTCGTCGACAATACGGGCTTCAAGAGGCCCGCCGGACAGCCGTTCGCGGCAATTGCGCATGAGCATTGCTATGACGCGTTCCTGACCTGCTCGGAGCAGCTCAAAATTTATCTGCACAGCTTCGGCGTCCCGCACGAGAAGACCTTTGCTGTCCCCAACGGCGCGAGCTTCTCCGTGCCGCCCAAGGTCCTGGCAGAGGTTCTGTCGGTCAGGCGGATCGAGCGCAAGGACGATCGGCTCCGGGTCCTCTACATGGGCCGGCTCGACCAACAGAAAGGGATCGACCGCCTGGCTGCTGCGATCGCGGAGCTCAGGGCCTCGCGCGTACCTTTCGACGCCCGGGCGATTGGCGGCGAGATCCTCGCGGACGCCACCATATCGTGGACGGATCGACTGAAGGATCTTGGCGTTGACGTGCGCCCGCCGGTGTTTGCGAGCAAGGATCTCGTCAAAGCACTGGGGTGGGCGGATGTTCTTCTGATGCCATCGCGTTGGGAAGGGGCGCCATTGATGATCGCCGAGGCGCAGCAACTCGGTTGCGTCCCGATCGCGACCGCCGTCGGCGCCGTCGACGAGCTCATAATCGATGGCGAGGACGGCATCCTGATCGACGCTGCCGCCGATCCACAGGTGGTGCGCGACATGGCGAAGGTCATCGCGGAAGTGGCCCACAATCGCGAGAAACTCGCGCCTCTCATGGAGGGGTGCCTGAGAACCGCTGCACGCCGCTCATGGGCATCCTCCTTTTCCGAGTTCCTCGGCTGGTGCGACCGCTCAGTGAACAATTCATCGCTTTCGCGCTCGACGGTCATACGTCAGCGCGAGACATCTAATCCCGAGGTTGCGGCGGTGGGCTGACAAGCCCGCGCCGGTTTCAAGAAGAAGGGTCTATTGCATGCGTCCAAGAATCCTCGTGACGGGAATTCCTGGCCACTACACGCGCCTTGCCAACGGCGCTCACGGCCTGTCGGTGTCCTATTCGGAGCGGCAGAAACAGCCGGAGACGAAGGAGGAGTTTCTTCAGGAGCTTCGCAACATCAGCAACACCGGAAACTACCTGATCGGCGAAGGGGCGCTCCGCGCGATCGCGCCGCATGCGAAGCAGGTGCCGTTCTGGCATCTCTACAATTACAGCAAGAACGGTGTTGGTCTGGAGGAGTTCAACGCCAATTTCGACATATGCGTGTTCACCTGCGCGAACCTTCTGCGCAAGGGCCTCTCCGCCGACGCGGAAGCCGAGGTGCTGAGCAAGCTCAAGATGCCGATCGTTATGCTCGGCATCGGTCTACAGAACCGCAGGGATCTCGAGAACAGCCTGCCCGAGGGCACGAAGCGGCTCCTGAACGTTCTGAAAGAGCGGGAGCACTATTTCCTCACGCGCGGATTCGAGACGGCAGGCTTCCTCAAGGACCAGGGCTTTACCTACGTCCAGCCGACGGGCTGCCCCTCCGTCTATTTCATGCCGCACAACATGCGCGCGTCGCTGAAGAAGCTGCCGCATGTGAAGGTCGGCAAGGCGCGGACGATTTTCTCCGGCTATCTCGGCGCCAATCACGATACGATTGTCGATGCCCATGCTCTGGCGCCCGAAGACTCGCGCCCCCAGTACGTGATCCAGGACGAGTTCCTGCACTTCGACATGAACGTGGAGGAAAATGGCGACGGGCGCGTCTATGACTCCGCCTCCGGTTCGATGCTCGGCGAGCTCAGCTATCCGGGCACGGATCGGCTGAAGACATCCTTCGACATCCGCACCTTCTTCGACACGAACCAGTGGCGCGCATGGGCGTCGTCCATGGACTTCAATTTCGGGCGGCGCTTCCACGGCTCGATCATCGCCATGCAGGCGGGTGTGCCAAGCCTGATGGTGGCGGTGGACGACCGGATGCGCGAGATGCTCGGCTATACGGGCCTGCCCGCGGTCGATGCCATCGATGTGGACAACGCGGAAGATCGGGCCGAGTTCGTCGCCGATCACCTGGCCGGGCTCAACGCATCCGAACTCATCGACAGATATTCCGAGCGCGAGCGCACCTTCCGCACGGCGCTGCGCGAAATCGGGATCGGGCAATAAACCTTCGCGGGCGTGGTCCCGGACTTCAGAAAATCAGGTGTTTCGATGCGTGTCTTGCTTACAGGAATCCCGTCATATCTGCAGCGTACCGTAGCGGGCGTATCCGGGTCGGAGGTCCGCCACAGGCCCTATTTCGATGAGGTCAGGACAAAGAAGGATCTCATCGACCAGGTGCGGAAAATCGCCAATACCGGCAACTATCTGATCGGCGAAGGAGCGGCCAGCGCTTTGCGTGGACACGACGTCACCTATGTGCCGTTCTGGCATCTCGCCAACAGCCGCAACTCTGACGAGGTCTACGCGCGCTTCAACGAGGAGTTCGACATCTGCGTCTTCGCCTCCGCCAATCTCTTGCGGCCCGGCTACTCCGCGGATCTCGAAGCGGAAGTGTTCGACAAGCTGAAGATGCCCGTGGTGGTGATGGGCATCGGCATACAGCGCAGGGAAGGGCTCAAGGAAAATCTGCCGCCCGGCACCCTCAAATTCCTTGAAGTGCTCAGAAAGAAAGAGAGCTTCTTCCTGACCCGTGGTTATTTCACCGCCGAGTTCCTCCGCGAGCAAGGCATGAAATCCGTGAGGCCCACGGGCTGCCCGTCGCTTTTCTTTGCCCCGAACGAGATGAAGCGCTCGCTTACAGCTCTCGCCAATCCGGAGCTGGCGACGGCCCAAAAGATCGCCTTCGGCGGCTATCTCGGCAGCGTCGCCGATACCATCGTCGATGCCCATGCGCTCCTGAAGCCCGACAGCGTTGCAAGCTACGTCGTCCAGGACGAAGTGGTCGCCTACAATCTCTCCCTGCCCGGGGAGGACGACGTGCATGTCTACGACCGGGCAAGCGGACGCATCACGGGACAGACCGAATACAAGCATTCCGAGAAGTGGCAGAGGAAGCATGAGCTGCTGGTCTTCTTCGACACCAATCAGTGGCGAAGCTGGGTCAGTTCGCGCGATCTCTGCTTCGGCCGCCGATTCCATGGCTGCATCATCGGCATGCAGGCCGGAGTGCCTTCGCTCATGATCGCGGTCGACGATCGCATGCGCGAGATGCTGGAGTTCATCGGCTTTCCCTATATGGAGGCCGCGATCTGGAACCGCGAGACGGACAGGAGGGCCTATCTTGGGAATTTCCTTTCCAAGATCGACTCGCAGGCAGTCATCGACCGGTACTCGGCTTGTGAGGCCAACTTCCGCACTGCTCTCGCGCATGTCGGCCTCTAGAGCATTTTGCAGTCAGGTGGAATCACCTGGCGTCGCACACGTGCGGCAGAAACAAACAGGTAGAGCGGTTGCGCGAACGCACGTGGGTGCATCCCGCTCTATGCTGTGGAAAGGGCCGGCGGCAGCCGTCTTCAGCGGATGGCTTGCGCTCGCTCAGCCTGCCTGTGCCGATGACGTCCCGGCTGCTCGGATCGGGATAAACCGCGTAAATCTTGGATGGCTGTCTCACAGCGAGCAGGAGAGGGTACTCAAGGATATCGCCGCGAGCGGAGCAACCGACGTGCGCCTTTCCCTGTCGCGACCGGTGGACAAGAGCATCGAGGCGCTGGCAATCGCCAGTCGCCTCGGCCTCAGGATTCTTCTCGAAATCCAGCTTGCGAACAAGAGCTACTACCCGGAGAGTGCCCGCCCGCGGACAGGGTTCGGGCGTCTATGGGACGTCTATCGTCTCTCCGATCTCGATATCGATCGGTATCGCAAGGGTTTGCGCGATGCGCTCCGGCGCATCGATGCGCTGGGCATTCGCCTGGAGGCTATCGAGCCCGGCAACGAGATCAACCATGCCGGCTACAACGGGGACCTTGCTGTCTACCGGAAGCCGGGCGCTCCGACGCCACGCACGATCGCCGATCTTAAGGACCGGCTGGCGTTCGAACGGGGGCTGGACAATTACGTCCGCGTTCTGGAGATCAGCCGCGAGGAAGTGCGTGCCACGGTGCACAGCCGCAAGGCAACCGTCGTTTCCGCCGGGCTTTCCGACGCGAGCGCCAAGGAGGCCGACAAGCGCGGCCTGGAACGGCTCGATCCGCGCGTGTTCGTCGCGGCGCTTCGCAATCGGGGCGCCGAGAGCTTCATCGATGCCTATGGCATCCACATCTATCCGGGCCGGAAAGCGGCGGGAGCGCTGGCGACCCGTGTGAACAGCCTCCTCGATTTCTGCCAGGGAGCCGATCAGGGCAAGCCCTGTTGGGTGACGGAATGGGGCATTGCCAATACCGCGCGTTCGTGCCCCGTCGACGATCGCGCGCGAGAGGGAGCGGTGCGTGCCATGCGCGCAACGCTCGGCGAACTGATGGCGACGGGTCGATTGTCGGCAGCCTATTACTACGATTGGGACACGGAACCCACCTACAGCCTCTGGCGCTGCGGTAAGTTGAGCCCCGCCGGTGCCGCCGCGATCCGGCCTGCCGAAATCGAAGGGCGGGCGAGATGACGGGAACGTTCACCAGCCGCGGGCGGAGTTCAACGGCGACAGGAGACACCGCATGAAGGGGATCATTCTTGCAGGCGGCAGGGGGACCAGGCTCTACCCGGTGACGATCTCGGTTTCGAAGCAGTTGCTGCCGGTCCACGACAAGCCGATGATCTATTACCCGCTCGGCACGCTCATGCTGGCGGGAATTCGCGATTTTCTGGTGATCACCATGCCGAGGGACAGGCCGCTGTTCGAGGAGTTGCTTGGCGACGGAAGTCAACTCGGCCTCTCGATCTCCTATGCGGAGCAGTCCGAGCCGAACGGCCTTGCGGAAGCTTTCATCATCGGCCGGCAATTCGTCGGGGAAAGTCCGGTCGCGCTGATCCTCGGAGACAATATCTTCTACGGCGCAGGCCTTCCTGAGCTCTGCCGGGAGGCCGCGGCCCGAAAAAGCGGCGCCACGATCTTCGCCTATCGCGTGGACGACCCGGAGCGTTACGGGGTCGTGAGCTTCAACGGCCGCAGCGGCCGCGCTGAGACTATCGAGGAGAAGCCGGAACGCCCGGGATCGAGCTGGGCCGTGACGGGCCTCTACTTCTACGAGAACAGCGTGCTCGACGTTGCGGCCTCGATCAGACCGTCCGCCCGCGGCGAACTGGAAATCACCGACGTCAATCGCGCCTATCTCGACCGGGGGGACCTTCATGTCTGCCGTCTCGGCCGGGGCTACGCCTGGCTCGATACCGGTACCCATGACAGCCTGCACGATGCCGCCTCCTTCGTGCGTACGATCGAGCATCGCCAGGGCGTGAAGATCATGTGCCCGGAAGAGATCGCCTTCGAGCTCGGCTATGTCTCTGCCGATGAGGTGCTCAAGCGCGCTGCCTTACTCGGCAAGAACGAATACGCGACCTACCTTCAGCGACGCATCAGGGAGCTTGCCGATGCCTGAGATAAGAGCCCTGGGCCTCGACGGTGTTCTGGAAATCATACCACGCAGGTTCGGCGACGAGCGGGGCTTCTTTTCGGAGACCTACAATGCCGAGGCTTTGCTGGCGCATGGCATCCGGCTCGCTTTCGTGCAGGACAACCACTCCTATTCCGCAATTGCGGGCACGTTGCGCGGCCTGCACTACCAGCTCCCGCCACGCGCTCAGGCCAAGCTCGTTCGGGTCGTGCGGGGGAGGGCGTTCGACGTGGTCGTCGATATCCGCAAGGGCTCGCCGACATTCGCGCAGTGGATTGGTCTCGAACTCTCGGCCGAAAGATGGAACCAGATTCTGGTGCCCGTGGGGTTCGCCCATGGTTTTGTCACCCTCGAACCGGAGACGGAGGTCCTCTACAAGGTGAGCGAGCACTATTCCGCAGAACATGAGCGCGCGATCCGCTTCGACGATCCGCAAATCGGGATAAAGTGGCCCGTGGACGCCGATCTTTTGCGATTGTCCGCGAAGGATCGGGACGCATCGTTGCTGGCCGATGCCAAGCTCTTCGATTTTGGCCGGTGAGGGGGCAAGCATGCGTGTTCTCATCACAGGTGGCGCCGGCTTCATCGGCTCTGCGGTCTGCCGGCATCTTGTTGCCAATGGCGCCGAGCGGGTCGTCAATGTCGACAAGCTGAGCTATGCTGGCAATCTCCAGTCGCTGCGCGCGGTGGACAATCACCCGAGCCATGTCTTCTACCGGGCGGATATCCGCAACGAGCAATCGCTGCTCGACATCATGCGCCTCGAGCGCGTCGATGCTGTCATGCATCTCGCGGCCGAGAGCCATGTCGACCGATCGATCGACGGGCCCGGCGCATTTGCGGAAACAAACGTCCTCGGCACGGTCCGCCTGCTTTCAGCGGCATTGGCCTACTGGTCGGAGCTTGGCCCAACAGCGCGCGAGCGGTTTCGCTTTCACCATGTCTCCACCGACGAGGTGTTCGGGGACCTCCCATTCTCCGGCGGCGTTTTCGTCGAAGAGACGCGCTACGCGCCTTCGTCCCCCTACGCCGCCTCCAAGGCGGCGGCGGATCATTTCGTTCGTGCCTGGTATCAGACTTATGGGCTGCCCGTGGTGCTCTCGAACTCCTCCAACAACTACGGACCGTTTCATTTTCCCGAGAAGCTTATCCCCCTGACGATCATCAATGCGATCGAGGAAAAGCCGCTGCCGCTCTATGGATCGGGAGCGAACGTCCGCGACTGGCTCCACGTCGACGACCATGCACGCGCGCTGGATCTCGTGATGAGGAAGGGGAGGCCAGGGGAGAGCTACAACATCGGCGCCCGGGCCGCGCGCAACAATTTGTCGGTGATGGAGAGCATCTGCGACCTGCTCGACATCCGCCTGCCGCGCAAGGGCGGAAAGAGCTATCGCGATCTCATCACGCTTGTCGCCGACCGGCCTGGTCACGATCGGCGCTATGCGATCGACCCTTCCAAGATCGAGCATGAGCTTGGCTGGAGGCCGACGCGGGACTTCGAGGCGGGTTTGAGCGACACGGTCGATTGGTATCTCGCCAACGGCTGGTGGTGGGAGCCGATCCGCCGCGAGCGCTACAACGGCGCACGTCTCGGCGGACGCCATCGGAGCGTTGCGTGAAAATTGTCGTGACAGGCTGCAAGGCGCAGCTGGCAGAAAGCCTCGTAGAACGGGCGCGTGGTCGGCCGAATAGCGAGGTCATCGCGGTCGGGAGGCCGGATCTCGATTTGGCCCGCGCGGAAACGATACGGTTTCCTCGTTGCGGTTGTCGTCCGGCGCGTAGCCCTAGAGAAGTTCCATGACGGAGGGTGCCCGCGCGGCAAATTGAATGTAGGGAAACGAGCTAAGCTGCTTTGAAACGTCGATTGACATAGCCTGGATTTCTTAATGCAGTCGAAGGTCGTCGAGGCGGACGAGACTTGGTTACGAAAAGACAGCCGAGGTTGACATGCCGGGGCGGCTCATTCCGGCCAGTTTCGCGCCAAAAGCTCTCCTAGACTGCATTCCGTCGATGTTGCTTTGGTGGTAGTTGAGAGTGCCCGCCAACAAAGTTTCCAAATTGGGAACTTCACGCTTGTTTCCAAATTGGGAACGCGCTAAATAGGAGTTCGAGTGAACGTTATCGCTAAATCCGCGCTGGGGAATTTTTGGAACAGCTTGCCGAAAGGAGCTCCCAGAGAGACCGCGGAAGCCGCGATGACGGAATGGTACACCACCGCATCGAAGGCGAGTTGGAGCAACTTTAGTGAGCTGAAGAAGACATTTAACTCGGCTGATATCGTGGCGGGCAACAAGGTTATTTTCGACGTCGGTGGCAACAAGTACCGCATCGTGGGGCTGGTCGCGTTTCGGTCAAAGCGGATTTTCGTTCTGTTTGTCGGGACGCACGCCCAGTACGATGCGATTGACGTCAAAGACCTCTGACGTGAAAGGAAGTCGACATGTTCGATTTGAAAGCTTTTCGAACGCTTCAGAGTGAGGCCGAGTACAACGCCGCGCTGAAGGAAGTTCGGCCGTATTTCGAGAACGAACCCGATGAAGGCTCTGAGGAAGCTGCGCACTTTGACGCGCTCGTGCTTCTAATCGAACAGTACGAAGGTAAGCACTATCCAATCCCGACGGCGAGCCCGGTTGAGGTGGTCAAGTCGGTGATGGCTGCGAACAATTACACGCGCGCCGATCTCGTTGCGGTTATTGGCTCCAAAGCGCGGGCGGCCGATCTTTTGAACGGCAAGCGGGAAATTAATCTGGATCAGATCCGAAAGCTCAGCAAGGAATGGAACATTCCCGCTGGCGCGTTGATCGGCGACGTCGCGGCTTAAGGGATACCACAACCAATAACTGAAGCGCTCGGCGCCCTGACCACTTTAAGGTGATCTAAATACCCAAGCCGAGGCCTTCTTCAGTTCGACACCGTACCATCATTGTTGAACACGCTCGTCCCCGGGCTCTGGAACTCGGAATCGCCAAAAAAAGCTCCCGCCCGGGAGCAGGTTGACGGTGACCGATTGCCCCGTGGAGTGCCAGCCGGGGTTGCTTCCCGAACAATCGTAGACGCCAGGACGCGTTTCGACGCAAACCAAACCCCGGAGCGGGTAAAATCAATATCCATTCCGATTCAACCAGTTGGTGATTGCTGCGGCTCAATCTAACCGAAAAAGCGTTACGGTCGAAATTGGACTTTGGGACATATTCCTGCTGGACGAGCATGTACCATTTCGCCTGTAGGCTGAGTAAGCAGTTGGTACGTGCGAGTAACCAACAATCAGCATGCGGATTGGCGGCTCTTGGGTGGATCGCGTGGGTGATGATCGGTCCAGTGTACCCAAACGACCGTCCAGTTCCATAACATAGATTATGCGATCGTTTGGTGTAGCGGCAGTTTAGAGATGCGACATATGAGCCAGTTAGAGATGCGACAGTCGTCGCCTCTTGGGATGCTGGTCAAACGTCAACGTTTGGAAGGAAGACTGGCGAGGTGAAGCGTGGTTGAGACCATGAGCGTTCGGAGTCGTCATGTCTTGTTTGATCACCATGTCGCAGAAGGAATTGCATCGTCTTGAACTCATCCAGCGGATTCGCGGGCGCAGCCTGACCGTCGTCGAGGCGGCCGCGTTGCTTCGTCTTAGCCGCAGTCAGGTCCACCGGCTGTTGCAGGCCTATGACCAGGCCGGCGCCGACGGTCTCGTCTCGAAGAAGCGCGGCCGTCCGAGCAACCGGCGTTACAGCGAGGACTTCCGCAACCTGGTGCTCGACCTGGTGCGTGAGCATTACCTGGATTTTGGACCGACGTTGGCCGCCGAGAAGCTGCTCGAACGCCACCGGATTGCCGTCAGCAAGGAGACGCTGCGTCAGTGGATGATGGAAGCCGGCATCTGGGTGTCGCGACGCGAGCGCAAGAAGCGGGTTTTCCAGCCGCGCGGCCGGCGCGATTGTTTCGGCGAACTCGTTCAGATCGACGGCTCGCTTCATCGGTGGTTCGAGAACCGCGGACCCAAATGCGCCCTGCTCGTCTATATCGACGATGCCACCGGCAAGCTCTTGCATCTGCGCTTCGCCGGATCGGAGAACACCTTCGACTATCTGCACGCGACGAAGGCCTATCTGCAGCAATGGGGCAAGCCGATCGCCTTCTACAGCGACAAGCATGGCATCTTCCGCACCACCCATGCTTCCAAGAAGGACAGAACCAGTGGCCTGACGCAGTTCGGCCGGGCCCTTTATGAGCTCAACATCGACATCATCTGCGCCAATACCCCGCAGGCCAAGGGGCGCGTCGAGCGCGCCAACCAGACGCTGCAGGATCGGCTGGTCAAGGAACTGCGGCTGCGCGGCATCGACTCGATCGCGGCGGCCAATGCCTATGCGCCGGAGTTCATGGCCGACTTCAATCGCCGCTTTGGCAAGGCGCCGCGCAATCCGAAGGACATGCATCGGCCGTTTGCCGCGCATGAGAACCTCGATGGCGCCATGTGCCGCAAGGAGGTCCGCAAGCTGTCGCAGTCGCTGACGCTGCGCTATGACAAGGTGATGTTCATCCTCGATCCGACCGACCTCGCCACGGCGCTCGCCGGCAAGAAGCTCATTGTCTGCGACTATCCCGACGGCCGCCTCGAGATCACCCATGAGGGGACGTCCCTGCCCTACAGAGCCTTCGACACCTTACGGTCGGTGCACCGCTCCGAGGTGGTCGAGAACAAGCGCCTTGATGACATGCTGGCCGTGGTCGCCGAGATGCAGGCCGGACGAGAGCAACAGCGCAGCAAGGGCGGGCCGCGCCGCACCGGCCAGACGGACCACATGTTCGGCATACGCGACGGCAGCCAAAGCAATGGCTACCAAAAGCGCGGCACCAAGCCTGGCCGGAGGACGGATTTTACCAAGGATCCGGTGGTCATCGCCAAGCGCCAGCAAGCCCTTGCGCAGCTGAAGGCGGCGGAGTGATCGGGGTGTCAAAGCTAAAGTTTATCTTGCCGCTGGAGCCATCCGCCGCCGACCGGGCTGCGCAACCCTGACCAGCTCCACCCGGCCGGCGGCTATCGTCTGCGTACTTTGTAAATATAGCAACTTGCAAACGAAGTAATAAGGAGTAGGATGACGTCGCGTTTTCTAATTTGACTACTTTGTCTCATCTTTAAATAGCTGTGACATTTGGTGTAGCGGGGTGGGTTCAAGGATGAAGTGCGACTTGCGATAGATGCCAATGGGTTATCACTCGCAAGGAATGGTTCATGAGACGCACCTACTCCCAGATCGATATGGATGAACGTCGCAGGATCGCTCGCTGGCGATCGGCCGGCCTGAGCGCTACCGTCATCGCCGAGAAACTCGGACGGCATCGTTCGACGATTTTCCGCGAGCTCAGACGCAATGCTTTTGAGGATCCGCAGATGCCGGATCTGAGCGGCTACTAGGCGTCACGACACGAAAGTAGTGAATCTGTCCGACATTTGAGAACATAAAGTGATCATGCGATCATGCGGTGAGGATGGACGTTTCTCGCCCCAGGGGTCGGAGTTCGAGGCCTTCGGTCGGGGTCCAGATGTAATCGCCGGTGAGGCTGATGTGCTGCCATCCGAGGGGAGCAATGTGTTTGATCACATCCGGCGGGGTGGCGATTCCGTCACGGTTGAGATCGGCGAATGCCTGTTCCAGGTAGAGCGCGTTCCAGTAGACGATCGCATTCATCAGCAGGTTCAGCCCGGATGCCCGATAGAGTTGACTCTCGAAGGTCCGGTCCCGCAACTCGCCTAGACGGTTGAAGAAGAGCGCGCGCGGCAGGGTGTTCTGGGCTTCGCTCTTGTTGAGCCCGATGGTGGCGTTCCGGCGCATGTCGGGGTTCCGCCACCATTGCGGCAGGAAGATCGAACGGTTGATGCGGCCGATGTCGCGCAACGCTAACGCCAGTCCGTTTTGTCGCGGGAAAGCGGAGAGCTTCGCCAACAGGGTTGAGGGCCGGACCTGTCCGGAACGGATCGTCGTTACGAGACGAAGGATATCGTTCCAGTTCGCTTTGATTCGCTCGACGTTGATGGGCTCGCCGACAAGAGGTTCGAGGTTTTCTGGCGCTGCGTCGCCGGGGAAAAGATAGAGCCTACGATCCTTGAGACCGCGCAGCCGCGGGACGAGCTGGAAACCGAGGAGATGGCAGAGCGCAAAGCTCATGTCGCTGACCCCGCCGGTGTCGACGTAGTGGGTTTCGATGGCGAGATCGCTGCCATGATAAAGGAGACCGTCGAGGACATGGATGGCCTCGCTCGCATTGGCGTTCATGACGATGATGTAGAAAGCGCCATATTGGTCGGAGGTGAACCGGTAGAATTTGGCACCGGGATTGGGGCCGTAGCGGGCATTGAGATCACCGAGCGCCTCGCCGTAGCCGCCGGCCTGGAAATACTGCCCGTCCGAGGACGACGTCGTTCCATCCCCCCACATTTTCGAAAGCGGCAACTGCCTCTGGGCGTTGATCAGAATGGCTTGGGCGGCAGAGTAACCCTCCTCGCGGATATGCCAGTCGTGGGCCCAGGCAAGCTGCCGCATCGTCAGGCCGGGGGAGACGTCGGCCATTCTGGTCAGACCAAGATTGATGCCATCGGCCAGAACCGCGGTGAGCAGTGCAAGCCTGTTGTCGGCGGTTCGGCCGGTGCGCAGATGCGTGAAAGCGTTCGAAAAGCCCGTCCGCGCATCGACCTCGAGGATCAGGTCGGTAATCCGGATGGCAGGCAATCGGGCTTCCACTTTCGGCTTCAGCGATTTGGCGATGTCCGGGAAGGTGGCTCTGTGCGGCGTGATGTTGAAACCGGCCTCGGTCAATTCGACATCGTCAAGTTCGCCCGCTTCCGCCAGGCGGGAAAGGTCGCGCAGCCCCTCGTTCAAGATCATGCGCTGCTGTTGCAGATAGGCTTCGACGTCGGTTTCGACGGCGATCGGGAGCGGTCCTTCCTCGCGCATCAGCTCGAATGTCGGCGTAGGGATGAGGAAGCTTTCGAATGACTGGAAGCGCTTCGATCCCTCGACCCAGACATCGCCGGCATCGAGCCTGCGCTTCAACTCGCTGAAGAGGCAGAATTCGTAGGCCCTGCGGTTGATCTTGCCGTCCTCAAGGATCAGCGGCATCCAAGCCTTCGGGGCGAAGGATATGGGGGCCTTGTCCGGTATGTTGCGTTTACTGGAGCGATAAAGATCGGCGGTCACCGAAAGGGCGCGTAGGAGGTTCGCCGCGACGGCATGGCCGCGGAACACGAAGGTCGACAGGAATTCCGGTGCCATTTTGCGGATGGTCGGATAGCGCTGGAGCAACTCGGCCTTGCCATCAATCATGTCCGGGGCGATCAGCGTGTCGACGGCCTCGACGCTGGTGACGAATTCCGGCCAACGAATGACACGCTCGAGCGCCAAGCCGACGTCCTCGCCCGCTTCTCTGGCTTTAATGATCGCGTGGCAAACCTGGGAGACGTCCTTCAGTGGTTTCTGAAGCTCCCGGACGGAACGGGTAACCCTCTTGGCCGCCTGATTGTCGGCGCGCCGCGTCAATGCGCCGATCAGTTTCTTGAACATGTCGATTGCACAATCGGTCAGATTGCGTGACAGGTGCAGGATTGTCGCGGCCAGCACGGCGTACCGGCGTTCCGGATTGAGGTCACGCAGATGCTGTGCGCTCATCCGCATCCCCTCCGAGGCAAGCTCCTCGAAAAGCTTGGCCGGAATGCGCTCTGCCAGGTTCGCCGGCAGGGCCAGCGATCGGAGAAATTGCACCTGCTCGGCGATCCTGTCGAGATTGGCGGCGTTCGGCGACAGTGCCGGCGCCCGGATCCATGCCAGAGTGGTCACGGTCGTGCCCGCACGCATGTCGAGAAGCCGGTCGAGATCGAGCTTCTGGCTCTCCGAAAGGCCGCCGGCGAGCGCTCGATGGGCGATGCGCAAGCCACGCCGAATTGCGACATGGATGATGGTTTCCAACGCCGCGCGGGCTGGCAGGAGGATATGTCGGCGACGAAGTTCCTCCACCACCATTTCCGCGAGAGCGTCGGCGCGACGCAAGGTTTGCGCCGCCGGCGTCAGCCAGCCTGTGAGCGCTCGCACGTCGGAGGATGCAAACGGGCGCGTCTTTGTTCTCTCGAAAACCAAGGCCAGATGTTCGCGTCGCGTCTGCGGCCGCTCGAAATACTTATGAATCTCACGATGATCGACGCCGATCTGCCGGGCCAAATACCGCAGGACGCCCTCCGGCAGGACTTCACGGTCCGCCAGCGGCCGGCCGGGGTAGCGAAGCATCGCCAGAACGCAAGCAAGCCCCAGTCGGTTCGGTGCCCTATTCTGCCGCATGATCAGGTCGAGATCCGCGCGTTCGAGCGTGTAGTGCTTGACGATGTCTCTCTCGTCGTCCGGGATGGCTGTCGCCTGGTTCCACCACGCTTCACTCAAAAGGGTTCGTCTAGCCATTCGCCCACCCTGCTGTTTCATCGCGCCGGGCTACAGCGGAACCGAATTTGACCTGTCCGCCAAACGGAGATTTGCCGGCATCCACAGGAAATGTCCGCAAACGTGCCTTGACAATGGAAAAACGGACGGAAAGATTGCCGGACGGATAAACGGACACGACCCTCTCCATGCCCGCCATTGGCTATGCGCGCGTCTCGACCGACGCCCAAGACATGACCCTGCAGCGCGACGCCCTGGCCAAGGCCGGGTGCACCAAGATTTTCGAAGACATCGCTTCCGGCGCCAAGGCCGAACGGCCCGGTTTAATTGAGGCTCTTGGTTACCTCCGCGACGGTGACGTGCTCGTGGTATGGAAATTCGACCGGCTCGGGCGCTCCCTGCCGCATCTCATTGAAACCGTCACCAGCCTGCAGGCGCGCGGCATTGGACTGCGGTCGCTGACCGAGAACATTGACACCACGACATCCGGCGGCAAGCTCGTTTTTGCGATCTTCGGCGCGCTCGCCGAATTCGAGCGCGATGTTATCCGCGAACGAACGGCAGCTGGACTCAAGGCGGCGGCTGCACGTGGTCGAAAGGCCGGCCGCAAGCCGGTCGTCACGCCGGACAAGCTCGCCCGGGCTAAAGTTCTCATCGATCAAGGCCTGACAGTGAGGGAGGCGGCGGCACGCCTCAGGATCGGAAAGACTGCCTTATATGCGGCGCTGCGCTAACAACTGGAACGTACACAATCGTTCTAAGTGGGGAGAATGAAGGCATTGTCGAAGCGACAGGTCATGTCGGTGAGTTACATCGCGCCTGACGCGTCCAATATCGACCAGTCGAGCCTTGCGACCGCCGAGGTGCGCAGCTCGCACGGCGTCAATCGGGCGTGGCTGGCGACCTTCAATAACCACACATTCTGGGCTCGCTGCCAACCCATTGGAGATCACGCGGCCGAAGCGTTCAATCCAAATTGCGAGAGAAATTTGCCGCCGATTCACTTTTCGCTTGCGAAGTGCGGTGGCTTCTCACTAAACAATCACTCTATCGCAATAGTTGTGACAGCGACCGATGAGCAATGCAGCGCGGCGGGCAGTTCGGGCAATTGCACTGCTGTGGGAGGATTTTTGCTGGCGGCGATGCCGCAGCACGTGGGAGATCTCACCTTGATTGGAGTGAATTCGCCGGCTCGAATCCAAGCGCAGTCCTGCATTCGACGTCGTCTTTCAAGAGCGCGCAAACGGTAAGAGTGTTTTTTGATCGCATTTGCGAAACACACGACCGTCACTGGCAATTTCAGATGGAAAATGCGCTCGCACGGCTCTCTGAAAGTCACGTCTGCATATAATTGACCGACCGTATAAGTTGTAAATAGAAACGACGGAATATAGATTTCCGGGAGAAAGAAGATGGCCCTGTCGGACATAAGGTGGAAGCATCACTTTTGTGAAATGTTGTGGGGCATTATATCCAATCGCCTTTCCATAGGGATCTACGTCGGCATAGCACTGATTGCCGCCGCACTTGTAAGTCAGGTCACAAGACTTCCGGTTTACATCCCCGCGATTATATTCGTATCGTTGGTTGTCATTGTGAATCCACCAAGAAAGATAAGGGAGTTTCGCAGTAAAAGGGGCGAATAATCTGGGATCTTTCCTTGTGTAATTAGCTGATAATATAGAGAGGTTTGACCCCGATGGCATCATACTCTGAAGTTTTTGCACCGTCACAAATTGAGCTTCTGTATGATGGAATCACCGAAGAGCTACGAAATTTGGGTGATTTTGCCCTGGGTGACGGCGCAAACACGCTCGGAAAAGCTCTACAATCTTTGGGAGGTGCGCTGAGTGCCGCCGGGAACCCTCGTGCTGAAGCTTACGGCGAGGTCCTGGAAAATGTCGGATTGGCTTTGGAAACAGGCTCCTCTGCGTATCTGGAGGGAATTTCTCTCGAGTCGGCAGCAAAGATAGGTACTGACATCGGTGTCGGTACTTTGGCGGGCGTAACCCTATTTGAGGTTGCAGGTTTTATCGGCGCCATATCGGCGGAATTCTTGCAATTGGGAATTGTTTGGCAATTGGGCCTGTTCCTCGGTTCGCCGATCGGTATGGCGATGATGGTTGGCTTGATCGCGGGATTTCTATACGCATACAATGAAGTTCGTCACGGATCTGCAGTCGCTCACAGACGGATATGGAATCGACAAAATCATCTTCGGTGATGGGAATATTTGGTCGCGAGCAGACATTCTGTATTGGGCAAAAGAAGGGTCCGCCTTCTATGGTGGGACCAGCGGCGCTGATCAGATCATCGGATCGAAATACGATCAGCGCCTTAGTGGTAATTTGGGAGCGGATTACATAGATGGCCGCGGCGGTAGCGACATCATCTTTGGCGACGGCGGGAACGATACCTTGGCTGTCAGCATCTCCATGCTCGGTGACATTGATCAGCTTGATGGTGGCGAAGGAAACGACACTGTTACCTTCCAAGATCTCTCTACTTCGGTCTTTGTAGATCTCGTGCTCAACCAGGGTGAGGTCAGGACGTCGGATACGTTCTCAGCTTCTACCAGCAGCGACAGGCTAATTGCCACCCTGATCGGCGTCGAAAACGTGATTGGTACCAAGTTCGATGACCGCCTCTTCGGCAATGATGCGGCAAACACGCTTTCTGGCAATGCAGGCGACGACGTTCTCGATGGCCGGTCTGGCAACGATACGCTCTCCGGCGGCCTCGGCGATGACACTCTGTTGGGCTATCTTGGCAACGACATCTTGGAAGGTGGCCATGGCGCCGACCGGCTGGAAGGCGGAGCAGGAAACGATACCTATGTGTTCACCCGCGGTGACGGCAATGACGGGATTTTAGAGGTTGATGGCCAAGGGACCGACAGCCTGCGGCTGAAAGGTATTGTGCCATCGGAAGTCTCGCTCGCTCGCGCCGGCAACGATTTACTGATTACTGTCGGGGGCGGTGAAGGCGGGACGTTGCGGCTGGTTGCTGCGACAGCCTCGTACCGGCATTTCGATCAGTATGGCATCGAGGAGATTGTCTTCGATGATGGGACGAAATGGGACACTGCCTTCCTGCGTCAATGGTCGATCTACGACTCGGCGACGGATGGAGATGATACGCTTATAGGCACAGATGCGTCGGGCAAATTTGGGGGCGGGAAAGGGAATGATACCCTCGACGGTGGTCGTGGCAACGACACCTACTATTACAGCCGCGGCGACGGCAACGACACCATCACCGAGGGGACCAACAGCGGCAATGCCGACCAGCTCATCCTCGTCGATATCAACGCCGCCGACGTGACGCTGGTCCGCAACGGAAACCACGTCACCCTCGCCATCGCCGAGAGTGCGGCGGGCGTCGGAGATGCAGGCTCCATCCTCATCAAGGAAGCCCTCAACGACTTTTACGATCAGGGCATCGACAAGATCGTCTTCACCGATGGCGCCGTCTGGACCCGGAACGAGCTCAGGCTCATGCTGCTCGACCAGGTCATGACGGCTGGCGACGACACCATCGCCGGCTTCAATGTCGCTGATTTCATCAATGCGGGCGCTGGCAACGATACCGTCAATGCTGGCGACGGAAACGACATCATCACCGGCGGCCTCGGCAACGACACCATCGACGGCGGACGTGGTATCGACACCTACTATTACAGCCGCGGCGACGGCAACGACACCATCACCGAGGGGACCAACAGCGGCAATGCCGACCAGCTCATCCTCGTCGATATCAACGCCGCCGACGTGACGCTGGTCCGCAACGGAAACCACGTCACCCTCGCCATCGCCGAGAGTGCGGCGGGCGTCGGAGATGCAGGCTCCATCCTCATCAAGGAAGCCCTCAACGACTTTTACGATCAGGGCATCGACAAGATCGTCTTCACCGATGGCGCCGTCAGGACCCGGAACGAGCTCAGGCTCATGCTGCTCGACCAGGTCATGACGGCTGGCGACGACACCATCGCCGGCTTCAATGTCGCTGATCTCATCAATGCGGGCGCTGGCAACGATACCGTCAATGCTGGCGACGGAAACGACATCATCACCGGCGGCCTCGGCAACGACACCATCGACGGCGGACGTGGTATCGACACCTACTATTACAGCCGCGGCGACGGCAACGACACCATCACCGAGGGGACCAACAGCGGCAATGCCGACCAGCTCATCCTCGTCGATATCAACCCCGCCGACGTGACGCTGGTCCGCAACGGAAACCACGTCACCCTCGCCATCGCCGAGAGTGCGGCGGGCGTCGGAGATGCAGGCTCCATCCTCATCAAGGAAGCCCTCGACGACTTCTACGATCAGGGCGTCGACAAGATCGTCTTTGCCGGCGGCACCACCTGGACGCGGGCGGACATGCGAGGGCTGCTGCTTTCACAGGCTTCGACGTCCGGAAACGATACGATCGTTGGGTTCAACGCCGCCGACACGATCGCAGGAGGCCTGGGCGACGACACACTGACCGGCGGGGCCGGTAACGATGCCTTCGTCTTCCGGCCGGGCTTTGGTCTCGACACGATAACCGACTTCAAAGCTGGCTCGGGGGCGGGCGACGTTCTTGAGTTCCAAAACACGCTCTTCGCCAACTTCGAATCCGTCCTTGCCGCGGCAGCGCAGGCGGGCTCCGACACTGTGATCACCTTCGACGCGGCCAATACGATTACGTTGAAGAACGTCACCTTGGCGAACCTGCATGCCGACGATGTCCGCTTCGTTGCTTGAGGGCTGACGCGTGACGGCACTGATGACGGACGGGCGGCGATCGCTGGTCGCCGCCGCTCTTCGCCAAACCCGCAAGGCATTTATCGGGGTGGCGGCGCTCAGCGCCGTCACCAATCTTTTGATGCTGACCGGACCGCTGTTCATGATGCAGGTCTATGACCGGGTGCTCGCCAGCCGCAGCGTGCCGACGCTGGTGGCACTGTCGATCCTGGCGATCGCCCTCTATCTGTTTCTCGGACTGCTGGAAGTCATCCGCTCGCGCATCCTCACCCAGATCGGCCATCGGCTGGAGGAGGAGCTGGGCGGCCCGACCTTCGACACCGTTTTGAAGCTGCCGCTCCGGATGTCGAAGAAGGAGGCGATCGCGCAGCCGCTCCGCGATCTCGACCAGGTGCGCCAGTTCATGAGCGGGCAAGGCCCGGTCGCCATCTGCGACATGCCGTGGCTGCCGGTCTACCTCGCCATCCTGTTCCTTTTCCATTCTTTTCTCGGCTGGATCACTGTCGCTGGCGCCGTCATCCTGCTTGCCTTGACGCTCGTCAGCGAGGTGACGCTGCGGCAGCCGATGCAGCGTCTCGCCCAGCTCGGAGGAAACCGCAGCGAGTTCATCGAGGCCGGCCGAAGGAATGCCGAGGCGCTGCATGCGATGGGGATGAGCGGCGCCTATGCCGCGCGCTGGCATGAGATGAACGCCGGCTATGTCGACGTACAGAGACGCACCAGCGACGCCAGCAGCGGCTTCGCGGCCGCGTCGAAGATCTTCCGCTTGGCGTTGCAGTCGGCGGTGCTCGCGCTCGGGGCGTGGCTGGCGATCTACCAACTGGCGTCGCCGGGGGCGATGATCGCCTCGTCGATCCTGACCTCGCGGGCGCTCGCGCCGATCGAGCAGGCGGTCGCGCAATGGCGCGGGTTCGTCAACGCGCGGCAGGCGCGCCGCCGCCTCGAGAGCGTGCTCGACAAGTTCTCCGAGGACCGCCAGCCGATGCCTCTGCCGGCGCCGCGGCAAACCTTGGACGCGGCCGGGCTCGTCGTCGCCGCGCCCGGCAGCAATGCAGCCATTGTTCGCGATGTCTCCTTCAAGCTCGCCGCGGGCCAGGGCGTCGGCATTATCGGCCCGAGCGGCTCCGGAAAGTCGACCCTGGCCCGTGCCTTGGTCGGTGTCTGGCCGCCCGCCCGCGGCACGATCCGCCTCGACGGGGCCGAGCTCGGCCAATGGGAGCCAGAATCGCTTGGGCCTTCGATCGGCTACCTACCGCAAGGCGTCGACCTGTTCGACGGCACGATCGCCGAAAACATCAGCCGCTTCGCCAAGGATGTGGACCCCGCCGCGATCATCGAAGCGGCCGAGCAAGCCGGCGTGCATCAGCTGATCCTGTCGATGCCGGAAGGCTACGACACCCGGATCGGTGCTGCCGGCGCCATCCTGTCGGCCGGCCAGCGCCAGCGCATCGGCCTCGCCCGGGCGCTCTACGGCAAGCCGTTCCTGCTGGTGCTCGATGAACCGAATGCCAGCCTCGACGCGGAAGGCGAGGCGGCGCTGACCAATGCCATCCTCGCGGCCCGCAAGACCGGCGCGATCGTCGTCGTCATCGCTCACCGGCCGAATGCCCTGGCCGCCGTCGATCAGGTCCTCGTCATGGCCGAGGGACGAGCCGTCGCCTTCGGCCCGCGCGACGAGGTGCTGCGCAAGACCACCGTCCGCGCCGTGTCGGAGACCGCATGAGCACCAAAGCAGAAAGCCGCGCCGCAAAGGCCATCTCCCGCTACATGCTGATCGCCGGCGTCTCGGTCGCGGCGCTGGTCTTCGGCGTCGGCGGCTGGGCGGCGACCAGCAATCTCTCAGGCGCCGTCCTTGGAGCCGGGACCGTTGTCGTCGAGGGCAACGTCAAGCGCATCCAGCACCGTGACGGCGGCATTGTCGGCGAGATTCGGGTACGCGACGGCCAACAGGTGAAGGCCGGCGAATTGCTGATCCGGCTCGACGATACCGTCACCCGCGCCAACCTGGCGGTCATCACCAAGCAGATCGACCAGTTGCAGGCGCGCGCCATGCGGCTGACCGCCGAGCGCGACGAGGCGGCGGAACCGGCGCCGTCGAAGGAACTGCAGGCAAGACTCGGCGATCCCGAGGTCGCCGCCTATGTCGCCGCGGAAAGGGCGCTGTTCCACGCCCGCAAGCGCACGATCGACGGCCAGAAGGCGCAACTCAGCCAGCGGGTGCATCAACTGGCGCAGGAAGCCGACGGACTGACGGCCCGCCGCGACGCCAAGGACGACGAATTGAAGCTGATCGACGAGGAGCTGGAGGGCATCGCCAGCCTGCACGCGAAGGGGCTGATGCCGTTCTCGCGGCTAGCCGAGCTCAAGCGGATGAAGGCGCAATTGTCAGGTGAGCGAGGGCAACTGACGGCCGAGATCGCCCGCACCGCGACACAGACGACCGAAACCGAGCTTCAGATCCTGCAACTCGACCAGAACCGCCGCTCCGAGGTGCTGACGGAACTGCGTGACGTCGACAACAAGCTGGCGGAACTCACCGAGCAGCGGGTCGCCGCCGAGGATCAATTGAAGCGCATCGATATCCTGTCGCCGCAAAACGGCATCGTGCACGAGCTGGCCGTGCACACGGTCGGCGGCGTCATTGCCGCCGGCGAAACCGTCATGCAGATCGTGCCCGTCAACGACAGCCTCGTCGTCGACGCCAAGATCCAGCCGGCCGACATCGACCAACTGCATCTCGGGCAGAAGGCGACCTTGCGCTTATCCGCCTTCAATCAGCGCACGACGCCGGAAATCGTCGGCGAAATCCAGACGATCGCCGCGAATCTCAGCACAAACCCGCAGACCGGCGAGGCGTGGTACACCGCGCGCATCCGGATTTCCGCGGCGGAGCTCCGGAAGCTCGGCAGCCTCGCCCTGCACGCTGGCATGCCGGTCGAGGCGTTCATCCAGACCGGCGAGCGCACGGCGCTTTCCTACCTCGTCAAACCGCTCGCTGATCAGATCGCCCGCGCGATGCGAGAGGAATAGCTCGAGACTCGGTCTTTCGTCTTGTGACTACCCTTTGAGGACGAGAGGGCTTCAACTATACGAGACGATATCGCCTGGTTCTCGTTACGTTCGCAAATGTCGGACAGATTCACCCCTTTCGTGTCGTGACGCCTACTATTGCGTCACCGCCAACGCGATGGCCCGTGAGCGCAGAGCCAAGCTGCGCAAACTCGCGCGGTTCTCCCATGTGCGCCAATCGGTGATCGAGCGGATTATGCATGGCTGGTCGCCACAGCAGATCGCCGGCCGCATGCGGCTGGAGCGCCATCCGATCTGCGTCAGTTACGAGACGATCTACAAGTTCGCCTATTCCGCAGACGGTCAGGCGATCAAGCTGTGGCGGCATCTGCCGGAGCGTCGTGCGAGACGCAGACCGCGGTATGCCCGCCGGCGTCACGGTCGCCGCTTCAGCCCGGAGCTCAACATCCTTCACCGCCCTGATACTGTCGCCGAACGCAAGCAGTTCGGCCATTGGGAGTGCGATCTCATTCAGTTTCGCAAGAAGTTCGGCAAGGCCAACGTGACCACACGGGTGGAGCGGGTCAGCCGCTTTGCGGTCTTCCTGCGCAACAACGACCGGCAATCGAAGCCGATCATGGACGGGCTGATTGAGGTGCTCCAACCCCTGCCCCACGCGGCTCGACGCTCCATCACCTTCGACCGCGGCACCGAGTTCAGCGAATGGCCCTATCTGCAAGCTGGCATCGGAACGCAGACATGGTTCTGCGACCCGCAGTCGCCCTGGCAGAAAGGCACGGTCGAGAACACAAATGGCCGCGTTCGCAAATGGCTTTCGAGAGAGGTGGATCCCCTGTCTATCACCGACGGCGAGCTGAAGGACATCTGCGATCGGCTCAACTCGACACCGCGGAAGTGCCTCGGCTACCGAACGCCGGCGGAAGTCTTCCGCAAGAAACTACTCGCGCAAATGCGGCGTGTCGGTTAGCGTCACACGCGCAAGTCGCAGTTCGGCATGAACTCACACGGCAATTTAGAGATGCGACATATGAGCCAGTTAGAGATGCGACAGTCGTCGCCTCTCGGGATGCTGGTCAAACGTCAAGGTTTGGAAGGAAGACTGGCGACGTGAAGCGTGGTTGAGGCCATGAGTGTTCGGAGTCGTCATATCTTGTTTGATCACCATGTCGCAGAAGGAATTGCATCGTCTTGAACTGATCCAGCGGATTCGTGGGCGTAGCCTGACCGTGGTCGAGGCGGCCGCCTTACGTCCGCCACCGGTTGAACATTCACGCGAGACCGCTCCGGGTCGCACGACTATCGAATCCACGAGACGGCAGTTTCTCAATTCATCCCGGAGTCAATCTGCCGGCAAAACTCGCGCCGAAGCGCGCCAGCGGCCGAACATTCATTACGCAGATCGAAGTTTCCCTGGCGATCGAAGTCTTTGCCAACCTCAAGCTGCATCGCGGCGCTGATTTGCGGCTGACCTCACGGGCTCAGGCCCCTGCCCTGCAACTCGCCGCAGCAGGTGCGATAATCGCCGTTCAGCCTTGAATGGATTTGAGCCAGTCGCCGATCGTCGCCCCACCTTGGCGCTCGGAAAGAGCAAGTGGTGCGACGTGCTGTTCGGTGGCCGCCATCTTGCGGATGTCGCGCGGGTTTGCGCCGAATTCGTGATTGAAGGCCCGCGTGAAATTTGCGGCCACGTCAAAACCGGCGGCTTCGGCGATTTCGGAGATCGGCCGCTTGTTGGTCGGGTCGCTGAGGGCCGCATGGGCCTGCAGAAGCCGGCGGCGGCGAATGTAGTTGAGGACGCCGCCACTCGGCTCGAAAAGCTGGTAGAGGCGTGTGCGGGAAATGCCCAGTGCGCGGCAGATGGCATCCGGTGTCAAATCCCCCGAATGGAGGTTTTGGTGAATGTACCGGTGCGCCCGTTCCATCATTCCGATATTTACCGGAGAGCCTGTTGCATCCGGCCGCGTCACCGATGCAGCGCAAGCGACGATCATGTCGCGCATCGTGCGCACGATACGTGGCACTTCAGGTGCGGTGATGGTGCTGAGGTTTGATTCGATGCCATTGATGTAGTTGACGAGCAGACCCGCCAAACCGCCTGACAAGACGGAATTATTGGCACCTTCAAGTTTGCTTGCATCATCCGCCAGCAATTCAAAGGGCATGAAGAGAAGGACGGCCACGGACTCCGTCATCCGCCCGCGATATGGGTAGCCAAGGGACCGGAAAAGGAGCTCTCCCGGCCCTGTCTCCGCGACGTGGCGATCGACCTCGGTCCATGCCCGACCGCTGCGGAACAGTCCGACGCTCCAGTGGTCGATGGGGCTTGAGCGCAGCATCGCGCGAGAGCGCTCGTAGCTAAATCCCGGCGTACGCTGTTGGACGAAGAGCAAATCGCCGAGGTGCCATCCAACCTGCTCTGCAGGAAAGCCATCATCGGGAAACATCCCGTCTGGCTGACGAACATCGATCAGCGGAGCCATGTGCTGGCGCCAGGCGTCAAACTGCTCCGCAGGCGGCAATCCGAGCGTGGAGAAATGCGAAGGCACCAGCCCGGGCTGGGTGACGGCCTGGCGCTCCCTCCGATCCGTGGGTTCGCGGGGCCACCGGCGCCGCTCCAAATGGGCGGGCCAGGCGGGAACTTCGGGTGGATTATCCCCTGATCCGGACTCCTTACTCATCCAACTCCTCAAGCGAATATTGCTCTCATGCGTGAACCGCAGGCCATCGAATGCCCGGAGATGGGGCCACCCCCTCCCACCACCAGAGCTCGCCCTAAAGTGGAGCAGAGCTTCCAGGATGCACCCAACGGATGCCAGTTATACCTCGTTTTGAGTAGAAATGCACGGCAAGATAACTATCCGGATTGGGTGATAATGACATTCTCCACACGGCGATTGTATCAGTAGGCAACAGGCGCTTCCAAATAGTGTAAGGAACAATGCAGGGAATTCTTGAACGATATCGTTTGCATTACCTAATTATTCCTTCCGTCTGAAAGTATGTCGTAATTTTACGACAGGTCTTGTGGAGAATATCCATGAATTATTTTCGAAATGATTTCAGAAAAACGTTGCCAAGTTTAAACGAAGGGAATGATTTCCCGCGGCGCCCGAAAAATCTGAAACGGATACTCGTTACTGGCGGCGCGGGCTTCCTGGGTTCACATCTCTGCGAGCTGCTTCTCGGCGCCGGTCACGAGGTCATCTGCGTCGACAACTTCTCTACCGGCTTGAGGCGCAATATCGCGCAGTTGAAGCGCTTCGACACCTTCCGCGTCATCGCCCATGACATCGTGGAACCGATCGATCTCGAGGTCGACGAAATCTACAATCTTGCCTGCCCTGCATCGCCGCCGCACTATCAGGCCGATCCGATCCAGACCATGAGAACATGTGTGGTCGGCTCGCTTAATCTTCTCGATCTGGCCGCGCGCAGGGGCGCACGCATCTTCCAGGCATCGACGTCGGAAATCTACGGCGATCCGCAAGTCCACCCGCAGGTGGAAAGCTATTGGGGCAACGTCAATCCTTTCGGCCCGCGCTCCTGCTATGACGAAGGCAAGCGTTGCGCCGAAACCCTGTTCCACGACTTCCACAAAGTTCACGGGGTCGAGATCAAGATCGTCCGCATCTTCAACACCTATGGCCCCCGCATGCGCCCGGACGATGGCCGCGTCGTCTCGAACTTCATCGTTCAAGCCCTCAAAGGCGAGGACATTACCATCCATGGCGACGGATCGCAGACCCGCTCCTTCTGTTTCGTGGACGATCTGATCGACGGCTTCGTGCGCCTGATGGCGTCGCCGTCGGCGCTGACTGGGCCGGTCAATCTCGGCAATCCGGGAGAGTTCACGATCAGTGAACTCGCTGAACAGGTGATCCACCAGACCGGCTCACGCTCTAAAATCGTTCGCCGGCCCCTGCCGGTCGATGACCCGCGTCAACGCCGTCCGGACATTTCGCTCGCAACGGAGGCGCTCGGTTGGCGCCCGACGGTCAATCTGTCGGAAGGTCTCGCGCGCACAATCGGGTACTTCGATGGCCTCCTCTCCGGCTCCGATCGAAAGGTCATGGAGCTGGTTTGATGGGCGCGCCACGCATTCTTGTCACGGGTGGCGCCGGCTACATCGGCAGCCACACCGCAAAGCTTCTCCGTCTGGAAGGCATCGAGCCCGTCGTCTATGACAACCTGTCGACCGGGAACCGCTCCGCGGTGCGCTGGGGACCGTTCGTACATGGCGACATCCTGGACACGGCCCGCTTGGTCGAAGTGATTGAACAGTATCAACCGGCCGCCGTCATCCATTTTGCAGCATCCGCCTATGTCGGCGAGTCCGTCGCCGACCCCGCGAAATACTACAACAACAACGTCCGCGGAACGCTGTCACTCCTCGATGCGTGCCGGCAGGCGAGCCTCGACAAGATCATCTTCTCGTCGAGTTGCGCCACCTATGGTGTACCTGCGGTATTGCCGATCGACGAGGCCACGTGGCAGGCGCCGATCAATCCCTACGGCAAGACGAAGCTGATGGCCGAGCACATGCTCGCCGACTACGCCACCGCTTTCGGACTGAACTTTGTTGCACTGCGCTATTTCAACGCCTGCGGAGCCGATCCGGAGGGTGATCTCGGAGAGTGGCACGACCCGGAAACGCACCTCATTCCGCGGGCACTCATGGCCGCCGCAGGCAAAATTCCGCATCTGGAGATCTTCGGCGACGACTACGACACGCCGGACGGAACCTGTGTGCGCGACTATATCCATGTGGCCGATCTGGCGCGGGCTCATGTGCTGGCCTATCGGCATCTCGCCAAGGGTGGAGCGAACATTGCGCTCAATCTCGGCACCGGCCGTGGTTTTTCCGTAAAGGAAGTACTTCGAGCAATCGGCGAGGTTACCGGGCACGATGTCCCGGTCGTGTATCGCCGCCGACGCTGCGGAGATCCGCCGGCGCTTTATGCGGATGCGACGCTCGCGCATCAGACGCTCGGCTTCCTGCCCCGCTATTCCGACCTTGAGACGATCGTGCGAACGGCTGCCCCATTCTTCGGACTGGAGGCGCGACCATGACCCGCCTTTCTGCCAATGACGGAACAAAGGCAACGGAGAGCGGCGAGCCGTCGCTCGTCCCCGTGCTCACAGGTTATCGCCGCGCGGAATACCTCCTCGGCGCCGGCGTCTGGGCAGCAGCCCTCTTTTATTTTTGGGTCTGGTGGCTCGAGCCGCGCCACCACGTGGACACTTTGGGCAGCATCATGGTGACCGCGGTCCTCGCGTGGGTTACCCTGCTGCCCGCCTATTTCATAGCGGTCTTCTACCGCGCAGCAAAACCAAATGGACCCCTGCGGCTGCCGGCCGGAAGTCGCGTCGCCATGGTCGTGACCAAGGCGCCATCAGAACCCTTCTCGATCGTGTCGGAAACACTGAAGGCGATGCTCGCACAGGATGTTCCGCACGACACCTGGCTCGCGGACGAGGATCCCTCCGAGGAGACGCTCGCGTGGTGCCGCCGGTATGGCGTCTTCGTCTCGACCCGTAAAGGGCGCGCTGATTATCATCGGACCTCGTGGCCGCGACGCACACGTTGCAAGGAGGGCAACCTCGCCTTCTTCTACGATCATTACGGTTATGAGCGCTATGATCTCGTAGCCCAGCTCGACGCGGACCATGTTCCCGAGCCCGGCTATCTTTTCGAGATGCTGCGCCCCTTTGCCGACCCCAGGGTTGGCTATGTCTCCGCACCGAGCATCTGTGACCGCAACGGGTCCGAAAGTTGGGCGGCGCGCGGGAGACTCCATGCCGAGGCGAGCATGCACGGCTCGCTTCAGGCTGGCTACAATGGGGGGCTGGCGCCGCTGTGCATAGGATCACATTATGCGGTCCGCACAGCGGCGCTGGAGGAAATCGGCGGGCTCGGTCCGGAACTGGCGGAAGACCATTCCACAACGTTGATGATGAATGCTGCCGGCTGGCGCGGTGTCCATGCGCTCGATGCGATTGCGCATGGTGATGGACCGCGCACCTTCGGGGACCTCGTGACCCAGGAGTTCCAGTGGTCGCGTAGCCTGGTCATGCTGCTGCTGCAGTATTCGCCACGTTTGGTTGGTCGACTCCCGCTGCGGCTGAAGTTTCAGTTCCTCTTCTCGCAGCTCTGGTACCCGCTTTTTGCGCTTTTCATGGCGATTATGTTCGCAATGCCGATCATTGCCCTTGCGCGCAGCGAGACCTTTGTCGCTGTGACCTATCCCGATTTTCTCGCGCATTTCACGCCGCTTTCGATCATCCTCGTCCTTCTGGCCTATCGCTGGCGGGCGAGTGGCACGTTCCGGCCATATGACGCGAAGATCCTCAGCTGGGAATGCATGCTCTTCCTCTTCGCGCGTTGGCCTTGGGCGCTTGCTGGCACGCTGGCGGCGATGCGCGACTGGGTTACGGGCTCCTTCGTGGATTTCCGCGTCACTCCGAAAGGTGCATCCGAGGTCGATCCGCTGCCGCTCCGCGTGCTGACGCCTTATGCGCTCCTCGCAGTTACTTCGGTGCTGCCGGTTTTCCTCGTCAGCGATGCGGCCGCGGCCAAGGGCCTCTATATTTTCGCGATCCTGAATGCAGCGATCTACTGCCTGCTTCTGCTGGTCATCGTCGCGCGGCATTCAAAGGAGAACGCGGTCGTCGCCACCTCTCGTTTTCGCCGTCCGGCAATGGCCGCCAGCCTTCTGGCTCTTGTCGCGTTGCCCGGTATCGCGACCGCCGAGCACGGGAAAGATGGGCTTGAGGCGCTCGCATGGGGTGCCGGGCACCTCCGCCTCTTCGAAGAGCGCTACGCGGTGGCCGGCGCCGGCCAGGACGGCACCGCCTTGCGAAAGATCGTCTTTCGACCGCGCTGGATTTCCGTAACGGCAGAACAGGGACCGGGTGGAGCACGCTGAGGACAAGCCATGACACAAAAAGTCGCACTCGATCGGAAACAGGGCTGGATTGCCCGCCAGGCGATGCTCGTCAGGCGCCTCGCCCTTGGCATCATGACTGTAGCCATTCTTCTCTGCCAATCGCCGGCATCGGCAGAAGACGTCGTTCCGGAAAATGCGCGCCTCATGACCGCGGCGGAAGTCTACATGATCTTCCGCGGCAAAACGTGGAAATGGGAGAAAGGCGCCGGACGAATGCAGGACCAAGGCCGCGTTTTTAAGGCCTGGGCGCAATCGGAGACCGGAATGACATGGGCGGAAGGCCGGTGGACCCTGAACGATCACGGTCAACTCTGTCTGAAGGCGGTCTGGCACAGCCAGGAAGCGGCCGCGAGGGACACGACCTGCTTCAGCCACCGGATACTCGACAACACCATCTACCAGAAGCGCGAGCCTGCTGGAGACTGGTACGTCTTCAAACATGCCAAGCCGTTGGCCGACGACGAGTTCAAGAGACTGGTCGACCAGGATTTGGTCGGTGCGAAGCTTCCCCTTGTTCAACGACTCGTCACGACACAGCCGAAATCAGAGACAGATGCCGTTCCCCCGCAAACCGAGGCGAACGAGCTTGGAGGCATGCAATGAACAGGAAATCGAACGCGATCATACTCTCATTCGTCGGCCTGTTGCTGTCAGGCACCGTCCTGGCGGCCACTATGCCGCGCGGGATTCCCGATGCGGATTCCGCTACCACGGCGACACTCTCACAGAAGCGGCCGGTGCTTACGGAGCACTCGATAGACTTCGGCGCCTACGACCCCCACGGCGACTTCAGCGAGCCGTCGCAGTCCAAGATCGAGCATCTTTTCTTGCCCTGGGAAGACGTCGATCTGGCAACGCTGAACCTTGCCGACGATTACGCCCGAGCACGTGGACGCTCTCTCATGATCACGATCGAGCCCTGGTCCTGGTCGCCCGAGTGGCGGGTCTCGGACCACGAGCTTCTGCGCACCATTCTGAGCGGCGAGCGCGATGAAAACATGGCCGCGGTCTGCTCGACGGCCGCCACGCTGAAAAGCCCGGTCATCATAAGGTGGGGGCAGGAAATGGACGAAACGGATAACCAGTTCTCCTGGTCGCACTGGCGGGGTGAGGAATTCAAGGCGGCCTACCGGCGCATGGTGAACGTGTGCCGCGAACACCTGAAGAACGCGAAATTCATGTGGTCGCCCAAGGGGAACCGGGGGCTGGAGGCGTTTTATCCCGGCGACGACGTCGTGGACATCGTCGGGTTGTCGGTATTCGGCTATCAGGACTACGACAAAGGCACGACTGGCCGCGATCAGTCATTTTCGGAACGGCTGACGCCCGGATATGAACGGGTGAAAGGCTACGGCAAGCCGATCATGGTTGCGGAGCTCGGCTACGAAGGTGACGCCTCCTATGTGGCGAGTTGGGCGGCAAGCGTTGCCGCGCCTCATGCCGAATTCCCCGCGCTGACCGCGGTCGTCTACTTCAACGACCGCGAAATCTACGAATGGCCCGGAGGCTATGGGCGGCCCGACTGGCGGGTTGTCCGCGAAACCACCAACTAGCATTCAGTCCGACAGGAGACTTGAGATGAGGCCAGCACTACGCACAATGTCCTTGGCTGTCGCCATCGCCGCGGCCATAGGCGCGACGGCATCGCTTGCCGAGGCCGCTGCCGGACACATAGACGCTCAAAAGGCAACGCCGCTGGCGCATGAAGAGCTCTACAAGCTCTACGGCCAGAAATCGTGGATCTGGAAAGCGGGCGCCGGATATTTCTCGGTGCGCCAACGCCGGTTTACCGCCTGGTCGAAGGAGAACGGCAGTCCCTCCTATGGCGTCGGCCGCTGGTTCATCACCGGCCCAGGAAAACTCTGCTTCAAGGCCGACTGGCACGCCAAGGATGGCTCGGCTCCCGCTACAACCTGTTTCAGCCATCGCAAGCAAGGGAGTCTCATCCTTCAGAAACGCGAGCCGAATGGCGAATGGTACGTCTTCAGGAACGCGCCGGCAAAACCTGATGACGAGTTCGCCAAACTTCGCCGCGGCAACTATGTGAGCGCGCGGCTGAACAAGATCGAAGCCAGGCTCGGAAAGGTCGAATGATCTTGACCAAGTAACGGAGTTGCGCAGCCGATTGGCGTCAGCGTATCAATCCGGCTCCGCAGATGAGCCCGTCGTCGGTCGGCGCGCAACTCCGCTCCTATCGAAGGAAGCATCGCGATGTGCTGCCAAAACCGCTCGGCGTGCAAATATATGGCGCGCGTCCGAGAAAGGCGGCTCGTTCGAGTTTGGCCGCCTGTTGAACGACGATCTGCTTTGACGCGACGGGCTTGTTGCTCAACGCCGGATAGCCGACCTGTCTCGTCAGCGACGAGGTTCGGATACTCTGATCCGGCGTGGCCGAACATCCCGACACGGCTGTTGCAAGGAGTAGAGCAAACACGCTCCGCACTATTTTGCTGCGGCCGTCGATTAGCCCGACCGAATTTCTTGTTTGCGCTTTCATGTCTAGAACTCCTGGTTCTCGAACCTCATGCGCATCACGGTAGATGAGACGATTTAAGTCGCCGTACAGAAAATGCTTATAACTTGACCTATCCCGTCTGGGGGCACCTGCATGTGAGAGATCGGCCGATCGCGACCCCCACTACCGCAACATTCCGGCACATGTGATCAGGCGACAATGCTAAATGGCGCTGGCGGCACATCGAAGATAATATTTGCTGTCCATGACTCGTCGCGGACCGGCGCGCTGAGTGAACACCTGGAGAAGCCACCGATGTTCGACCTGATCATCCGCAACGCCAACCTGCCGGACGGCCGCAAGGGTCTCGATATCGGCCTTGCCGGCGGCAAGATCAGCGCGATCGAGAAATCCCTTGCTGCAACTGACGGCGAGGAGATTGACGCGACCGGTCGACTGGTCAGCCCGCCGTTCTGCGACCCGCATTTTCATATGGACGCGACGCTATCGCTCGGCATGCCGCGAATGAATGTCTCCGGCACGTTGCTGGAGGGCATCGCGCTTTGGGGGGAATTGCGCCCACAGCTGACGAAGGAAGCATTGGTCGAGCGGGCCTTGCGCTATTGCGACCTCGCCGTCAGCCAGGGCCTTCTCTTTATCCGCAGCCATGTGGACACGTCAGATCCGCGCCTTGTGACGGCCGAAGCACTCTTGGAAGTCAAGGAAAGGGTCGCGCCCTATATTGATCTGCAGCTCGTCGCCTTCCCGCAGGACGGCTATTACCGCGCCGCCGACGGCGTCCGCTCGCTCGAGCGTGCACTCGACATGGGCGTCGGTATCGTTGGCGGCATTCCGCACTTCGAACGCACGATGGAAGACGGCGCCCGCTCGGTCGAGGCGCTGTGCCGGATCGCCGCCGATCGCGGTCTGCCGGTCGACATGCATTGCGACGAAACCGACGATCCGATGTCGCGCCACATCGAGACGTTGGCGGCCCAGACGATGCGTTTCGGCCTCAAGGGACGCGTTGCGGGTTCGCACCTGACCTCGATGCACTCGATGGACAATTATTACGTTTCGAAACTCATCCCGTTGATCGCCGAGGCGGAGATCAACGTGATCCCCAATCCGCTGATCAACATCATGCTGCAGGGCCGTCACGACACCTATCCGAAACGGCGGGGTATGACACGGGTGCGAGAGTTGATGGCGGCGGGGATCAACGTTTCCTTCGGGCATGACTGCGTCATGGACCCTTGGTACTCGATGGGCTCAGGTGACATGCTGGAGGTCGCTCACATGGCAATCCACGTGGCGCAAATGGCCGGCATCGAGGACAAGCACAAGATCTTCGACGCGATTACCGTCAATTCGGCCAAGACGATGGGGCTCGAGGGTTACGGGCTTGATATCGGCTGCAAGGCAGATCTCGTCGTGCTGCAGGCGGCCGATGTCACCGAAGCACTGAGACTGAAACCGAACCGGCTGTTCGTCATCAAGGCAGGCAAGGTGATCGCAAGGACAGCGCCGCGCATCGGTGAGCTGTTCCTCGGAGGGCGTCCGGCGTGGATCGATATCGCGCAAGATTACCTGCCGCAAACGCCGCAGCGCTGAGCCGCTCTTCGTGCGGTCCACGCGGTATCAGACCGGCCACCTATATAGTGCGTACCTATGCGAAAGTATAGACAACACTTTCGTACAATAGATTTTCCTCTGAGCTTGATTGATCCTTTCCATAGCATCCAACCATGCAGATGCGCTCAGTGGAAAGGAAATCGTGTCATGAGACACTTGTTTCTCATCACGCAGGTTCCGTCGAAGTTTCGCGAACTCGCCGCGTTTCTGTCCCTGGTCGCCGTGTTTCTCGTCGGTGCATGGGTTCTGCTCATAGCGCCGAATGCCAGGGCGCATGATGCGCTGCCAACTGCCGCGCAACCGCACGGGGGGGGCCTATCCCCTGTCCTGTTGCTCCGGCTACGATTGCCGTGAAGTGGCATATAGTGCCGTCGCAGAGCGGTCCGAGGGCTACGTTATCAAGGGTACGGGGAAGTGATCACCTCTATAGACAGCCGCATCCGGAACAGCCCCGATGGCCTCTTTCACTGGTGTTCGGCGGCGGGGGCGAATGATGGGCGCACCATCTGCCTGTTTGTACCTCCGCATGGATCCTGACCCTCACAACAGGTCGCCGAGCCCAGCTGCCGCCCCTCTGATCACGTCCACAACTCTCCGCCTTCAGTCAACGGTTGTTTGGCTGAAGGCGAAGAGTTTTGGGCCTCGACCGAGGTGCCGGCTTTGGCGCAAACTGAAGGGATGACAACCCCAGTTCGGTTAACTCCCGTCGGCACCTGTAAATGCGGTGGGCGGACCAAGGAACGTTACATGAATTACCGCTGCTTGTTCCTCCTGATCTTCGCATTGCTGATGCCGTACCAATCGGCGCTGGCTCAGGCGGGCATCAATCCGGCCGAGCAACAGACTTCCGGTGCTGCGGCACCACCTCCGGAAGATTTGCGACGGCTTGTCGATCTCTTGCAACGGCCCGATATTCAAGGATGGCTTCAATCGCAAACGGGGAACCGCCCGGTCGAAGCGCAAAGTTCGGTCGAGGCCACCAACGCCAGCGAGATGATTGTTGGCCGGTTGAATGCCGCGCGCGCATTCATTCATGACATGGCGACCGCCATTCCGACGCTGCCTGCCGAGCTCGATAGAGCGCGTGTCGCATTGATGACCGAGATGAGGGAACAGGGACCATTCGACGCCATTCTGTCGATGGTCTTTTTTGTGACGCTGGGATTCGGTCTTGAGTGGTTCTATTGGTACGCCACTGCCGGCCTGCGCAAGCGGTTGATCGCCGCACATCTGGATACGGTCGACGACCGGTTGCGCGTCGCCGGATTGCGTATGCTCTACGCGCTCGGCATCCTTCTGGCCTTTGCCGTCGGAAGCATTGGCGCCTTCCTGCTGTTCGACTGGCCACCGCTACTGCAGCACACTGTCCTTGCTTATCTCCTCGTATTTCTGGCCGTGCGTTTGACGTTGGTTACGGGGCGGATCGTGCTTGCTCCCGGCGCTGAGCGGTTTCGGCTGATGCCGATGGCGACAGGCACCGCTCGCTTTTGGTTTTTCTGGTCGGCAGCGCTGGTTGGCAGCTTTGCATTCGGGCACTTCACCTATCAGTTGTTGCCGATGCTCGGAGTAGGACGCGAAGCCAACTACATTGTTGCGCTTGCATCCGGTTTGATCCTGTTCGGCTTGGCCCTCGTCGCACTGTGGCGCAGTCCAACATTCGACGGTCTCGATTTGGTTAATCGCCGCCACCGCGTCGGCACGGTGCTTGTTACGCTCTATATAATCACCAACTGGCTGGTCGCGCTCTCCGGCATCGCCGCCACATTTTACGTCGGGGTTATACTTCTGGTTTTGCCGATCGCGATCTCGTGTGTGAAGCTTTCGGTCGACCACATTATGCGTCCGCCGGGTGCGGTAGCCGCTGATGGCGGCATTCCTTCGCTCACCGGGGCAGCATTGGAACGCGGTTTGCGCGCTCTGCTGCTGATCGGAGCCGCTTACCTAATAGCCTCGCTACTTGGAGTCGACTTCGGCGCGCTGGCGGCCAGGGACACGATTGTGACCCGCTTTGTTCGAGGGCTCCTGAATGCCTTTGTCGTCATTCTGCTCGCCGATTTTACATGGCAGATAACGAGTGCATGGATTGATCGCAAGCTGATGCAGGCCGCGGCGGGCTATGCGATCGACTCCGACGAGTTACGCCGAAGCGCGAGGCTTCGCACGCTGCTTCCGGTCTTTCGCAACATATTGTTTGTTGTGCTGCTCGCGATGGCCATACTGATGGCGCTTTCCAGTCTGGGCGTGGAGATCGGTCCGCTTATCGCCGGCGCAGGTGTTGTTGGCGTTGCGGTTGGCTTCGGCGCTCAGACGCTGGTGAAGGACATCATCTCCGGAGTGTTCTTCCTCCTCGACGACGCCTTCCGGGTGGGCGAATACATCGAGAGCGGCAGCATCAAAGGTACCGTCGAATCCTTTTCGTTGCGCTCGATAAAGATCAGGCATCATCGTGGTGCGCTCCACACGATCCCGTTCGGCTCGCTCGACAAGATCACCAACTATTCCCGTGACTGGGCGATCGACAAGATCATGGTGAGCGTCACCTATGACACCGACTTGGACATCGTAAAACGTGTGGTCAAGGAGGTCGGCCAGCAGTTGCTGACCGATGAAGAGATCGCGCCGCTCATCATGGAAACATTGAAGATGCAAGGCGTCGAGCAATTTGGCGATTTCGCCATTCAGATCCGCATGAAGATCATGACCAAGCCGGGCGAGCAGGCGGTCATCCGCCGCCGTGCCTATGCCTTGATCAAGAAGGCCTTCGACGCCCAAGGGATCAAATTTGCCGTTCCGACTGTCTCCGTCGCCGGCAGCGGGGATGCAAGCAACGCGGTCGCTCAGAAGGCGCTTGATCTCATCAAGCCACCGCCGCCGACCGGGCCAGCAGCGTCGGATGCCTAGACTCGGCGCTTGCGCGCGGTGTCAGGGCGACGTTTCCAGGAGGGTACGCAAGCCTGACAGGGAACGCCCCGCTTTAAAATTCTGGTCGGGCGAACTCGGGCGAATGGCTCGGCATTGGCAGCACGGCCGCCCTCGCCTCCCCTGCTTCATCTAGAAGCTCCGCGTATGGCGCGGGTTCACGTGGCAAATCCACATCGACGATGGCACCATTGCGGCCATTTGATGCGTTGATCGTGCCTCCATGAGCTTCGACGATGGAGCGCGAGATCGACAGCCCGATACCCATGCCGGTCCGCTTGGTTGAAAAGTAGGCGTCGAAGATCTTGTCAAGCAGCGGCTCGGGTATGCCGGCGCCGTCATCCTCAATCGAAATGCGGACGCCATGGAAGCTCTGTTTTGACTTCACCCGGATTTCCCGATGCCCGGACGGGGTCAGTTCGATCGCTTGCACGGCGTTGATAAGCAGGTTGATGATTACCTGCTGCAGTTGCAGGGCGTCGCCACGGACGAACGGCGTTGCGGGATCGAGGGAACAATGGATCCGGATAGACCGTGCCACGGTTTCGATGGCCATAAGTTCAATGGAATCCGATATCACGCCATTGATGTCCACATCGGTACAGATCGGGTCGCGCTTCACCGCCATCTGCTTGATCCTATGAACAAGCTCATTCGCACGCCGGGCGCTGTCCTTCATCCGAGCCATGTTGAAACGGAGCTTTTTCAGGTCCGGCGAGTCCTGCGACAGCAACCGCAGACTCGTATCTATATCCATGGCAATTGCCGACAGCGGCTGGCGGATCTCGTGGACGATCGAGCTCACCATCTCGCCAAGCACGCAAAGGCGTGCCGCATGCGCCTGGTCCTCTTCAAGCTGGCGTAGCCGCGCTTCCGTTTGCGCCCGGTCTGGAAGAGCGTCGATCCTCAAAGCCACAGTACCCATGATTGCCGCCCCTGCCTGACGAGAGTTCGGAAGGTGACCATTAAAGTATTTGGAGCCGTTGCGAATTTCGACAGCCTTGCGGGATTAATCGATCTATTCGCGGGTATAGGACGCCCCGACCGCGAGTTGGGGCTCGCATCGCACGCCTTGGCAGTGTTTGCTCAAGACGCCTCAGGTGCCCTTCAAGCGCGCCCGAATCCCGTGGTGATGTAGGGGAATGCTCACCTATGCCGCTCAGGCGGGCAGACGATCATGCCCCTGCGCCATTTGCGTTTTGCTGGCGACCAACGTGCCGACGTCGATCGGTTCGCGCTCACGCTCCGGCGATTGGACCGGCAGGCTGAAGGTGACCGTCGCTCCGCGTCCAGGGGCATTCTCGGCCCAGACGCGGCCGCCATGCGTTTCGACGACGGAGCGGCAAATCGCCAGTCCCATGCCGATGCCGTCTTTCTTTGTCGTGAAGAACGGTTCGAAGATCCGGTCGGAATCGGCGATTCCGTGGCCCCGATCGGAGACTGCCACTTCCAGTGTTTCGGAATTGCGCATGTGTGTCGCTATGCGAAGGATACGGGCATGCACGGGGGTTTCCTGCATGGCTTCAATCGCATTGCGGACGAGATTGATAACCACCTGCTCGATTTGAACGCGGTCCGCCCCAACACCTGGCAGAGCGGGATCGAGGTCGATTTCCAGCCTGATCTTGCCCGCCTGAAGTTTGTCGGAGATCAGCTCGCACACTTCCTTGATGACCGTATTCAATTGGATCGGCTGTCGTGAATGGCCGGTCTGCGTAAATAGCGCCCGAATCCGATTAACCACATCGGCCGCAGCATCGACGTCTCGAACAATCCACTCTGCGGTGCGGCTCGCTCGTTCAAAGTTCGGCGGGTTCGCACGTAGCCACCGCTGGAAGGCATTGGCGTTTGCGACGACCGCCTGCAGTGGCTGATTGAGTTCGTGCGCGATCGAGACCGACATCTCAGAAAGACTTGCCGCACGCAGGGCGCGAGCCAGCTTCTCGTCCGCGAGACGGGCGGCCTCCTGGGCCTGCATCTCATCGTGAATGTCGAGGCATACGCCATACCATTGAAGAATGCGGCCATCGGTGTCGCGCAGAGGCTCGGCCTTGCCATCGATCCAACGATAATCGCCGTCAGCCCGTCGCAGCCGGTACTTCAACATGAACGGCTTTCCGGCCCTGAATGACTGGCTGAGAGCCGCCTGAAAGGACGCCCGGTCATCCGGATGGACGGCTTCGATGATCGTCGCGGCCAATTGGCCGGCGGTCCGAGTTGTGTCCCCGCTCTGAGACATGCCCGTCCAGCGCAGCAATGGCTGGTTGAGGTAAGACGGCTTGCCGTCCGGAGTTGCGCACCAAATGAGTGCCGGCACTGTATCGATGAGCTGGCGCAGTTGCTGTTCGCTTTCACGCAAAGCGGCCTCCGCCTTGCGCTGGTCATCGATATCGACGGTCGTACCGTACCAAGCGGTGATGCGCCCGTGCTCATCTCGCGATGCGACCGCGGAGTCGCGAAACCATCGGTAGGTGCCATCGTGACGGCGGACCCGCTGTTCGTCGATCAGTGGCTCTCCGGTACTCAGGCTGTGCTTCCACAGCGCAAGGCTGCGCTCGCGATCATCGGGGTGTACAAACGGTTGCCACCAGGCGGTGTCACCGGCCTCCATCAGTCGTTTCATTTCCTCGACTGTCAGCCCGACAAACTCCAGCGCCTTCGGATTGACAAAACGCATCCGCCCGTCGGGGTAGCAGGACCAACCAAGACCGGGAATATCCTCCATGGTCGGCTGGGCATTCCTGTAGACCTGCTCGTAGAAGGTGACGACCCTGAATAGCTGGACCACAAGCCATAGGCCGAATGCGCTGGCCACGAACACGGCGACACGAAGCCATCCACCCATGCCAATGGTATCAGAAGCCGTTTCAATCGCGGCTGCCGCAAAGCCGGCGATTGCGATCGCCAGCAATCCCCCTTTCCAGCCGATGCAAATGCAGGCGGCGGCAACCGCGATCAACAGGCCGGTCGGATCTGAGGAAAACCAAGCCAGGAGGGCGCCGGCCGCACTTATGGCCGCTGCAAAAGCCCGCCGCTTCGTCGATGACATTGCTTCCATCGAACCCCTCCAAGCCTTCAGGCCTTGATCAATGCGTATAGGTCGATTCAACCTACCAGCGAGGCGTTGGGTCTGAATACCTATGCCTTGGGACAGTCAACAAAGCCTTGATCCGTCAGCGGCTTGGCGCCGCGCAGGCCCTTGGTGCCCGTCACTCGTCACCCCGCCGCACGCTTTCAGGCAGGGACTGCCAAGCCGTGAACAGCTGCGTAATGGAGTTTGCGTGCATCTTCTTCATCATGTTACTTCGATGAAGTTTGACGGTAATTTCGCTGATGCCGAGTTCGAAGGCGATCTGCTTGTTCAGGGCGCCGCCGACGACCGAACGCAACACCTGCCGTTCGCGCTGCGTTAGCGTCTCGTAGTCGGCAGCATGCTTGCGCGCCGTGAGTGTCGCCTCCCGTCGCGCGATGTCGGTCGCGATGGCGTTGGAGACTGCATCGAGGAAGGTCTGGTCACGCACCGGCTTCGTCAGGAAGTCGACAGCGCCTGCCTTCATCGCCTCCACGCTCATCGCGATGTCACCGTGTCCCGTCAAGAACACGATCGGCGTCTCTATGCCGTTGGTCTGGAGGTGGCGTTGCAGGTCGAGCCCGCTCAATCCCGGCATGCGCACGTCAAGCACGAAACAGCTTGGCCGATCCGGAAGTTTGGCCTCGAGAACTTCCCGGGCGGAAGAGAACGAAATCGTTTCGATCCCAACCGAGTTGAGAAGGTTGCTCATGGCCTCACGGACCTTGGCGTCATCATCAACCAGCATCGCGATCGGTTTGTCTTCCGATCCGGAAAATGATGTGTCCATGCCCCGCCCTTCAATTCAAGTTTCAACCAAGACCCCGCGCGCGACATGTGGTCTGTCGCAGCCGCACCATGGCCCTCGCTCGGAAGACAATGCGGACGGTGATTCTCGGAAAATCGCAGGGAATATACCGTAAAAGCGCAGGGGACTCGAATACGATTCTTGTCGCGCACCGCGCAAGACTGTCTCCTCCTCCGCCTGTAACGCCGGACTGATGCTCAGAAACACGCATGCGGGCACGACCAGCCCCGGTGGGGTCATCTGCAGGCGTATGGCGCGGTGCACGCCTATGCCTTTGTCCGGCGTTACCGCAGTCCGATTCTTCAATATTTTCCAGCCTTCAGCCGCTAGGCTTGAGGCGCCGCGCTTCGCTGGATAGGTTGCGCCGCAGGCTGGCAGACAGCATTGCCTGGCAAGCAAGTGGGTCTCGTTTTGATAATGATCAAATTTCGGTGATGACGGACGTCGCCGATGGGAATAGGGCGTACGGGGACGAGGAATGAACCCTTCTGACGTTACTGGCCGAGCGGCAAAGTTTCGCCTTGGTGTTTTCCTGCTAGGGCTTTTTACGGCGCTGCTGGCTCTGGCGATGCCGGCCTATGCGAAAGAGATTCTGCGCCTTCCATACGCCATCGACATCGGCACGTTCGACCCTGACAACGGTTTTGAGGTCGATGGTGTAAGCGCGATCAACAATGTCTATGAGGGCCTCGTCGAATACGCGCCAGGATCCACTCAAATCGTCGGTTTGCTTGCCAAGCGTTGGGCAATTTCCAATGACGGCCTCAGCTACACGTTTGATCTGGAGGATGGCGTCAAGTTTCATGACGGCGCGCCCTTGACCGCGCAAGCGGTGGTCGGCTCCCTCAAACGTCGTCGCGATGGTGGGCTCGCGCTCAGCTATATGCTCGGTAATGTCGCGGATATCAGCGCACCCGATGATGACACCGTGGTCATACGACTGAAGCAGCCTCAACCCTCGTTCCTGGATGCGCTGGCGAGCGCTTGGGGACCGAAGGTGATCAGTCCTCTGGCGCTCAGCGAGCACGACAAGTCGGATAAGGCCACAAACTGGCTCGGTGAACACGCCGCCGGTACCGGACCCTTCAAGCTCGCGGAAATCAAGCGCGGTGAGGGTTACGTCCTCGAACGCAATGCAGACTACTGGGGCAAGCGACCATACTTCGACGAGATCAACATACCCGTGGTGCCGGATATTGGACAACAGATCCTCAAGCTGAAAGCAGGTGAGCTCGATGTCGTGCCGACCAACTTCCCGTTCGCGCAGTTGAGCCACCTGCCGGCAGGGCTTGAGGTCACCGCCGCGCCGAGCATGACGCAATACGCCCTGTTCGTTAAGCCCGGCTCGCCTCTCGACAATCCGGAAATTCGCCGTGCCGTCCTGACAGCGATCAATCCGTCCCTTTGGGTCAAGGACGTATTCGGTCCCTACGCAGAGTTGTCGAAGTCGGCCTATCAGAACCTGATGCTCGATCCCGCCGATCCAATCGAATATCCGGGTGACATCGAGGCGGCCCGGGCCGCGATCGCGAAACTTGGCGAAGTCAACCTCAGCATAGGCTTGCACAGCACGAAGGCGGCCTATGCCCGGATCTCCGACCGTCTGATCATCCAGCTCGCCCTGATCGGCGTCAAAACAACGGCGCACGTCCTGCCGCCGGGAGCCGCCTTTGCGTTGAAGGGCGACCCCAGCGCACCCGACGCTTTGCTCACCATTTCGAGTCCCGACGCAGCTCATCCGGAGAACCAGGCGCGGGCATTCTTCACCAAGGACGCACCGCTCAATTTCTATGGCAGGAGCCTGCCTGAGGCTGACGCCATCGTCGACGTGGCTGGGACTAAGACGGACGTTGCAGAGCGCAACGCCCTCTACGAGAAGGCCGGGCGCCTCTATCTCGACGCCGGCCATGTCATTCCCCTTGTCGATGTGAAAGATGTCGTGGTGCATGCCAAGGGCCTGACTGACCTTGGGCTGCGCCCCGCCTTTCCACCCGGCAACATCGATTTTGCCACCATACGGTGGACACGCTGATATAACGTTTGAGTGGTTGAAGACAATCAACGCGTGAGGCTCGCGACATGATCGGCGTTTTGAACCCTAGCAATCCGCAGCCGGACCGGCATTCCCCGGCCACCGCGCTTCGAGACGCGTGCTTCGCTGAGTTTGTAATCGCCGCGCACCGAGATGGTTGATCAAGTCCTCACTGTTGCCGGGCTCGGCGTCGTTCTCTCCAGGAACGGCAGAAAGCACCGCGTCCTCGACGACATCAGCTTCGCGGTAGCTCCGGGTGAAATCCTGGCTGTGGTCGGGGAAAGCGGCGCGGGAAAGTCGACGCTCGGCGCCGCGATCCAGGGGCTTCTGCCGAGCGACAGCGCGCCGGAAGTGAGCGGGTCGATTCGGCTTGCCGAGCTAGAGATCGTCGGCTCACCGCCGCACCTGTTGCGCTCAGCGCGACGTTTACTCGTGCGCGCCGTCCCACAGGACCCGATGGGGGCAATCAATCCCACGATGACAATCCGCCGTCAGTTGCACGAATCGGCAGACGGGGACGAGACGTTGATCCTTGATAGCCTGCGCCGCGCCGGTTTGCGCGACGAGAAGCGCATCGCGGGCGCCTTCCCGCATCGTCTGTCGGGAGGCGAGCGTCAGCGGGTTCTGATCGCAATGGCGATGATGGCGCGGCCGAAACTCCTGATAGCCGACGAGCCGACGACCGCGCTCGATGTCACGACGCAAGCGCAGTTGCTCCAGATCGTGCGCAATCTCGCTCGGGAGGAGCAGACCGCTATCATCTATATCACCCACGACCTCAATGTCGCGGCCGCAGTGGCCGACCGCGTGATGGTACTTTTCGGCGGGCGAATGGCGGAGATCGGCACGCTGCGCGAAGTCGCGCGAAATCCGCAGCACCCCTACTCGGCCAGTCTCTTCGCTGCCCGCTACGATCTCACGTCCGATCGATCACGCCCGTTGCCGACAAAGCGGACGGCATTCAGGCGTGACGAAACGAGCGAACGTGGCTGCAACTATGTCTTGCACTGCCAGGTCGCCCGGCCCGACTGTTCCAGCATCCGCCCCCGAGAGCGCCGCGCTCGATCGCATTCCGGCCTGGTGGCCTGCCATCGCTCGGACGAGACGCCGTTACCTACCATTCCTGTCGCGGCTTCGCGCGAGGCATGGGCGGGCGAAGAGGTCACGGACGGACCGGTGGCACTTGAGCTTTTGGACGTTCACAAGCACTTCCCTGCAGACAGGCAAGGGGTCTGGGAACGGCGGCGCCTGATACCGGCGCTCAGAGGCGTGAACCTGTCAATCGCGCTCGGCCAATCGGTCGCCGTCGTTGGTGAAAGCGGCTCCGGCAAATCGACCCTCCTGAAGATCGCCGCGGGATTGATGGCTGCCGACAGCGGGCACGTCTCGTGCCTTGACCCCCGGCCGCAGGTAATCTTTCAGGACTCCGTGTCGGCGCTGACGCCGTGGCTCTCCGTCGGCGATCAGGTCGGTGAACGGCTGCGTCCACACGTCGCCTCTGCCGCCGAGCGCCGGCGGAGGGTCGGTGAAGCCTTGCAGAGCGTCGGGCTCGATCCGTCGCTGATGCATGCATTGCCGTCCGAGCTCTCGGTCGGCCAGTGCCAACGCGCCATCGTGGCCCGGGCCGTTGTCGTGCCACCCAAGCTGCTTCTGTGCGACGAGCCTATCAGCGCCATGGACGTCCCGCTGGCTGCGGCAACTCTCAACCTGCTCAATGATCTTCGCAGGCGCCTTGGGCTCGCGATGCTGTTTGTAACCCATGATCTTGCCGCAGCAAGGGTCATTGCCGACCGTATCGTCGTGCTAAACAAGGGGACGGTCGTGGAGGAGTTTGAAGCCGACATGTTGCAGTCCCCTTCCCGTGGTGCTGTCACACGGGCACTGATTGAGGCCTGTCCAAGCCTCGACGCGATGCTCGCTCGATGATCCGCGGCATGAATGCACAGACAAACTCGTTAGCGCGCCTCTACGACGGCCTGCGGCTGGTCGGCTGGTCGGGTTGGGTCGGCATTATCGGAGTATTGCTGATTACGATCGTAGCTTTGTTGGCGACATGGCTGACACCCCATGATCCCTATGCGCGGGTCGCCGAGGCTTATCTTCCTCCTTCAGGAACATATTGGTTCGGTACGGACGAGGTCGGTCGCGATCTGTTCGCGCGCGTGCTTGTCGGCGTGCAATCCACCTGGCTTGCGAGCCTTGCGGTGATCATTTTCAGTCTCGTGCTCGGCTCCTTCATCGGGGTTGTCTCCGGTGCGATCGGCGGCAAGGTGGATTTCATCGTTCAGCGTATCGTCGACTTGTTCCTGGTGCTGCCCAGCACCATGATTGCGCTTGCGGCGGTTGCGGTTTTAGGGCCGAGCCTCCTCCACAGCATCATCGCACTCGCGATCTTCTGGTGGCCATGGTACGCCCGTGTCTCACGGGACGAAATTCGGCGGCTCCATGCGCGGCCGCATGTGGAGGCGGCAAGGGCGGCCGGTGTCGCCAGCCCCCGCCTGATGCTGCGCTATCTGCTTCCAGGAGCCGTCCCCTCTCTGATCATTGCGGCGACGCTCGATGTCTCCAACATGGTCATGGCGCTATCGGTGATGTCGTTTCTCGGCCTCGGCCAGCCGGCGCCTTCGGCCGAACTCGGAGCCATGACAGCACGCTCACTCGACAGTTTGACGGTTTTCTGGTGGATCCCGATGTTGCCGGCGCTCGCCCTCTTCGTCTTGTGCCTCTTCTCAAACCTCGCCGGCGATGGACTTCGCGCGGCGCTGAAGGGCGCGTGAGCATGGCCTTTTATCTCGCGAAACGGGCGTGCGGTCTGGCCATCGTTCTCATGGTCATGAGCTTCATCGTCTTTTTGCTGCAAAGCGTCGTCCCCTCTGACCCGGCGCGCGCCATCGCAGGCCCCTACGCGCCATCGACAACGATCGAAACCGTGCGCGAGGAATTGGGCCTGGATGATCCCATTGCCGTGCAATACGGCCAATTTCTGATGCAGGTGAGCGCCGGAGACCTCGGGAAATCGGTCCGCACGCGCCAGCCGGTGGGTGACGACCTTCTGAGATATCTGCCCGCGACGCTGGAACTCATCTTGGTGTCCACCATCCTGGCGATGGGATTGGCGTTTAGCCTGACGCTGCTTCTATTGGGCGGCGCGCGGTCGCAGGTCCTGCGGCACGTGTTTATTGCGCTGGGATCGACACCAATCATCCTGTTGGCTGTGTTGTTGGCCTATGTCTTCTGGTTCCGCCTGGCCTGGTTGCCAGGAAGCGGTCGCCTTCAATTTCGTGACTTCGTCGGCACGACGGGCTTTTATGTCATGGATGGCCTTCTTGCGGGGCGGCCGGATGTCAGCATCGATGCCCTGGCACATCTGATCCTTCCTGCGACGGCCTTGGCCCTGCCGTTCGCGGTCGCGGTCGTTCGCAGCCTCGCAGGAGCACTGCATGACGTGATGCGACAACCCTATATCCGAACGGCGCGAGGCAAGGGTCTTGGCGAGGCAACCGTTGTGTTGCGACATGGCCTCAGGAACGCCGCTTCCGCCCCGTTGGCGATGACCGGGCTGCAGATAAGGCTGCTCTTCGGTAACTTGCTGGTGGTTGAATCCGTGTTCGGCTGGCCGGGTCTTGGTCTATATATGACCCAGTCCTTTGCAACTGCCGATCTGCCGGCGATCCTCGGGGTCTCGTTGGTATTCGGGGCGATCTACATTCTCGTCAGTATTGCGGTCGAAATCGCTCAATCGCTCACCGATCCGCGGATCGAACTGTAAGCGCCGCCAAATCTGTCGCCGTCGCGCCGCTCTGACCTGTGAAGCAAGGGTGACCTATACCGTCGCATAGGTCGACAGATACTACGATACGGTGGAACGGCGCGAGGATATCGAGATCTAATCGTATTTGCTCTGTGCCATATGCTTATGGTGCGGCTGCGAATGGAGCAACCATGGACCGCCTTATCCAGCCCAAGAATATCAATGAAACATCAATGGATCGGCCGGATAGGCGCGAACCTGTCGCAATCGTTCCCGGCCCTGCCCGCGTGCCTTCGTCAATCGGGCTCGAATCCGAAGCCTTGCGTGACAGCAGGGATGTCCAGGCCGGAGCCGACACCAGCCACCCGATCGGTGGTATCCGCATCTATCCAGGCCAAGGCGACGGTGCGCTCAGCGACCGCCAGTTCGAGCGCGTCGTGGCCTATGTATCGCGCAACATGGATGGTCCGCTCAGGGTTCGTGAACTGGCTGCGGAGGTCGGACTTAGCCCCAGCCACTTCACCCGCGCATTCTCGGTGCGACTCGGAAAATCGCCCTACGCCTTCATCATGGAGCAGAGAATGCACCACGCCCGCAATCTGATGATGAACACCGGTCAGAAGCTGACCGAGATAGCCGGCAACTGCGGACTTGCGGATCAAGCACATCTCACACGTATGTTCAGGAGGTTCGAAGGCACGACTCCGGCGAGATGGCGGCGCCTTCGCCGGTCGGATCCGAAGGCGGATTGTCAAACACTAGAGACGCAGGGCTGATCGGCCCGTCTGAGACCTTCTTCATTCTGAAGGAAGCCGGCGGCGCTGAATAGGCGCTCCAGCCCGCGCGGATTTTCCCTGTCGGACCGGTTCGCTGGCGCGCTGCCGAGGCACTATACCTGTGTACACTGACGACGGTCTCCGAGAGATAGTATGCTATTACATCATCACTCGCCGCCGCTTCCAGCAGGTGATGGTGCCCCGGTCCTCCCTCCGCAGTGGCACGACAAACAAGACTGATCCGCATGATAGGGCCGTCTGAATCCTCCGCAGACGGCCCACTTTTTTGTTCCCAGCGAAAGCCGGCGATGTGTGGCGGCGGTGAAGCTTGAGCGCCGTACACATTGTGTAGACAGAGCGCGCATGAAGGCTATACTGCCGCCCTCGTTGCTTGAGGGCGCAACCTGAATTCGAAAAGCCTCTCCCGTAGGGAATTCGTGGCACTCGTAGCTGCCCTTATGGCCATCGAGGCGCTAGCGCTCGACATCATGCTGCCGGCGCTGCCAGATATCGGCGCTGCGTTCCAGGTCGCTGATCCAAACGACCGCTCGCTTGTCCTGACGATGTTTCTTATCGGCTTCGGCTTGCCGCAAGTGGTGTTCGGACCGCTCTGCGATCGTTTCGGCCGCCGCCGGCCAATATTGATCGGTATCGCCGTCTATATCGCCTGCGCGCTGGCTTCGGCCGCCGTGCGCGACTTTTCAGAGCTGCTTTCGCTTCGTTTTGCCCAAGGGGTGGCCGCGGCGGCGATCCGCGTCGGAATGATTTCGGCGGTGCGCGACCGATATGAGGGCGCTGCGATGTCGGAGGTCGTCTCGGTTGCCCTATCGATCTTCCTGCTCATTCCTCTTTTTATGCCCGGTGTCGGGCAGATCATCCTTCTGGTGGGGCCATGGGAGTTGATCTTCGTCGCCATGGGCGGCCTTGCGGCGATGATCGGAGTGTGGACCTTCCTGCGCATGCCGGAAACCCTGGCGCTCGCAAGCCGCCGACCACTCGACTTCACGAGCGTGGTGGATGGCTTTGCCATCGTGATCCGCAACCGGACCGGGTTCAGCTACGGGCTGTCCGGCATGTTCCTGCTCGGAATTATCTTCGCACTGATTAATACGTCACAGCAGGTGTATGTCGATATCTATGGGCTCGGTCCTTATTACCCGCTCGCCTTTGCCGCCATGCCCGGGGCCGCAATCGTCGGGTTCCTGGTCAATTCGCATCTTGTGGCAAGGTTCGGAATGCGCCGGCTGGCGCATGGCGCAATGCTCCTCTTTCTTGCCGGGAGCGTTGCCTGGCTTGCAATGGTCCAGCTTGCAACACCGCCGCTTTGGCTGTTTTCGCTCATGATCGTGCTGGTCACTCCCATGGTCGCGTTTGGTTTTCCCAATACCGGGGCGCTCGCGATGGAACCGCTCGGGGAAGTCGCCGGAACGGCGTCCGCCATCTTCGGCGCCATCCAGACCGTTGGCGGGGCGATCCTCGGCTGGGCGGTGGCGCAGTCCTTCGACGGAACACTGACGCCGGTGATCGCGAGCCTCTGCATCTTCGGCACCTGCGTGCTCGCCTGCTTCCTGGTCGCCGAGAAGGGTCGGCTGTTTGGCGACGGAACGGTGCAGAACGCACCTGCGGCGGACGCCTGATCGAACCCCGAAAGCGAATTTCCCATTTGTTAACCAAATTTGCTCATTGTCCGTGGCTCGACCAAAGAACCTCGGAGCACATGATGAGCTACGATTGGACCGGCGAGCGGACACGCCGAACGAGGATGCGGAGGATCAGTGGATTGGTCCTGATAACCGCCGCGATCATCGCCGTTGCAGCGGCCCTGTCCATGTAATGCGCGTCGCGCTCAATCGGACTCGTGTGACGCGCTTTAGGTCATTGATTTCATGCATCGTTGCCCGAAACCGCTGCACACTTTTGGCCGACAATGCATTAGGCTCAGGACCTGAGCCCAGCAGCCGGTCGCGGCAATGCGAACTTCGGCTGGCCCCACTCCGGGATGGCGGCGGAGGTGCCCGATACGGCCGTCGGTAAGCGGCTTCGAGTCAATGTGGAGTGCGGGGCCACCGTTCGGCGGGCGAGCGCGTCCACTTCTTCATGCCAGCCTCTTCATCACCAAATCCTCGCTGAGGCCGACTGACAGCACAGGCTACCCATACTCAGGTGTGGCTCGTTCGCCAACGCGCCTCAACATAGAGTCCGCGACGTCACTCGTGACCGACACAGTCGATCACGCAAAACAGGAGCGCGTCATGTCGCAGGCAGAAACAAAACCCCGTACGAATGGTCAGCAGGAGAAAAACATGAGCTTGGTCAAGACCTCACATCCGGGTAGACCCGAAGAGCTGGTTCCGTCGCGCTATGCGGTGCAGATCGGCGAGATCGAGGTGGTCGTGATCAGCGATGGGGTGCTACCGCTCCCGACCAAGATGTTGGGACACAACGCCGCCCCGGCCGCCCGGGCGGCCTGGCTGGACGAAATGTTCCTGCCCCCGGACGCTTTCGACTGGGCGCTGAATGTGGTCCTGGTGCGCAGCGGCGACCGGACCATACTTATCGACGCCGGGCTAGGCTTGGACCCGAACTTGAACCTGCCGCGGGCCGGGCAGCTGATCAAGCGACTGGAAGGCGCCGGCATCGATCTTGGCTCCGTGACCGACGTGGTGCTGACCCACTTGCACATGGACCACATTGGCGGGCTGCTCGTCAACGGGGTGAAGGAGCAGTTGCGTCCGGACCTGCGGATCCACCTGGCGGCCGCAGAAGTCAAGTTCTGGGAGGCGCCCGATTTCTCCCACGCGGTCATGCCCGACGGCTTCCCGGACGCGCTGCGGGCGACCGCCAAGCGGTTTCTGAGCGTATACCACAATCAACTGCAGCAGTTCGAGGATGAGTACGAGGTGGCGCCGGGCGTGGTCGCTACTCGCACCGGCGGCCACACCCCGGGGCACTGTGTCGTCCGCGTGGCTTCCGGCGGCGACCGGCTGATGTTCGCCGGCGACGCCGTGTTCGCGGTCGGGTTCGAGCACCCCGACTGGTACAATGGCTTCGAACACGACCCCGAGGAGGCGGCCCGCGTTCGGACCGGTCTTTTCAAGGAGCTTGCGGCGACCAGATCGTTGCTGGTGGCCACCCACCTGCCGTTCCCGTCCGTCGGTCGGGTGGCGGTCGATGGCGACCACTTCCGTTGGGTACCGGTCTTCTGGGACTACTGACAGCTTATTGGGCTAGGGCCAAACTACAACGCCGCGCGTCCAATCGGACGCGCGGCGTAGCACTTTGAATTGCTGCATGATTTTGTCGCTAATGATCTGGTGTCGGCGGCCGTGCGGCAGCTCGCCTGATGCGGGATCTCTTCATGTAGCGCGGGCCAGGCGATGCACGAGACCTCGCCGGCCGCGTTCCATCACGACTGCATGGTTCCAGCTGAAGACAGGTTTCAGGATGAATGAAAGTCTGATCATCCAGGGCTTGGTGACCCTGACGATCCAGTCGTAGCGGACATTGCATTTCGAGCCATCGGGTTGCAACGTCCATCGACCAAGCCCCTCGAGCTCGCCGCGGGCTCTCCCCTCGATGATGGATAGCGGCACGATCCTGGTGGTTTCGATTTCGAAGGCGAGGTCATAAGGCAATGCCGTGGACCATCTCATCCGATGGACGGCGCCGATGCCGGCCTCGTCGCCTTCGCGCAGAAGCGTGACCTCTTTCACCGTGGGCCACCATTCCGGCCAGGTTTCGGGCGCATTCAGCAACCGCCAGACATCCTCGACCGAGGCGTCGATGGTCCATGTCGTAACGAGCTGAAATTCGGTGGACGGCATTCAGTCTCCCGGCAGGCGAACGAGTGAGCTTCATTCTGACTTCATCGGCTCACGTGATCCAGCTTGATCGCTCAGTTCTGATTTGTCCAACCGGTCCATTCGCCTGCTTGTGCCTGTTTGCGCGGGCACAAAGACGAAACGGCGCCTTCTCCGACAAAATGGCGAGCACATCTCGATGTTGGATCATCGGCCGGCTCCAGTCCCGGCATCGTCGGCTCGAAAGATCCAGCGCCAACAGATCAAGGAACAGATCATGACCGGAATAAGCCTCGACCAGACAGTCGCAACGATCGCAGCGGAATTGCCAGGGGCGGCGGAACTTTTCCGCCGCCATGACATCAGCTTTTGTTGCGGCGGCAACCTGCGGCTCTCGGAAGCTGCCGTCAAGGCCGGGCTCGCACCGTCGACGTTGCTTTCCGAACTTGAGACATTGGTGGAGGCGGCAAGACGGGATGCGCCTGAAGAGACCGCTGACCTCATCGCGCATACCTCGCCAGATATCACGAAACGCACCGCTCGGAACTGACCTGGCTAATTCCGCTCGCACAGAAGGTGGAGCGCGTACATGCCGACCATCCGTCGGCACCGATCGGGCTTTCACAGGCGCTGGAGGCTCTGCGGAACCAACTCGAAGGCCATATGGTGAAGGAAGAACTGGTTCTCTTCCCGATGATGCGGTCCGGCGGCAACGAGACGATCATGCATCCGATTACGCAGATGCGGCATGAGCATGATGACGAGGCGGAGCACCTCCGGACGATCGAGCATCTGACCCATGGCCTCTCGCTGCCGGCTGGAGCCTGTGGCTCGTGGACTGCGCTCTATACGGGGCTGCGCAAGTTTACCGATGACCTCGTCGCCCATATGCATCTCGAAAACGCCGTGCTGTTTCCTCGTTTCGAACCGGCATGACGGGTCGGATGACGAGTGCCGCTCCGAAGATTAGGATATCCATCTGGCAGGCGCCTTACCGCCCCTTGTTTCTTCTGGCGGGATTATGGGCGTTGGTCGCGCCCGCAGTCTGGCTGCTTCCAGCGGGAACAGGTCCGGAGCCCGTCGCCTGGCACCGCCATGAACTTCTCTTCGGCATGACCAGTGCTGCGGCGGGAGGCTACCTCTTGACAGCCTTGCCTTCCTGGACGAAAAGCCGCCCCGTCTCGCCCATCGTCACGGTCTTCGTCACCTGCCTCTGGTGCGCCGCCCGTATGACGGCAGCATTTTCGGACCCGTTGCCGTTTATCGCTGCGGCAATAGGAGCAACCGCCTATTTCGTCTGCCTGACAGTGATCCTGATGCATGGCGTGGTGTCCTCCAGGGCCTGGCATCGGCTCTGGGCGCCGCTCGGCATGGCCGCGCTCGGTGCAAACGCCCTGTCCCTTGTCGATCGAGGTGTGAGCCCCATAAGCACGCCGCTTTTGTATGTTGTCCTGATAATTCTGATCGGCGGACGTGCAGTGCCTGCTTTTACCCGTCGATGGCTCGACAGGACTGGTGCAGGGCCCCTTCGCGATCGCCCGGCGCTTTCGTACCTGGCGATAGCCGGCGTACTTGCCACCGCCTCGATCGAAGCTGTCCATCAGCATCAGACATCGGGTTACGTGCTGATGTCTTCGGGTGGTTTGCTGCTGCTGCAAATGAGGGCATGGCAAAGTGTCAGCACCTATCGTTATCCTGCCTTGTTCGTGTTGCATCTTGCGTTTGCCTGGACGCCGGCGGGTCTCGTTCTGAACGGTCTGGCGGTCGTCTTTCCCGATCGGATTCCGGCTGCCGCCGCTCTGCATGCGCTGACCATGGGTGCGATGGGAACGATGATGGCCGCCGTGATGATGCGCTCGGCCATGAGACGAAATGGAGAGGCCTTGGTCACCAATGGGACCATGGCGTGTGCATTCGGCCTCGTGACTCTTTCAGCGCTGCTGCGCATTCTCGCCGGATTGCCGATCGACGCGCATTTCAATCTTATGGTTGCGTCCGCGATCTGCTGGATGGCCGCTTGGGCGCTTTTCCTCGCCGTCTACATACCGGGCCTGACTGGTCCTGTTCCGAGGCCGGTGTTCAGCGCAGCAATCGGCAACCGCGGCGCACGCGCCGATAGCAACGACTGAACCGCAGTGAAATGCCAATGTACATAGAACGCAATCAAAGCGGAGACTTCATACTGGAATCAAGCGAGCTCGCAGAGCGGTTCGGGCTGTCGAGCGACGAGTTCCGCCAACATCTGAGGAGGGGCTCGGTGATGAGCATGGTCGAGCGCGGCGAGGCCGAGGATGCCGGCACGTGCCGCCTCAGCGTAAGGCTCGGAAACCGGATGTGGCGCGCCATCCTGGACGACCAGGGTCGGGTCGCGAGCGAAGAAATGACAATTCTTCGCAGCCGCGGGCGGCCCTGACCCTCGGCACAGGACCGCACTCCTCTTGGCTGCGCGCCCATTCGGTTGAAGCGGCCGAGCGAGCTGAGCATCTTTTGCGGGAACCGCTGCCGAGTCGCCTCTCCTGCAGCACGTGCCAGACAACGTCTCCGAGCGGCTGGTCCCGCTTTGTGAGTTCCTACTCGATTGCTACCTAGACTGCGCCGAACGCGAGCGCACGGAGGCGGAACGGAAGCAGGCGCAGACGTTTGCGGGCGACATGATCCGATGTCTGCAGGACATACGCGCCCTTCCGCCCTGGTAAGCGCATCTGAGTCACCGTCTTTCGGCTGCATGGAAACCAAAGGTTGCGTCGTTCTGACGCGAGCCAAATTTGCGTTATGTCAAAGAACGAACGGACCACACGGCTTAGTCATCGTCCCTGCAAGGCGCCCATGCGGGGTGTCTTCCAGCAAGGAGAATTGCAATGCGTTCCATGACCAAGTTTCTCGTCGGTGCAGCGTTCCTGAGTGTCTTGAGCGTTCCCGTTTTTGCCGCCGATCATGAGATCAAGATGCTCAACAAGGGCACGGACGGCGTGATGGTCTTCGAGCCGTCGGTACTCAAGGCCAGCCCCGGTGATACCGTGACCTTTGTGCCTACGGACAAGGGGCACAATGCGGAAACGGTCAAGGATATGATCCCGCAGGGTGCCGAAGCGTTCAAAGGGAAGATAAACGAAACGCTTAAAGTGACCCTGACCGAGCAAGGCATCTATGTGGTCAAATGCACGCCTCACTTCAGCATGGGCATGGTTGCCGTCGTTGTCGTCGGTGACGCACCAGCCAATGTCGAGCAAGTCAAGGCGGCAAAGTTCCCGAAGAAGGCGCGTGAACGGGTCGACGCCGCGCTCAGCAAGCTTTGAGCCTTCGTAAGGATGCGACCACGGCGAAGCAAGATGTCGGCGTGATCGCAGGGATGGGCGCGGGTCAGGCGGCATCGGCTTGCCGGCGCCTCTCCGCCCTCGCCTGCCGCGTCTGGAAGGTCGCCAGTTGACCGCGCAGCTTGCTGGCCTCGACCGCAAGGGTTTCCGAGGCGGCTGTCGTCTCCTCCACCATGCCGGCATTCTGCTGTGTGATCTGGTCGAGCTGGCTGACCGTGGCGGTAATCTCGCTGAGCGCCGAGGCCTGTTCCTTGGCGGACTGTGCGATAGTGAGAACCTGCCGGCTGATCGACTGTACGTGCCGCTCGATACCGGAAAGCGCCTCACCGGTCCTGCCCACCAGCGCGACGCCAGCCGAAACGTCGTTCGTAGCCTGACTTATAAGCGCCTTGATCTCCCGCGCCGCGGCGGCCGAGCGCTGCGCCAGCTCTCTAACCTCCTGCGCGACGACGGCAAATCCCTTGCCAGCTTCGCCTGCACGTGCCGCCTCGACCCCGGCATTCAGCGCCAGAAGATTGGTCTGAAAGGCGATCTCGTCGATCACACCGATGATCTGGCCAATCCGCTCGGAAGAGTTGGCAATATCGCGCATCGCGCTCACCGTTTCGGCGACAACACGGGTCGCCTCGGCCGCATCGCTGCCTGCGATGCCGACCGAGCGCTGCGCCTCGTCGGCGCCAATCGACGACATCTTGACCGCAGCCGCGACCTCCTCCAGAGCGGCCGCCGCTTCCTCCAATGCAGTCGCCTGGCTGCCCGTGCGCCGCGCGAGGTCGTCCACGGCCATCCGCAACTCGGCACAACCGCCGTCGATGACATTCGCGTTCTCGCCGGCCAGGGAAACGAGCCGCTCCAGCGTCTCGACGGACCGGTTGAAGGCCGTTCGAAGCGCGTCGAAATCCGGGGCAAGCTTGTGGGCGATCCGGAAGCAGAGGTTCCCCCGCGAAAGTTCGTCCAAGCCACGGTTTACATTGTCCAGCGCCTGCTCGAGATCTCTTGCCCGCGCTGCCCGTTCTTCTTCGAGCGCCCGCGCCTCCGCCTGCCGCTCCGCCGCACGACGCAGATCTTCCTGACGCTGTGCCTCCGCCTGATGCCTGGCAGCCTCTACGGCCCTGGCGACTGCGCGCCCCATAGCTCCAACCTCGTCCTTGGCACCGGTCTGGCCCGCTGTCGTGCAGGCGTCGCCGTCCGCGAAACGCTCGATTGCCGCGGTGAGTGCCCGGATCGGCCGGACCACTCCGAGCGCAATCAGCACCGATACAAAGCCGGCGGCGGCGAGCGCGACGATCAGGCCGCCACCAATCATCAGCAGAGCCGTCATCTGCCGACGGGCGAGATCAGCGGCGTCCACTTGCGTCGCCTCGAGCAGCGCCTTCTCGACCTCGCGCATGGCGTCGATCCGCGCACTTGCCAGGTGATACCATTCGTCTGCATCAAGGGTGGAGAGGTCTCCTGCCTCGCCGACCGTCAAAAGCACCCGCCGCATTTCCGCCAGCGATGCCGAGGCATCAGGCATGACAGCCCTGGCCCGATCGGCGAAGGCCGGCAACTTGGCGGCGAACTCATTGAGCAGCGTCGTCTGCGCGCCATAAAGCTTGGCCAGGCGGACCAAGCCCTCTCGATCAGCCAGGCCCGTGGCGATCAAAGCGTTGCCAGCCGCCCGTTCCTGGCCCGCATATTCCTTCGCCAACGAGAAGAGGTTGTAGGCTTCGACGTCCCCGGCAAGCGCATCGTCGATGTGCCCGCCGTTGGTGAGCGCGCGCAGGACGCTGAGCAAGCGGGAAACGGATTGGCTGTACAGCGCACTGCTCTCCGCCGGCGCCAGCTCGCGCCGATCGACGCGGCCGCGCAGCACCGAAAGCTGCTGCAGTCCCTCTCGCAGGGGAGCATCCTGATCGATGGCGAGGTTTGACGCGGCAGTCAAAGCCGTTGCAGCACGGCCGTCGAAACCACGCCGTGCGGCGTTCAGTGATGCGTCGTCGCCATTGGCTTTACTCGCGAGAAAGATGGCCGTCGCGGCGCGCTCCATCTGCAGGGCATGCACTGCGTCGCCGAGGATTGATATATAATCGCTGACCTCCACCAGGCGCGCAGCGTCCCGGTAGCTGGCCAGGCTCCCGTCGACCCGCCCATAGGCGAGCCAGGTGGCGACAAGCGCCGGCAGGGCAACACACCAGAGGATCCGCTTGGTCAGCGAGACGTCCGACAAACGCATGAGGCAACGCTCCAGGGGAAGTTCGACCTCATGCCGACGCGCCGCAATTCATTTTCGGCCCGATGCACTTACACCGCTGTCGGGTTCATCTCTTTGATCCGGCACAAACAACACGGTTCCCTGGGGGAAAGACAAGGCTTGTAAGCTGCCCGCAGAGGCCACATCGCCGACTGCGCACGATCGATAAGGCACGATCGGCGCCGCTCAAGGCAGTCTCCCCGCCTTGAGCAGTCGAACTTATCAAAATCGATCGTGATCGAGACCAATTTCCGGGAAAATGCCGAGCGGTTTCGCTTGGAGTCGGGTGATCTCAAAGCGTTAGATCATTCACGAAAGATGCCCTTGTAGTAGGAGCCGTTTCTTGGTGGGGCACCACTTGCCCTGGGGTTCAACGCCCCGTTCCGGTTCTCCGCATTGGGCGCTATCGATGCAGTGTCAGGGTTTTCTGATACGCAGGCTACGCTGCCGACGCTGATTGCCACCGCCGTCAGTGCGAGAATAACAAACTTGCTCATCTCTACTTCCTCTGTTGAAGCTCGCCCGATGATTCGAATTCAAATCGGGTTGGAAGCCAGGATCATCCGCTCCTCGTCGTAAGGACCCGGCCAGTCTGCGGTCGCGCGCCGGCTGCTGCAAAGTCGCGGAACTGCCTCGGACGGTTGTCGTCAATCGGTAGATCCGCCGCGCGAAGGATGTCCGGCACGAGTGGATCCGGCGCCTTTGCCGGATCGACTGCGGGGTCAAACGCTTTTGAAGCGATCCCTGCCATCCTCTCAGGATGGCCTGTGCCATGGAACTACAAGCTCAGTTTCGGCGCAAAATGTAACGGGTGTGTGACACCCCGCCCAGCTGGTTTTCTACTATTCTGAAAAGACCCCGCTCGCCGCCGCCATCGCTGCCTGAACGCGGCTGAGCCCAGCATAGGGCAGCATGTGGAGAATGGCCTCGGTCACTTCTTGCTTGTTGCCCCGGTATTCAACGCCCCTGCGACGTGGACCTTGAGGGGCGTTTCATCCGCTGTCGTGCCACGCGCCGCAAGTGTTGTTCAGGCCTGGCATGCTCGTCATGACGCAGATCCCGGCCACCAATGGCTTCGACGCGTGGTTCGCGAGATCTCGCAACAAACATGACGTTCTCCGTTCCGCAGAGCTACTTCGATGCCCCAGAACGTTCGAGGCGGTCGACGTGCGGTCTTGCCAAAGGAACTCTCAATAACCGTAGCGAGCCATCGTGGCGGCGAGGACCGGAATAAGCGTGAAAACGCCGATTTGCGCCAGAATATAGCCGCGCACCTTGGCAACGTCCTCGGCTAGCGGGGTAAAGGCGTCTTCGTCCGCATTCTTTCGCCACTTGCGGATTTGCATCGTCGGCCTGATGGAGAGGAGCCCGACCACGGCAAAAGCCAGCATCTTCAGCCAGAACGCCCAATTGTAAACATAGGCTTCCCATCCCTTGAGACCGAAGAGGACACGAGCAATCCCGATGAGGAGCACAAGGGCGGCGGCCGCGCCGTAATACGCATCGATACGCGAGAGTAGTCTCGCGCTTCCTCCCGACATGTCCGGCCGCACAATCACGGCTTCCATCGCGATGATCGCGGCCAGCCCGAAGACCAGGACGTGGTGGGCACTAGCGAGAACAAGATCCGTGAACATCCGGCACTCCTCGCCCGTCTGACAAAAGGCCGCGGTCGGACGTGGTGGCTCCGCCTTGACTTTCGCGTGGGCACGTCAATCTTAACGGCGTTAACATAACGGCGTTCTTAACAGTGTCAAGATTGCGGTCCGAAGAATGAAGTCGAAAACACCCACACGAGGATATCATCACGGTGACTTGCGAACCGCGCTGATCGAGGCAGGATTGGCGCTGCTCGAGCATGAAGGCCCGGGGGGAGTAAGTTTGCGCGCCGTGGCGCGCCTGGCCGGTGTCAGCCAGGCTGCCCCCTACGCGCACTTCGCCGGCAAGCGCGACTTGATGTCAGCCATTGCCGTCATCGGATTTTCGAGGCTGCGAGATCTGATCGCGCCGCTCGCTTCAGACCCCGCACAGAGCATCGGCGATCTTGGTGTAAAGTACATTGAATTCGCCAAAGCGAATCCTGGCCTCTACACGCTGATGTTCGGATCCAGCGAGTACATCGACAGTCGGGACGCGCAGTTGTCTCACGCCAGTCGCCAGGCTTTTGAGCTTCTTGTCAGGAAGGCGGGCCGGAAAGGGTCGAGCGCAGTTGGCGATCCGGGCCCGATTGCCGCCTGGTCTTTGGTGCATGGGCTAGTAACGCTTCTAATGAACGAGAAGATCCCGGCGGAAATGAACGAACGCCTGCCTGAAATCCTTCGCCTGCTGGAGCCGGGGATCGCCGAGCACACTCGCGAAGGAGGAGTATAGCGAAACGCCACGGACGCATCCTTCAGAAGCAGTTGCAAGCAGCGTCGAGAATGCAGTCACGCTTGGATCGCCGCAATTGGCTGCAGTCTAGTTGCCATCGGGCTCGGCCGGCCTATTTCGGTACGGATCGAGCGTTGCCCCTGACGTTGGGTCTGATCGGTAGCGGAAGCTCCAGGAGCAGCCGATTTTCTCGAACGCTTCCGCATGTGGTGCTGACAGCACGAAAAAATTTCTGGCACAATGTCACAATGTCGGTTGGCACCATCGTCAAACGTCTAAGTAACGGTGCAAATCGCGATTTGCTGGTGCTGGAGCCTTACGATGCGCAAGCTGGCGGCGGCGGAAAGGATTCTGAATAATCGGATGGTCCGCGTGTCGGTGACCGCGGAGAAGGTCGATTTCTGCGGCGCCGACCGGGCGTTGCCGGCCCGCGGTGACGCTCGCGTCCAACGTGGATCGATCCGGCCATGATCGAGTTCTTTATCCACCGGCCGATCTTCGCCTCCGCTATCGCCATCGTCATGACGCTTGCGGGCACCATTTGCTATTTCCTGCTTCCCGTCTCGCAGTTTCCGGACATTACACCGCCGCAGATCGTCGTTTCCGCCAACTATCCGGGCGCCAGCGCCCAGGTTGTCGCCGATACCGTCACGACACCGCTCGAGCAGCAGATCAACGGCGTGCCGGGCATGCTCTACATGTCTTCGACGAGTTCCAATGACGGCTCGTCGAGGATCATCATCTCCTTCGACGTCGGCTATCCGATCGATGTCGCAGCGCTCGATGTGCAGAACCGCGTATCGCAAGCGGCATCTTCGCTGCCGGCCCTGGTCAACCAGAGCGGGGTGACGATCGCCAAGCAGATCCCGAACTTCACCGTGCTGGTCAGCCTCGACTCGCCCGACGATTCCGTCGATTTCGCCTCCGTCAGCAACTATGCCTACCTGCAGATCCTCGATCCGCTCAAGCGCCTGCCCGGCGTCGGCGATGTCCAGCTCTTCGGCGAACGGCGTTACTCGATGCGCGTCTGGCTCGATCCGGACCGGATGGCCAATCTGGGCATAACGGCGGTCGACGTAGAGAACGTCATCGAGGAGCAGAACGTCCAGGTTGCCGGCGGCAAGATCGGGCAATCCCCGGCGCCGGCCGGCACACCCTTCGAGATGCAGATCAACGCGGTCGGTCGTTTGAGCGACCCCAAGCAATTTGCCGATATCGTCCTGCGTGCCGACCCAGAGACCGGCGCGACGATCAGGCTGCGAGACGTGGCACGTGTCGAACTAGGCGCGCTGCTCTATTCGTCCTCCGTGAGCTTCAACGGCAAGCAGAGCGTCGTGTTGGCGGTGTTCCAGGCACCCGGCTCGAACGCACTCGATCTCCAGAGCCGGGTCAAGGCCAAGATGGACGAACTGTCACAGCGCTTCCCGAGCGGCGTCGCCTATCACATGTTCTACGACACCACGCGCTTCGTGTCAGCCGCAATGCATGATGTGGTGATCACTCTGGTCGAGGCGCTGGCGCTGGTAATTGCCGTCGTCTTCATCTTTCTCCAGAACGTCCGCACCACGATTATCCCGACGATCGCCATTCCGGTGTCGCTGATCGCGACGCTCATCGTCATGTACCTGCTCGGCTTCTCGCTGAACATGCTGAGCCTGCTCGGAATGGTGCTCGCCATCGGCCTTGTCGTCGACGACGCGATCGTGGTCGTCGAAAACGTCGAACGACAGCTCGAGGCCGGCCTGCCGCCGCTCGCCGCGACGCATAAGGCAATGCAGGAGGTGACGGGACCGATCATCGCGACGACCGCCGTTCTTCTTGCGGTCTTTGTGCCGGTCGCCTTCATTCCGGGCGTTGCGGGAAGCCTTTACAATCAGTTCGCCCTGACGGTCGCGATCTCGGTCGCGTTCTCGGCTTTCAATTCGCTGACACTCAGCCCGGCGCTCAGCGCCGCATTCCTGCGTCATCGCGGCGCGCCGAGATTCGTGCTCTTCCGCTGGTTCAACACCGGTTTTCACTGGCTATCGCATAGCTACGAGCGCAGCATTGCCAGGCTCGTCCGTTGGCGTTGGGCGCTCTTCGCACTCTTCCTGATCGCCATCGGCTCCACCTATGCGTTGTGGCAACGGATTCCCTCCACCTTCCTGCCCGTCGAGGACCAGGGATATTTCTTCGTGGTCATCCAGCTTCCCGACGGCGCGTCGATAGAACGAACCGAAGCCGTCGCGAGACAGTCGGAGGGCATCCTTCGCGGCACTGCGGGCGTGGATTTCGTCGGTTCGGTCGTCGGCTTCAATTTCCTGAGCTTCGCGAGCCAGTCGAATTCCGCGGTTCAGTTCGCGGTCCTGAAGCCGTGGGACGAGCGCCCTCCGGAACAAGGAGCATCGGCGCTGCGCGAAGCGGTGCAGCCGCTCCTGTTGCAGATCCCCGACGCTCTCGTGCTCGCCTTCGATCCGCCGTCGATACAGGGGCTCGGGGCGACAGGCGGCTTCGAATTCCAGGTCGAGGACTTGGGCGGGCGCGGCAGCGTGGCACTGAACGACGCCACGCAAGCGCTGATCGCCGAGGCGCGAAAGCAGCCGGAAATCAATCCGCACCAGCTCTTCACCACGTTCAGCACCTCAAGCCCGCAATTCAATTATGACCTCGACCGGGACAAGGCAAAGCAGCTGGGTCTCAGCCTGCCGGATATATTCAACACCTTGCAGATCTACTTCGGCTCGCTTTATGTCAACGACTTCAACCTATTCGGCCGAACTTTTCGCGTGACGCTTCAGGCCGATCAAAGCGCGCGCTCCAACCCCGCCGACATTTCCCGACTTTACGTGCGCAATTCGGCGGGTGACATGGTGCCGCTCAGCACGCTCGGCGCGCTGAAACCGACCGTCGGCCCCGAGACCGTCAGCCACTACAACAACTATCCCGCGGCGCTGATAAACGGCGCGGCCGCGCCGGGCTACAGTTCTAGCCAGGCGGTGGCGGCGATGGAGCGCACTGCGGCGGCCACGCTGCCGCGGGACTTCGGCTTCGAATGGACGGGCATCACCTATCAGGAGATCAGGGCAGGATCGATCGCCGCGCTCGTCTTCGCACTCGCGATTGTCTTTTGTTTCCTGATCTTGGCGGCGCAGTATGAAAGCTGGTCTATGCCCTTCATGGTGCTGCTTTCGGTGCCGCTCGCCCTTCTCGGTGCGCTGCTGGCCCTTTGGCTCAGGGCCATGCAGATCGACGTCTACTCGCAGATCGGCTTTGTGATGCTGGTTGGCCTTGCCGCGAAAAACGCTATTCTGATCGTCGAGTTCGCCAAGCGGCGCCGGCAGGAAGGCTTGGACATACTCACCGCCGCCGCCGAAGCGGCCCGCCTGCGGCTGCGGCCGATTTTGATGACGGCGTTCGCCTTCATCCTAGGCGTCATTCCGCTAATGTACGCGACGGGCGCCGGTGCCGCCAGCCGGCAGTCGATCGGCACGACGGTGTTTGGCGGCATGCTCATGGCAACCGTCCTGACACTTGTTTTTGTCCCGGTTTTCTACGCTGTCATCGAACAATGGCGGGAGGGGCTGTCGGCAAGCCCCGCCGACGGGCAGCGAGAGCCCAAAGCGGCGGAATAGGAAGGTAGATATGCGCGGTTTGAAACTAGGCCTTGCCGCAGCAGTCGCAATCGCGGCGCTGGCTGCGGCCTATTCATACACCGGCGGCAGGTTTGACCTTGAAGGCGGCGGCGCGGGCGCAGCGGTTGCAAATGCGCCCCCTGCCATGCCTGTCCCCGTCGCCGCGGTCGTCAAGAAGACGATCCCCATTTACCTCGAATATTCGGCACGGACGGAATCGATCCGCAACGTCACGCTCCGGGCCAAGGTTTCCGGCTATATACAGTCGCAGGAAGTTCCAGATGGCGCCGACGTTAAGCAGGGCGAACTCCTTTATCGGATCGACCCGCGCGACTTCGAAGCGGAACTCGATCAAGCCAAAGCCCAGGTCCAACGCGATGAGGCATCGCTCGCCTACCTTCGCAGCAATCTCACACGCGGCAACGAACTGGCGACGACAGGATATCTGGACAAGGACACCTTCGACCAGCGCGCAAGCGCGGTGCGCCAGGCGGAGGCGGCGCTCGCCATGTCGCGGGCAGCGGTCCGCACCGCCGAGATCAACCGCGACTACACTGAAATCCGCGCACCCTTCGCAGGAAGGCTCGGGCGAAACCTGGCTCCCGAGGGAACACTGGTCAGCGACACGGCCGGCACGCCACTCAACAACCTCGTGCAACTTTCGCCGATCTATGTCTCCTTCAATCCGAGCGAACCTGAGCTCGTCGATCTCCAGAAGGCACGGGCGGCCGGACCGGTTCAGGCCGAAGTGTTTCTACCGGGTGATACCGAGCCGCGTCACCGCGGCGATCTGACCTTCATCAACAATGTGGTCGAGCGCAATACCGGCACGGTCGTGGCGCGGGCGACCATCGAAAACGCGGATCTGACCTTGCTGCCCGGCCAATACGTGCGCGTCCGCCTGCGCGTCAGGGACGAACCGAACGTGCTCATGGTGCCGGAGACCGCACTCGGGTCGAGTCAACTCGGCAAATATGTCTATGTCGTCGGCAAGGGCGACGTTGTCGAGCAGCGGCTGGTCTCCCTCGGCCCCGGCACTGGCGGCCTCGTCGGCGTGTCATCCGGTGTTTCCGAAGGCGACAAGGTGATCGCCGGCAACCTGCAGAAAATCTTCCCCGGCGCGCCGGTCAAGCCGATGCCGGCGAACCAGGCGCAGAAATAGCCGAGCGGGAACGGTCGTTCGTTGCGCCGAGTGGGTACGGTTTCAGTTCTCGCATCCGATCCGGATGGTGCTCGTCAATTTGCTGCGCGAGGCACCGCAGCCATTAAACTCCCGTATAGTTACGGCACCTGCGGAAAGTATCTACACCGCCACGAGCGACGGCTAAACGGCATCCGGTCTACCGTTCACGAGATGGAGTGGGAGATACGGGATGATACGCAGGGATATTGGAGCCCTCGATGGGTCTCCGGCAAAGCATATCTTCGATGTGGCGGAATACTGCAGGCGGGCGGGTATAAGCGAAGCCGAGCAAAGGCGCCTGGTCAAAGTGCTCGGTCCGTATGCGTCAAGCCACGAACTGCAGATGAACATCGTTCGGCCTCGGATCCGCACGCGCTGAACGGCAAGAGGAAGACCGGCGGCGGCTCTGCCGCGATAGCCACCGGACGTAAGCGCGAGGACAACCGGCTACTCCGGCGTCATCGGAACTTTCACTGGCCATGAAGGTACGGTTTGATCTGTTCCGCCACGAAGTCCATGAACAGTCGTGCGCGCAACGGCGGCGTCCTGCCGAATGCATGAAGAAAATGAAGTGGCACGCGTTTGAGGGGGCGTGAGGGCAAAACGACTTCCAGCCGGCCCGCGCGGATGTCGGCTTCGACCGCGCAACGCAGGAGATAGGCCACTCCGAAGCCGTTTAATGCGGCGGCCCGAAGCGCGAAGCCACTATCCAGATCAAGACGGCCCTCAGGCTCGATGGTGTCACCATCCAGGAACTGGATGAGAAAAGGTCGCCCGCCGAGGATGTAGCGCAAATGATTTGCGCGGCCGAGCTGTTCGATGGAAACGGGACGTCCAATCTCGCTCAGATACTCCGGCGACGCTACCAGGACCATCGGCAGTTCGCCGAGCGTGCGGAGATTGAGTTCGCTGTCAATGGGCGCACCGGCACGCAATGCCAGATCGTAGCCCTCGCGGATCAATTCCACTGGACGATCCGCCCACCCCACCTCCAGCCTTATCTCCGGGTGGACGCGCAGGAAATCGGTTGTCAACGCGCCCATCAAAATTCTTCCGAGCTCGCTCGGCATCGTTACGCGCAGCGTGCCGCGAGCGGCGGAAGCCGACCGAACCACTTCCTCGGCATCCTCAAGGCCCCGGAGCAACGGCACGGTTCGCTCGTAATAGGCTGTTCCTTCGACGGTCAGCGTGAGCGATCGCGTGGAACGCCTGAAGAGCTTGGCTCCAAGGCGCTGCTCCAATCTTGCTACACTCTTTGAGACCGCGGATGGGGTGGTTCCCAGGAGCTTGGAAGCCGCGCTGAAGGAGCCGGTCTCTACGGTCAAAACAAAGGCCGATAAACCGGCGGTCTTATCACCAATAATCATTACGGACATCCCGGCACAAATGCTGTGCCAAACTAGGCACGCACGAGCCCGATTGTCGAGGATGCAATGAGCCGTGGCCTCGAGCCAAGCGAGTGCCGCATCGCCTAACGCGCTGACAATGCAGTGATATCGCCGATCGTTCAATTGCGCATTCTTCAGCCTCTGCTCGCTACGGCCAAACACGCGGGCGGCCTAAACCATTCTATACCTTGAAACAGAGTGCCTCCCTCGACGATTGGAGGCAGAATGCAGCTATCGTTCCCGCATTCGAGGAGACAGCAACATGTCTGCCGCACGCAAAATCGAAGACGCGCCAGTCGAAGAACAAGCCGTGATTGTGATTGACGACGACGCTGAAATACGTCTCTCCATGACCGACCTCTTTGAATCTGTGGGCATCAAATCATGTTCTTTCCGCGATGCTCTGGATTTCATCGAGAATGGGTCCTTGAATACGTCCGGCTGCATTGTTCTGGATGTTCGCATGCCGGGGATGAGTGGCATCGAGTTTCAATCCCGGCTGGAGGATCTGGGATGCCAAACTCCAGTTGTCTTCGTGACCGGCCATGGCGATGTGCCCATGAGTGTGAGCGCAATGAAAGCCGGTGCGGTAGACTTTCTGCTAAAGCCCTTCACCAATGAAGAACTACTCGGTGCAGTAGCGAGGGCCTTCGAGACGGACCGGTCCAAACGACAGGATGCCGTCGTCAGGAACGCTATCAAGCAGAAAGCGTCGACACTGACGCCCCGGGAAAAGGAAGTGATGCAGCACGTCACCGACGGCCTTATGAACAAGCAAATAGCCTATGAGCTTGGGATCAGTGAGATCATGGTCAAGATTCACAGAGCCAGCGTGATGCGAAAGATGGAAGCCCGCTCGCTAGCCGACCTGGTGAAAAAATCGGAGCTCATCTGATCCTGGCGCGGTGAACAACCGTCCGAGAACAATTGCTCGGCATCCCGTTTTCTAAAGACGCCCGTTCGACGCGACATGTGGCCTGTTGGTGGCTCCCCCCTCTGCCCTGCCGGGCATCTCCCCTACCAGTGGGAAGATTGGCAGAAGGCACCGCCGTGTCCACCACCAGCTCCGAAGGGAGGTTCGCCATTCTCGAAAAGAGGGAGCGAGGACTCCGCCTCTTGCAGATCTCCCCCTTGTGGGCCCTTGTGGGGAGATGCCCGGCAGGGCAGAGGGGGGTGCCGCCCCCAGCAGATAGAAGAAGTAAATCCCGTAATCGTTGATCTGGTGTTGCTCCAGCCGCCGCAAATCTCGTGTCCGCGAGTGGCTCAAACTGGATCCTAAACCAAGGTTTAGGATCCGCGGGAGGAGCGTTCAAACTACTATTCGTGGCGTTCCATCTCCCACGTGCCGGCGTGGCCGGCATCCATTGGCGAACAAGCAAGGTAAGATTTCAATGACACAGCGCCTGAACTACGCACAGCAGTCCCCCGAGCTCTTCAAGAAGTTGATGGAGCTCAGCGCCGCAGTGAACGACAGCGTCATCGACCAGAAGACGCGAGACCTGGTGCAGATCCGTGCCTCCCAATTGAACGGCTGCGCCTTTTGCCTCGACATGCACGTCAAGGAAGCAAAGATCCATGGCGAAAGCGAATTGCGCGTCCACCATGTTGCGATCTGGCGTGAGTCCAACCTGTTTGCACCTCGCGAGCGGGCAGCGCTGGCCTGGACGGAAGTACTGACGAACCTGCCGGTCGGCGGTGTTCCCGATGACATTTACGAGCGTGTCCGCGGTCAGCTCTCCGAGAAAGAGATTTCCGACCTCACATTCGCAGTCATGACCATCAATGCCTGGAACCGCGCAAGCATCGGGTTCAAGGCCGTGCCGGGATCAGCCGACAAGGCCTTTGGCCTCGACAAGGCCGGCTTGAACTAGATCATTGCTCTCGACCGCTCGACTCCAAACGCGACTTGATCTGCAACCGGAGGTATATTCCTGTGAAAATCGTAATTATTGGCGGGACCGGCCTGATCGGTTCAAAGACTGCCGACCGCTTGCGCAAGCGCGGCCACGAAGTCATCGCTGCGGCACCAAATACGGGCGTCAACACGATTACCGGCGAAGGGCTCGCCGACGCTCTTAAGAATGCCGAGGTGGTCCTTGATCTCGCAAACTCCCCATCGTTCGAGGACAAGGCCGTACTTGAGTTCTTCGAGACTTCGGGCAGGAACCTGCTCGCTGCAGAGAAAGTGGCTGGTGTGCAGCACCACATCGCTCTGTCGGTGGTCGGCACCGAACGCCTGCAGGAAAGCGGCTACTTCCGCGCCAAACTGGCGCAGGAAAAGCTGATCCGGGCATCCGGCATTCCTTACACGATTGTGCACTCCACACAGTTCATGGAGTTCGTCAACGGCATCGCCCAATCCGGCACCGTCGGTGACACGGTGCACCTGTCGCCTGCTTTCATACAGCCGATCGCATCGGACGACGTCGCGGACGCCATGACCGAAGTGGCACTGGGCAAGCCGCAGAATGGAATCGTCGAAATCGCCGGCCCAGATCGTATGAAGCTCAGTGGATTGGTGGAGCGTTATCTGAAGAAGATGAACGATCCGAGAAAGGTCGTGGCAGATCCGGAAGCACGCTATTTCGGAGCCCGCCTCGAGGACAACTCTCTCGTTTCGGACAAAAGCCCGCGCCTTGGCCGCATTACGTTCGAACAGTGGTTTGCCATGGCGGCCCAGCCGAAGTAAAGCGGAGCACGTGACGAGAGCATTGGTGACGTGCCGGGCGACCGGCACCTCCTCACCGCAGAATGGGCCACTAATACCTGGAAACAGCAAGAGGTTGGCCGCGACAACTAAGATTCGCGGCCAGCCTTTTTCGTTCCCGTGTTGCCGCGCGAACAGCGCCTCCGGGGGGGGTCGGAGGGGACCGCTACACCCCCTCGCCAATTCAGCCGTCGCCCTCAGACCAAATCAGCGCGACCTCAGACGACCGAGAGCCCTCCATCTACCGACAGAATTTGACCAGTCGTCCATGCCGTGTCCGGGTTCGCAAACATTGCTATCCATTGCGCCACGTCATGCGGTGTGCCGCGCCGCTTCAAGGGGATGAGATTGCGCTCATACTCCTTGACGTCCTCCGCTTCTTTGGCAGTCAGTCCCATCATCCCCGTCAGCGCGCCGGTTTCCGTCGGTCCGGCGGCAACTGCATTTACGCGAATTCCATGGGGTGCAAGCTCAAGCGCCCAGCAACGCGTGAGATGCTCGAGCGCTGCCTTGCTCGCGGCGTAATGCGAGAAGCCCGGAGCAGCCTTGTGACCATAGGTGCTGGAGATGTTGATGATCGTTCCGCCCCGGCCGCTCAGGTGCGGAAGGGCTGCGGCGGCCAACAGACTTGGGCCCACTACGTTGACAGCGAAGATGTCCTTTATGCGCTCCTCCGTGGCGTCCCCAAGCGGCATGATGCCACCTGCTCCGGCGTTGTTGATCAGAATATCCACCCTCCCCCAAAGACCGATTGCTTCCTCAACCGTCCGCTGGACATCTGCCGCCTTTGCTACATCGGCAACAATTCCTTTGATATTTTCCGATTGGGCGCAGACTTCATCAATTCCCGGCTGACGCCGTGCCGTTATCAGAACACGAGCTCCAAGCTTTGCTAAAGTAATAGCCACTTCGCGGCCGATGCCGGAACTGCCACCCGTAACGATTGCGACTAGATCGCGCATCACTAAACCTCTTAATTTCACTGGATTTTGGTCGTCATTGGCGACAACTGATCTTTGCCAAACGAACGACGTACTCTTCATTCCTGCTGACAGGAGCCGGACTGATCTATCACAAGCGGAGGTTTTTATTAGCTATCCACATGGCACGTCGCCTTTGCCGCTTTGTCTTGAATGATGATCGCGATCGCACACAGACCCGGTACCCAAACCTATGTACAGCTTCAGTCGGCGAGCCTGGGCGGTCATGTTCGCAAGCGCTCAACGACCTCGAGCACGAAAACCATCCAACACGCATCGACGCCATTTTTGCGGATGCAGGAGAAAGCAATGGATTCCAATAGCACCCAGGCCACTCGCCGTGGCGTAATGACCGCCGGGCTCGGCCTCGCCACCGCAGCGGCTCTTCCCGTGACGTCGGCCACAACAGCCTCGGCCGCCCCCGCGTCTCCGGCGGTGGGCCGCGCATTGCGCGCAAACAGAGTCACAACCGCCGACGGCGTAGAGATCTTCTACAAGGATTGGGGCCCGAGGAGCGGGCAGCCCATCATGTTTCATCACGGTTGGCCGCTCAGCTCCGACGATTGGGACACACAGCTGCTTTTCTTCATGGAGAAGGGCTATCGCGTCGTCGCTCACGATCGACGTGGGCATGGGCGATCAAGCGATGTAAACGACGGCCACGATATGGACCATTATGCCAGCGATGCCGCGGCCGTGGTCGAGCACCTGGATCTTCGCAATGCGATCCACGTCGGTCACTCGACGGGGGGTGGCGAAGCCGCCCGCTATGTCGCCCGCCATGGCAATGGGCGCGTGGCCAAGCTGGTCCTCATTGGCGCAGTCCCCCCGCTGATGGTCAAGACGCCCGAAAACCCCGGCGGACTGCCCATTGAAGTGTTCGATGGTTTCAGGAGGGCACTGTTGGAGAACCGCAGCCAGCTTTACCGGGATTTCGCAAGCGGACCGTTCTACGGATACAATCGGCCCGGCGCGATCCCGTCAAACTCTGTGATCGAGAACTGGTGGCGGCAGGCAATGACGGGCAGCACCAAGGCCCAGTACGATGGCATCAAGGCATTCTCGGAGACTGACTTCACCGATGACCTCAAGACCATCGATGTGCCGGTACTCGTCATGCACGGAGATGACGACCAGGTCGTTCCGGTCGCCGACTCCGCCCTCTTGTCCGCCAAGCTTCTCAGCAACAACGTGCTCAAGGTGTACAAGGGGCTTCCCCACGGGATGGCGACGACCCATGCCGACGTGATCAACCGCGACATCCTCGAGTTTATCACCGCTTAAATACGATGCGCCGTGCAATACAGCCCCCAGCATCGCTGGGGGCTTCCGAAATGCCTGTAAACGGAACGTGCATTTTGCCTCGACATCTGCCACATGGTCGAGATCGAGCCATCAATCACCGGCCCTCTCCCCCTCACGGCCCGCTATGCCGCCTGCAGCAATGCCTGGAGGTCGCGTCTTCGTCGCAGAAGATCGGCGATGGTGTACTTCTCAAACACTGAGACAAAGGCTCTCGTTGCTTCCGACAGTATCGGTGGGAGACTGCAGGCCGGAGCTATCACACAGCCGGAACACTCAATAAGGTCCGTCAAACCCTCCGTATGCCTCAGCAGGTCCCCCAGGTTTATTTCGCCGGCGGGCCTGGCAAGCTGAATCCCACCATTTCGTCCGCGCGTCGACTTGATGAAGCCGACGTTCGCGAGATCCTGCACGACCTTCATCAGGTGGTTCTGCGAGATGTCGAACGCATCCGCAATCTCACGTATGGAGCACACGGCGGGTTCCCGCGCGCCCAGGTAAGTCAGCGTCCGGATCGCGTAGTCCGTATATCGCGTGAGCCTCATTTTCCCACCTGCGTCAAAACGCCTGCCCGATAAAGATGCATTTCAATAGCATCTTTTTGTGCGGCGCAATAGATGTATCTCAGAAGCATGTTATGGAGGCTTGCGGTGGAAAGAGAAAAACTCGACGAGCGCGAAATTCCGAAAATTCTGGCGCGGTTTTACGAGCGGGTGAGAGCCGACGCCGAGCTTGGACCAGTCTTTGCCGTCGTCGCGGATTGGGACGAGCACTTGGTCCGCCTGTCGGAGTTCTGGTCGTCGGTGATGCTGACGACAGGCCGGTACAAAGGAAATCCTGTCTCCATGCACATGATCCACGCCGAACGGATCCGTCCGGAAATGTTCGATCGCTGGCTGGCTCTGTGGCGCCTGACGACATCCGAGATGCTGCCGCAGCATTTGGCGATTGAGATGCAAGCCAAAGCCACACGTATAGCATCGCGGCTGTCGCGCGCCATTCGTCCTGAGGCGTCACAAGCATACTCGGGGCAGCCGGCCAAGACGGCAGGGCCGACCACGCCGTACAGGATCACCTCGGCGTTCGACGAGGCTTCTTTGCCTCAAGCCCTGCTTCGGTCGCATGCGCTCAAATCCGGAACCTGGGGTGTAATTCGCGTCCACGACGGCGCAGTGAGGTATCGCGCCGATGGCGCGACACAGGCGATCCTTCTTGATCGCTATAGACCGGGGATCGTTCCCCCCGAAGTTCCGCATCGCTTGGAGCTTGCGGGGCCGGTCAATCTGCAGATCGAGTTCTACGATCGCAATCCAGGCATTGAAATCAGCTAAGAGAAAGAAAGGACCTCTTATGCCACGTCCGCTGTCATCGCAGACAATCGAGCTCGTGAAACAGAGCGCACCCGCGCTTGCCGCGCATGGCGCTGAAATCACCAAGCGCATGTACACGCTGCTCTTTCAGGAGGAACACATCCGGGCACTCTTCAATCACGCCAATCAGGGTGAGAAGGGATCGCAAGTGCACGCGCTTGCGGCGGCGATCCTCGCATACGCCGAGAATATCGAAAACCTCGCGGTTCTCGGTCCTGCCATCGAACGCATCGCGCACAAGCACATCGGCTATCACATTCTGCCCGAGCACTATCCGTTCGTGGCCAGGGCACTGCTTTCGGCGATCGGAGACGTTCTCGGAGACGCCGCCTCTCCCGCCCTGCTTGAGGCCTGGGGCGAGGCATATTGGTTCCTTGCCGACGTGCTGAAGGAGCGCGAAGCCGAGATCCGCGCCGATCTTGATAGAAGGGCGGGCGGCTGGAATGGATGGCGAACATTCGCGATCGCCGTGAGGCGGAAGGAGAGTGACGTCGTCACGTCGTTCATACTTCGGCCGACGGACGGCCAGCCGGTCGTCAGGCACAGGCCGGGTCAGTACCTGACCTTCCGCTTCCGCCTCGCCGACGGATCCGACGTGAAGCGCAACTACTCGATTTCCAGCGGTCCCAATGACGAGTACTACCGGATTTCGGTGAAGCGTGAGGAGCACGGTCAGGGCGGCTCGAAATTTCTGCACGACCACGCGGAGATCGGCACCGTGCTCGAGGTTACTCCCCCCGCGGGGGACTTCTTCCTTCCGGATGAACCGAGCCGGCCGGTCGTGCTCCTCTCAGGCGGAGTCGGGCTCACACCGATGGTGAGTATGCTGGAAGCGATCGCCTCGGACTACCCGGAATTGGAGGCCCACTACGTCCACGGTGCGCTGAACAGCTCGACGCACGCGATGGATCGCCATGTGCGATCGCTCGCCAAAACGCACGGCGGCGTCACGGTCCGGACATTCTACAGCGAGCCGGGCTCGGCAGATGCGGCGGGCTACTCGCACGATCATGATGGCTTCATCACGGCAAACTGGCTGAGGGAGAATACGCCCTTCGCGTCGGCGGACTTTTACCTCTGCGGCCCCAAGCCCTTCCTGCGCGCCTTGGTCGGTGATCTGACCCGCGCGGGCGTTCCGAGCGAACGCGTTCACTTCGAGATCTTTGGGCCTGCGGACGAAAAGATTGCCGCCTGACAGCTCCGCCGGGGCCTCACGGCCCCGGCGGTTCCGTCGTGCTGTGAAGGTTCAAATCCATGCCCATAAAGACTCCTGGACCGCATACCCCAAAAAGGGGCGCCGCCGATGGGTCGCGAAGGGCGGCTTCCGCCCAAAGGCGGACCTGACGCATCGGCGTAGTGCATCGGGCGAGCAGCGCGACTAAGCCGGGACGTATGTCAGCCGAACCGTGTCCTCGCCAACGCGATCGCTGGAAACAAGGCGGAGCGGCGGCCGTGGGGCGGCAAAGTATGGCGTACCGCGACCAAGCACGACGGGGTGGAAGTAGAGTCGATACTCATCAATAAGACCAAGATCGGTCAGGCTTCGTGCCAGATTTGGTCCAGAAACTGCAATCTCTCCAACGAGCCGAGCCTTTAGCGCACGGACCGCCGCCTCGACGTCATCCTCGACAAGTGTGGCGTTGGGGCCGACCGACTTCAAGGAGCGCGACACGACCCACTTCGGTTGGCGCCGCCACGCCGCCGCGAACTCGTGTTCCTCCTCACTCCACTCAGGACGGTCTTCATCCCAATAACGCATGATCTCGTACATGCGGCGACCGTACACACTGCCGGTCAGGTCGCGCACGTGCTCTATCCAGTGACGAAAGAGGGCGGGGCCAGGCGCAAATTCCTGGTGGTCGACGTAACCGTCTAGGGACAGGTTCATTCCGAAGACAAGCTTCGCCATGCTCCCAAATCTCCACCCCTGCAGCGCCGCGCGTCTCATCAGGCGCGCAAAGGACGCTAGCACCTTGAATTGCTGCCAATTTCCGTCCTTGAATCGAGTAGGATTTCAGGAAACATGCAGTAGGTCTTCACGATTAGTATGACCCGCGTGATGCAGAAAGTGAAGTTGGCCCGCATATTGCGGGCCGCGTCGTCGGTGCGACGAATAACCGGAAGCCCGTTGCCACCCGGAAATAGACATTCACGGGATGGTGGCGAGTGTCGCTCTCGGGATTCCATACCAACGTCTAGTTACGCACGCATGCATTTCTACGTACTCTAGCAACGTGGCATGCACCGGTTGACCACAAGGATGGGTCCCCCTCCCCGTCCTAGGGCGGCAAGTCCTTCCCCTCCCCCGCCGCGGTGCAGCCGGCTTGGCCGCCCCTCACCTTCGAAGGGGCGGCCATTTTTCATGTCATTCGCAGACAAACGGCGTAGCTACGGGCGCCGTGCAGTCATCTGTTTGGAGGTCTGCGCCCCCTGCTCTGATGCCGGAAGTGAGCGGCTAGTCCGTGCCCTCACCGCAGTCGTCGCCGCCGACTGCCGACTCAAGCATCGCAACCAGTTGATCTGAGTCGATGGGCTTTGATAGAACACCACGAGCGCCCCCTTGCCGGGCAGCCGTGGTTAACCGCTGATCACGAAACGCCGTCATGAATATGAACGGCGTTTGTACACCCTTGCTGTTTAATATTTCCAACAACTGCAAGCCGTCGATACCTGGCATTTTGACATCGGAGACAATGCAGTGAATTTGGCATTGGCGGTGAAACGCGAGGAATTCCGACGCCGACGAAAAAGCAATGGCTTCGTAGCCCAGCGACTCTAGCATATCCTTCATCGACTCGCGGAGCGCGTCATCGTCATCAATAACAGCGATGGTGCATGAATGACTCAAGAACCTAACTCTACTTCGGAAACTACTTGGTTCGAAGGCTAATCCCTCGAACTGCGACTTGTGCTGGCCAAAACTGAATTTTGCCCAGGCCGGAACCTGTAACAGGTCTCCGGCACTTCAAGATGCGATACTACGTTCAACTCTGCCCTCGGGAAGTCCCAATCCAACGGATACGCCGAAGGAAGCTGACATTTAACACCCCGCACGCTTCGAGTGCTGGCGTTGGTTGTCCGCTATAGTTCAGCGCATGGTACGATCGCCTCCCATAGCGAGGAAGACGCGGTCAACGTACTCCAAACTCCAACCGCGTAAATCGCCGGGGCATCCTCCTTCTGTCTCATTGCAAAACTACCACATCGAGACTCGTATTCAGACTAAACGAAAGTTTAGGTTGTCTACTACTGGCCGCACACTCCAGGCGGCCGTCCACCAGGCGGGGAGGTGTTGATGAATCTGATCCGCGACGGTATCGAGGTGATGGACGCAGTTGTCGACGGCGCGTGCGCTCCAGATACGCTCCCGGACGCGATTCGCGCGGAGGTTCCCGACGCCGGAATCAGTTTCAAGGGCGCCGAGCGCGCCTTCGAGCCGTATTTCGCGACGAGGCAGCAAGAGATAGGCATGGGGCTCTCGATATGCCGTTCGACCATCGACTCTCATGGGGGGCGCCTCTGGATGGCCGACGACGAGGCGGGCGAGGCAGCATGAGCCGGCGCGAGGAAATGGTCTTCGTGGTGGACGACGACGCCAGGGTGCGCGAGGCGCTCGGTGAACTGCTGGAGTCGCTGGGATGGCGGGCCGTGACGTTCGCCGTCGCTGCGGATTACGTTGTCTATGCGAGGCCCGATGACCCGGCCTGCCTGATCCTCGACGTCGGGCTGCCCGGCATCAACGGCCTCGAGTTTCAGAAGCAGCTGTCCGGGGACATTCATCCCCCAATCGTCTTCCTTACGGGGCATGACATTTCAGCGTCGGAGCTTGTGATTGGGGGCGGCGTTGTCGGCATTCTGAGGAAACCGGTCGGTGAGGACGATCTGGTCGCGGCGGTTCGGGCGGCGATCGACCGGGACCGCGTTCAACGAGCGGCACGGGTGGAACTGACCGAGTTCGAACGCCGCTTGGCGGCACTTACGCCACAGGAGCGCGAGGTGCTGCCGCTTGTGGTGAGCGGGCTTCCGAACAAACAGGCGGCCACCGAGCTCGACATCGATGAGATCACGGTTGAAATGCACCGCAGCAAAATCATGCAGAAGATGCAGGCAACCTCACTTGCAGATCTGGTGCGAATTGCGGAAAAATTGCAAGTTCCAGTCATTCGTTCCAGACGTTGAGGAAATTCTTGCGTATGTCCAACTCAAAGGGCGTGGTGGCGGTCGTCGATGATGACCGGCGCGTGCTCGATTCGCTTGCGGATCTTCTTGAGTCCGCGGGGCACGCCGTACGGGCATTCTCGTCGGCCCATACCCTCTTGAACAGCGATGCGGTGCCGGAGATTGATTGTCTGATCACCGACCTCGGCATGCCCGGCATGGACGGCTTCGAACTGAAGCGCGTGATGAGCGAGATGCGCCCGGGATTGCCGGTGATCCTGATCACCGGCCGCCACGAGATCCCTGAGCCGCAGGAGGCAAAGCACAACCGGTTCTTCCGCAAGCCTTTTGACGGGCAAGCGCTGCTCGCAGCGATCGGCGAGGCCCTGGCTGGACAAGAGAACCTACCGTGAGCGGGAGCTGCCAGAGCGGAATGCGCCACCGATCTCGGCCCGCGGCAATCGAGCCAAGAGGTTAGCTCTCACACCAACGATTTCTTTGCATTAAACTCGCCATGCGGTGTACAAATGGACCGTCTCACAACAGCAAAAACTACGTCACCGGATGGTTCCCTGCGTCGGTTGACATCGGCGTGTTTCAACAGAACCGGGCTCCTCGTTGCGCGAGTGGGAGCGAGTGCTCTCACAGGTGTCCGCGCGACACTTGAATTTTCCAGGTGTGGCTCGGGCCTTGGGGGGTAAGGCGTGGGTGCGTTTTCTCCATCCCGGATATCGAGGACGAGCGCCATACGAAGCGCTGAAGTCCGGGACCTTGTTTTGTCCGGTGGGAGCAACCAATGATGAGCGTCTGGTTGCAGCGGCCTCGATTTTTGCATCTGGCACTCTTTGTGGCGGCCTATGTCTTGGGCTGCGCATTCGCAAATGTGCTCGGGATCGTACCCGGAACAAGCATTTCAATATGGACGCCGGGCGGGCTTTTCATGGCTACGCTTATGCTCGCGTCGACACCGAGCTGGCCGTGGTGGGTGCTGGCGGGCTGCGTCGGTGAACTGATCGGTCAGTTCTTGTGGTTCCATAGCCCGCTGCCTGCGTCCATCCTGATGTATGTGGGCAACGCTCTTGAAGCGATGGCCGGCGCTTGGCTCGTGACCCGGGTCTGCGGGCGCCCGGTTCGCCTGGAGAGCCTGAAGGAAGTTCTCGCATTCGTCGTATTGGGTGCTGGAATTGCGCCAGCCATTAGCGCGACCGTCGGAAGTGCGACACTTGCGTGGTTCGGCATATTGTCGCAGACCTTCACGGCGGCTTGGCCACTATGGTGGATAGGAGACGCCACCGGGGTCTTGATCGTGGCGCCGTTGGCGCTGGACGTATTCCAGAACTGGCATGGAAATTCCCGGCTCTCGGCCGCGCGATGGATCGAGGCCAGTGTCCTCGGGCTGATCTTTCTCGGTGTCGCCGCCCTTTCCTTGAGTGGTTATCTCCCCTTCGCCTATATCATCATGCCGCCTCTTCTTTGGGCGGCAGTGCGCTTTGAGCTCAGAGGCGCCGCCGTCACCTTGATCGTCCTCGCTCTGATCACTGCGGTGTTCACAATTTCCGGCGCCAGCCAATTTGCCGGCGATCCCGAGTCCCAGAGGCAGAGGCAGATCATGCTGCAGCTGTTCCTGGCCATTTCGGCACTATCGGCGCTCATCGTCGCCGCCATATCCCGGCAACACCAACTTGCGGTGCTCAGATTGCGGCAAAGCGAGCGCTCGCTGCGAGACCTCGTCGAGACCCTGCCTGCGCTTATCTGGTGTGCGGCGCCGGACGGTAGGCCCATATATTTCAGCCAGCAATTGCGTGGCTTCGTCGGTTTCGACGTCGAGGACAAGGATGTCGCCGACAGCTCACGCCTCGCCAACGTGCTGGACGCAATCATTTATCCGGACGATCTGGCCGCGGTAAAAAAGCTGTTCGCGCACTCTTTGACCACCGGCGAACCCTATGCGCAGAAGCATCGCCTACGTCGCTTCGACGGCGAGTACCGATGGGTTGAAATGCGAGCCGCCGCGATGCGCAATGGCGACGGCGCGATCGTACAATGGAATGGCGTCTGCCTCGATATTGAAGATCAGGTCCGTGCTCGGGATGACTTGCGGCTTGCCCAGGAGAACCTCGCCCGCGCCAGTCAGGCGGCGAGCCTTGCCGAACTCTCCGCGTCCATCGCGCACGAGGTCAACCAACCGCTGGCGGCCATCGTAGCAAACTCACACGCCTGCCAGCGCTGGCTCACCGCCGACCCGCCAAACATGGAGCGGGCGCAAAAGAGGATTGAGCGTATCATCCAGGATGCCAACTCGGCAGCGGACGTCGTCAGCCACATCCGTGCCTTGTTCAAGCACTCCAGAGAGACGAGGACCAGCACGACATTCGCCAGCGTCATTGCCGAAGCGCGCGATCTCATGGCCGAGGAGGCGGCGCGGCGGCGCGTTCGTATGGATGTTGATGTCGAAAGCAACCTTCCATTCGTCATGCTGGATCGCGTCCAGATCCAGCAGGTGCTGATCAACCTCATCCGCAACGGCATGGATGCGATGGATTCTTCCGCGGACGACAGGGTTTTCGGAATACGCGTGCGCCGGATCGGGGATCTCGTCCAGACCGAAATCAGTGACCGCGGCCCCGGCGTCGCGTTTCCCGACAGGATATTCGAGCCGTTCTTCACGACAAAAGAGCACGGGATGGGCATGGGGCTCGCAATTTGCCGCTCGATCGTCGAGTCCCACGGCGGTCAGTTACGGGTGGAGAATAACGAACCGCACGGAGCGAGATTTATCTTCACGCTGCCGGTCGACGCGCCGGCGGAAGCGACCGCCGTCCTTGCGGCAGGCCATCAAGGTCACGCCCTTCAATCTCCCGATCGCCAGGGGCATTAGCGCCGTGCCTGCACAGGCAATCATCAGCTCGAATTTTTCCTTGCTTCTTGGCGAGTTCGCTTCGATCGATGCAGCATGCGGTAATTCCTAGCGTTACAGGTTTGCTCGAAGAAGAGCTCGGTAGCGGCTTGAAGAAGGGCTCCCCATAGACTTTCCAACCGCATTGTTTCGCTGCAACCCCAGATTTTAAACTGTTGAATCCCGGCGCAATACTTGCCAACCTTTGTATAGTCGACGGCTACCTCTTCAGCCATTACGCTTCTTGCCAACATAGGCAAAACAACGCCCGTGATCTCAACGGACGATGCAGCCTCTTGACTGGTAACAGCCATTACCGTAAATGTGATGGTAACGCACATTACCGGAGGTCGTCGTGGCGCAACTCAACAAGAAAAAGGTCGTCGGCTTGGCGCTGTGCCTCGGGGCGGTGGTCGTCGTGGCGGCCGGCTGGGCCTGGGCCCGTTCCAGCGGCGCAACGTCGACCGATAACGCTTATGTCCGCGGGGATGTCACCTCGCTCGCCCCAAAGATCGCGGGCTATGTCACGGCGGTAGAGGTCAAGGACAATCAGGCGGTCCGCACGGGTGACGTTCTGTTCCGCATCGACGATCGCGACTATCGCGCGCGCCTTGCGCAGACAGAAGCCAACGTCGCAGCCGCCGAGGCGCACCTCACCAATGTCGATGCGGAGACTGAGCTCCAGCATGCCATGATCAGGCAGGCCGAGGCTCAGCGGCGTTCCGCCGTTGCGGAGCTGGACCTGGCGACCAAGGCCTATGACCGCCGCCGCGAACTCATCCGCAGCAACACCATCAGTCAGGCCCATGTCGATGAAAGCGACGCGGCGCGAACGAGAGCCGAGGCGAGCGTGTCGGCTGCCGCCGCAACGCTGGAGGCGCAGCAGCAGCGCATCGCCGTCCTTGCCGCCCAGCGCGAGGCGGCCGTCGCTGCGGTGGCCCAGGCACGGGCCGCGCGCGATCTCGCTGAGATCGATTTCGAGAGCACCGTGGTCCGCGCACCCGTCGGCGGCGTCATCGGCAACCGTCAGGTCCGCATCGGCCGGTTTGTTACGCCCGGCGTCCCACTACTCGATATCGTTCCGGTCAACGATGTGTGGATCGTGGCCAATTTCAAGGAGACCCAGGTCGAACATATCCAGGCCGGTCAGCGCGTCCGCATCACCATCGACGGCTATCCGAGCGGAGCGCTTGAAGGCGTGGTCGACAGCTTTGCACCCGGCAGCGGGTCAGCCTTCAGCTTGCTCCCGGCCGACAATGCAACAGGCAACTTCGTTCGCGTCGTCCAGCGTGTTCCCGTGAAGATCCGGTTTGCCAGCAATCCGATGCCCGGCCGCCTCGTGCCCGGCCTGTCCGCGCGCGTCGCGGTCGACACGGGAAGCGCGCCATGACCTCGGCCATCGCAGTTGCACCGGCCCGCGGAAGATCTGAGGCAGGAGCCCTTCTGATCGCGGGCATCGTGCTGGCCACGCTGACCGAGGCGATCGCGAGCACGGTCCTGTCGCTCGGACGCGGCGACATCATCGGTGACACATATGCCACTCCCGACGAGTTCGCATGGCTGGATGTCGGCTATACCGCTCTGAAGCTCATCGGTTTCATGGCAGTCCCCTGGTTGGTGAGCCGCATCAATCCGTTGAGCCTGATTATCGCCTCGACGCTCGCCATGGGTATGGCGTGCGGCGTTGCCGCCTTTACGACGCAGCTGGACCTGCTGATTGCACTGCGCATGATTCAAGGCTTCTCCGGCGCCACCCTGCTCGTCGGCGGCCAGGCGATCATTTTTCTCGCCTATCCGCAATCCCGGCAGCCCATTCTTCAGGCGCTGTTTGCGATGGGGTCCGTTGTCGCGCCGGCGACGATCGCCCCCGCTCTTCAGGGGTGGTTGCTCGATAGCCAATCCTGGACATGGATCTTCTTCAGCGTCGTTCCGGTCGCGCTGGCGGCTGCCGGGCTCCTGATGGTCGCGGATAGCCCGACGCCTGTCAGGACCGCACACCGCCGCCCGTTTGACTGGATCGGTTTCTCGCTGATTTCCATCACGCTGTTCTGTTTCACCTATGTCCTCAGCCAAGGCAGCCGATGGGACTGGTTCGAGGAACCGCGCATCCTGTGGCTGGCCGTGATCGGCGCGGCCGCTCTGCTGGCATTCCTCGGCCAACAGGTGTTGGCAAGGGGCCAAGGCCTGCTCGACTTAACCGTGTTCAAATCGGACGATTTTCTCTTCGCCTTCATCGTCAGTTTCGTCGCCGGCGCCGCACTGTTCGGGAGCGCGTACTTGATTCCGTCGTTTGCCGTGTCCGTCCTCGCCTTCACGCCCACCGATGCCGGGCAGTTGCTGTTGCCGAGCGGTGCACTTTTCGTCGGCGCACTCCTCTTTGCCGCCTTTCTCATGCAGGTCCGCCACGTTCCTCCGTTCGCCACCGTGCCTTTTGGCATCCTGATGATCATGGTTTCGATGTGGATGCTCTCCGGATCGACCAGCGAAAGCGGCGCGGATGACATGATGGCGGCGATCCTGCTGCGCGGGTTCGGTCTCGGCTTCCTGTTTCTCTCGATCACCCTGATCGCCTTCAGCAAGCTCGACAGCCGAAATCTCGCCTTCGGAATCGGCCTCTTCAATACGGGTCGTCAGCTTGGTGGCCTCATCGGGGTCGCCGCACTCCAGACCCTGATCGACCACAACGTCGCCGGCAATGTCGCGGTGCTCGGCGCCAGTGTCACGTCGGGGCGCTCCGCGGTCATCGAACGCCTGGCGACCACGACAGCCATGCTGAGCGCGAAAGGAATGGACGCGGCAGCCGCAGGCCGGGCAGCGACGGGCCTTCTCGGCCGGGCCGTGACAGGTCAGTCCACCGTGATCGCCTTCGACACGGCCTTCAACGCAGTCGCCCTGCTCTTTGTATTCGCCGCGCCCGTGCTGGTGGCGATCAAGATCGGCATCGCCCGGTACGAGAAAGCGCGCGCTGGGCGGCTGCCAGAAGCGCAGGATCGTAGCCAGGACCCAGCGTCAGAGGTTGAACCCGACGACTGCTCAGTCGCAACGTTCCCTCTCACGGGACTATCAAAACGAGCCGAAAATGGTCCCCAAAACGATGACCGCGATCAGCGCGAGGATCGCTCCGATAATTCCGACGACGACAATGTCGCGGTAGCTCTCTCCGTGGGTTGAGCCGCAAACGGCAAGCAGGGTAACGACTGCGCCGTTGTGGGGCAGGCTATCCAGCGTACCGGCGCCGATGACCGCGACACGGTGCAACAGCGCCGGGTCGAGACCTGTTTCCTGGGCGCGCATCAGGTAGGTGCTTCCAAGCGCGTCGAGGGCGATCGTGAGGCCGCCGGAGGCGGAGCCCGTGAGCGCCGCCAGGGTGTTCGTGGCCACCGCGATCGAAACGAGCGGTCCTCCACCGATACCGAGCACCCAGTCGCGTACGATCGCAAAGGCGGGCATCGCCGCGACAACCGCTCCAAAGCCGACCAGACTTGCGACCGCGACCGCCGGAAGGACGGACGCATTGGCACCTGCGTCCATCGTCGCGCGCAGTGTCGGCAATCGGCGGAAGTTCAACGCGACGACGGTCGCAACTGCGGCGGCCAGCGCCGTCACGACAGCCCATACACCGCTGACGGCGGAGCGGGAGGTCCCGCCCCAGCGCTCGTCCGCAAGAAACCTGAGATCAAGCGCCGGCAGGATCAACAGCGTCATGCCGAGATTGACAAGAACGACCACGGCGAGCGGCAGTATCGCGACCAGGATTGACGGCGCAGCTTCGGCGTGTTGGCCATGTGCGATCTCGGCCGGGTCGAATTCCCTGCCGACCGTGGCGCGTTCGCGCAGCCGGTCGTCGGAAGCGAGACGTTCTGGTGTGGCGGGTGCGCCCTCCCCGAACCCTTCGCCGGACCTGCGTGCGACCGCCGCTGCGCGACGAAGCCACCACATGCCGAAGCAAAGCATGATAACGGAAGCGACGATGCCGAGACCTGGCGCCGCAAAAGGTGTCGTACCGAAAAAGGGCATCGGGATGGCATTCTGTATCGATGGCGTTCCCGGAAATGCTGACATGGTGAAAGTCGACGTTCCAAGCACGATCGCCGCAGGCATCAGCCGCCGCGGAATGCCGGTCGACCGGAACAGCTCCTGCGCCATCGGCCCGAGGACGAAGAAGGCGACAAAGAGGCTGACACCGCCATAGGTGATCAGCGCACCGGCGACGACGACAGCGAGGATGGCGTGGTCCTTTCCCAGCCGCCGCATCATGAAATCGGCGATGGCGGTAATGGAACCGCTGTCCTCCATCAGCTTGCCGAAGAGTGCGCCAAGAAGGAACAGCGGAAAGAATTGAGCGAAGAAACCTGCCGCGCTGTTCATGAACGTCAGCGTCCAGTGCGCCAGCGCCGGTTCGCGGGCAAAGAGCGCGGTAACGAAGGCGCCAACCGGCGCCAGCAGCAGCACGCTCCAGCCCCGGAAGGCGAATGAGATCAAGAGCCCGAGCCCGATCAGAATGCCGAGAAGCCCCACGGGTCAGATCCCTTCCAGCAAGATATCGAGATCGAGCGACGAACGGTGGCCGAGATCGTCGCCATGGGCGTCCAGGAAGGCCTCGGCGGAGCTTCGACCCTCGTTGTGCAGCATGGTCAGAAACTCCCATTCCGCATTGAGCTTCGAGGAGTAGCCGAGGTCGGTCATGGTGTCGCTTGCGACCCGGTGGATCCGCATCGACGCCCAGCGTGCGCCCTCGTCATCCTTCACCTGCGCCACCTTCCGAAGCAGGGCGATCATCTTCAGTTCCTTTAAAAGGACTGCGTTGAAGGAGACTTCGTTGATGCGATTGAGGATCTCGCGCGCAGAACGGGGTGTGCCCGGCCTTTCAACCGGGTTGATCTGCACGAGGATGGTGTCCTGCGATGTGCATTCGCGAACCAGCGGCGTGATCGTCGGGTTGCCGGCGTAGCCGCCGTCCCAATAAGCTTCACCATCGATCTCGACAGCTTGAAAGAGCGCCGGTAGGCATGCGGAAGCAAGCAGCACGTCCGGCGTCAGCTCGCCGTTGCGGAACACGCGCCCGCGGCCGGTGCGGACATTCGTTGCCGTCACAAACAGCTTGGTCTGACTGGTCGACAGCCGCTCGAAATCGACGGTTTCCGCAAGTATGGCGCGGAGCGGGTTGGCGCCGGTAGGGTTGAGATTGTAAGGCGAGAACACCCGCGCCATCATGTCCATCGCCACGAAAACCGGCGAGTGGTCGAGCGTCCAGCGGCCGAGCAGGACATCGAGGGGGCCGCGTTGGAATGGACTGAAGCGCGCCGCCTCCGATACCCTGCGCCAGAATGCCCCCAGGGCCTCGCGAGCGCCTTCGGCACCGTTGAGGGCATAGCCGTGCGCCATGACGGCCGCGTTCATCGCTCCGGCTGAGGTGCCGGAAATCCCCTCGATCACCAGCCATGGCTCTTCCAGAAGGCGATCGAGCACGCCCCAGGTAAAGGCACCGTGGGCGCCGCCGCCCTGAAGGGCAAGGTCGACGCGGAGTGGGGCCCGTTGCGTTACCTTCGCATTTGCCGGCATCAGCCTTGCCTGTTTTCAGATTGTGCGGCGCACAAACAGTATCGCAGAATTGTGCACTCGTCATCCTCTCACCGTATTGGTGCAGGGGCGAACGAAACTATCTTCAGCGGCGCCAGGCCGACCCCCCGCTTCAGGTTGGTCGTCTCAACTGCAGACTGCGCAAATCCCGCCTGTGCGGCGGGACGGCAAGCCGCTGGTCGCGTCCTGCGTCGAAGCAGGCGTTGACAGAACGTTGCATATGCATCATTCTGTGTTGCATATGCACTATCGAGTGCCCCATGATGACGAGCAGCAACACCCCGACCGCCGAGGCAGGCGTTATAGGCGAGGTCACCCGCCATTGCGTGATGACCCGCACGCGTCGGATATCGCGCGTCGTAACCGGCATTTACGACCAGGCACTTCGGCCGCACGGCGTCAATGCCTCGCAGTTTTCGCTGCTGGTGCTGATCGCGAAGCTGGGCGGAGCAAGCCGCGCCGAAATCGGGCGGGCCAACTACCAGGATCGCTCAACGCTCACGCGCAATCTGGCGCCGCTTCTGTCGGAAGGCTGGGTCGAGGAGATCCCTTCCGAAGCGGGCGGCCGGAGCCGTCCGGTCTTCATATCGGAAGCGGGCAAGGAACTGTTGGTTATCGCGGCGCCCGCTTGGCGATCGGCGCAGGCGAAGGCAAGGGAATTGCTCGGCGAGGAAGGTATCACCGCCATCGTCAGCGTGGCTGACAGCCTTCCTCCCGACGAACCCGCAAGTCTTTAACGCAAACCCGACGAACAACGCTGCATGTTCCTCCAGGAACTGCTCTCATTTCCAATGTTGCATATACAGCATAAGGCGTGAACTCGAAACTCAACCTGAAAGGATAATCGCTTGAGCACCATCGTCAGAGCCGCCGCCGTGCAGATCAGCCCCGTATTGTACAGCCGAGAGGGTACGGTCGCCAAAGTCGTGAAGAAGATTCGTGAGCTGGGCAAACAGGGCGTCCGGTTCGCTACCTTTCCCGAGACCCTCGTCCCTTACTATCCCTACTTCTCCTTTGTACAGTCGGCGATCGAGATGATGCAGGGAAAGGAACATCAGCGCCTCCTCGAACAGTCGGTCACGGTCCCGTCCGACGAAACGCGGGCGATCGGCGAGGCTGCGAAAGCGGCGAACATGGTGGTCTCGATCGGCGTCAATGAGCGCGATGGAGGCACGATCTACAATACGCAGCTTCTCTTCGACGCGGACGGCACGCTGATCCAGCGCCGCCGCAAGCTCACGCCCACCTATCACGAACGCCTCGTATGGGGCCAGGGCGACGGCTCGGGCCTCGTCGCCGTCGACAGCGCCGTCGGCCGCATCGGGCAACTCGCCTGCTGGGAGCACTTCATGCCGCTGGCGCGCTACGCCCTCATCGCCGATGGCGAGCAGATCCATTCGGCGATGTATCCTGGATCGGCTTACGGTCAGCCGTTCACGGACAAGATGCAGGTCAGCATCCGCCAGCATGCGCTCGAATCGGCCTGCTTCGTGGTCAACGCCACCGCGTGGCTCTATGCCGACCAGCAAGCCCAGATCATGAAGGATACCGGCTGTTCCATCGGGCCGATCTCCGGCGGTTGCTTTACCGCCATCGTCAATCCGGAGGGCCAGATCATCGGCGAGCCGATCACGGAGGGCGAAGGCGAAGTGATCGCCGATCTCAACTTTGCCCTGATCGACCAACGCAAGAAGCTCATGGATGCGGCTGGCCACTACAGCCGCCCCGAAACGCTGAGCCTGCTGATCGACCGGACTCCGGCGCCGCATGTTCACGAGCGAACCGCCCCGTCCAGGATCGACTTTCTGCGGGCCGCCGCCGATGAGCGCAAGACCATCGAGATTGTCTGAGCAAACCGCTCCAACAAATTGTAATCGAAAGGAATTCAATATGACCGCCACATCCGTGAATGAGAGGCCGATCCTTGTCACCGGAGCCGCCGGCGATCTCGGCGCCATCGGCCGCAACGTCACCGAAATGCTGCTCGCCAAGGGCAAAAGGGTGCGCGCGCTGGTCCGCAAGGAAGACGAGCGTGCCGAGGGTCTAAGGCGGCTCGGCGCCGAAGTCGTGCAGGGGGACCTGACCGATCTTCAATCGATGCACCGCGCGATCGAGGGTGTTTCCCGCATCTATTTCGGCATGTCGGTTTCGCCGGCCTATCTGGAAGCCACCGTCAACACGGCCGCCGTGGCGCGGCACCATGGTGTCGAGGCATTCGTGAACATGTCGCAGATGACGGTGACACAGATGAGCATCACCGAAACCACAGACAGCCCGCAGCACAAGCTCCACTGGCTTGCGGAGCAGGCATTGGCGTGGTCGGGGCTTCCGGTCGTGACCGTGCGGCCGACGGTGTTCCTCGAGGGCTTCTTCCTGCGGCTGGCCGCCGCCGGCGTTAGGGAGCGCGACGAACTGGCGCTGCCGCTCGGCGACAGCAAGACTTCGCCGGTCTCGGCTGTCGACGTGGCGCGCGCAGTGTCGGTCATCCTTGACGAGCCGGCGCCCCATATCGGCAAGGTCTATAATCTGACAGGTTACGAGTCGGCGGATCTGGAGCACTATGCGCGCGTGTTCTCCGAGGCGTTGGGCCGCAAGATAACGTATCGCAACATGCCGCTTGCCGGCTGGATCGAGGCTCTGCGCGGCTTCGGCGTGTCGGATCACCTCGCCAGCCACCTTTCCGTAATGTCGAAGCTTCACGCGGATGGGCGCTACGACCGTATGACGGACGACTTGTTCAAACTCACCGGCAGGACGCCGACGAGGGTGCATGACTTCGTCAAGCTCCATGCCGCTGAATTCACGCAACGTGAAGCATCGGCCTGGGGGTAAGACCGATGCCGGCCGGGGCTCGCCCGGCCCGCCGACGGCGCGCCTGGATACATGGGCTTACAAATATCCCGCGCGTCCGACACATCGCCAATACACGCCTGCACTGAAATCGACGCCGGCCTCGGATGAAGGCTCGATCATAGGAGTGAAAGGATGACCTTATGAAACCCACTCGGATCACGGCAGCCGCATTGTTGATCGTTGGCGGCGGATGGACGCTGAACGTTGCTGAGGCACAGCAGCCGGGAATTCACCGCACCGATATCCTCAACGACGATCTTGGCACCCCCGGACGTGAGGTCGTCCAAGTGCGTGTCGACATCGAATCGGGCGCGGCCTCGATCAAGCATTCCCATCCGGGCGAAGAGGTCGCCTATGTCCTCGAAGGCTCGCTTGAGTATCAACTCGAGGGCAAGGCCCCAGTGACGCTTCACGCCGGCGAGGCCCTGTTCATTCCGGATGGCGTGGCCCACGTGGCGAAGAATGTCGGCAGCAGCAAGGCCTCGGAGCTCGCGACCTATATCGTCAACAAGGGCAAGCCCCTCGTCGTGCCCCTCAAGTGAGCTTTCTTGCGATGAAACGGATATTGGGTACGACCGGCAAAGGGGTGCGAACTTGAAATCGGCCAACGCTTTCACTCTCTCCCGTCGAGCCCTGCTCCTCAACGGAGCGGCTGCGGCGAGTCTTGCAGCAATATTCTCTCCCGCAATGGCGGCCGCCTCGCAGTCTTTCGCGGCCGACGACATCCGTCCTTTCCGCGTCGACGTGCCGGAAGCAGAACTCGTCGATCTTCGCCGTCGCCTTGCGGCGACGCGCTGGCCAGACCCGGAAACCGTCAGCGACCGGTCCCAGGGCGTGCAACTCGAGAAGCTTCAGGCGCTCGCGCGCTATTGGGAGACGGACTACGACTGGCGCAAGGCCGAAGCGAAGCTCAACGCCTTGCCGCAGTTCCAGACGAATATCGACGACCTGGACATTCATTTCATCCACGTTCGCTCGCATCACGCGAATGCATTGCCGCTTATCATGACCCACGGCTGGCCCGGTTCGATCTTCGAGCTGCTGAAAGTCATCGGTCCTCTGACGGATCCGACGGCGCACGGCGGGAACGCGGAAGACGCTTTCCATCTCGTGCTTCCGTCCATCCCCGGCTTCGGCTTTTCGGAGAAACCCAAGGGCACCGGCTGGAACCCGGCCCGCATCGCCCGCGCCTGGCACGCCCTCATGCAGCGCCTTGGATACAGCCGCTATGTGTCACAGGGCGGCGACTGGGGCGCCATCATTTCCGATGCCATGGGACGCCAGGCGCCTTCGGGCCTGCTCGGCATCCATGTCAACAGGATCGAGCGCTCCACCACGCTCCCGCCTGACGTTGCGAAGGCCCTGAAATATGGGGAACCCGCCCCGGCTGGGCTGACCGCCGAGGAACGAGCCTTGTTTGATGAAGCCAGGGAATTCCTCAACAAGGGTTTCGGATATGCGGCGATCATGGGCACGCGTCCGCAAACCGTCGGGTACGGCCTCGCCGACTCGCCGGTCGGATTGGCGGCATGGTTCTACGACAAGATCGCAGACTGGGTGTTCACCCGTGGCGAACCGGAGCATGCGTTGAGCCGTGACGAGATCCTCGACAACATCACGCTTTACTGGCTGACGAACACGGGACCCTCAAGCGGCCGGATCTATTGGGAGAACGCTGCCGGCAACAGTAAACTGTCCGCTATTTCGATCCCAGCGGCCGTGACAATTTTCCCGGGCGAGGTCTACCGGCCGCCGAAGAACTGGGCAGTACGGACTTATCACAATCTCATCTACTACAACCGAGTGGACAAGGGCGGGCACTTCGCCGCCTGGGAGGAGCCGGATCTATTCAGCAGAGAGCTGCGGGCCGCTTTCCATCCTTTGCGTCGGTTCTATTAGGTTAGAGCGGGATGGGAGAGGAAAACCGCGCACACTTTTCCTCATCCCGCTCTAAGCACCTCGCCATAGGCGCACTGTCGAGCGATGCTGCCACAGCATGCTGATTTTGATAAGGAATGGCTGTTGAACGGTGGAGATCGCGCGATGGAGCACATTGATCACATCCTGGTCGTCGATGACGATCGGGAAATCCGGGAGCTGGTATCGGCTTACCTGAAGAAGAACGGCCTGCGCGTTACCGCCGTCGCCGATGGGCGCCAGATGCGCACATTCCTCGAAGGTAATACGGTCGATCTGATCGTTCTCGACGTCATGATGCCGGGAGACGACGGCCTCGTCTTGAGCCGCGAGCTGCGTGTGGGCAGACACAAGGCGACGCCCATAGTCATGCTGACCGCCCGCTCCGACGAGATGGATCGCATCATCGGACTTGAAATGGGCGCGGACGACTACCTCGCCAAGCCGTTTTCGGCGCGCGAACTGCTGGCCCGCATTAAGGCGGTCCTGCGGCGCGCGCGCATGCTGCCTCCAAATCTTCAGATCTCCGAGGCTGGGCAGCTGCTGCGTTTCGGCAGATGGAGGCTGGACACGACGGCGAGACATCTCGTTGACTCCGACGAAACGGTCATTGCACTCAGCGGAGCCGAATACCGCCTTCTGCGGGTTTTCATCGATCACCCGCAACGCGTCCTCAATCGCGATCAGCTGCTCAATCTCACGCAGGGCCGCGATGCCGAACTCTTCGACCGCTCCATCGATCTCCTTGTCAGCCGGGTTCGCCAGCGTCTCGGCGACGATGCCCGGGAACCGGCCTACATCAAGACCGTGCGCAGCGAGGGCTATGTCTTTTCAATGCCGGTCGAAATCGTGGAACCCCGCTGATGGCGCCCTCCGTTCTCAACGGAATTCGCCTGTGGCCGCGCACACTCAGAGCGCGGCTGTTCGTCATTCTGCTTGCCGGCCTGGGGATCGCCCACGCCATGTCGTTTGCGGTGCTGTTTTCCGAACGCTACATCGCCGCCAGGTCGGTGATGTTCAATACGCTCGAAAATGACGTCGCGACATCGATCGCCATCCTTGACCGGCTCCCGGCCGCCGAGCGTGCCGCCTGGCTCGATCAACTTGCCCGCGGCTCCTACCGGTTCGTTCTGGGGCAAGGCATCCCCGGCAATCCCGTGCTTGGGGCTGATGACGTCGAGGTCGCCTCCAGGATCCAGACCGCGATCGGCGCGAAATACCCAATCGAGGTTGAAGCGATCCCGGGCGGGGCCCGCCATTTTCAGGCCCATCTTCGTTTGAGCGACGGCGAACCGCTGACGATCGATGTCACGCCAAGGGGCGTCATGCCAGTGGCTGACTGGCTGCCCTACGTACTCGTTGCGCAGCTTGCCCTCCTGGTGCTGTGCAGCTGGCTCGCGATGCGCCAAGCCGTCCGTCCCCTCGCCAACCTCGCGAGAGCCGTCGACACGCTTGACCCGAACAGCAACACGCCGCGGCTCAGCGAGATTGGACCAAGGGAAGTCGCCTATGCGGCAACGGCCTTCAATGCGATGCGTGATCGCATCGCACAGTATCTGGAGGAGCGCGTGCAGATCCTCGCGGCGATTTCACATGATCTCCAGACGCCGATTACGCGCATGAAGCTCCGCGCGGAAATGGCCGAAGAATCCGTCGACAGGGACAAGCTCATTCAGGATCTCGATGAAGTCGAACGTCTCGTGAAGGAAGGAGTCGCCTATGCGCGCAGCGCCCATGGCAACGACGAACAGGCATCGCGCATCGACCTCCCCTCGTTCATCGAGAGCCTGGCCTATGATTATCAAGATACCGGCAAGGCCGTCACAGTCGGAGAATTGAGCAGCGGGGCCATCCTGATCCGGCCGCACGCCTTGAAGCGAATCCTCACCAATCTGATCGACAACGCGCTGAAGTTCGGCGGCAGCGCGGAAATCGAGGTGCAGCGTCGCGCCGATGACACCGTGATCATAAAGGTTCTCGATCGAGGCCCTGGCATTCCGGAAAGTCAGCTGGAAGCGGTCATGGAACCCTTCTACCGCCTGGAGCAGTCGCGCAACCGCGACACCGGTGGGACGGGCCTCGGCCTTGCCATCGCCCAGCAGCTTGCCACCGTCATCGGCGCTTCATTGACGTTGCGCAACCGCGAAGGTGGCGGCCTTGCGGCAGAAATAGCCCTCCGCCAGTAGCGCAATTCCAGGAAGGATGCATAGCGGAGTTCCGTCCTGAATTGTGTATTCTCAACTGGTTAGATATTTCACTTCACCTAAAGTGTTAACTGCCGCTTTCCACGGCAGCAGGGCGGGCTCGGCCGCCCTGCTCCCGCATTCGTTCATGCGGCGGTCGCCGCTCCGGTCTGCTCGCGCACCATGTACTCGGCGTACCAGGTGGGCCAGTCCTCGTCCCGGTGGCCGAGTTGCTTCTCGTATTCGCCGTGTGCCGTCTCCGCACGCCGGAAGGCGCTCGCGAGGTCCGCCGCCGAGGCGAATGTCGTGGCGCTCGCATCGACGCGTCCGGGCAAGCGCTCGGTCACCTCCTGGATGAGCCAGCCGTTGCCGTCCGGATCGCTGAACGTGGCATAGGAGCGGTAGCTGCCCCGCTCGGGGTGCCGTCCGCTCACGGGCGGCTGTCCGGGGCCGGCGCGATGAAAAACTTCGCTCACCTCTGCGCCGCGGCCGACGAGTTCAGCGCGCGCCGCCTCAATATCCGACACGACCAGGTACATCCCGCTTGCCGAGCCGGGCGCGGCCGAGGTGATCCCCTTCCCGAAGTGGATCGAGCTCGGCGAACCCGGCGGGGTGAACTGCACCACGCGGAACGCGTCACCGACGGCAAAGTCGGCGTCGAGCCTCCAGCCGAGGCCGCCGTAAAAATTCTTGGCACGATCGACGTCGGAAACGGGGATGACGACGACCTCGAGCTTCAGGTCGACCGTTGGCGCTCCCCCGGTGCTGGTTTCGGTTGTCATGGCTTTCTCCTTAGGTTTTAGAAGGGCGGCGCGCCATGGGCGCGCCTCTTGTTTGTCAAATCGACTGCCGCAAGGATCTGAATGCGGCTCTGAGTTCCTGCGTGAAGACCTCCGGCTGTTCCCAGGCGGCGAAGTGTCCGCCTTTTTCCAGCCGATTGTAATGAATGAGCTTGGGAAACGCCTTCTCTGCCCAGGAGCGCGGTGCCTGATAGAGTTCGTCCGGAAATGCGCTCACGGCAACCGGTATTGTAATGCCCTTCGGGGCAAAGAACGCGAGCTTATTTTCCCAGTAGAGGCGTGCCGAAGACACTCCCGTGTTGGTCAGCCAGTAGAGGGTTATGTTGTCGAGCACGTCGTCTCGCGTCAGGCCCTCGCGCTCACCGTCGAAGACGCGGGCGATGAGGTCATAGCTGCGTGCATCGTGGTCAAGCATCCAGCCTGCCAGCCCGATCGGCGAGTCGTCGATCCCGTATAGCGTCTGCGGGCGCTTGCTCATCTCCAGGGCATAGGAGAGGCCGTTCTTGTAGAAGAAGTCGAGCTGCTCATAGGCCCGAAGCTCGTCGGGAGAGAGGCCGGACGGCGGCGGGCCGCCGACATCAAGCGCCTTCTGGATTTCTTTCGGTACTGCGCCCGGCATGTTGGTGTGAATGCCGATGAGCTCCGGCGGCGCCTGAACGGCCATCTGCTCGGTGACCGCGTCACCCCAGTCGCCGCCCTGCGCGACGTATCTGGTGTAGCCCAGGCGCTTCATCAGCACCGTCCAGGCACGAGCGATCCGGACCGGATCCCAGCCGAGTTCGTCAGGCTTGCCCGAAAATCCATGGCCGGGCAGCGACGGTATGACGACGTCGAAAGCATCCGCCTCGGTCCCTCCATGGGCCGTGGGGTTCGTCAGGGGATCGATGATCTTCATCTGTTCGACAATCGAGCCGGGCCACCCATGCGTGACGATCACCGGCAAAGCGTTCTTGTGCTTCGAGCGTACGTGAATGAAGTGAATGTCGACCCCGTCGATGTTGGTTACGAACTGCGAAAGGGCATTGAGTTTCTTCTCGAACTTGCGCCAGTCATAGTCCGTCGACCAATACTTTGCGAGCTTCTCCATGGTGTCGAGCTGCACGCCCTGGGTGGCATCCCAGACCAGCTCCCGCCCCGGCCACTTGGTTGCCACGATGCGCCGCTTGAGGTCGGCAAGGGCCTCGTCAGTTGCACGGAACTGGAAGGGACGGATGGATTCGTCGAAGGCCGGTTTGGTTTCAGCCGCACCGACCACCGAAGGCTGCCCAACGGTTGTAGCACTGCCGGAAGCGGCAGAAATCGTTCCGGCGTAGGCGGCGGCCGTGGGAAGAAAGACCCCGATGGCTCCGACCAAAACGGAGGCCGCAACACGACGCTTATCAAGCAACGAATAGAGTCTGGACATGTCATTCTCCTATTCTGTGACGTCGACGAACCGCCGCCGATTTGATGTGAAACGCAAATGCTGATGACGGCGATACTTTCGATCTTCGAGTAAAACACGGGTTCATTCAGTTCTTTTCGAGTGCCAATACTAGGGCAAAGCATTCATGTCTCAAATGTCGTATATACGGCTTTTTCGGCCATGCTGGCACGCATCTTCTCGGCCCTCGATGCGTGACTGCCTTGTTCGACTGTCGAGGCAGACTTGGCACTCTGCACGTGTCTCGGATGTTTCGGGACGGGCGCGAAATGTCAGCCAATCCTCACAGAATAGAGGACAGACACATTGCGATACGAATGCACGTCACGCGCTCGGGTGGCTCACTGCTCGTCATCGGCAACTCCGGAGAAGCCGGAGGTACCGATGAAGCCCTGATGATGCGTCTTGCACACTAGAGTGGTCGTCACCAGCGCGGTACACGAGTTCGGACATCACCGCCTGCTGGCGAAGTTGATCAGAAACGATCGACGTCGACCACGGCCTGGGCAAATGCTTGTGGTGCCTCCTGCGGCAGGTTGTGGCCGATGCCGCCGGTGACCGACCGGTGCTCATACCTGCCCGAGAACTTCTTGGCATAGGCTGCGGGCTCCGGATGCGGCGCGCCGTTGGCATCGCCCTCGAGCGTGATCGTCGGCACGCCGATCGATGGGAGTTTGGCGAGCTTCGCTTCCAGATCATCGTATTTCGGCTCGCCGTCAGCCAGGCTGATCCGCCAGCGGTAATTGTGGATCGTGATGTCGACATGATCCGGGTTTTCGAATGCCGCTGCGCTGCGATTGAAGGTGGCGTCGTCGAAATTCCACTTCGGCGACGCGAGCTGCCAGATGAGCCTCGCGAATTCGGCGCGGTTTTGCTCGTAGCCGGCTCGGCCGCGTTCGGTAGCGAAGTAGAACTGGTACCACCAGGCGAGTTCCGCCTTTGGCGGCAAGGGCTTCTTATTCAGGTCACGGCTGCCGATCAGATAGCCGCTCACCGAAACCAGGGCCTTGCACCGCTCCGGCCAAAGAGCGGCGATGATGTTGGCGGTGCGCGCGCCCCAATCGCAGCCCGCGATGACCGCCTTCTGGATCCCCAGCGCATCCATCAGGTCGATGATGTCGGCGGCGATTGCCGACTGTTGGCCGTTGCGCGGCGTGTCGGGCGACACGAAGCGTGTCGTCCCGTAGCCGCGCAGATAGGGAACGATCACGCGGTAGCCGGCCGTGGCCAGCAAGGGCGCCACATCGACATAGGTATGGATGTCGTAGGGCCAGCCATGCAGAAGAATGACCACAGGGGCGTCGCTCGCACCGAGCTCGGCATAGCCGACATTGAGCAGGCCGGCCTCGATCTGCTTGAGCGAGGCGAAGGATGTGTTCGTGCCAGGTGCGGTCGCAGGAATGCGGACCTCAGTGGCTGATTGTGCATGGGCGATGCTCGTCATGCCGAGTTTGGCGGCTGCGACCGTCAATGCCGCCATGCCCATGAAATGCCGCCGCGGCTGGTTGATTTGCTCTGTCATCGACTTCTTCCCCGATTGCGTGAAGACAGCGACAGGTGCCGGCACCCACTTGTCTTCACTGTGTCCTCAGCCGGCGAAATTGAAAGCCAATGTCGAAATCGGGCGCGCAGACATATTGAGATACAATTTCATGCCGCTGCGTCGGCACTCGCCGAGGTTGGCGAAACACCAGATCGGGGGCCGCTTCCGGCTGCCTATGCGCTTTCGCGCGCATTCCGCCGGATCGTTTGTGGCGGCTGGCCGAGCGTGCGAAGGAAGGCCCGGCGCATGCGGTCGCGGTCGGCAAAGCCGGTTTCCTCGGCGATCACGTCCATGGAATGCCGGCCCTGCTCCATCATCAGCCGGGCCGCCTCCACGCGAATATTCTCCACCGCCTTGGCCGGCGACTGTCCGGTCTCGGCCCGAAACGCCCGGCTGAACTGTCGCGCGCTCAGCCCGGCCGCATCCGCCAGCTCTTCCACCGACAGGACTCCGCGCAAGTGAGCCTTGGCGTAGTCGATCGATCGCTGGATCCGGTCAGACTTCGGATCGAGCTCGAGCAATGCGGAGAACTGCGACTGGCCGCCGGCGCGCCGATGATAGACGACGAGCTTGCGGGCGGCCGCGCGTGCAATGTCCTGGCCGTGGTCCTTCTCGATCATCGCAAGCGCGAGATCGATGCTCGCCGTCATCCCGGCAGACGTCCACACGCTTCCGTCGACAATGAAGATGCGATCTTCCTCTAGCTTGACCGTCGGGAACCGCTCCTGGAACTGGCGCGCGAAGGCCCAATGGGTCGTCGCCCGACGCCCGTCCAGCAGGCCAGCTTCGGCGAGGATGAAGGCGCCCGTGCATGGGGCCGCTACGCGCCGCGCCGTTTCGAGCGCATGACGCGCGAACTCGATCAATCCCGCCGTCATCGGCTCGATCGTTGAGCTGGCGCCGAACATCACCGTGTCATAGGCGGCGTCATCGAAGGCTTTCGTGAGGACACCGAAGCCGGCGGACGCTTTGACCTCCCCGCCCGTTTCCGAAAGCAGCTCTATCTCGTAGGCCGGCTCTCCCAGCGCGATATTGGCCATCTCGAAGGCGGTCACCGCCGCGAAGCCCATGAGCTGGAATCCTGGAAAGACGACAAAGCCGATCCGATGCATGACGCAATTCCCTGGCTGGAATTGCTGTATATATGGCATCTGCGACATGACATAAACCCTGTGGTGTCTCGCTCATCTTTTCGGCCTTTCGAATGCCCGCCGTCGCTATCGCGCTTTCGACGACTGGTCGTGCATTCATCATTTGAGGCGGTACGCGCTCCGGAGCGCATACCGTATCGCTCCAAGAGAACGCGTTAGCCGGCCGCTGCTCGATATCGGGCGGCGGGGACACTGCGGGAAAGGTTCGGCATCAGCTTCTGGCGGGCTGCCTCGTAGGCATCCCAATCAGCGGCGTCCGGCAGTGCCGGTATCGTGATCCGTTCACCCATATCGAAGCCCGCGAGCGCCGCGTCCACCATGTCCTCGGCAGGCATCACGATCTCACTCGGCACATGTTCCAGCGGCGTTCCGGCAATGCCCCAGAAATCGGTCGCCGTCGCGCCGGGGAGTACGGCCTGGATGCGGATATTCTTCTCGGCAAGCTCCTTCTGAAGCGACAAGGTGAAAGCGAGGACGAAGGCCTTGCTGCCGCCGTAGACGCCGTTCAGCACTTCCGGTGCGATGCCGACGATCGAAGCGATGTTGATGATCGCACCGGTCCCGCGTGCCGCAAAGCTGGGCACCGCAGCATAGGTCAGCCGCGTCAGCGCGCTGACATTCAGCGTAATCATCTCTTCCATCTTCTCGATATCGGAGTTGAGCAGCGGGGCGGTCGCGCCAACGCCGGCGTTGTTGACCAACATGGTGATGCTGGCGTCGGTCTGAAGGATCTTCTCGACGCGATGGACATCGGCCTTATTACCGAGATCCGCGGTGACCACCTCGACGCTGCGGCCGGTGTCGTCGGCAAGGCGCCTGGCCAGTTCACTTAGGCGGGCACGGTTGCGAGCGACCAGGATCAGATCATATCCCCTGCGCGCCAGGCGATCGGCATAGATCGCACCGATGCCCGAGGATGCGCCGGTGATAAGCGCGGTACCTTTCGAATGCTGGGTCATGAGGGACTCCGTTCCGTTGGATTTGGAGCCCTGATACTAGTCCGAAACGACAATGTCTCAAATGTCATATATCCGGCATTTTAGGACATAGCGCGTCGGCTGTTTCTGTCCGGGGGGCAACGCCGTCGGGACATCACCGTCGGGCGTCGGCCGGAACTATCGCCCCGCCGAAGAGCGCGACGATCGCCGACGGCTCCCGCGGATCGGAATCCCAGGCACAGGGCGCGGCGGCGAGCGCGACGATGGCAATGCCCATCACAAGAATGCGCATGTGAACTCTCCTCTTTTGCGTCTGACCATAGTGATTGTGACGCTGGCGGGGTACCGCGGCAGCCCGGTGGAGGCGGTCGAGAGACGGAACCCCTTCGCCGCTCGACCGGGCAGCATCCCTCGCTGCCCGAGGCTTGCTTCCGCTATCCAAACGTGAATACGAATGCTTCAACACCTGGATCAAGGAAGCGGATCTCGAACGTCCGCTCCCGCACCTCTCCCGATTGGCGTACGAGTTGATAGAGCCGCGTTTCCGAAACCGTACCGTTGCCATCGCGGTCGACGTCCGAACCGTGATCCGGACCCGGTGAAACGCCGTCGACCTTCACCTGAAAGCGCACTTCCCTGTCGCCGGCCCCTCGTCCGAGGACGAGGTGCAGGTCGCGGGCGCTGAACCTGTAGGTGATGCCTCCGCCGGCGCGATTGAGTGTCGCCTGCTCAGGCCCGACGGTCCAGTTGCCGGCGAGGCCCCACTGGTTGAGGCGAGGCTTTCCGGTCGTATAGTCGCGTGGCTCGTCGGCCGCGACACCTTCGGGCGATACGAAGTTCGCGGCACGCATGTAGCCGACATAGTCCTCGCCCGACTGCAGATTGGCGAAGTCGGGCGCGGTCTCGGCACCCTTTGCCTCCGGCCTCACGAGATCGCTGCCGTTCCGGTGGCTGCCCGCCGCTTCCGCCAGCAGTTCCTGTATGACGCGCTCGGACTGCTCGTATTCGCCCTCTCCGAAGTGGTGATATCTGATCCGCCCCTCGGCATCGATGAAATAGTGCGCCGGCCAGTAGCTGTTCCCGAAGGCGCGCCAGATCGCGAAGTCGTTGTCGATCGCAACGGGATAGCCGATCTTGAAATCCTGTACCGCCCGCCTGACGTTGTCGATACTCTTCTCGAAGGCGAATTCAGGTGCATGCACGCCGATGACCACTAGCCCCTGGTCCCGGTATTTTTCAGCCCAGGCGCGAACATAGGGGATCGTCCGAATGCAATTGATGCAGGAGTAGGTCCAGAAATCGACGAGCACGACCTTGCCGCGCAGTTCTTCCACTGTCAGCGGCTTGGAATTCAGCCACTCTACGGCACCGTCGAGCGGTGGGAGAATGCCTTCCACCGGCAAGCTGCTTCGATACGTCTGCCGCTGACCGTTCGCGGCCGATGCGGCACGATTTACAGTTGCCGCTCCGGAGGTGTCGGCACCCAGACGGTTCAGGAGCGACTGCTCAAGATTCGCCGTGCCCGCATAAGACAGGCGTGCCAGCATCCCCGTATCGAGGCCGAGCGCAATTGCCGCGACGCCGGCGAGCACGGCGATGCCAAGCACCTGCCGCAGACGCTCGCCAAGACCGAGCGACCGCTTCATCGCCGCGAACACCCTTCCGCCGGCGAGTACAGCGAGGGCGAGCGAGGTGGCCGCACCCGCCGCGTAGGCGGTGAGCAGAAGAGTCGTCTCGACGTTGGCGCCGTGGAGTGCGGCACCGGTCAGGACCAGCCCAAGAATCGGCCCGGCGCAGGGCGCCCATAGAAGCCCCGTTGCTACGCCAAGGAGCAGAGGTGCTCCAACGCTCGCCTTCTGCGCGGCCGTCTGTCGTGCGAGCCGGTTGCCGAGGGCGACTGCCGGCCGGGTGACGATCGCTGCAACCTGCGGCGAAAGCAACATCACGCCGAAGACCGCGAGCACCACTATCGCCGCATATCGGCCGGCCTCATTCGCCTGGACGGCCCAGTCCCCGCCGATCGCAGCAAGCGTCGCCACGCCCGCGAATGTCACGACCTTTCCGAGGAGCATCGGAAGAATGCTCCTCGTGAATGGTTGACCGGCTCGGGAAAACACGAAGGGCAAGACAGGAAGGATGCAGGGGCTGACAATGGTCAGCACGCCTGCGAGATAGGCTATCGTGAAAAGGATCATCGTCGTCCCTCTGCAATGAACCAACGCCTTATTCAGCGTCGGTCGCGCTTGACACGCGCAGCAAGAGACCAGAGCGAAGTATCCGGCTTGTGTCCTCCTCCAAGCGGATGTGTATCAAAATGCTGCAGGAGGTCCCGGGAACCTCCTGTACCCGCAAATGCCGCCGGCGAACCAGCCCGTGCTGGAGACGGCTACTGCAGAAGCTTGAGCAGTTCCTTGGCAGCCGAGGTCGAGGAAGAAGGGTTCTGTCCGGTAATTAGCCGCCCATCCACGACCGTGAAATCAGCCCAGTCGGCGGCTTTTTCAAAGCGCCCGCCCAGACGTTTCAATTCGTCCTCGACAAGGAACGGCACGACGTCGGTCAGTTGCACCGCCTCCTCCTCGGAATTGGTGAAGCCGGTAACGCGCTTTCCTCTGACGATGGGCTGCCCCTGGTGAGTGACCTCTTTGAGAACAGCCGGGCCATGGCAGACGGCCGCGACCGGCTTACCGGTGTTGTAGAAATCCTCGATCAGGGCGATCGAGTTCTTGTCGTCGGCGAGATCCCACAGGGGGCCATGTCCACCCGGATAGAAGATTGCGTCGAAGCCGTCGGCTTTGACGTCGCCGAGCTTTATGGTAGTTGCCAGTGCCTTCTGGGCCGCCGGATCTTTCTTGAAGCGCTCCATCGCCTCGGTCTGGTTGCCCGGCTCGTCGCTCTTGGGATCGATCGGCGGCTGGCCGCCCTTCGGCGAGGCGAGCGTGATCTCCGCACCGGCGTCCTTGAAAACATAATAGGGTGCAGCGAACTCCTCGAGCCAGAAACCCGTCGGTTTGCCGGTGTTCCCGAGTTGGTCATGCGAAGTCAAAACCATCAAGATTTTCATCGTCATTCTCCCTCTTTTGAGGCGCCCAAACGTGGGATCGCCGGGATAATTCTCGAACTCGGGGCTTGGTGCCATGAGGATAGCTCGTCCATGACCACACGGGCACAGATGTTCCAGCTTCTCAGCCTATTCCTGGTACTTGGCCGGATATTGGCCGATTGCAGCGGCTTCCTCTGCACCATATTTACTTCTTGCCGCCTTCGCGGGAATACTTGGTGCACGGCAGTCACTCTCCCGAAAAACGGCAGAATAAGATGGATCGCATCGATGCAATGAAAGTGTTCGTTACTGCGATCGACGAGGGCAGCCTCGCCAGCGCCGCTCGCCGGTTGAAGCGATCACCGACGGCGGTCAGCCGGGCGCTGAGCTTCCTGGAGGCCCATGTCGGTGTCGAGCTCTTGCATCGCACGACCCGCACGCTCAAGCTGAGCGAGGCCGGGCAACGCTATGCGGCCGCCTGTCGGCGGGTGCTCACCGACCTCGAGGAAGCCGACATGCTCGCAGGAGGAGAGCGTTCCGCGCCCCGTGGGATGTTGACGATTTCGGCGCCACCAATCCTCGGCGAAGAGGTGCTTCGCCCCATTGTCGATGACTTCCTTGACCTCTACCCCGCCGTGTCGGCCCAGCTTCTTCTTCTCGATCGGTTCGTCAACCTGGTGGATGAAGGAGTCGACATCGCCTTGCGCATCGGCCATCTGGCGGATTCGTCGCTCATCTCCACGCGGATCGGCGGCGACGTGCGGCGGGTCGTGGTCGCCTCGCCTCGATACCTCGCCAATCATCCTCGTATCGATGAACCTGCGGACCTCGCCAAGCATCAGATCGTGGCCTTCACCAATTTCGGTCTTGAGTCCTGGAGCTTTACGCCCGCGGAGGGCTCGTCCATCCCCAGAACGGTCCAGTTCACGCCGAGAAGCATCGTCAACAGCGTGCGGGCTGCAGCCGCCTCAGCGGCCGCGGGCCACGGCGTGACCCGGCTCTATTCCTACCATGTCGCGGAGTATGTGAGAGACGGGCGCCTCAAGATCGTGCTCGCCGACGCCGAGCATCCGCCCCTGCCGGCACATATGCTCGCACCCCAAGGTCGCATGTCGGTGCCGAAGGTCCGTGCCTTTGTCGACTTCGCCGCGCCGCGTCTACGCTCCGAATTTGCTCGCTTGGCGGCAGAATCGGGTACGCTCGGCTGATTATGCCGATTCGCGAATGAGTGTCCGCCAACCGCTGGCAATTCTCCCAAAGATCGGACGGATCTAACTTCGATTGCACCAACGCCGAGGGCGGAGGGCGGACGCAGGGAAGCGGCCGCTGCAATCGAAAAAAGGATCACGATCATGGCTACCGAACAGAAAGTCGTCATCATCACCGGCGCGTCACAGGGCATCGGCGCGGGGTTGGTTCGCGCCTACCGCGACCGAAACTACCGCGTCGTCGCCACCTCCCGGTCCATAAGGCCGAGCGCTGACCCGGATATTCACACGGTCGCCGGCGATATCAGCCAGCCGGAGACCGCGGAACGGATCGTCCGAGAAGCGCTCGAACGCTACGGCCGCATTGACACGCTGGTCAACAATGCAGGCGTCTTCCTCGCAAAGCCGTTCGTCGAAATGTCCGAGGAGGACTACGAGCATAACCTCGGCGTGAACGTGGGCGGCTTCTTCCACATCACCCGGCGCGCTGCGGCCGAGATGCTGAAGCAGGGCTCGGGCCACATCGTCAGCATCACCACCAGCCTGGTCGACCAGCCGATGGTCGGCATACCGTCCGCCCTTGCCTCCCTGACCAAGGGTGGCCTGAACGCGGTGACTCGGTCGCTGGCGATGGAGTTCTCGAAGAGCGGCGTTCGCGTCAACGCGGTCTCCCCGGGGATCATCAAGACGCCCATGCATGCGCCCGAGACGCACTCGGCGCTGGCCGGACTGCACCCGGTCGGCCGCATGGGCGATATCCGCGACATCGTCGACGCCGTTCTTTACCTCGAGTCCGCCGGTTTCGTCACCGGCGAGATCCTCCACGTCGATGGCGGCCAGAGTGCCGGACGCTGGTAACCCGCACAATGGAGAGCGGCCGCGCTGTAGCGGCGCGGCCGCGGTCAACGACGAAAAAATTTTCACAAAGGAGACTGCAATGCCTATCGTCACCGTACAGGTTACCCGTGAGGGAAGCGTACCGGGCCGCAATTCGGTTACCGCCGAGGAGAAGGCCGCCATCATCAAGGGCGTCAGCGAGGTGCTCCTCAACGTCCTGAACAAGCCGCTTGAATCAACCTATGTCGTGATCGAGGAGGTCGACCTCGACAATTGGGGCTGGGGCGGCCTTCCCACCGTTCAATACCGCCAAAGACGGGCCGCAGAGGCAAAGTCCTGACGCCCCAACCTAGGCGTTTGCCGCCTGTCGGTGCGCCCCGCAGGCGGCAAGCGATCCCACACACGCGAGAAAGCGACTGGAACTTGCGGAGATCGAACATGGCAACGATCATGCACAACTATCCCGCTCGATACCCCACGGGCATTGCGGATCACACATAGTACCAGACAATCACAGAAATGGAGTGTTTTCAGCCGCTTAGCGGTCTCAGTTTTCACGAAAAAACGTCGTCGATAGACTCCTCAGTTTATTTATCCAAAACAAATACTCAAGAGAATTCCCGTGAGCTCGCCTCTACTGTGAGCCTTTTGGTGGTCGACGAAATTTGGCCGGCCTCGGCCGCAAATTCCCTCGCGCGGAATTCAGTCACGCGTTCAATTCGATTGATCAGGTAGCTGCGACAGTTAAGCAACCGATGACGGGATTCTGTCGATCGTCCAGAGCAATCGGATCGCGGCGATACCTCGCAATTCGTGCTCGCATTTCAGAGCGGCTGGAAACGCCATTCTTGAGGGCAAAGGCCTCCCAGGTCAGAGACAGCGGCGCGATTGACGCATGACCGAAGATGCTGCCACCAACGATGAAGTTGTTTGGCGCATGTAGCTTGAAGCGAAACAGCTCGCCAGGCTGGAGCGCCCGAAACTGCGTGGTGCCGCTGGGCTGCCAGAAATTAACTTCGTCATGTGGAGCGGACGCGCTCAACCGGTCAAACCAGGATCTGTCCGTAACAGCGACGAAGAGCCGGACCATAGTCTAATCTCTCAGCTCCGCTGTGTTCTGAAGCGCCAACCTCCTGGCACTCCATATGGCGATCTCCGCGGTCTGCGAGCGAACCGTTGCGGAGCACAATGTCCAGGTTGTCGCCCTCGCCCCATTCCGTTTCATTTCGGCGTCCCCTACGCGTCCCACTTCTCTCATGTCGCAAGTGCCTGCCAGAGATCTGACAGCAGCTTTTCGCGCCGGCCCTCCGAAAGTTTGGCCAAGTTGTCGACCTTCCAGCGCACCGCCGGCAGCTCCGCCGCTCCAGGTACTCCAAGCAAATCCCAGTCAGGTTCGCTGGCCTTGAAGGAGAGGAGAAAACGCCGGTGCTCGGGAGGCATCCTGCCAACGACCTCGGCGATTAAAGCTTCACGGGCATCGTACAACGCCTCCAGGGTCACGGGCTCTTCCGTCATGCCGGCAAACCCCGCGTCGAACTCCTGGCGCAAGTCTTTGCGCGTCGGCGCCAAGACCTCCCCCATCGGTCTGTTGTGGCTCAGGATGTAGATAATGAAGGCGCGCCGCAGCGCATCAGATATGCCCTCATTAGCAAGGAGATCCCTGACATCGAACAGATCACGCGGGTGCTGCCGATCCAACGCGGCGACGATCTTGCCAGCATAGAGGTCCGGGAAGGATACGACAGGAACCTCGGCATAGCCGAAGAGCTCTTCCACCCGGTCGCAAACCGCCCGTGTCTCGGGACAGTAGACGCAGCCACGAATGACAGGCGTCACCTCGATCTTGATCTGCACACCGTGGGAGGCGACCAGCACCTTTGTTGCGGCACCTTCGTTATGCAACGGCACGACCTGCGTGCGGCTACGCGGTACATTCTCGCCTATCCGGGCAGCAATCCGTCGTATCGCAGCGTCGATATTGCCGAGGGAAGTCGCGCGATCCTCGACCGGCAGATAAGTCAGGTCGATATCGACCGACAGGCGGGGAAGGTCTCTGACGAAGAGATTGATGGCCGTGCCACCCTTCAATGCAACGACAGGCTCCTCAGCAACGAGTGGCAGGACCCGAACGAGGAGGCTGACTTGCGCGCGGTAAGCATCAGACGCCGGCATCGAGTGTCTCCGGCACAGTGATCTGATACTTGCTGTCCAGCCGACCTCCAACCACGATCTGGCGCTTGCCGCGACCAAGGTCGATACGTTTGAGATCGAGCCGACCGAACCATGGATGGGCGTGCCGCTCCGCGAGCCAGAGAAACAGCCTCTTCACCTTCACACTGCGGCAGGCTTCCAGCACTGCTTGAACCCGCTTCGGGCTCAGAGTGCGAACCGACTCCATTAGGACATCCGCCTGATGGAACGTCTCCTGGGACGGAAGCAGGTCAAGAAGCTCGCAAAGCGCGCGCTCGGGCGCGGAGACATCGAGTTCCCATCCCCAATGTCCCCATGCAATGCGTGTCCTCCCCGGCGCGTCGGCATCGAAGAGCTTGTCTGCCTTGTGTTCGACGAACTGAGCGTCAGTCGGTATCCGCTCAACCCAGCCAGGCAAACTGCCAAAAACATAGAGGTGGATTTCAGGCTTGCCCGAAAAGCGAAGGTAGTGCGTCAGGCCTTGAAGCTCGAGTGCGCTGCGACCGCCGACGTGCACGGATTTGTCAAGGAGACGCTGGAGCGAGATGACCACGCGCTGCCATGCTACGGTCTGCTCGACGTTGCCGGTTGGCCGCTGATAGACGCCGCGGACTACACCTTCGAGCCAACCCTGCGCTACGTACTTTTCCCGCCACTGCCGACGGTAGCCGTGTTTCTCCAGCCAAGCGGTGTCAACCACCAGCCCCTCGGGGAGCAGGCGATGAAGCTGGTTTATCTTTTCGTTCTTTTGACCTACCATTGGTGGGTGAAAATAGCACGAGTCCAAACCGCAGGACAAGTTTGAGTTTCGGTATTTTCGACCCATCAACGGTAGGCATAAAAGCTCAACATTTAAACCACCAAGACACAACGCATCTGAAGAAGGAAATGGCCAAGCTGCCGAAATTCATGCTTACGCACAATGACACAAAGGATCGGTGGGACCTGACCAAAGACGGCGCGCGCCGTCCCACGACGACCTTCGCCACCAAAGCCGAGGCCACCAAAGGTGGCGCCCTCGAGAAGGCTGTCGGCAAGGCCGGCGGATCGGTGAAAATTCAGAAGGTTGCACCGTTCATCAAAATCGGCAAGCGGTTCTATACCCGGTCAACAAGCTAGATCGCTGGGATCGTTCAAACCTCGTCCTACGCCAACGCACGCGACATCTCCCTTTTGATACCGACCGGGGCCGGCGGGATGTATACGTCGGGATGAGCCCCCGTCCGTTGGCGGAGGCAAAGCCTGAGCGAACGAGCCCGAACACTGCTTCCAGTGCGGCCGTTGTTGCGACCTGCGTTCTCCCGTAACTGTAGTTGCCACAGAATCTCGTGATCCTGCATGCGTTTCCGGAAGCGGGAAGGATCAGGCGGAGTACGTCGGGATGGTCACAGAACGTTATTTGTTCCAGACACCAAACCCATACCCCAGTTCATCCGCACACACGCATAACATACTGATAAACAAAGAATTATTTCTTTGGTTATTTTGGTACACAACAATGCTTTTCGAAAACTGGGGCTGAAGCATCCCCTCATTGTCGCACCGATGGCGGGCGGTCCTTCATCGCCTGAGCTTGTGGCAGCAGCGTCAGCCGTAGGCGCACTGGGGTCAGCCGGTGCGGCTTGTTCAAGTCCGGAGGAGATCGAAAAATTCGCCGCTCAAGTTCGTCGGCGTACCGATCGGCCCTTCGCGCTCAACCTCTTCATTCCCCCCCGATCCCCCAGATTGATCCCGGCACGGTCGAGCGAGCATTCGCAGCCACTGCCAAGTACCGCGCCGAAGTCGATCCGGCGCCCGCGGCCTTCTCGGGACCGTATGCGGAAGACTTCGATGCACAGTTCGAGGCGGTCCTCCGGGTCCGACCGGCTGTCTTCAACTGCGTCTTCGGACTGCCGTCGGCCCAGCATATGCGCGCCGCACGACGGGCTGGCATGCTCCTCATCGGCACTGCCACAGCGCCGGAGGAAGCGCAGCTCCTTGAAGAAAGTGGCGTCGACGCGATCACACTTCAGGGCTTCGAGGCCGGCGGTCACCGCGGCACTGGCGGTGCCGATGGGCACGGCGTTCCTGGCCAGCGCCGAAGCGGCGCCCTATTGGTCGAAGCTTCTGGAACCCACACGAAAGACACGGACGACACGGGTCTTTTGGGTCGCCTGGCACGCGGGATTGAGAACCGCTTCATGGACGAAATGAAGGCCGAGGCAATCATGCCCTTTCCCGCGCAGAACAAGTTCACGCGCGATATCAGGAGCGCATCGGCGGCCGGCGGTTCGGCGGATTTCCAGTCGTTATGGGCCGGCGCAGGACAAGGAGATCTATGGCAGGGCCCGGCATCCGAACTGATCGACCAACTCTTCTCGAATGAAGGAACAGTCGGGACGAAGGCGCGCCAGTGGCTAGGCGAACTCGATGGTCAAAGGCAGGTCGTGATTCCGCCATCGACATAAAGCGTGTGTCCATTGACGAAGGATGATGCACGGCTGGCAAGAAAGACAGCCGCGCCGACGAGCTCATCAACCTCGCCCCAGCGCGCAGCCGGTGTCCGCTTTTCCAGCCACGAAGAAAACTCTTCGCTGTCGACAAGGGCCTGGTTCAACGGCGTCTTGAAATAGCCCGGTGCAATGGCGTTCACCTGCAGGCCGTGCTTTGCCCAGTCGGCGCACATGCCGCGCGTCAGGTTTTTCACTGCACCCTTGGTCGCGGTGTAGGGGGCGATCCCGGGACGCGCGAGCTCGCTTTGCACCGAGGCGATGTTGATGATCTTGCCCTGCCTGCGCTTGATCATGTGCCGTGCGACCGCCTGGCCGGCGTGGAAAACGCTGGAGACATTCGCCCTCAGCAGTTGCTCCCAGCGCTCGGCCGGAAAGTCCTCGAGCGCCGTGCGGAACTGCATGCCGGCATTGTTGACCAGGATGTCGATCGGCCCGATATCCCGCTCGATCGCGTCGATGCCGTGCCTGACCGCATCGTGGTCGGTGACGTCGAAATCGGAAACCGACACCTCATGTCCGGCATCCCGCAGCGATTTTGCTGCACTTTCCAGTTTCGAGCGGTCCCGGCCATTGAGAACGATCGAGGCACCATGCTCGGCGAGACCACGCGCCAGCGCGTAGCCGATGCCCTGCGACGAGCCGGTGACAAGGGCACGCCTGCCTGTGAGGTCAAAAAGTGGAAAAGCCATTGCTGTGTTCTCCTGCGCCATGTCGCCCCCGCCTCAGCGATTAAGCCGATGCAGCGCCAGACGCCCGTCTTCGCCGAGGCGGGCTTCGACGTCGGTGTAGTGCGCGAGCGTGATATGAGGCGTGTCGGCGGCCGCGACATGTGCGCCGGTGATGACCGCGACCTCCGCCCCCGCTGCTCTTCCTGCAAGGATGCCGGCCGGCGCGTCCTCGAAGACGAGGCAGTCCTCCGCGCTGACGCCCAGCCTTCCGGCGGCAAGAAGGTAGCCTTGCGGGTCGGGTTTTCCGGCCGATACATCTTCACCGGTTACCATCAGCCGCGGCGTCGGTACCCCTGCAGCGGCAAGGCGGCGGACCGCGAGTTCCAGCGGCGCGGAAGTGACGATTGCCCATTTCTCCGGTGGCAGGGAGTTCAGAAATGCGACGGCGCCCGGAATTTCGACGATGCCCTCGACGTCCGCGATTTCCGCAGCGGCCAGTTCGCGGGCTTCATGTTCGGCGTCGACCGCGAGGCCCAGCGTGCGGATGACATCGGCCGCGCGCACGCCGTGTACGGACTTCATCAGAATTTCGCGATCGACCCCGTTGCGGACTGCCCAGGCCCCCCAGACCCTTTCGACGACGGCCATCGAGTTGAGCAACGTTCCATCCATATCGAATAAAAGGGCGGCAAAGCTTTTCGTGAAGAGCGATGAATTCAACTGATCCAAGCCAATCCCCTTGGTAATGGAAGCGAGCGACGAGCGCACGGGTATAATCTTGCGCACTGCATGACAATCCCTCGCTTCCAGTGATGCCACTTGAAAGCGGGATGATTTAGCCGTCCACGCTCTCGGCGACGAGAAAACCGACCGGGCCGCCCGGCTGGTCGTCGTCGAAGACGGCGCAGGAAAGCACGCCGCCGAATACGGCTCCGGAATCGACATTGGTCCTGTTGCCGACTGTCCTGGGATTGCTTCGGCTCGGCGTATGGCCATGGCACAGATGCTTGCCCCAGTAATCGCCGGAATGATTCGACGGGGTTCTGATCCAAAGCAGGATGTCGTCGCCCTGCTGGTCCAGCGGAATATTCTCGTCGACCCCGGCGTGCACGAAGATGCGATACTGATCGACAATGATGGACGGCCTCTCGGCCATCCAGACAAGGTGGCTCAAGGGTATTGCTCCGCCATAGGATGCCATGGTCTCGTCGCCGCCGTTCATGAGCCACGCGCTCATCTCGGCGTAGCCTCTTCGTGCGGCCAGCAGCATTTCTTCATGATTACCCTTGAGGGTCAGCCATTCCCAGCCGGGCTTCGTCGGCCCCGCCATTATCCGCTCGACCACACCACGACTCTCCGGCCCCCGGTCGATCAGATCGCCAAGGAATATGATCCTGCCGCTCGGCACGGCGGATTCGATGCTTGCCAGTAGGGCTTCGAGCTGCGCCAGGCATCCGTGAATGTCACCGACTGCGAAGGTGAGACGTCGGGCATTCATGCATTGGATCTCCTGCACTCGTTCAGGGTGGCGTTCTCCGCTTGATGAGAATCGACCGTCGACGCTGCATGTTTCCTTAAATCGTGGCCGATTAAGGATAAAAACATGCAACGATTCAAAGTGCTACAGCGACCTTTGTGCGGCTGAAAGGACGCGCGGCACTGTAGTGATGGGCGCTTCCGGATGCGGTGGCGCCGGAAGTCGGCACAAGCTCTAGCGCATATTCTTGCCCAGGAGAATCCAAATTCTGAAAAAATGCGCGGTAACTCAAAATGTTACGGCAGCCTTCTCAAGTCGCGTGAACCCTTCAACTGTGCGCGGAGCCCTTCGGGATCGCGGAGCTGACGATGGACACAGGATCGCTTGCAGGAAACGTATCTTCCAGCCCCTCTTCCAGTTGCTCTTCCATCGCGTGCTGATCATGAGTCTGGCGGGCGTTGGCAAGCGCACCTTCCGGGACCGATGGAGATCGTCTCGTCCCGGTGATGCCGGGAAGCGCCTCGTCTGCCTCCATGGCTGCGGCAAGAATCTGCTTTGCCCGCGCGACGACGTTAAGTCGGTTGAGCGTACCTTCGGCATTCTGCGGGCAGGAAACCGAAACGATCTCTCCGGTCGCGCCTATGAATTCAACAGTGAAACCCGTCTTGCCGCCGCGCTCCGCATAGACCTGAATTCCGACGAACTGCATCGATCAAACTCCTTCCGCGCATGTGCCACGAAGGTCGCGATGAAGTCGATCAGGCGCCCAGCGGCCACTTACAAGAAACGCTCGGGTGGCGTCTTGTTTCGCGGAGTCTATCAGATTTGCAGGCCAGCCGACAGCTTTGCCGGCGACCGATGTCACCCTGCGACAGCGTCCTTTGCGCGTCTGACAAGACGCGTGGCGCTGTCGTGTGTCAGAGGAGGCCCGAGACCGGGTTAACAATCGATTGGCTGTCCACGGCGTGGTATCCGGGCGCCGCTTTACCGGCATCGGGTCGCGTGCACGAGGCGAACGCGTCGAGGGCGCGGTTGTAGACCTTGGTCTCAACGTCCATCATTCCAAGCACCGTATGGAACAGATTGTCGTGTGATCTCGGTTGATCGCTCTCCTTCGCCAGGCAGCCGGTATCGACCCCCATCACCGCTTGATACGATTTGGAGAACCATGCGATGAAGGGTATCCGGGTCTGCTCCTCCGGCGCGATGGCATAGGGTGCGCCGTGCAGGTAGATGCCGTTCTCTCCGAGCGACTCGCCGTGATCCGACATGTAGATCATCGCGCCGGCAAGGCGATCCTGATGCTTCTCCAGAAGCTTCGCGACGCTTGCCAGGACGTGGTCGGTGTAGAGGATCGTGTTGTCATAGGCGTTGACGATCTCGGCCGTTGTGCAGCGCATCAGTTCAGGCGTGCGGCAATCGGGGGTGAACCGGCGGTACGCCTCGGGATAGCGCAGATAATAGGACGGTCCGTGGCTGCCGAGCTGGTGGAGGACGATGACGCTGTTTCGAGTGGTGGCGCCGAGCTTGCGGTCCAGTTCACCGAGGAAGATTTCATCGAGGCATTCGCCCTTGTGGCACAATGGGCTGTTCTTCTGCTTCGTCATGTTGGCGAAGCTGATGAGGTCGGCGATGCCTTTGCTGCCGGTGTTGTTGTCCCACCAGGTGACCGATACACCCGCGTGGGTGAGGACGTTGACAAGGTTTTCGGTCGAACGCGCCTTCCAGTCGCTGTAGTCGGCGCGCGGGTAGACCGAGAACATGCAGGGTAGCGACACTGCCGTCGCCGTGCCGCAGCTCGTCGTATTGGAGTAGTTGACGGCGCCAAGCGCCTTCAGTTCCGGATTGGTCTCGCGGCCGTAACCGTTTAGCCAAAAGTTCATCGCCCGGGCCGTCTCCCCGGCAACCACGATGACGACCACGGGTTTTCCGGCTTGTGCAATACGGCCGCCCTGGTGTGCGTCGGTGCCGAGCGGTTGGACGACGAGATTGCGCTCACGATAGGTCGACAGGCCGTAGCGTGCCGCGGCGATAATCGGCCCGGTGGGGTTGAACCTTTTCATCAGGTCCGTGTGCTCCCGCAGCACATAGGCGTAGGTTGCGAAGTTGGAGTAGACCAGGCCGCCGGCGGCAAAGAGCGCGGCGGTCACAAAGAGAAAATTGACGACAAACTTTTGCAGAAAGCGACGATGGCGGACCTTGACCCACGCCACGATGAGCGCGGGAACGAGACCATAGACCACCAGGTGCTGCGCAAGGCTGCCTGTCAGGAGATGGCTGGACTCGGCTGGCGTCGTAACCACGGCGCTGCCGATCATGTCCCTGTCGACGATGACGCCGAATGCGTCGGCGAAATAAGAGGCGGAGGCCGATACCAGGATGAAGAATATCAATGCCGGCTTCATCAGGTATTTGACCGACATCGGGATCAGTATCGAAAACAGCGCAAGGTAGAGCGCCGCGCCGAAAAATAGCAGGCTCGTTTTCGAATCCCCGAAATAGCGGTCCGCATGGGTCCAGAAGGTATTGTTGGTCGCCAGAAGCAAATAAGCGGCGGCGATGGCACACAAGGCTACGCTGCCGATCTCAGGCCGGCGAATTCTTGAAAAGGTCAAAACACTCATCTCCAAAACGACGAACAGGCCGGTGCCGAAGCGCGCACCGGCTGTCCTTTTTGGCGGCGTGCAGCCGAATCGCCGCCACGTCTAAAGTCCGTCGGCAGTACTGCGGATAAGCTGTCGAAGTCCTGTCGGGAGTTTGCGGAGCAAGGGTCGAGGAGGGCGGCGCCTGCATTTCGAGATGCGGACAGTTGCCAGACAGCAAGACAAGGGCACGGTCGGCACTGCCACTGCTTGAGCTGGTTTCTGATGGAGCTGTTATGAGAACGATTCTTTTCTGTGCCCTCGCGGTCGCCGCCCTGCCCGCCTTCGCGCTTGCAGACGACGACAGCGTGTCCTGCACGACAAAACCGCAGTCCGCGTGGATGAAGCTTGAGGTCGCCGCCTCAAAGGTTGAGGAAGCCGGCTATTCGGATGTGCGCAACATCAAGGCGACCGGTTCCTGCTACGAGATATATGCCTTCACGGCAAAGCACGAGCGCGCCGAGGTTTACATGAATCCCGTGACCGCCGAGATCGTCAAAGCGGAGGTGGAGGATTGACGTCGCCGGCCGAAAGTCGGGAGGCGGCCTCCGGCGTCCGCGAAGTTCTCGTCTGGGACCCGATCGTCCGGCTTTTTCACTGGGGCGTCGTTCTGTGCTGCGCCCTCGATCTCTTCCTGCTGGCGCCCGGAAAAGCGGCGCACCGTTACGTCGGCTATGCCGCACTGTTATTGCTCGCCGTCCGTTTCGTCTGGGGTTTCATCGGCACCAGATATGCGCGCTTCGCTGACTTTGTTCGCGCACCTCCAGTGGTTCTCCGCTATGCGCGCGCCGCTGCCACTGGCACAGCCGAAAGACACATTGGCCACAACCCTGCCGCCGGCTGGATGATGGTGTTGCTGATGGCATTGCTGGCGGTCGTCATTGTGTCCGGATGGCTGACGACGCTCGACGCATTCTGGGGCAACGAGACGCTCGAAGAGGCACATGAATTCGTCGCGAATTCCATCATGGTGCTTGCCGGTGTGCATGCCGCCGCGGCCATTTTCGAAAGTTGGCACCTCAAGGAAAACCTCATATGGTCGATGGTCACCGGTCGTAAGAAGGCTTGATCCAGGAAACCATATGCGCCTCCTGCTCGTGGAAGACAGTCCCCGCCTCATCGAGCTCGTGGGAGAGACAATGCGTGACGCCGGCTGGCGACTTGATGCGGTATCGACACTTCACGATGCCGAGGCGGCGATCGCCGCGCAGGAACACGATCTCGTGCTTCTCGACCTTGGGCTGCCTGACGGTGACGGTCTCGATCTCTTGAAGTGGATCCGGCGTGAGCATCCCGGACTTCCGGTCTTGATCATAACCGCCCGGGGATCGGTCGATGAACGCATCATGGGGCTCGATGCCGGCGCCGACGACTATCTCGTCAAACCCTTCCATCACCGTGAATTGCTGTCGCGCTGCCGGGCCATGCTGAGGCGCAATCCGCATGCGATACAGCCGGTCCTGGAGGCCGGTGCGTTGCGTTACGATCCGGCCACGGCCGACCTTACCTGCGACGGCGCCGTCGTGCCGCTGCCTCCTCGCGAGCGCTCCCTGATGGAGATCCTGATGCGCGAGGTCGGGCGCGTCGTTCCGAAGCGCAGGCTCGAGACGGCGCTTTCGGAATACGGGCAGGAAATCAGTTCCAATGCACTGGAACTTGCCGTTTCCAGGGTGCGCAAACGACTGCAGCCCCTCGAAACCGGAGTGCAGATCGAGACCGTGCGTGGAATTGGCTACCTGCTCAGGACCGGCGCATGAAAAGAAGAAATCCGTCTCTGATCGGTATCGTCGCGCGCCGCATCATCGCTTTTTCCCTGCTCGCGATGGCGCTGCAGATCGGCGTGGTCTTCGCCGACTATTGGTTCGACGATGACAAGCTCAGCGTGCTCATGCTGCAGCAGGAGACCGAGACCCTATCAAGAGGGATCGTGAACCGGGGCGGCGTGCTGACCTACAAGCCGGATCATGAACTGCGCGAGCGCTATCTGGAACGCCGCGGCCGCGATGGTGCGATCTATGTCCGGGTGCGCACAGCCTCCGGCTCGGTGCTCTTTTCCAATTGCACGACGGAGTGCGCGGCGCATTTCCTGCCGCTCAGCGTCAACGCACCGAATTTCTGGAAGCGGCTGATCGCGCCGGGCAAGCCCTTCAGTATCGCCGGGGGCCAGTCCTTCGAACGCGACGGCGTGCCGGTTCTTGTCGAGCTTGCGATTCTCAAGGACCCGAACGGCTTCATGTTCAGCGCCCTGCTTCATGAAATGTTCGATTCGATGATCGTGCCGATGACCCTGATGTTCTGTCTCGTCATCGGCGCAACCATCTGGTCGATCCGCAGCGCGCTGCGCCCGGTGGCGGTGGCTGTCAAGGCGGCTGACGCGATCGACCCGCGCGACAGCGGCGCGCGTCTGCCGGCGACCCGCATGCCGCAGGAAATCGAGCGCCTTGTCAGCGCCGTCAACCGGCTGCTGGTCCGTGTCGCCGATCTGATCCAGTCGCAAAAGATATTTTCGTCCTCGATCGCCCACGAGATACGTACGCCCGTCTCGATCGCCAAGATGGAACTTAGCCGCATCGCCGACCCGCGTGCGCGCAATGCCGAGCGCGATCTCGATGCGCTGACGCATATCCTCGAGCAACTGACGTCGCTCGCACGTGCCGATGCCGTCGACCCCTCCGCCTATCAGCGTGCAAATCTCTCCCTTATCGGAGCCGAGGTCACGGAGATGACGGCGCCACTCGTGTTCGATCAGGACAAGTCGATCGAATTCGTCGACCACGGCACGACGCCGGTCACCGTTATTCCCGCGCTCGTTGAAAACATGCTGCGCAACCTGATCGAGAATGCGGTAAAGCATAATCCGCCGGGCACACGCATCGTGGTGACCTGCGGCCCCGGCCCTCAGGTCTCGGTCGAGGACAATGGCAACGGGCTGGTCGATTTGCCAGAGCATCGCGAGGATCTCGGCTACGTCAAGCGTTCGGGCCAGATCGGCCTCGGATTGAAGATCGTTCACCGGATCAGCGAGTTGCACAAGGCAAGGATTGCGATCGACACAGCGCCCGATCAAGGGACGAAGGTCACGATCGATTTCGCCACCGCAGCTTAAGGTCCTTTTCCGCGAAATGGCGTTGCCCTCGGATCTTTCGTGGGCACGATGCATCGCATGCCGGTGGTCGACGCCGACAGCCGCGTGATCGGCATCGTGACGCACTCCGACCTTATCCGGAGCCTTGTTCCAGCGGCGGTTCGACAGCGCCGGGGAGTCGCGGAACGCTGCCTGAGCCTCCGACCCGCTTTGTTCAAACCGAATTCATTCGATTGACTTAATCAGTTGAATGAGGTAATTTAAGCTTATGATGAAAAACAATGACCCGACTTTACAACCTCGTGCTGACCGCGGCGACGTAACGCGGGAGAAGCTCCTCAGCGCCTCCATCGACGTCTTCGGGCGCTATGGCTTCGATGGCGCAACGACCCGCATGCTCGCCGACAAGGCGGGCGTCAACCTGCAGGCCATCCCCTATTATTTTGGCGGCAAGGAAGGCCTCTACATCGCCGCCGCAGAGCACCTCGCCTCGATCATAGGCGGACATGTCGCGGATTTGCGGAGCGTCATTCTTACGCGCTTCGCGGAACTCGATGCTGGCGGAACGGAAATGGCCCCTGCGGAAGCACGCGCGCTTCTGACCCAGATGGTTCAGAGAATGATCGTGCTCTTCGTCAGCGAGCGATCGGAAAGCTGGGCGCGGTTCATCATCCGCGAGCAGATGGAGCCGACCGAGGCATTCACCCGCATCTACGGCAACATCATGCGGCCGATGATCGAGATGGCGCGGCGGCTGATAGGCACCATCCTCGGCGACGATCCAGCCTCCGAACGCATTCGCCTGAGGACGCTGTCCTTCGTCGGAAGCGTCCTCGTCTTTCGGATGGCCCATGCCGCCGTCTATGCCCAGCTCGAATGGGAAACCGCCGGGCCGCATGAACTCGAAATCCTGCGCCAGCACGCGGCCGAACTCGTCGCCGCGCTCGGCGCTGAAAGGAACTACACGTCATGAAGAAAATAGCTGTTCCCGCTCTCCTTCTCGCCGTCCTGGCGGCCGGAGGCTGGTGGTTCGACCTGCCGGCGCGGATCGGCTGGGCCGAGGACAATCGTCAGGCGATTCTTTACGGCAATGTCGATATCCGACAGGTGTCGCTCGGCTTCCGCGTCAGCGGCCGCATCGCGGAGCTGCGTGTCGACGAGGGCGATGCCGTAAAGGCCGGCGATGTGATCGCCAGACTTGACGCCGAACCGTTCGAGCAGGCGGTCGATGCAGCCAAGGCCGACGTTGAAGCCTTGAGCGCCACGCTTACCAAGCTCAGGGCGGGCGCCCGGGCTACGGAAATCGCACAGGCACGCGCCGTCCACGAAGAACGCCTCGCCGAGCTGGAAAACGCCAATCTCGCCTATGAGCGCGCGCGGCAACTCAGGCCGAACGGCACGATTTCCCAGGCGGAACTCGATCAGGCGAGCGCTTCCCGCGCCGCAGCGGTAGCCCGCGCAGCCTCGGCGCGCGAGGCCTTAGCGCTGCTTGAAGAGGGTAGCCGCGTGGAGGACATAGCCACGGCCCAAGCGCAGGTGAATGCCGCAACGGCGAAGCTCGCCAGTGCCCGGACTTCGCTCAAGGACACCGAGCTTGTCGCACCAAGCGCCGGCGTCGTCCTCTCGCGCGTCCGCGAGACCGGCGCCATCGTTTCCCCGGCCGACAATGTCTATGTGCTCTCGCTGACCGAACCGGTCTGGGTCCGCGCCTATGTTGCAGAACCGGATCTTGGCCGCGTTCACCCGGGTATGAAGGTCAAGGTGACCTCGGACACCGCCCCCAACAGGGCATATGAGGCGACCGTCGGCTTCATCTCGCCCGTTGCCGAGTTTACGCCGAAATCGGTGGAGACACCTGAACTGAGGACTGATCTCGTCTACCGGCTCAGGATCGTGGTGACCAATCCCGGTGCGGACCTGCGCCAAGGCATGCCGGTCACCATTCATCTGCCGCCGGAGGGGGAGGCCATGTCATGACGGACGCTGCCCCTGATGGTGCTGCCATCTCCGGCGCCTTCGTCCGGTTGACAGGTGTCACCAAACGGTTCGGTGCCCCGGCGCCTGCGCTCGACGCCATCGACGGTACGATTGCTGGCGGGCGGATCACCGGCCTCGTCGGCCCCGATGGCGCCGGCAAGACGACACTGATCCGCCTGATGACCGGGCTCATGCTGCCGGACGCGGGCACTGTCCAGGTGCTTGGCTACGACACGCGCACGGATCCGGCGGGCATCCAGGCGGCAATCGGCTACATGCCGCAACGCTTCGGCCTCTACGAAGACCTCTCGGTTCAGGAAAATCTCGATCTCTATGCGGACCTCCGTGGCCTGCCCAAGGACGAGCGCGCCGCGACGTTCGGCGATTTGCTCGAATTTACCGACCTCCAGCGCTTCACGACGCGTCTTGCCGGAAAGCTTTCCGGCGGTATGAAGCAGAAACTCGGCCTTGCTTCCGCGCTCCTGCGCAAGCCGCGCCTGCTGCTGCTCGACGAGCCGGGCGTCGGCGTCGACCCCATTTCGCGGCGCGATCTCTGGAAAATGGTCGAAAACCTGACATCCGAAGGCGTCGGTGTCGTCTGGTCGACGGCCTACCTCGAAGAGGCGGAGGCCTGCGACCATGTCTTCCTGCTCAACCAGGGCAACCTGCTTTTCGCCGGCCGGCCGCAGGACATGACGAGCCGCGTGGCGGAACGTGTGTTTCGGGTGAGCGGCATCGAAGGTCGTCGCCGCGAGAAGCTTGCGCGCCTTCTCGACGATGAAGGCGTGGTCGATGGGGTCATTCAAGGAGAAGCGATCCGCCTCGTGATGAAGGCGGGCCTCGAGCCTTCGTCACTCGTCGGCAACGGCGCCGCGACGGCCTGGCGAACCGATATGACGCCGCCGCGCTTCGAGGATGCCTTTGTCGACATGCTTGGCGGCGGCCCCGGCGGCCGCTCGCGGCTTGCGGAAACGCAGAGGACCTTTGCCGCGGAAGAGGGCAAAGCGGTGATCGAAGCGCGAGGACTGACAAAACGCTTCGGCGACTTCACCGCCGCCGACAACATCACCTTCGATATCCCCCGCGGCGAGATTTTCGGCTTGCTGGGTCCGAATGGCGCCGGCAAGTCGACCACGTTCAAGATGCTGTGCGGCCTGCTGAAGCCGACCGCCGGCGAAGGCCGGGTCGCAGGCTTCGATCTCAGGCGCGATGCTGCCGAAGCACGCAACCGGCTCGGCTACATGGCGCAGAAATTCTCTCTCTACGGCGATCTCAGCGTCATCCAGAACCTCAATTTCTTTGCAGGCGTCTACGGGCTTTCCGGCGCGAAGCGGCGCGAGCGCATCGAACTGATGACTGAGATCTTCGATTTTCGGCCGATCCACGATATGTCCGCCAAGGACCTGCCGCTCGGCCTCAAGCAGCGCCTGGCCCTTGCATGCGCCGTGCTGCACGAGCCGGAAGTGCTCTTTCTCGACGAGCCGACTTCGGGCGTCGATCCGATCACCCGGCGCGAGTTCTGGACCCACATCAACGGCCTCGTGGAAAAGGGCGTGACCGTTCTCGTCACCACCCATTTCATGGACGAGGCGGAATATTGCGATCGTATCTCGTTGATTTATCGCGGCCGGTCGATCGCGCTCGGCTCCCCGGACGAGATGAAAGCGCGCGTCGCCAACAAGGACCTCCCGGACCCGACGATGGAAGATGCTTTCATCTCCCTCGTCCAGGGCTCGGAGGCGGAGGAAGCGGCATGAACGTCAGCCGGAAGAGTGACAGCATTGAGGAGCGTGGCGGCAGAGCAAGGCGCTTCGCCGCCCTCGTCCGCAAGGAAAGCTATCAGATCGTGCGCGACCCGAGCAGCATTCTGATCGCCTTCGTGCTGCCGCTGATCCTGCTCTTCCTCTTCGGCTACGGCGTTTCGCTCGATACGACGCGGACGCGCGTCGCACTGGTCGTCGAGGAAGCAACCCCATTGACGCGCGACCTCGCCGCAAGCTTTCAAGGGTCGCGTTATTTCGCCGTCGTCAACGGCCACGATCGCCGCGAATTCGAGGATGATCTCGTACTCGGCCGCGTGCGCGGCATCCTGGTGATTCCGGCCGGCTTTGCGGCCGACCACGCCGCGGGACGCCATCCGGCGATCCAGGTCATCGTCGATGGCTCCGATCCGAACACGGCAAATTTCGTCCAGAACTACGCGCAGGGTACCGTCGCCAACTGGGAGCGCCAGCGTTTCAGCGAGGGCATGGGCCGCTCGCCGGCGATTGCTGCCGAGCAACGCTTCTGGTTCAACCCGGAATTGACGAGCCGCAATTTCCTTGTTCCCGGATCGATCGCCATCGTCATGACCCTCGTCGGCACGCTGCTGACGTCCCTGGTCGTGGCGCGGGAATGGGAGCGCGGGACGATGGAGGCGATGATGGCAACACCGGTCTCCGCCGCAGAGCTCCTTGCCGGCAAGCTCCTGCCCTATTTCATTCTCGGACTCACCTCGATGACGCTCTGCGTGCTGCTCGCCGTCTTCCTGTTCGGCGTGCCTTTTCGCGGCTCGGTGGCGGCACTCTACGCCCTCTCCGCCACGTTCCTCATGCCGGCGCTCGGCCAGGGGTTGCTGATCTCGGCTGCCACCAAAAACCAGTTCCTCGCCTCGCAGCTTGCGTTGATAACGGCGTTCCTGCCGGCCTTCCTGCTTTCCGGTTTCCTCTTCGAGATCAATTCCATGCCGACAGTCATCCAGTGGATCACCTTCATCGTGCCGGCGCGCTATCTGATCCCCAGCCTGCAGTCCGTGTTTCTGGCCGGGGATATCTGGCCGATGTTCGCACGCGCGATCGCAGTCATGCTTTTGATCGGCAGCGTCTTCTTCGCGCTTGCCGCACGCAGCACCAGAAAGAGGATCGGCTAAATGTGGTGGACACGGCTGAAGGCACTGATCATCAAGGAGCTTCTGGCGGTGCTGCGCGATCCGAAGGGCCGCGCCATCCTGATCGGTCCGCCGATCATCCAGCTGCTCGTCTTTTCCTATGCGGCGACGTTGGAGGTGAAGAACGTCGATCTGATGGTGCTCGATCGCGATACCGGCCAATGGAGCCAGGAACTGGTCCAGCGGATCGGCGGGTCGCCGACCTTTCGAACGATCACGGGGGCAAACAGCCCGGCAGAAATCCGGTTCGCCCTGGATACGCAGCGTGTTCTTGCCGCATTGGAAATCGGCCCGACCTTCTCCCGCGACATCGAAGCGGGACGGCCGGCCGAAGTGCAGGTGATCCTGGACGGGCGGCGTTCCAACGCCTCGCAGATCGTTTCCGGTTACCTGAGCCAGATCGTCGGCACGCTCGCTTCGGAAACCCCCGCGGGAAAACGCGCGGCATCCGATGCGATCCGGGTCGAGGCACGCAACTGGTTCAATCCCAACCTCACCTACCAATGGTTCATGGTGCCGAACCTGGTGGCGAGCATCGCGCTGCTGATCGGGCTGGTCGTCACCGCCCTATCGGTAGCCCGCGAGCGCGAGCTCGGGACGTTCGATCAGCTCATCGTCTCGCCGCTGCGCACCCATGAAATCCTCATCGGCAAGCTGATACCGCCGATGATGATCGGGCTCTTCCACATTACGATCTATATTCTCGCGGCCGTGTTCATCTTCGGCGTGCCGTTGCGCGGCTCGCTCCTCCTGCTTTACGGCAGCGCGGTCTTCTATCTCGCTTCCGTCGTCGGGCTCGGCCTTTTCATCTCGGCACTGTCGATGACGCAGCAACAGGCGATTTTGGGCGCCTTCCTGTTCATGGTTCCCGCGATGCTCCTGTCAGGGTTCGCGACACCGATCGAGAACATGCCGTCCTGGCTGCAGCCGGTCACGCTCATCAACCCGCTGCGCTATTTCCTGGTGATCGTGAAAGGCGTGTTCCTGAAAGATATCCCCTTCGCCGAGGTCGTCCACCAGACGCTGCCGCTCTGCCTGATCGCCATCGTGACACTTACCGCCGCCGCCTGGCTCTTCCGCAGCAAACTGGAGTAGCAAGGTCAGACAAGCCGGATTGGCCCGGGATACTTGCCGACGATCTCGTCCGCGGTGAGCAATGTCACACCCTCGACTATCGACTGGGCGATCAGAAGACGATCGAAAGGGTCTTTGTGGATTGCAGGGAGTTGGTCGATTTCTACCGTGTGGGCACTGCTGATGGGCAGTTCCTCATAGCCGTTGTCCAACAAGCCGCGGCGCAGCAACCGAGGATCGGCCTCGAAATCGGCGCGCCCGAGGCCACGCTTGATGGCGATTTCCCAAAGGCTCGCCGCACTGAAAAAGAGGGCGTTCTCTCGGCTTTCGACGAGCGCCCGGGCTTCCTGCGGTAACCGGTCGGGAGCACCGGCTACCCACAGAAGTATGTGCGTATCGAGCAGAATATTCATGCGCCGGTGCCGAAGAGATTTTCAATCTCATCGCTGCCCATACGATCGAAATCGTCCGGCACAACGATCTGGCCGGTCATAAAGCCGAACCTCTGCTTTTCGGTCTCGGAAGGCTGATCGAGGGCGACCACCTTCACCAGGGGCTTTCCCGCCTTGGCGATGATGAACGGCTCCCCCCTCGCCGCCTTTTCGACCAGCCGCGACAAATGGGTCTTGGCCTCGTGAATATTGACCGTCTCCACGGCTGCCCCCATCGGATTGAACTTAGTTTACTAGACTTAGTTCAATCCGATGAGACTTTCAAGCGTTCAGGAACCGCTCAACCGCGGCGATCTCGTTCTGCCGGATATCGTGGCCACCGGGATGCCACTCAACGGTAACCACCGACTTTTGAGCCTTGAAATAATCGGCGAGCGACTGCGTCAGCGGTGCGGGGCAAATCGGATCGCGCTCTCCGGCAGTGATCAGTATGCCCCGGCCCTCGAGCTTCGGATTGGCTTTCGGCTTGAACGGGACCAGCGGGTGCATCAGCACCGCCTTGTCGAAGACACCCTCTTCGATCAGCACATTCGCAATAATATTGGCGCCGTTGGAATATCCGAGGCCGATGATTTCCGAGGCCTCGTGCTCGCCCGCGAGCGCGCTGGCAAAGTTTGCAAGCTTCGTGGTGGCGCGGGCGAGATCCGCCATGTCGTAGACACCCTCACCGGTGCGCCTGAAGAAGCGAGCTGCGCCATGCTCCGAAACGTCGCCGCGAGGCGACACGATCGTTGCCTCCGGCAAAAGTTGCGAGCCGAAGGTGAAGAACTGGTTCTCGTCACCTCCCGTCCCGTGAAGAACGAAGAGGATCGGGCTGCCGGGCTTGCCGGCTTTCAATTTATGTACATAGCCGTGGTCGACCATTGGAACTCTCCTTGGCAGCCTGCACATGCAGGCGGTGCCGCCACTATTCGTCACATCAAGCCCCTCCCCCGCGTGAGACGGAGGAGGAAATCGCGGCTGCAGGAATTAAGCTTCCAGCTTCTGCAGGTGGCTTTCCAGGATCGGGCGCAGATGCTTGTGCTGCTGCGGCAGTTTCAGCGCCTCGCCGAGATGGGCAATCTCTTCGTCACGATCAAACCCGGGTTCGTTCGTGGCGACCTCGAAGAGCACCCCTCCCGGCGTGCGGAAATAGATCGCCCAGAAGTAATCGCGATCGATGACCGGCGTGACGTGGTAGCCAGTGTCCATCAGGGCCTTGCGGACCTCCAACTGCTTTTCGCGATTGTCGACCGCGAAGGCGACGTGGTGCACGGAGCCGGCGCCCTGTGCCGCGCGATTGACGTTCGGCAGCGTTTCGAGGTCGACGAGGCTTGCGCCATTGCCGCCGGGCACGATCAGCCGGGTGACGCCATCCTTGCGGTCGAGTTCCTCGTAGCCCATGAACTTGAGCAGTTCGGAAGTAGCGCCTTCATCGCGCAACCGCATGGCGACGGAATGGAAGCCACGGATCGCGTGGTCCGCGGAAATGCCGCCCTCGGTCCACGGGGCACGCGGATCATCCTTCACCTCGACCAGAGCGAAGCCGTCACCGTCCGGGCCGGCGAAGTTCAGGCGCTTCTCGCCGAAGGTTTCTTCGTCCTTGAGGCCCGTGACACCGAGTTTGCTTAAGCGCTCGCGCCAGAAACCGAGCGAACCGACAGGGACGGCGAAGACGGTGGTTCCGACCTCTCCCGTGCCGGCACGGCCGCGCGGCATCTGGGGAAACGGGAAATAGGTCATCACGGTGCCGGGCGTGCCGATCTCGTCACCATAATAGAGGTGGTAGACGTCCGGCGAATCGAAATTCACGGTCTTCTTGACCCGGCGCAGGCCGAGCGTGTTGGTGAAGAACCGGTTGTTGGTCAGGGCGTCGTCCGCCATCGACGTGACGTGATGCAGGCCCTTGATCTGGTCGAGCATTGTCAAATTCCTTTCTGCCCGTCTCCAATCGGGCTCGTTGATGGCGTATAGATGCGCTCTTCCCTTCCTTTCCGAAAGGCTGACGCGAACAAACGCATTGTCAATGCGGCGTTGACATGCGTGGCATCTCGTTGAGAAAAATCGACTGCCATGCGTGACTTGCCACCGGTTGAGCCGCCCCCTACCATCGATTAAATCGGTCATCCGAGAGGAACGCATGGGAGGAGCCGGGCATTCCGTGAGATATCGTTTAGTGCTTGCGCTCTGCCTGCTGCCGCTCATCGCCGTGCCCATTGCCTGGGAGGGCAATGCTGTCGCCACGCGCCGCTATATGCAGGAGGCTTCGGCGCAGGCGACCACGACACTGAGGCTTGCCGTCTCCGCCTTGAGCGGCCACCTCAATCGCTACCAGGCGCTTCCGGCCCTGATTGCCGATCACGATGACATCAAAGAACTGGCCACGCGGCCGCAGGACCGGCGGCTCCGCGAGTCCGTCAACACCTACCTGAAAGAAATCAACGCGCTCCTCAGATCGTCGGACATCTATGTGATCACGCCGGATGGCGACACGATCGCAGCAAGCAATTACGACGGCCCCGCGAGCTTCGTCGGCGAGAATTTCAGCTATCGCCCCTATTTTCAGGATGCCTTGAAGGGCATGCAGTCGCGGTTCTATGCGCTCGGCACGACGTCGCTCAAGCGCGGCTATTATTTCGGCTCGCCAATCCGCGTCGGCGATGAAATCCGCGGCGTCATCGTCTTCAAGGTCGATATCGAAACGATTGAGGCCTCCTGGCAGGGAGGCGAATACAAGCTGTTCGTCTCCGATCCAGAAGGCATCATTTTCATGAGCGGCAGCCCGGAATGGCTCTATGCGAGTATCCTGCCTTTGACGCCTGACCGTCTCTCGCGAACCGAGGCTTCACGCCGCTATGCAAATGCGGTTCTGCGCCCGCTGCCGGTGTCGCGCAGCACGCTCTTCGATCACCAACTGATGCGGATTGCGACCGGTGACGCGAGCCGCGAATACCTCGTTCTTTCGCAATATATGCCGGAGGCTGATTGGACGGTGAACGTCCTGATCGACACTGCGTCGGCCAAGACACAGGCGCTGACCGCCGTTGCAGCCGCGATGCTGCTTTGCGGCCTTGCCGGCCTTGCGGTCGCGGTGCTCTGGCAGCGCCGTGCGCGCCTCCGGGAGCGCCTCCTGATGCAGGCGCAAGCCCAAAGCGAGCTTGAGCGCCGGGTCGAAGAGCGCACCGCCGATCTCGCGCGCGTCAATGCCCAGATCGAGGAGGAGATCGCCGAGCGGAGGCTCACCGAGCAGCAATTGCGCCAGACCCAGGCCGATCTCATCCAGGCGGGCAAGCTCGCCGGCCTCGGCCAGATGTCGGCAGCCCTCTCGCACGAATTCAACCAGCCGCTTGCCGCCGCCAAGACCTATGCCGACAGTGCTGCCCTCCTGATCGAGCGGGGGCGTACGACCGAGGCGAGCGACAATGTCAGGCGCATTTCCGGCCTCATCGACCGTATGGCGTCCATCAGCCGGCATCTGCGCAATTTCGCGCGCAAGCCCAATGAGAAGCTTGGTCCAGTACCTCTCGACGACGTCATGCGCGATACGATGGAAATCGTTGCCGCTCGGATCAAGTCAGCAAACGCCGCCGTGAACATCGATCTCGGTGATGAGCCACTTGTTGTCCGGGCGGGTTCGGTCCGGCTTCAGCAAGTGCTCGTCAACATTATCTCCAACGCAGTCGACGCGGTCGACGGCCTCGATCATCGTGTGATTTCGGTCAAGGCGTGCCGCGAAGGCGACAAGGTGGTGCTTACCATCCGCGACCGCGGACCCGGTGTGGCATCCGCCATCGCCGAACGCATCTTCGATCCGTTCTTCAGCACCAAGGGTGTCGGCAAGGGGCTCGGCCTCGGGCTTTCCATCTCCTACAACATCGTCAAGGATTTCGGCGGCAACCTCACCGTTTCGAACCACCCAGAAGGAGGCGCCGTGTTTCGCATCGAACTTGCGGTCGTCAGCCGGACCGAGCGCGAGGCCGCCGAATGACCGAGAGCCGCGTCCTGCTCGTCGACGACGAAGAGGAACTTCGCCATTCGAGCGCCCAGGCGCTCGAGCTTGCAGGTTTTCGCGTCGACACATTCGCCAGTGCCGAACGCGCGCTCGAGTTCATCAGCTTCAGCTTTTCCGGCGTGGTGATCAGCGACATTCGCATGCCCGGCATGGACGGCATGACCTTTCTGCAGCGTATTCGCGAAATCGACGCCGAGGTCCCGGTGATCCTCGTGACCGGCCACGGCGACGTCCAGCTTGCCGTGCGGGCGATGCGCGAAGGCGCCTATGATTTCGTCGAAAAACCCTTCACCGCGCAAACGCTCGCCGGCACCATTCGCCGCGCGCTCGAGTGGCGCAGCCTCGTGCTTGAAAACCGCCGCCTCCGAGCGGTTGCGGGAAAGCGCGACGACATCGAGCAACGGCTGCCGGGTCGAAGCCAGGCAATGGTGGATCTGCGTTACAAGATCCGCGCCATCGGCGCATCCGATGCCGATACGCTGATCATCGGCGAAACGGGTGTCGGCAAGGAAGTCGTGGCACGCGCCCTCCATGACTTGAGCAGCCGCGCCAACAGTCCCTTCATCGCCATCAATTGCGCCGCTCTCCCGGAGACGCTGATCGAGAGCGAGCTTTTCGGGCACGAGGCCGGCGCCTTTCCCGGCGCATTGCGACCGCGCTACGGCAAGTTCGAGCACGGACGCGGCGGCACGATCCTGCTCGACGAGATCGGCTCCATGCCAATCGACCTCCAGGCAAAGTTCCTGCGCGTGCTGCAGGAACGAGTGATAACCCGGCTCGGCTCCAATGAAATCGTGCCGCTCGATGTGCGTTTCGTCGCCACCAGCAAGGTCGACCTGGAGCGGGAGGTTGCCGCTGGCCGTTTTCGCGCCGATCTGCTCTATCGCTTGAACGTCGCGACGCTGCGTGTGCCGCCGCTCAGCCAACGCCGCTCCGACATTCCGCTGCTTTTCATGCAGCTCGTGCGCGAATCCGCTGCGCGCTACGGCCGCGGCGACGTCGAAATTTCCCCTGCTCTGGCGTCGGAAGTCGCCGAGCGCGACTGGCCCGGCAACGTTCGCGAGCTGCGCAATGCGGCCGAACGGTTCGTGCTCGGGCTCGATGCCGAAGAGGACGACGCCACTTCCGTTCGGTCCAACGACACGCGTCTCGCCGACAAGGTCGCCGCCTTCGAAAAGAGCCTTATCGCCAGCGCGCTTGCGGCCCATGGCGGGGCACTGAAGCCCGTCTACGAATCTCTCGGTATCTCGCGCAAGACGCTCTATGAAAAGATGCAGAAATTCGGCCTCGACAAGAGGCTTCTGGCGGCCGAGGCACAACGCGACGATAACGCGTGATGCCCTCAAGCGTTGGAACGGGAAGCGGGCGCTGGACCGCTCTGCATTTCTTCGCCCCGTTCAAGCGAATCCACGACCTCGACAGGTGTCTTCATGATGATTTCACGGTGCGGGAACGGGATGGAAATGCCGGCCGCCTTGAACGCATCCCACAACGCCATGAGGACCTCGCCACGGACGTTGGTCAGTCCGTTGCTCGGATCGGAAATCCAGAATCTCAGTTTGAAGTCGAGCGACGATGAGCCAAATGCGGTCATCCAGCAGACCGGCTGGGCGTAGGCACTGGCAACCCGCGGAATGGATTTCGCAGTCTCGACTGCTATGCGCGCAACCTCGTGCGGATCGCTGTCATACGAGGTTCCAAAATCGACCTCGATGCGGACATACTCGCTGGAAAAGGACCAGTTCACGACCTGCTGGGAAATAAAATCTTCGTTCGGGATGAGGTACTCCTTTCCATCTCTCGTGATGACGGAGACGAAGCGGGAACGTAGGTCGCGGATCGCGCCGAAGGTTTCCCCAAGCGTTATCGTGTCCCCCGGTTTGATCGACTTGTCGAGAAGGATGATAATGCCGGATATGAAATTGGAGACCACCTTCTGCAGGCCGAAACCGATGCCGACGCCGACGGCGCCCGAAAAGACCGTGAGGGCCGTCAGGTCAATGCCTGTCGCAGATAAAGCGATGGCGCCCGCCAACCCGATCAAGCTGATCTTGATGAGCTTGCTGATGAGGACCTTGAGCGATGGAGTGAGATCCGCGGACTTCTGTATCCAATGCGACGACATATTGCCGATCAGAACGGCCAGCCAGATAAGCGCAGCAGAAAGGACGATGGCCTTCAAGACCAGCAACATCGAAAGACGGGCCGCGCCAAGGTTGACGGCAATGCCATCGAGGGCTGCCAGTATCGTCTCATCCAGTCCAAGTGCATAAAGTGCAAAGTAGAGCCAACCGGCGACCGCAACGACCCGCGCGAGCATTTGGTTTCTGATTATGCGCGTGAGCACCGCGATCACAAACCAGGCCGCCACGAGCGTAAGGGCTGTGGCCACCATCCACCGGTACGAAGGCCATCCAAATCGCGACAGCACCACGTCCGCGATCCAGAGCCACACGATCAAGAAGAGCCACCGCAGCCGCCGCATGAAGGCGATGATGACGCGGAGCAGATCGGGATTTCCCTTGATGGTGCGCGCGCGGCTTTCCAATGCCGGCTCTATCCGTTTTGCCAGGAAACCGCAAAACAGGTAACCGGCTACAATCACGACAGACTGATAGACCGTCCACTGGTTCAGAATGACAGTCTGCAGCCAGGATCCGGCAGCGCTGACCGCTTCAAGGAAGTCCATCACCTTTCTCGCCGAAATTTCCGCAGGGGGCAACCCGCGGCATCGAGTTCTCTCAAAACCGATGCTCGGATTGGAAACTCGGATGAGGCAAGGATGGTTCCTGTCGTGGCACCCGCCAGTCGAAGCGGGCGCCGACGCGACAGAGGCAGAGACGCAGGTGTCGCGTCTCTGCAGTTTATGCTGCGGATCTCAGACGTTGAACGCCGCGCCGATCAGCGTCTTCGTATAGGGCTCCTTCGGCGCCTCGAAGATCGCATCCGTTTCGCCTTCCTCGACGATGCGGCCGTTCTTCATCACGATCACATAGTCCGACATCGCCTTCACGACGGAAAGATCGTGACTGATAAAGATGTAGGAGAGGCCGTACGAACGCTGCAGGTCGCGCAGAAGCTCGATGACCTGCCCCTGCACCGAACGGTCGAGCGCCGACGTCGGTTCGTCGAGGATCACGACTTTCGGCTTCAGGATCATGGCACGGGCGATCGCGATGCGCTGGCGCTGTCCGCCGGAGAACTCGTGCGGATAGCGGTTGCGCGAAGCGGGATCGAGGCCGACCTCTTTGAGTGCGGCGATCGCACGGCGGTCCCGTTCGGCCCGGTTGAGATCGGGCTCGTGCACGTAAAGGCCCTCGGTGATAATCTCACCGACCGTCCGACGCGGCGACAGAGAGCCATAGGGATCCTGGAACACGAGCTGAAGCTCGCGGCGCAGGGGCCGCATGGCGCCGCGGTCGAAACCCGAAATATCGGTCATGCCGAAGCGATAGTGCCCCTTGCTCGGCAAGAGCCTCAGCAGCGCCCGCCCCAAGGTCGATTTGCCCGACCCGGATTCGCCGACGATGCCGATCGTCTGGCCCTGCCTCAGGCGCAGATTGACGCGATCGACGGCCCGGAACACCGAAGAGCCGCCACGGAACAGCCCGCCGCCGATCGCATAATCGACCGAAACGTCACGGCCTTCCAGAACGATCGGGGCGTTTTCCGGCGGTGAGGCCTTGCGTCCGCTTGGTTCGGCAGCAAGCAGCATCTTCGTATAGTCGGCCTTCGGCCGTTCGAAGATTTCCGCAGTCGTGCCCTGCTCGACGACCTCGCCGCGGCGCATCACGGCAACGCGCTCGGCAAAGTGCTTCACGATTCCGAGGTCGTGCGTGATCAGCACGATCGCCATGCCGAAGCGCTTTTGCAGCGACTTCAGAAGGTCGAGAATCTGCGCCTGGATGGTGACGTCCAGCGCGGTCGTCGGTTCGTCGGCGATCAGGATATCCGGCTCGTTGGCAAGCGCCATGGCGATCATCACGCGCTGCCGCTGACCGCCCGAGAGTTCGTGCGGATAACTGTCGACACGACGAGCCGGTTCGGGGATGCCCACGAGCTCCAGCAGTTCAAGCACGCGCTTGCGCGCCTGCTTGAACGTCCCGCCGCGGTGGTGGACGATCGGCTCGGCGATCTGCCGGCCGATCGTGTAGAGTGGATCGAGCGACGTCATCGGCTCCTGGAAGATCATCGTGACCTTCGAGCCCCTGACGTTGTTCAGCGCCTTGGGCGCAAGGCCGACAAGCTCCTGACCGCGATAGCGGGCCGAGCCGGTCACGGTGCCGTTCTTCGCCAACAGTCCCATGATACCCATCATGGTCTGGCTTTTTCCCGATCCGGACTCGCCGACGACCGCCAGCGTTTCGCCGGCGCAGACGTCGAGGTCAATGCCCTTGACGGCCTCGACGGTACCGTCCGGGGTCGAAAAGTCCACCTTGAGGCCGCGGACGGTGAGAATGGATTCCTTCATGTCTGCCATGTCAGCGGTCCTTCGGGTCGAGCGCATCGCGCAGGCCGTCGCCGACGAAATTCAGCGAAAACAGCGTGACGACGAAGAAGATGGCCGGGAAGATGAGCAGCCACGGCGCCGACTGGATGTTGTTTGCTCCTTCGGAGATCAGCGCCCCCCAGCTCGTCAGCGGCGCCTGCACGCCAAGACCGAGGAAGGAGAGGAAGCTTTCGAGCAGGATGACCTTCGGCACGACGACGGTGACGAAGACGATCACCGGGCCGATCGTATTCGGAATGATGTGACGGCGGATGATCTGCCAGTCGGTAAGACCGAGCGCCTGCGCCGCGCCGACGAACTCGCGCCGTTTGAGCGCAAGCGTCTGCCCGCGCACGATACGTGCCATGTCCAGCCATTCGACCGCGCCGATCACCAGGAAGATCAGGATGAAGCTGCGGCCGAAGAAGACGACGAGCACCACGACGAGGAAGACGAAGGGCAGCGAATAGAGGATCTCGACCAGACGCATCATGACATTGTCGACGCGACCGCCGATATAGCCCGAGGTCGCACCGTAGACGACGCCGATGCCGAGCGAGACGAGACTCGCGAGCAGCCCGACCGCGATGGAAATCTGTCCACCGAGCATCACGCGAACGAGCAGGTCTCGACCGTTCGAGTCAGTGCCGAAGGGGAAATATTCGCGGTCCACCTGACCTTCGACCTTCAAGGTACGGCCATCGTCTTCGGTCGCGACCACCTTCGTGCCCTCGAACTCGTTTGCCCTGTCGAAGTAGCGCGTCGCGCGCGGATCAATCGGCTGATCCGAAGTAATGGTGGCGGTGAAGTTTTCGCCTTCGACGTTGAATTCCTTGAGCGTCACGCGGGCCCGGGTGGCAACACCTTCCATGACCTCCTGAAGTGTCGACGCATCCGGTCTTGGCTCGAGGCTCGGACCGATCGAGACATAGGACGGGAAGACCTGATCGTAGGTGTGCGGCGAGAACAGCGGCCCAAGGAACGAAAACAGTGCAATCAGTGCCAACATGACGCAGCCGGCCATGGCGGCGCGATTGCGGCGGAATCGGAGCGCGGCAAGCTGAAAGAGGCTGCGTCCCTTGGTCTCCGGCGTCGACGCCGGTGCTTGGACGATATCAGTCATGGCGGACCCTCGGATCGAGCAGGCCGTAGAGAATATCGACCATGAGATTGAAGACGATGACGAATATGGCGACCAGGATCACGGTGCCCATGACCAGTGTGTAGTCGCGATTGATCGCGCCGAGTACGAAATAGCGGCCGACACCGGGAATGGTGAAGATCGTCTCCACCACGGCCGAGCCGGTGAGAAGTGCCGCCGCACAGGGTGCGAGATAGGAAACGACCGGAAGCATCGCTCCGCGCATCGCGTGCGTCACCACCACCGCGCGTGACGGCAGGCCATAGGCTTTGGCGGTACGAATGTGGTCGGTGTGGAGCGCTTCGATCATCGAGCCGCGGGTGAGCCGGGCGAAGACGGCGAGCTGCGGCAATGCGAGAGCGATCATCGGCAGGATCAGGAAGCGGAACGACCCGTCCCCCCAGCCGCCCGCCGGCAACCACGACAGAACGATCGCGAAAACGAGCGTCAGGACCGGACCGACGACGAAGTTCGGAACGGTGACGCCAATCGTCGAGACGGCCATGATCCCGAAGTCGAGGATGCTGTTCTGCCTGAGGGCTGCAATCGTACCGGCGATCACACCGCCGATCACGGCCAGTAGCAGTGCATAGAAACCCAGCTCCATCGAATAGGGCAAGCCCTTGCCGATCAGCTGCGCAACGTTGTTGTCCTTATAGATGTAGCTCGGACCGAAGTCGCCCGTCACCGCATTGCTGAGATAGTGAACGTATTGGCGCCAGAGCGGCTGATCGAGGTGATAGGTCCTCATCAGGTTCTCCATCGTGGAGGGAGGGAGAGGACGCTCGAGATTGAAGGGGCCGCCCGGGGCAAACCGCATCAGAAAGAAGGATATGGTGACGACGATGAACAGCGTCGGCACCGCACTCGCCAGTCGGCGGAGGATGAAGGAGATCATGGATGTACTCCGGAGGCGACGCGCGGCAGACCGGCCGCGCGTCGCCTCAGTTCGTTATTCGGCGACGCTCAGGAACTTGCTCAGATGCGCGTTCGGTCCGTTGTCCTGCCAGCCCTTGACGCGGCTCGATACGAGCCACAGGTCCGCCTGGGTGAGGAACGGCGCGATCGGCTGTTCCTTCATCAGCAGCGCCTCGGCTTCATGGAGAAGCTTCGCGCGCGCTGCAGGATCCTGTTCTTCATAGGACTTCTTCATCAACGCGTCGTACTCGGCGTTTTCGAAGTGGCCATAGTTGAAGGTCTTGTTGCTGCTGAGGCTCAGCGCCAGGAAGTTTTCGGCGTCGGCATAGTCGGCAACCCAGCCGGCACGCGCGACGTTGAACTTGCCGCCTTCCTGCAGGTAGGCGTAGTGCGACGACACGTCGAGGTTCACCAGCGAGACCTTTGCTCCGAAGGTGTTCTTCCACATGTCGGCGACAGCCGTTGCAACACGCTCATGGTTCGGGTTGGTGTTGTAGCGGATTTCGATGTTCAGCGGCTTGCCGCCTTCACCGTAGCCGGCTTCCTTCATCAACTCGATTGCCTTGTCCTCGCGATCGAGTTGCGACATGTCCGCAAAATCGGCCTTGGCGGGCTCACCGTAGCTCTCGATGCCCGGCGGCACCATCGAGTAGGACGGAAGCTGCGAGCCGCTGTAGATCTCCTTGGCGAGGAAGTCGCGGTCGACCGCCATCGACAGGGCGCGGCGAACGCGGACGTCGCTATAGGGCTCCTGGCGCGTGTCGAACGCATAGTAATACGTCGCAAGCGTCGGCGAGACGTGGACCTGGTCGCCATAGGACTTGCGCAGCCGCTCGATCTGATCGGCCGAGAAGTTGTAGGCGAGGTCCATTTCCTTCGCTTCGAAGCGACGCACCGAGGCAGCCTGGTCATCGATCGGGTAGAAGATCACCTTGTCGAGCTTGACGTTGGCAGCGTCCCAGTAGTTCGCGTTCTTCTCGACGGTCAGGCTGTCGTTCGGCACATGGGCGGTCAGCTTGAACGCGCCGTTCGAGACCATCACACCCGGCTTGACGAAATCGGCAGCGTTCTTCTCGACGCTTGCCTTGCTGACGGGAAGAGCGGTCTGGTGCGCGAGCAGTTCCAGGAAGAACGGGGTCGGGCGCTCAAGCGTGATTTCCAGCGTCTTGTCGTCGACCGCCTTCACGCCGAGCTGGTCGACCGGCGCTTCACCCTTGTTGACCTTCTCGGCATTCTTGATCGGGAAGAGAATGTTGGCGTATTCGGCCGCCGTTTTCGGATCTTCCACACGACGGAACGAGAAGGCGAAATCTTCGGCCGTTACCGGCGAACCATCCGACCACTTGGCATCGGCGCGCAGCTTGAAGGTATAGACGGTGCCGTCATCCGAAAGCTCCCAGGTTTCGGCTGCACCGGGGATGATCTTGCCCGCGGCGTCGTAAATCGTCAGGCCTTCATAGAGATCCTTCAGGATGAATTCTTCGATATTAATCGAAGTGTGGGCCTGGTCGAGCGTCTGCGGCTCGCCGGCGTTGCCGCGGTGAAGCACCGCTTCCGCGAGCGCCGGGCTTGCGCCGATCAGCAGCGAGCCAAGCAACGCTGCGGCGCTGAGTTTAAGTTTCAGTGAGGTCATTGTTTTTTCTCCTTCCCCTCTTTTTGGGTTTGTGATCGCAGGAGAGAAGGGCAAATTCTCAACAAAGGCAAGGCGCTTTGTGCGGAAAATTGCATCCTGCTCTATAGGGCGTCATTTTTGTAGACGCATAAGTTGTATGACGTTTGCGGTGGATTTCGTCTCCTTTGCGACTTTTGTCAGGCTGGACAGCAACAGGCCGAAGAGCAAACTGTAACGTTTTAGTTCAGATTCAAGGATCGCCCTTTCGGGTCCGAAAACCGACCCCGAAGGGCCGATATGCAAACATTGTGAATTGAAGTGGCACTTTACGTAATATGCAAAAAAATTTGCGGCCCCTGTCGCAATTTTTTTGCAATTCGCGAGTAAGCATCCACCGCGCCCCGGCGTCGTCAGGGGTCGATCTTGTCTCTCCGCGACAACGGCATGCGCGCCCTTACCCTCCTCCACGCGCCACCCTGCCAGCACCACCAGAAAGCGAAAGCCGTGAATTCTGACGGTACGATTTCTCATCCACAGCAAAATCCGCTGACGCACGTCAATCAAGTGTTCGGCCGTGCCGGTGCCCCCGTTGCCAAAAGAGCCGCATGAATTATTGTGCCTTCGACTTGATCCGGCAGCGTCCGTTCCAGGTCCGCCGGAAGCGCGTCAGAACTGGCTTCGACGCCCGCGCGAACAAGACCGATCGGGTATTGTTGAACCCGTGTCCGCCTATCGACGGCGCCTGGAGTGGGGCGTCCAGCATCAGGGAGATTTCGAATGGCATTGATCACATTGCGGCAACTGCTCGACCACGCGGCGGAGAACAATTATGCGCTGCCTGCCTTCAATGTGAACAATCTCGAATATATTCAGGCCGTCATGCGAGCCGCGGATGCGACGGATTCCCCGGTGATCCTGCAGGCGAGCCGCGGCGCGCGCGCCTATGCCGGAGACGCCTTCCTTCGCCACCTGATCCTCGGCGCGGCCGAAGAGTACCCACACATCCCGGTCTGTCTGCATCTCGACCACGGCGACCAGCCCTCGACCTGCATTTCCGCCATCACCAACGGCTTCACCTCCGTGATGATGGACGGCTCGCTCGAAAAGGACGGCAAGACCGTTGCGAGCTATGAGTATAACGTCGCGGTGACGGCGGAAGTCGTGAAGATCGCCCATGCGGCCGGCGTTTCCGTGGAAGGCGAACTCGGCTGCCTCGGCAATCTCGAAACCGGTGCCGGCGACAAGGAGGATGGTCACGGCTTCGAGGGCAAGCTCTCCCGCGAAGAACTGCTGACGGATCCGGACCAGGCCTTCGATTTCGTCTCCAAGACGGGCGTCGACGCACTTGCCGTCGCGATCGGCACCAGCCACGGCGCCTACAAGTTCACCCGCGAGCCGGACGGCGAAATCCTTTCGATCGACACGATCGCCAAGATCAACAGGCGGCTGCCAAACACCCACCTTGTCATGCATGGATCGTCATCTGTGCCGGCCGATCTCCAGGAGCTCTTCAATGCCTACGGCGGCAAGATGAAGAAGACCTGGGGCGTGCCGGTCGCCGAGATCCAGAAGGCGATCCCGCTCGGCGTGCGCAAGGTCAATATCGACACCGATCTCCGGCTCGCCTTCACCGGCGAAATCCGCAAGCATCACCTCGAGCATCCGGACAATTTCGACCCGCGCAACTACCTAAAGCCAGCGATCGCGCGCATGACCGAGGTCTGCAAGGAACGCTTCGAGGCCTTCCGCGCTGCCGGCCAAGCCTCGAAGATCAGGGTGCTGCGCCTGCCGGAAATGGCCAAGCATTACGCCAAGGCCGCCTGATCCGTCCGCACCGATGCTGCTACAGCGCCGCGCGTCTTACCAGAAGCGCGCCGCTGTAGCTCAACCGTGGCGCTCCACGCGCGTCTCGTGCTCGTAGAGCTGATCCATGCTCAAGGAGGCGACGTCAGCCAGGGGCGTCTGACTTTGCACGCGGCCGCTGCCGAGAACCACTACGTCGTCGCAGAACGAAATCGTGCTGCGGTGGTGGCTGATCACGATGGTCGTGCGGCGGCCGGCCCTCAGCCTCAGCGTCTCGACGATCGCGGCCTCCGACAGACCGTCCACCGCATTGGTCGCTTCGTCGAGGATCAGGATTTCGGGGTCGCGCACCAAAGCCCGTGCAAGGGCAATGCGCTGCCGCTGCCCCGCTGACAGGCTCGCTCCGCGATAGCCGACGATCGTCGCGTAGCCGTCGGGCAGCTTTTCCACGAAGCTATGTGCCTCTGCCAGTTTGGCTGCTTGCTCCACTTCGGCGATCGTTGCGTCCTGTCCGTAGGTGATATTCTCGAGGATGCTGCCGTCCACCAGTTCGAGGTCCTGGCTGGCGACGGCGATCTGACGCCGCCACTGGGCGGGATCGATTTGATCGAGCGGCACACCGTCGACGAGGATGCGCCCTTCATCAGGCTCAACAAACCGGCACAGGAGGTTGACGATCGTGGTCTTGCCGGCGCCCGACCGCCCGATGATCGCCGTCGAGCGGCCGCTGCGAATGTCGAAGGTCGCCGAACTGAGCACGATGGGGCGAGCCTCGGAGCCTGGATACCGGAACGTCACGTGATCGAATTTCATGCCCTCGCGCAATCCGGCGACGGGTTCATGACCGGCGGGAGGCTTCGGCTTGTCCGACGGATCGAGGAGCCAGCGCACCTCTTCGAGCGACACGCTCCAACCCTGGATCTGCCCCCAGGACATTTGCAGCGCACGCACATGCGGCTGCAAGCGATAGAGCAGGACGACGAAGGCGACGATGACCGGGAAGCTCACGCCGACAGACCACGCACTGACAACCGCCGCCAGGAACAGGGCCGAATGCAGCACTTCGGTGAGCGGCGGCAGCGAGCCCTGGCGGGTCTGCAAAACGAATCCAGCCCTGCGGACGGCGTCCGAAGCGGAGTCGAATACGGCCTTCTCGCGCTCCTCCTGGCCGAACACGCGGATGAGCCGGCCGGCATGCACGAGATGAAGCATTCTCGCGGCGAGTTCGCTGTTGAAGGACGTCACTTCCCGGCTCGGGCCTCTAAGAGTGGCCGACAAGGAGGCGTGCGCCAGTTGGACGAGAACGAGGCCAAGGGCGACGAACAGCGTCATTTGCCAGGAAAGCATGAGCAGAAACGCAAGCAGGATGACGGCGGCGGACCCGTTCACCAAGGCAGCAAGCACGGTTTGTATTGCGTCGGAGGCCCGCCATGACTCGTTGGAGATGATGTTGAGCAGGCGACCGGGGCTTTGCTGCAGGAAGAAGGGATAGCCGATCCGCAAAAGCTGGTCCGAGAGCGCACTTCGGATCGCGTGACTGGCCTTTCCATAGATGAAGGTCGTCAGCAGGGTGTTCACAAAGGCGAGGACATTCTTCAGCGCGATCAGCGCAAGAACGCCCGCTGCAATCGCCAGTAGCCTTTCGCCGTCGTCGAGTCCCGCCCCCACCTGCTGAAAGAAGGCAGAGATCCCGTGCAAACCGCCGGCACCCTGATCGCCGGCAATGATGCCAAGCATCGGGATGATAAGGCCGATGCCGGCGCCTTCGAGCGCGGCGCTGGCGAGACCCAAGGCAACGACGATGGGCAGCAGCCGCAACTGCCGTCCCAGCGCGTTGCGCAGGACCTGGATGCCGGGCAATAGGAATCGCAACATCACAGCCCTCATCTTACCTTTGCCGCTGTGCGGTCGATCTGACGCAGGCCTGACCGCGGTGCCGGGCCGGTCACGGCGAGACGCGCGAACCTTGCGGCGCCAAGCAGGTTCATCGACACGATCGGCCAATGGGATAGCTGCAGTTCAGGGTCGAACCTCTCACCGCCTAGGGCTTGGCCGCAGGCGGATCTGAAAGTCCAGCAGAAATGCTTGAGCAGCCATGGCGCCTTGAATAGATGCTTCAAGCAGAGAGCGCCGTTACCGAGGCTGTAGTTGCGGTGCAGCTTCTCTATAGCCTCGCGAGCCTTCCGGCCGTGGTGATGATAGACGGTCATGTCGGGCACGTATTCGACAGGGATAGCGAGCTGGAAGGCGCGTACCAGATAGTCGGTATCCTCAGCCGATTGCAGCGGCGCGCCCGCCCCGAAGCGCTCGTCGAAAGGGCCTACGAGTGCCGCGACGTCGCGGTGCATCGTCATGTTGCACCCGAGCACGAAGCCCCCCGGATGGACGTCGCGGGTCAATCGCGCGGAAACGGCAGATCGTTTGATCGTGAACGGCAGATCGGACGGATCGCCAAGTTCGACGCGGCCGCCGCGGATGATGCGCCGTTCGCCATCGGCGTAATGTCGCGCGAGATCGCCGAGATAGCGGCGGTGCACTTCGCAATCGTCGTCGACGAAAACGAGAATCCGGCCGCGCGCCCGCTCCATTCCCGCATTGCGCGCCGCCGCCAGGCCCGGGCGCGGCTCGGCGACGAGCGTCATCGCGACAGGTGACGCCGCCGCTATTCGGACCAGTTCGTCCGGTGTCCCATCCGTCGAGCCGTTGTCGACGATCACGAGCTCGCTCGCGACGGCGGCATGTGCCAGACATGCGGTCTCGATCGACCGGATGCAGGCGGCAAGTGCCTGAACACGGTTTCGCGTGCAGATGATGAAGCTCGCGAATGGCCGCGACCCGCCGGGAACGGAAGCAGTGGAGGTCGGCCGCGCGACGACTGCGTCGCGATGCTCTTGTGTGATTGTAGAACGCTCTGACGCCATGTTAGGCCGTGCCATTCTGAGGAAGAACAGTTGCAGCGGGCACCGATTGCAGGTACCGCGCCAGCTCGTCCACACGCCGCGTAGCGGCAAGCGACATGCGGCTGCACCACGGTGCACGCGCACCGGTGAGCAAGCCGTATCGCTCGCGGCGCCGAATGAGGCCCCATTTTCCGGTCCGGGTCAGGAAAGCATGGGTCAGTTCCGGTCGCTCTTCATCGGCTATGAGCTGATAAAGAAAGTAAAAGAAACACACGACTCCGTCCTCATATGCCCGGCGCACGTCCGCCGGTCGGGACGAAATTTTGCGTTCGAGCACCAGAACGAATTCGGCTAGCTTGCGGATCGTCTCCGTCGTGACCGCGACGCCGATCTCGGCGAGCGCGCTCGTGTCATCGACGAGGCATTCCCGCCGAAGGTTTTCGGCCACGATCTTCAGATGGGTTTGGCGCATCCGGCGCTTGTGCTTATTCGTGACACTGTCGCCGTGGATGCGATAGGCGACCAGAGCTTCGTCGATAATCGCTACCGGAAAGCGATCGGCAATGCGTCTGAACAGATCGAAATCCTCCGCATGCACGTAGCTCGGATCGTACGCGAGCATCGGCTCCGGTATTGCCTTGCGATTGTAGATCACGGTCGAGTGCATGAAGATCGTGAAGAACAACGACAATGTCCGCAGGCTGCCGGCCCGAAAGATCGGGTTGGGCGTACCGCGAATGATGCGATTGCCGATCAGCGTGTCGATCCCCGTGCCGCAAAGCGCCAGTTCCGGCCGTTGGCTGAACAGCGCGACCTGACGCGAAAAGCGGGACGGATACGAAATGTCGTCGGCGTCCATCCTGGCGACGAGATCGCCTCTCGCGAGGCCTAGCCCTTCGTTCAACGTGGCGATAAGGCCGCGGTTTTCGCGCGAGACGATGAGGATGCGACCGTCGTCTTTCCGATATCGCTCGAGGATTTCCAGCGAACGGTCCGTCGACCCGTCGTCGATGGCAATGATTTCGACATGCTCGTAGTCCTGGCGCAGGATGCTTTCGAGCGCCGCGGGAAGAAAGGATTCCGCGTTGTAGACAGGCAGCAGGACAGAGACCAATGGCGTCGGCATTGTTCAGCTCGCAAGGTTAATGGAGATCCGAAGTTCGAAAGGATTTGCGGGAACTGAGGGCTTCCGGCCGATAGGCGGGATATTTGGCGTGCCTGCCTCCAATCCGATCGCCCGCGTTCGTCAATACCGGCACGGCCCCTGTTGCCCTCGGCCGGACGTATGGAAAATGTCGTTTCAGTGCATTGAGCGGCTGTTCGAAGGCCAGCCAGGAGATCGAGGCGATCAGCAACGTGGCCGCTCCCGCAACCAGGAATCGCCCAAGCCCCTGCTCGGAGACGTTGACCGGAATCCAGGGCTGAGCCTTGACCGCCAGCGCCAGCACGATCGCATGATAGAGATAGACGCCGTAACTGATGCGCCCGAGCGCGGTCAGGGGCGGAAGTTCGGTCAGCCGGCCGAGATAGCCGCCGAGCCCTCTCGAGCAATTACCGACCAGCATCGTCAGTGGCAGAAGGGGAAAGACCTCCAGCCCTATCCAGCCCAGCCATTCCAGCATCGGCGTCAACGTCGCGGGCCTCAGCCAGAACAGGACGACGGATGCGCTGAGGAGCGGCATCAAGCTGAATTTGGCCCATTGTGGCCAGGCCGCATTCTCCGACCGGTAGGCTGCCAGCAGAGCGCCGGAGACGAGCGCGTCCATTGACGCGGGCGGAAGCAGATCGCGAGCGAGCGACGGCTCACCGGTGAACGGCCAATAGAAGCGGTAGGCGATGGAGCAGACGATGACGCCGATGCAGATTGCTGCGATCGAGCGTCTCGGTGCGATGAGGACGATCAGCGGCCAGACGACGTAGAATTGCTCTTCGATGCTGAGGCTCCAAGTATGACAGAGGACCCATGGCGTCCACGCGTCCTGGAGCGCGTACCACAAATTCGAAACATAAAGCGCGTGCCACGCCAGCACCGTCTTGGAACTCTCCAGATCGATAAGCCAAACGATGCCCAGCACTGCGAAATAGGGCGGAAAGATGCGCAGCGCCCGACGCGCATAAAAGGATTTCAGCGCCGTCGCTGGCGCGAAACCGGCATTCTGGCGCGCGTCGAGCAGCAGTCGGGTAATCAGGAAGCCGCTCAGCACGAAGAACAGCCGCACGCCGATATGGCCCCAATAGGAACTGTCGGCCGCGAAAAAATGTCCATAGAGCACCATCGTGACAGCGATGGCTCTCAACCCATCCAACTGCCGGTCGCGTGCAATCCGCATCGAACATCCCCCTCCGAGCTGAAAATCCTTGCGGGATACTCTCCTGGTGGCACCAGCTCCCTACGCAATCATGATTTTTGCCGCCGGTTTCGGTGAAAGTACTCTGGCGAGAGTCTCAAATTTATGCAGGTAAACGAATGGTTAAGAGGCAGCCTCCGCGACAGTAGGAGCGAATAGGGCCAAACTTTGGCACCGCAGAGCCAAGGATAATGCTTCAGCGGCCGAGACACCTGAGGTGTGTCTTTGCGGCAATATCGGACTAAAGTCTGATTAGACATCAGATCGAGCACAGGTACGGCGACATTAGTTGTAGAAATCTTGACAATACAGCCGACAGGCGGCGTCATGATAAGAATATACTAATTCAACTATCCCGCGCGCGCGCGTCTGCAGACTAGAATGTCGGCGGCGTATTGACCCACAGCAGAACGGTCTCGCCGTCGTGACGATTGGACCAGGCATGCCGTCGGCGGCTCTCGAAATAGAGCGAGTCGCCCGGATGAAGATCGTAGAACTGATCGGAGTCCAATATGAATTCGACACGACCGGAGAGGACATAAACGAACTCCTCGCCATCGTGCCGGTATGCACCCTCGCTCGAGGCTCCCGGCGCCAGCACAAAACGATGGCAGTCCATCTGGTTCTTGCCTTCCGCGAGCAATTGCACGGTCACCCCTGGCGTCGTGCGCGGCCAGTTGCGCCATTCACCGGCCCTGACGAGCGCCCGCACCTCAGGCTCTTCCTCGCCGGAAAGGCTGGAAACGGTCGTGCCGAAATATTCTGCGAGATTATGCAGAACTGCGACGGAGACGCCCTGTGAGGTGCGTTCCAAGGTCGAAAGGACGGATGCTACGATGCCGACATCGCTTGCCACCTGCTCAAGCGTCTTGCCCGCGGCGTGCCTCAGGCTCCGCAACTTTCGGCCGACCTGGAGGTCAGGATTGCTCTCCGGCGATGCAGCCGGACTGGTGTCGTTGTTTGGGTCCTCGGCCTCCAAAGCCTCGCGAATGGCGGCCGGGTTCAGGCCGCGCTCGGCACGAAACCAGGAAATGCGCTTCAGGCGGGCGAGATCTGCATCGGTATATTGCCGATGCCCCGTGGCCGAGCGCTCCGGCACCACCAGCCCTTGCGTTTCCCACAGCCTGAGCGTGGACGCCGAAACGCCGGCCAGCCTTGCCGCTTCGGCAACCTTGTAGCGTATAGTGCCGGCTCCGCTCATCGATCCATTTCCTCTTTCTGGCGTCGGTGTCCCAGGCGATTCCAAGCTATCGGTGCCGCCGGCAATCTAGCCGCCGCGCTCGTCGATTCACAAGAAGCGCCCATCAGTGGCGGTGTTGTCTCGATCACCAAATTTGATTTGCAATCCACCCGAAAAGATGTACCACTTCCGGAGAAAAATTGCAGAAAAAATGCAATATATTCCCTCCTCGTAAACAGGACGACGACGATGACCAGCCTCACCGATCGCAAGAACGCAGCCATTTCCCGTGGCGTCGGAATGACCACGCAGATCTACGCCGACCGCGCAGAAAATGCCGAGATCTGGGACAAGGAGGGCAACCGCTACATCGATTTCGCCGCAGGCATCGCGGTCGTCAACACCGGTCACCGCCACCCCAAGGTGATCGCGGCGGTCAAGGAACAGCTCGATCGCTTCACCCACACCTGCCACCAGGTCGTGCCCTACGAGAATTATGTCCATCTCGCCGAGCGCCTGAACGCGATCACGCCCGGCAACTTCGCGAAGAAGACGATCTTCGTCACGACCGGCGCCGAAGCCGTCGAAAACGCGGTCAAGATCGCCCGCGCCGCAACGGGCCGCCAGGCGATCGTCGCGTTCGGCGGCGGCTTCCATGGCCGCACTTTCATGGGCATGGCGCTCACCGGCAAGGTCGTGCCCTACAAGGTCGGCTTCGGCGCGATGCCGGCCGACGTCTTCCATGCCCCCTTCCCGATCGAGCTCCACGGCGTCAGCGTCGAACAGTCGCTTGCCGCACTGAAGAAGCTTTTTGCCGCCGATGTCGATCCGGGCCGCGTGGCTGCGATCATCGTCGAGCCGGTTCAGGGCGAAGGAGGCTTCTACCCGGCGCCGACCGCCTTCATGAAGGCGTTGCGCGAAATCTGCGACCAGCACGGCATCCTGCTGATCGCCGATGAGGTCCAGACCGGCTTCGCCCGCACCGGCAAGCTCTTCGCGATGGAGCACCATGACGTCGCGCCCGATCTGATGACGATGGCAAAGAGCCTTGCCGGTGGTTTCCCGCTTGCCGCGGTCACCGGCCGCGCCGAAATCATGGATGCGCCAGGACCTGGCGGCCTCGGCGGCACCTACGGCGGCAACCCGCTTGGCATAGCCGCCGCCCACGCCGTTCTCGACGTCATCGAGGAGGAGAGGCTCTGCGATCGCGCGAACCAGCTCGGCAACCGCCTGAAGCAGCGCCTCGCCGCAATCCGCGAAAAGGCGCCCGAGATCGTCGACATCCGTGGCCCGGGCTTCATGAATGCGGTCGAATTCAACGACGTGAAGACCAATCTGCCAAGCGCCGAGTTCGCCAACAAGGTCCGCCTCATTGCGTTGGAAAAGGGCCTGATCCTTTTGACCTGCGGCGTCCACGGCAACGTCATCCGCTTCCTGGCGCCGATCACGATCCAGGACGAAGTCTTCGCGGAAGCGCTCGATATTCTCGAAGCGTCAATCCTCGAGGCGCGTGGTTGACGGCAACTCAGGCGCCCGCTATCGCGGGCGTCCGGCCAACGACGCCGGCTCGGGGTGCGCAACCGCTGCTCCGGAGAAAAATGAAGCGAGGCTTGGCCAACAGGCCTCGCCCGAGGACGTGCCATGGGATTGACATCCGCACTGACTAAGCACCTGCGAGCAGCCGACCTGTTTGCGGCACTCGAAAATGTAACCCGGCCCTCCATCAAGTGGACCGGCGCGACATTCGACGTGTTCAACCCCTCGACCGGCGAATTGCTTGCAACGCTTCCCGACATGGGTATCGACGAGGTGCATGCCGCGATCGACGCTGCGGCCGCGGCGCAGGGGCTCTGGGCTGCAAAGCCGGCGAAGGACCGAAGCACCATCCTCAGGCGTTGGCATGACCTGATCGTCGAGCATGTCGATGATCTCGCAGCCATTCTGACCGCCGAAATGGGCAAGCCGCTCGCGGAAGCAAAGGGCGAAGTCCTTCACGCGGCATCCTATGTCGAGTGGTATTCCGAGGAGGCCAAGCGCGTCTATGGCGAAACCTTCCCAGCACCCGCCAACGACCGCCGCATGCTTGTCATCAAGCAGCCCGTCGGCGTCGTCGGCACCATCACGCCGTGGAATTTTCCGGCCTCGATGGTAGCGCGCAAGATCTCGCCCGCGCTCGCCGCCGGCTGCGCCGTGGTGCTGAAGCCGGCGGAACAGACGCCGCTCGTCGCCGGCGCGATGTTCGTGCTCGCGGAAAAGGCAGGCTTTCCGAAAGGCGTCGTCAATCTGCTTTACGCCGCTGAAGGCGCCCCGATCGGCCGCGAACTCTGCAGCAACCCCAAGGTCCGCAAGATCAGCTTCACCGGCTCCACCGAGGTCGGACGGCTCTTGATGCGGCAATGTTCCGACCAGATCAAGAAGGTCAGCCTCGAACTCGGCGGCAATGCTCCCTTCATCGTTTTCGACGACGCCGACATCGACGAGGCGGTGGACGGCGCCGTTCAGGCCAAGTTCCGCAATGCCGGCCAGACCTGCGTTTCTGCCAACCGCATCTATGTGCAATCCGCCGTGCACGCCGCTTTCGCTGATAAATTCGTCGCACGCGTGCGCGAACTCACCGTCGGCGACGGGTTTTCTGCCGGGGTCGCGATTGGCCCGATGATAGACAGCCATGCGATCGAGAAGATCGAGGCGCATGTCGCCGACGCCTTGGCCAAGGGCGGAGAAGTACGATGCGGCGGCAGGCGGATCGGCTCCACGGGCACTTTCTTCGAGCCGACCGTCCTAACCGGCATTTCACATAGTATGCGCGTTGCCCAGGAAGAGACCTTCGGCCCGATTGCGCCGATCATTCGTTTCGAAACGGCCGAGCAAGTGGTGGCCGAGGCCAACGACACGATCTATGGTCTCGCCGCCTATTTCTACGCCGAGAACCTGAAGCGCGTCTGGCATGTGGCCGAAGCGCTCGAATATGGCATGGTTGGCATCAATACCGGGCGGATGTCTTCCGAAGCGGCGCCTTTCGGCGGCATCAAGCAATCCGGTATCGGCCGGGAAGGCTCCCGCCATGGGCTCGAGGACTATCTCGAGATGAAGTATCTCTGCATGGGCAACATCTGAGCGACGGCGGCGTAGCCACGCCGCTAGATCATAAACGTGATCGATTCCAAGAAGTTAGCGCTAGATGCGGGCGGAAAAACCGCACATGCCTTTCCTCATCCCTCGCTAGTCGACGATGTGGTAGCCGCCGTCGACGTAAAGCACCTGGCCGGTTATCAGTCGCGCCGCGTCGTGGGCGAGAAACGCGGTCGCCATGCCGACGTCGTCGATGTCGACGAGCTCGTGGGCCGGTGCCTTCAGCTTCGTCTTTTCGAGCAGCGCGTCGAATTCCGGGATACCGGAAGCGGCTCGGGTGGCAAGCGCGCCCGGCGAGATGGCGTGGACGCGAATGCCCTTGGGGCCAAGCTCGGCCGCCATATAGCGCACCGCGCTTTCCAGCGCCGCCTTGGCGACGCCCATTATGTTGTAGTTCTCCACCACCACCTGTGACCCGTAATAGGTCATCGTGAAAAGTGTCCCACCGTTCTTCATAAGCGGCTCCGCGAGTTGGGCCATGCGGATGAAGGACCAGCAGGATATCTCCATCGTCGTCAGAAACCCCTCGCGCGGCGCATCGGTCACGCGCCCGCCGAGCGTGTCTCTCGGGGAGTAGGCGATCGAGTGGACGAGGAAGTCGAGCTCTCCCCAGGTATCGGCGATCCGCTCGAAGACTGCCTCGATCTGGCCGGGTACCGCAATGTCCAGCGGCAGGAAGATCGGGACGTCGAGCTCGCGTGCCAGTGGCTCGACATGTGGCTTTGCCTTTTCGTTGAGATAGGTCACTGCGAGTTCCGCGCCCAAGGCACGAAATGCGCGGGCGCAACCCCAGGCGATCGAGCGATCGTTGGCAATGCCGACGATCAGGCCCTTTCGGCCTTCGAGAAGCTTGGCCTTGACGGTGGGGATGGACATCGGGCGGTCTCCGGTCAGGCGTTGGGAGCGCTGATGAGTGCCAGGGTGTGGCGCGCGATCATCAGCTCTTCATCGGTTGGAAGGACATGAATGGCCACCTGGCTCTTGGCCGTAGAGATCAACGCGGCGCCAGCCTCGTTCGCCACCGGATCAAGCTCTGCCCCGAGCCAGGCGAGGCCTTCGACGATACGCGCGCGGATCGGGGCCGAGTTTTCGCCAACGCCCGCGGTGAAGACGAAGGCATCGATCCCTCCCAGCGCCGCCGCGAGCATCCCGGCATTGAGCACGCATCGATAACAGAAATGCGCGACGGCGAGCGCGGCGTTAGGGTCGGTGCTCGCCAGAAGGTCGCGCATGTCGCTGGAAAGGCCGGACAAACCTTTGAGCCCGGCGTCGTGATAAAGGAGATCCGAGACCGCCTGAGCAGTCATACCCTTCTCCATGATCAGATAGAGGACGACACCCGGATCAAGCTGGCCCGGCCGAGTTCCCATCGGCAGGCCATCGAGCGCGGTAAAGCCCATCGTGTTTTCAATGCTACGGCCGTCCCGCAACGCGCACATTGAAGCGCCGCTGCCGAGGTGGGCGACGATGACGCGGGCCGCCTGCGGCGCCACCTCGCGTAGCCGCTCGGCAATATATTCGTATGAAAGTCCGTGGAAGCCGTAGCGCCGAATGCCCTGATCGTAGAAGGCCTTTGGCAAGGCGTAACAATCGGTGTGCTTGGCGTGGCCACGATGAAATGCGGTGTCGAAACAGGCTACCTGCGGCACGTCCGGATTGATCTCCATAGCCAGGCGGATCGGCGCCAGGTTGTTCGGCTGATGCAGGGGGGCGAGGTCCTGGTAGCTGGCAAGGCGGTCGAGGACCGCCGCATCGATCAGAACGGGCCGCGCGTAGTCGGGACCGCCATGCACGACCCGGTGACCGACCGCCCGCAACTCGAAGCCTTCCAGCGTCAGGAGCCAACGTCTAGCCTCGTCAATGGCGGCCGGAAGATCGCGAACGGCCTTCGCGTCATAGGTCTGGTCGATGAGCCCGGTGCCGTCGGCCGCCGTCGCCTGCAGACGCGGCCGCGTGCCGATACCGTCGATCTTCCCGCGAATCTGACGCGTCAAGTCCATGCCGGCGAAGCCGAAAACCTGGAACTTCAGGCTCGATGAACCGGCGTTGACGACAAGGAGCGCGTCCATGGCGCTACACCGCTTCCACTTGCGCGGCCCGGCGCCGCGCCGCGTAGAGCGCCGCGACAGCGCAGGATGCGAGGCGCGTGCGCACCGAATCCGCCCGCGAGGTGAGCACGATCGGCACACGGGCGCCAAGGACGATGCCGGCGGCGTCGGCATGGGTGAGGAAAGTCAGGTTCTTGGCGAGCATGTTCCCGGCTTCGAGATCCGGCACCACGAGGATCTGGGCGTGGCCGGCAACCGGCGAATTTATACCCTTGATGCGCGCCGCTTCCGGATCAATCGCGTTGTCGAAGGCGAGTGGTCCTTCAAGCAGGCCGCCGGTGATCTGGCCGCGTTCGGCCATCTTGCACAGCGCCGCGGCCTCGATCGTCGAGGGGATCTTTGCGGTCACCGTCTCGACCGCCGAAAGAATGGCAACGCGGGGCTCGCCGAGCCCGATCGTGACCCAGAGATCGATTGCGTTCTGCACGATGTCGCGCTTGGCCTCGAGATTGGGGAAGATGTTGATCGCCGCATCCGTGATGAAGAGCGTCTCGGCGTGGCCGGGCACGTCCATGACGAAGACGTGGCTGATCCGCCGCTCGGTTCGTAGGCCCGTGGCAGAGGCGGCGACCTCGTGCATCAGCTCGTCGGTATGCAGGCTACCCTTCATCAGGAGCTCGCCCCTGCCCTCGCGGATCAATGCGACCGCCTTGGCGGCCGCTGCGTGGCTGTGCGGCACATCGATGATTTCCCACCGCCCGAGATCGAGCCGGTGTTCCGCCGCCACGTTGCGGATCTTTGCTTCCGGTCCGACCAGTATGGGTGTGATCAGCCCCGTCTCGGCGGCTTCGATGGCGCCGCTCAGCGAGGTTTCATCGCAAGGATGCGCCACGATGGTGACCGCGGGAGCCTCTGCTCGTGCGGCCGCGATCAGGCGGTCATATTTGGACGGCTGGGTCGCCAGCGTGGTCACCTCGGACACTCGGAACTCCTTCCCCAATCAGGATGCGTTGCGATCATGTGCGGTCTTGTGCACCACCAGAGGTACTGGCGCATCATCGCTCAGGTCGAAAAGCGCTGTCACGCTATGCAGCCGCTCGGCGGCAATGCCAGTCAGCGGTCCGGGAGCCTCCAGGACCTCTCGAAGGGCGGCAAAGGCAGCGCGGCGTTCCTCGATTTTCTCCGGCAGCAATTTTGGAATGGCCGCAAGCGCCGCCTCCTCGTCCACGAGCAACATGAAATACTGCGTGCGCATAAGTGCCTTGAACTCGGCAAGCGTCAATTGCTTGGCGGAGGGATGAGCGCGCCGAAGCCGGCGAACCGCCTCGAAACCACGCTCATCGACCCTGCCGCGCGCCATGCCGACAAAAAGCAGCGCCCGCGCGAGTGCCTCTCGAAGCCCGCCCTTGGCCATGTCAGCTTTGAGCGCCACGATCCTGTTCTCCAGGAGCGCGTGGTGCAGGAGGTTCTTTGCCGCCTTGCGCGGAGGGCGGTCGGACTCCGTGTCGATACCGAGCGCCGCTTGCAAGGCGGGCGCGCCATAGACCGCGTGGAACGTCTGCTCCGAAAGGTGCTCGACCATCTGGCGCCAAGCTTCCAACCCGTCGACGACCTGCCGGGACATGTTCTCTTGCAGAGCCAGGAGCGGGTTGTCGGGTGCCGCTGGTTGGCGCGCATCGCGAACGGCCCCGGCGGCCGCCTCGATCCAGGCCATGACCGGATTGCTTGGACCGAAGACTTCGTATTGCAGGCGCAGCGGGTGCATGCTGCGCATCGCCTCCGCCGTCTGCGGCGTCACCATCGCCTTGATCCAGGGCTGCAGGTAAGTACGGTAAAGCGCGAGATTGACCTCGGACACCCGGGCGGCCGCGGCGAAGCGGCGGTCGTCGTCGATGTCGTTGCCGCCGAAGGCGCGGATATCGTCGAGCGTGCGCGCCTCGCAGCGCATGACCCACTCGCCGGTGACCAGATCCGGATTCTCTACAGCCGGTCCCACCGGCTGCAGCACTGCCTCGTAAAGGCCGGGCGGCAGCACGTCGATCAGGTCGATATTCGACGCGAACTCGTCGTGTTCCTTGCGGGCGACACCCGCGGAAACGAAGATGCCGAGATGGCCGATCTTCTCGTGCACCGTGTAGACGATGGTCTGGCCGTGTGCGCGGATCTCGTCGACGCTGTCGTACAGATCCAGGATCCAGTCGAGCGCCTGCGCCGGCGGGGTGATGTTGTCTCCCTTCGAGCAGAAGACGACGATCGGCGAACGGATGTTGCGCATATCGATCGTCGTGCCGTCGGAGGTCTGGATCTCGCCCGCGGCAAGCTTGTTGCCGACGAAGAGCTCATCGACGATGAACTGCATCTCCTCAGCGTTCAGCCTCACATGCCCGCCCCACCAGCGCTCGAAGCCGAGATAGCGTCCGGCCTCGGTGTCTATCTTGGAATAGAGGTTGTATTGCTTGGTCCAGAGCGTGTTGGCGGGGTTCTGGTTCTCGAAGTTCTGCACCAGCCAGGCGCCATCGAATATGCCGGCGCCAAGATCGCCGGTGAGCGCGGTCAGCCAGCTGCCGCCGAGCAGGCCTCCCGAATAGCGCATCGGATACTGGCCCCGGACACCCGCCCAATAGGAAAGCGGCGCGCCCGCGATGATGATCGGCCCGAACAGTTCCGGGCGCAAAGAGGCAAGGATCATCACGGCCCAACCAGCCTGGCAGTTGCCGATGACGCAGGGCTTGCCATCGGCATCGGGGTGGCGGGCAATCACTGTTTCGAGGAAACCCGCCTCAGCGCGGGTGATATCCTCGATGGTCTGGCCCGGCACCGGCTCGGGAAGGAAGCCGATGAAATAACAGGCGTGCCCCGCCTTCATCGCGACGCCGATCTCGCTGTCTGCCTTGAAGCCGCCAATGCCGGGTCCGTGGCCGGCGCGCGGATCGACAACGACAAACGGCCTTTTCAATGGATCGATCATCGCGTCGGCGGGCGGCACGATCCGGACGAGCGCATAATTGACGGGACGATCGAGCTTGCGGCCATCGCAGACGAGTTCTGCTTCGTAATCAAGCACATGAGGTGCGGTACGCGCGGCTTGCTCTTCGTATTGGATGCCGCGCTGACGCATGACGTCCAGAAACAGGATGGAGCGTTGCCAGGCATCGAGCGCATAAGCGTAGGCATCGGCAAAGGTCGGCAGGGTCGGGACGGTGGATTGCTCAGGCATAATCTCCACTCCTCGGCGCGATCGAAGGTCGGTTTCATTCCCGCTTGCATATTAACAGCAACGTTCTTGTCGAGTGTTGATCCGCATCAAAGAAGGCAAGTGGCAGGGCCGCACATTATCCGTTGTTGTGGACCCTGCGGCTGTCATTGTCTCACGAGTCCGAAGAGCGCGGGGACGCCTTGTTACCGCGATTTGACATGTCGCGCGAACGGGTAGTCTGCTGCGCCACTTCATATCCGCCCGAACTTTTCGGACAGTCCCAAATGCTTAGGCGATAACATTGCACTGAAAGACAACATCAGCAAGACAGCCCTTGAAAATCGGCGCGTTGCTTGCCAATTGGGGCAAACAAATCAAGGAGGTTTGCAACGCGATGAGTGAAGTCGAAATGTCCGTCGAAAAACATGTCTTCGAAGCCGATGTGGCGCGGCTGCTCCATTTGATGGTGCACTCGGTCTACTCGGACAAGAACATCTTCCTTCGCGAACTGATTTCGAATGCGGCGGATGCCTGCGAGAAGCTGCGCTACGAAGCGATCGTCGCACCTGAGCTGCTCGCCAACGATCCTGCACCACGCATTACTTTGACGCTGGATGAGGAAAAGGCGCGCCTCGTCGTTGAGGACAACGGCATTGGCATGAGCCGTGACGAACTGGTCGAATCCCTCGGCACCATCGCACGTTCCGGCACGCGCGCATTCATGGAGCGGATCGAGGCAGCACAGGGCAAGGAAGGCGCACAGCTCATCGGCCAGTTCGGCGTCGGTTTCTATTCTGCCTTCATGGTGGCCGACAATGTCGACGTCGTCTCCCGCCGTGCCGGCTCGGACAAGGCCTGGCATTGGGCGTCCGACGGAAAGGGCAGCTACACAGTTTCCGCAGTCGAACTTTCCGATGCTCCGGCGCGCGGTACGCGGATCACGCTGCACCTCATGGACGATGCCAAGACTTACACGTCGCGCTGGACCGTCGAGCGGATCGTCAAGGAACAGTCCGGCCATGTGCCCGTACCGATCTCGATCGTGGAGAAGCCCGGCGAAGAGCCCGCCCAAGTCGCGGACGGCACGGCGCTCTGGACCAAACAGAAGAGTGAGATTTCCAAGGAAGATTACGCGGATTTCTACCGCAGCGTCGCCGGCCAGTATGACGAACCGGCCGCGACCGTTCACTTCCGGGCAGAAGGCCGGCACGAATATACGGCGCTCGCCTTCGTGCCGGGCTCCAAGCCGTTCGATCTCTTCGACCCCGATCGCAAGGGACGGATGAAACTCTACGTCAAGCGCGTCTTCATCACGGACGAGGCGGAATTGCTGCCGCGCTACCTGCGGTTCGTGCGCGGCCTCATCGACACGGCCGATCTGCCCCTCAATGTCTCGCGCGAGATGATCCAGGAGAGCCCGCTGCTCGCCAGCATCCGCAAGGGGCTGACAAACCGGGTGCTGACCAGCATCGAGAAACTCGCGGAAAGCGAGCCGGAAACCTTCGCCAAGCTCTGGGAAAACTTCGGCAGCGTCATCAAGGAAGGCATCTACGAGGATTTCGAGCGGCGGGGGCAGCTCATCGCGCTTTCGCGTTTCCGCACCACCGCGTCGGACGACAAGCCGCGCGCCCTGAGCGACTATGTCAAGGACATGAAGGACGGGCAGACGGCGATCTACTACCTGACCGGCGACAACCTTGCCCAATTGAAAGCCTCGCCGCAGCTCGAAGGATTCCGCGCCCGCGGCATCGAAGTGTTGCTGCTTACCGACCCGGTTGACAGCTTCTGGGTGACCTCGGCGCCGGATTTCGAAGGCAAGCCGTTCAAGTCGATCACGCAAGGGGCCGCCGATCTCGCCGGTATCGCGAAGCAGGACGCCGACGGTACGACCTCCGCGGAGACGAGCCAGACCGTCGCCGAATTCGTGACCTTTGCCAAGGCGGCGCTCGGCGACGCGGTCTCTGACGTGAGGACCTCGGAGCGACTGACGGAAAGCGCGGTCTGCCTCGTTGCGCCGGAGCACGGACCGGATCGCCAGCTCGAGAAGATGCTGCAGGGAGCCGGCCGCATCGACGGCGCGGCAAAGCCGATCCTGGAGATCAATCCCGGCCACAGCCTGATCGCCGCCATCGCTGCCTGCCCCGCCGAGGATGCAGCATTCCGCGAGGACGCCGTAAAGCTCCTGCTCGACCAGGCGCGCGTTCTCGACGGCGACAAGCCGGAAGATCCGCGCGCCTTTGCCGAGCGGCTGTCGAGGGTGTTCAGCCGGGCTTTGAAGAGTTAAGAAACTTAGCGGACATGCCCTCATCCGGCTTGCCGGCCACCTTCTCCCCGCAAGCGGGGCGAAGGGACAAGCGGCAGCGCCCGCGCTAGTCTAAAATCCCCTCTCCCCGCGCGCGGGGAGAGGGTTAGTCCTCGGGTTAAACCCGAGGAGAGGGGCAAAACTGCGATCTTGCGACGCGAGCCTAGCCGGGTCTCACCCTTTCGCTTTCGGCCTCAGGCCGATCTCGGACAGCACCTCTTCCGTATGCTCCCCAAGCCGGGGTACGCCGCGCTCGAGTGCGAGCGAAGCTCCGGAGAAGCGAAGCGGAGTCCTGACGCCCGGCGACGTACCGGCCGCCGCGCCGGTGTGCGGCGTATCCACCCGCATCTGTCGGTGAAGGATCTGCGGATCGGCAAAAACGTCCGCGACGGTGTTGATCGGACCGCCCGGCACGCCTGCGGCTTCGAGTTTTGCCAGGAGCGCATCCCGCGCAAACTTCGCCGTCTCTGCCGCGAGCTCCGGCGTGAGCGTATCGCGATGCTGCACGCGACCGGCATTGGTCAGGTATCGCTCGTCTGACGCCAGGTCCGCTCGGCCGAGCACGTCGCAGAATTTGACGAACTGCCGGTCGTTTCCGACGGCGACGATGAGATGCCCGTCGGCGGTCGGAAAGACCTGGTACGGCGCAATGTTCGGATGCGCATTGCCAAGACGCCGCGGCGCCTTGCCCGAGACGAGAAAATTCAGCGCCTGATTGGCGAGTACACCGGTCATGCAATCGAGCAGCGCCATGTCGATCTGCTGCCCCTCGCCCGTGCGTTCGCGCTGCGCAAGCGCCGCCTGGACGGCAATCACACCGTAAAGCCCGGTAAAAATGTCGGCGAAGGCCACTCCGATCTTCTGCGGCTCGCGATCCGGCTCACCGGTGAGATCCATGATCCCGCTCATGCCCTGGACGATGTAGTCGTAGCCGGCGCGATGGGCATAGGGGCCGTCCTGGCCGAAGCCGGTCACGGAACAATAGATGAGCCGAGGGTTGACCTTCCTCAGGTTCTCATAGTCGAGCCCATATTTGGCGAGACCACCGACCTTGAAGTTTTCGAGGAGCACGTCCGATTGCGCCGCCAGCCGCCGTACCGCCTCCTGCCCCTCTTCCGTCGTGAAGTCGAGCACGACCGAGCGCTTGCCCCGGTTGCAGGCATGGAAATAGGCTGCGTCGAGCTTCTCGCCAGCCTCGCCTTCGACGAAGGGCGGTCCCCAGGTTCGGGTATCGTCGCCTGCCGGGCTTTCGACCTTGATGACGTCGGCGCCAAGATCGGCGAGTGTCTGGCCAATCCAGGGGCCAGCCAGAATGCGGGCGAGTTCGAGAACGCGAATACCCTTCAGCGGCGTTTCCATGACGACACTCAGAAGAACGCCTGCAGCCCGGTCTGGGCGCGGCCGAGGATCAGCGCATGCACGTCATGCGTTCCCTCGTAGGTGTTGACGGTCTCCAGGTTCAGCATGTGACGCATGACCTGGTATTCCTCGGAAATGCCATTGCCGCCGTGCATGTCGCGGGCCATCCGGGCGATATCGAGCGCCTTGCCGCAATTGTTGCGCTTGACGATCGAGATCATTTCCGGGGCCATCCGGCCGTCGTCCATCAGCCTGCCGACGCGGAGCGATCCCTGCAGCCCCAGTGTGATCTCGGTCTGCATGTCCGCCAGCTTCTTCTGGAAAAGCTGGGTCTGGGCAAGCGGACGATTGAACTGCTTGCGATCGAGCCCGTATTGACGGGCCGCGTGCCAGCAGAATTCGGCCGCACCGAGCGCGCCCCACGAGATGCCGTAGCGGGCGCGATTAAGGCAGCCGAAGGGACCTTTGAGCCCCTCCACATACGGCAGCAGTGCATCCTCGCCGACCTCAACATTGTCGAGAACGATCTCGCCGGTGATCGACGCGCGGAGCGACAGCTTGCCGGCGATCTTCGGCGCCGAAAGCCCTTTCATGCCCTTTTCCAGCACAAAGCCGCGGATCGCGTTTCCATGGGCCTCCGACTTCGCCCAGACGACGAACACATCGGCAAGCGGTGCGTTGGAAATCCACATTTTCGAGCCGATCAGACGATAGCCGCCATCGGTCCTCATCGCCCGCGTCTTCATTCCGGCGGGATCGGATCCGGCGTCCGGCTCGGTCAGGCCAAAGCAGCCGATCCATTCGCCGCTGATAAGCTTCGGAAGATACTTCCGCTTCTGATCCTCCGAACCGTAGGCGAAGATCGGATAAATCACGAGCGACGACTGCACGCTCATCATCGAGCGATAGCCCGAATCGACCCGTTCGACTTCACGGGCGACGAGGCCGTAGGCGACATAGGACGCGCCGACGCCGCCGTAGGTGTCCGGCACGGTGACACCGAGCAAGCCGAGGTCGCCCATTTCGCGGAAGATCGCCGGGTCGGTCTTTTCCTCGCGATAAGCTTCGATCACGCGCGGCTGCAGCTTCTCCTGGGCGTAGGCGCGCGCCGTATCGCGGATCATCCGCTCGTCTTCGCTCAGTTGATCCTCGAGCAGAAACGGATCGTCCCATTGGAACTCAAACTTTTCGGCCATCTCTCTCTCCCGTCGTATTTTTCCGCCTGTGGTTATGGCAAGCGGGTGCAAGTGTTTCAAACGAAATTGAGGCACTGCCTCATGCGTCTGGGGAATGGACCTTGCGCCCGAGGCGGTTCTGCTGATTATTCGCAAACGCGATACAGAGATCGACACACCCGCCGCCATGACCAACAATCGCCTCGAACGTTTTGCCCACAATCTCGACTGGAATCTGCTGCGCACCTTCGTCGTTGTCGTCGAGGAGGGCAGCATCACGGCCGCGGCCAACCGGCTGCTTCTGCAGCAGCCCGCCGTCAGCATGGCGTTGAAGCGGCTGGAGCAGACCGTCGGCCAGAAGCTGATCGACCGGAGGCCGGGCCGCTTCAATCTCACCGAAGCGGGTGAGAAATTGCACGGCCAGTGCCGGGACATCTTCGCGGCGGTGGTCCGTCTGCCCAATGTGCTGGAGACCGCGGGCGAAGAGGTGACCGGCCATCTCAATATCCATTCGGTCAGCCATGCCCACAATCCGGCCTGGGATCGCAAGCTCGACACTTTCTTCCGAATGCATCCGAAAGTGACACTGTCGGTGACGATCGCGACGACCGTCGATGTGCTCAGCGCCGTCGAGCGCAACATCGCCACGATGGGCCTTTGCGACGGCAACATTCCCGACGGACTGAACAAGAGCTTCCATATCCGCGAGCGGTACGCACTTTATTGCGGGCGCGGCCATCCGCTGTTCGGTGTCGACGGCGTCGATTTCAACGACCTCCGGGGCAACCCCTACATCGCCTTCATCGCCGATGTCCTTGGCGGGCAGCACATGAATTCGGTGACCGCCGTTCGCGCGATCGGCTCCTTCGGCCAAAAGGTCCGGGGCGTTTCCTGCAACGTCGAGGAGGTCATGCGGCTGATTTCCGCCAATGTCGGAATCGGCATGCTGCCGGATCATCTCGCAGGCCCTGCAGTCAAGGCCGGGCAGCTATGGCAGTTGCCGCCCTACAGCGATCTTCCGACGACGGACGTCTTTCGAATCTCGAACCCCAACTCGATCCTCAATCCGGCGGAAGCAGCCTTCCTCGCGCATGTCGCGGACACGGAACCGCTGGATCACTGCCTAAATCATCATCAAGATTGATAACGACATTTCCGACTATAAATTTGAACGACCCCGACGGTCTCCTTATTGTCCGCCAACGACCTGAGGAGCCGAAAACATGCGTAAATACGATGTGGTCATCATTGGCGGTGGAATCGCCGGCTTGTCGCTCGCCCATTTCCTGAGCCAGCACCGGTCGGTTGCCGTCATCGAACGCGAGAACGCGCTTGGCTACCACAGCACCGGCCGCTCCGCCGCCGAGTTCGTCCTGAGGTACAACGCGCCGGAAGTGTGCGCGCTGGCGAGGATCGCCAAAGACTTCTTTGATCGACCGCCGCAAGGCTTCACCGATGTGCCCCTCTTGAAGCAGCGCGGCGGAGTCATGATCGCCAGCGCCAACAAGATCGGGCGGTTCGAAACGGTTCTGGCCGAGGAACGGGCGTTGGCGCCGGAAATAGAACGTCTGACACCGGAAGAGGCCGTGTCCCGCATTCCGATCCTCAAGCCCGAATACGTTGCAGCCGCATACTATGACCCAAATTTCTGGGACATCGAGGTGGAAAACCTGCTTCAGGGCTACCTCAGGGGCGCGCGGCGGAATGGAAGTGACGTCCTGGAACGCCATGAAATCCTGTCGGCCGAACGCGATGGAGGCGCCTGGATCCTGACGACGGCCGGCGGTGAAATCAGCGCGAAGGTCGTCGTCAATGCCGCCGGTGCCTGGGCGGATCCGGTCGCGGCGCTCTTCGGCGTCGACCCGATCGGCATCGTACCGCATCGCCGCACCGCCATTACCGTCGATCTCCCGGACGGCGTGGACGCGACAACCTTGCCGGAAATCAACGAGATAGACGAGGATTTTTACATGAAGCCGGAAGGCGGGCGGCTGCTCGCCTCTCCAGCGGACGCCACACCTTGCGAGCCGTCCGATGTCCAGCCTGAGGAGATCGATGTCGCCTGGGCTGCACACTACGTTGAGGAAGCCACCACCATCTCCGTGCGGCGGATCGCAAAGAGCTGGGCGGGCCTTCGCAGCTTTTCCACCGACAAGCTGCCCGTCGTCGGCTTTGCGCCAGGGCGATCGGATTTCTTCTGGCTTGCGGGCCAGGGCGGCTACGGCATCCTTACATCACCGTCGCTGGGCCAGCTTGCGGCAAACCTGCTGATCGACACGCCCTTGCCCGAGGCGTTTCGACGTGAGGCGCTCGATCCCCGATCCTTCTCCCCGGCCCGCTTCCAAAAGTAGCGACGGCATCAATTAGATCCCGGCAAATCCTTCTTCGTCGATGTCGCCGGCGCCCAGCGCTACGAACTGGTCCAAGAGCCACGAAGCGGCCGGCCCCGGCGGCGTGTCTCGCCGCCAGACGCCGGCGAAACGATAGATCCCGCCATTGTGGTCAGGAATGGCCAGTCGCATAAGCGTGCCGTCGTCGAGATCGGGCTGGACCAAAGGCAGCGGCATGTTGCCCCAGCCAAGCCCTTGGCGCAGCAGCGCGTGTTTCGCGCCGAGATCGGCGAGCCTCCACGTGCGGGGACTGAGCACCGCGAAGTCCTGCCCCTCGGTCAAAGGAGAGCGGTCCGTCAAGACGAGCTGGACATGGTTGCGCGCCTCCCCAGGCTCGATTCTCTGCATGCGCCCGAGCGGGTGGTCGGGCGCAGCCACCGGCACCGTCGCCACCGCCCCTGCCGCAACACAACTCACCCCTTCAACGGCCGTTGCCAGTGGGCCGGAAATGCCGATGATCGCCTTCCGTTCGAGCACCGCCGCAGTAACCGCGCCCAGGGCCTCGACATGCAGGCACAGCGAAACCGTCGGAAACGCCTCGGCGAAGGCGTGCAGCGCCTTTCCAATCCTCTCCGCCGGCAGCATCACGTCGACGGCGAGGTTCACTTCCGCCTCCAACCCGTCGAGCAGCCCCTTCACCTTGGCGCGCAGGCCGTCGACGCCTTGCGCCAGGGCCCGCGCCTCGGCGAGCACCGTACGTCCTGCAGCCGTCAGCTTGGGCTTGCGCGTGCCGTCGCGTTCGAACAATTCGAGCCCGAGCTGCGCTTCCAGATTGGCGATGCCGTAACTGACGACGGAGACGGCGCGATTGAGGTTGCGCGCCGCGGCTGCAAAACTCCCAGCATCGACCACGGCCAGAAACACGCGAAGTTGCTCGAAAGTTGGCGTGCCGGGATTGGACATATTTCAACTTTCTCGAACAAATATGTCACAATTATCCCACTTTCTAAGAAAGCCTGCAAGCCTGTATACACGATCGAAACGACAAGGCCGCCAAGGAATTACCGAGCCGGAGAGTAAGAGAGTCGGACTGCTCGCCCGGTGCTATCGGGCTAGCAAGGAGTACAATGCGAGACTGCGTGCAAGTCATATCCGCCGACACAAAAAGGGATCGCAGAAGGAGACGCTGCTCTGGGCAAGCCATTTCCGAAGGCCGGCCGGCCTCAGCATTGGACGAATGAAGGGAGGAAGCTCATGTCAATCGGACCGCAAGTGACCGTTCTTCGATCAGATTCTGTATCGGTTGCTCATGTTCGCAGCCAACATGTTGTCAAGAAGGAGAGCATCGCAATCCCGAATTCGGACGCGTTCAGCACGATCGTTCAACTTCGCCCCTTCAAGGACCATCGTTTGTGGCGAAATGGACGGCTGGTGCATAACGGAAGCCACGCGCAAGGAGCATTGTCGATCACGCATCTTGCCGAGGATTGGCGTTGCGAACACCGCTCCCCGTTCGACAACATACGATTTACGATCGACCGACACGTCTTGCGAGACTTCTTGCTGGACAATGGAAGGGCCGATCTCCCTCCCTTAAAGTGCGAGTCCGGGCAGATCGATCCGGTGATGTATCACCTTGGCCAAGCACTCCTGCCTGCCCTTGCAAATCCGGGGAACGCCGACAAGCTATATGTGGACCACATACTGCTCGCTTTTCAGGCTCATCTTGTAAGTCGTTACGGTGGCGTTGATCTCGCACCGACCCGGCAATACGGCCTTTCCAGACGTCAATTGGCAGCCGCAACGGCATATCTTGCGGAACACGCGTCGCGCAAAATATCAATGAACGAGGTCGCGTCGATATGCGACCTGTCCACAAGCCACTTCATCCGGGCATTCAAGAAATCGACGGGGCGCACGCCGCACCGGTGGCTGACCGAATACCGTATACAAAAAGCGCAAACCTTGCTCCTGGGTGAGGCGCCCATTGCCGAGATCGCGGTCAGTTGCGGCTTCACCGATCAAAGCCATCTGACGCACGTCTTCTCGTCCATTTGTGATGTCTCGCCAGCCGCTTGGCGGCGTGTGCAGCGCAATGGCGTCCACCGGTCGTCAATTGCTGATGGACAGTGCGTTCCCGGTGACAAGCCTTCGCGTCGTAACCAGACCAAGCCATAATTTAAGGGTGGGTCGTGAGCAGCTGTCCGCAGGAAGGATGATCACTCACGAAACCGGCGGATAGAGTGGCACTCGCGTGTCTTCTTACCGATCAACAAGCCGCAGAGAATACAATGAAATCAAGCATAAGATCTTACGAACCATACCTCCTGAGCCTCCTGCGCATCGTCTCGGCGCTGGTCCTTTTCAGTTATGGCACACAGAAGATCCTCAAATTTCCGATGTCCGACGGCGGCCCGCCGCCCGGCTCCCTGCCCTGGATCGCCGGGCTCTTTGAGTTGGTGCTCGGCTTCCTTGTGCTCATCGGGCTCAAGACCCGCATCGCTGCATTCGTGCTTTCCGGTGTCATGGCCTTCGCCTATTTCCTCAGGCACGCTCCGCAAGGCTTCTATCCTGCCCAGAACGGCGGCGTAGCCGCGATCCTCTTCTGCTTCATATTTCTTTACCTGACTGCGGCCGGCGCCGGACCTTTGAGCGTCGACGCACATCACCAACAAACCAAAACCCCATAACCCCATAGGAGTTTCCGACCGATGACGGACACATCGCTCTTCTCAGGCGTCATCGGCTGTTCACAGGCAGCTGTTCGAACGACGATTGCGAAGTCGATGAAGAAACATCACCGTCCGAGCATTTTTCGACAATGAACGCAGTTATCTACAATCAGCATTCACGCGCACGTACTAGCTTGATGTCCGTGCGGTAAATTAATGGAGGGCTCAATGCCGAACGCCACGCCGACCCCTGGTTCTCTTCTGGTATCGCCGAAGGACCATGCGCTGATCATGATCGATTTCCAGTCGCAAATGGCCTTTGCGACCAAGTCTATCGATGCGGTGCAACTACGCAACAACGCCGCACTGGTGGCACACGCCGCTGCGGGCTTCAAGGTGCCGACGATCCTCACGACCGTCGCCGAAAAAAGCTTCTCGGGCCCGATGTTCGGCGAGATCACCGAGGCCTTCGAAGGCCAGGCGCTGCTCGACCGCACCTCGATGAACACCTGGGAGGACGCAGCGGTGATCGAGGAGGTCAACCGCATCGGCAAGCCACGGCTGGTCTTCTGTGGACTGTGGACCTCCGTCTGCATCGTCGGGCCGACGCTCTCGGCGCTCGACCAAGGGTTTGAAGTCTATGTGATCGCCGACGCCTGTGGCGATGTCTCGGAAGAGGCCCATGAGCGCGCCATGGAACGCATGGTCCAGGCCGGCGTCAGGCCGATGACCTCGCTGCAATATATGCTGGAGCTGCAGCGCGATTGGGCGCGCACCGAGACCTACGACATGACGACCGGTATCGCCAAAAGGTTTGGCGGCGCCTATGGCCTCGGTATCATCTACGCCAAGACCATGTTCGGTGCGTCCGAAGGACACTGAACGCTTCCGGCTGCTTCAACCGTTCCGTCCGCATCGGGCGGAACGGCTCATCTCGCCGAAAGGACCATGCCGATGAAAATGTACCTGATATCGCTCGGCACCGGGCTGCTCGTGGGCGTCATTTACAGCCTGCTCAACGTTCGTTCGCCAGCTCCACCGGTGATCGCACTGATCGGGCTCCTGGGCATGCTCATCGGCGAGCAGGCAGTGCCGGTCGCCAAACGCCTGATCTCGGGCAATCCGGTGAACGTTTCCTGGCTCAACAGCCGCTGCGTCCCGCATGTTTTCGGGGAACTGCCGACCGGAGTCGACAGTAAGGATATGCCCGACCAACCATCGACGCGGGAGATCGGCTGATGCCGACCCGTCGCGGCTTTCTGGGAGCAGCGTCCGTGCTGGCGCTTCCAGGCCTATTTTCGCCGGCGCACGCCGCCGATCCCGCATCGATTTCTGGAGACAAGCCAATGAGCGCCGATCTTATCCTCCATCATGGCCTTGTGACCACGCTCGACCGGACGAACCCGAACGCAACCGCCGTCGCCGTGAAGGACGGCAAGTTTCTTGCCGTCGGCGAAGACAGCGAGATCATGGCGCTCGCCGGGCCCGACACGAAGATTATCGACCTCAAGGGCCGGCGCGTATTGCCCGGCCTAATCGACAACCACACCCATGTCGTCCGCGGTGGCCTGAACTACAATATGGAGCTGCGCTGGGACGGCGTCCGCTCACTTGCCGATGCGATGGATATGCTGAAACGGCAAGTGGCGATTACGCCGGCGCCGCAATGGGTGCGCGTCGTCGGCGGCTTCACCGAGCACCAGTTCGAGGAAAAGCGCCTGCCGACGCTCGAAGAGATCAACGCGGTCGCGCCCGACACGCCGGTCTTCCTGCTGCATCTTTACGATCGCGCGCTTCTGAACGCCGCCGCACTGCGTGCCGTCGGTTATACCAGGGAAACGCCGAGCCCGCCGGGTGGCGAGATCGCCCGCGATGCCAACGGCAACCCGAGCGGTATGCTCATTGCCAGGCCGAACGCCGGCATTCTCTATGCGACCCTTGCCAAAGGCCCCAAGCTGCCCTTCGAATACCAGGTCAACTCCACCCGCCACTTCATGCGCGAACTCAACCGTCTGGGCGTCACTGGCGTGATCGATGCGGGCGGCGGTTTCCAGAACTATCCGGATGACTATGCGGTGATCCAGAAGCTCGCCGACGACGGCCAGATGACCGTGCGGCTTGCCTACAATCTCTTCACCCAGAAGCCGAAGCAGGAAAAGGACGATTTCCTCAACTGGACGAAGTCGGTCAAATACAAGCAGGGCGACGACTATTTCCGCCACAACGGCGCCGGCGAGATGCTTGTCTTTTCGGCCGCCGACTTCGAGGACTTCCGCGAGCCGCGGCCCGACATGCCGCCGGAGATGGAGGGGGAACTCGAGGCCGTCGTGCGCATCCTTGCCGAGAACCGCTGGCCCTGGCGCCTGCATGCGACCTATGACGAGACGATCTCGCGCGCACTCGATGTCTTCGAAAAGGTCAATCAGGACATCCCTCTCGATGGCCTCAACTGGTTCTTCGATCACGCCGAAACGATCTCCGAGCGCTCGATCGACCGCATCGCCGCTCTCGGCGGCGGCATCGCCGTCCAGCACCGTATGGCCTATCAGGGCGAGTATTTCGTCGAGCGCTACGGTCTCGGCGCGGCCGAGGCTACGCCGCCGGTCGCGCGTATGCTGGAAAAGGGCGTCAAGACGTCGGCGGGTACCGACGCCACGCGCGTCGCCTCCTACAATCCCTGGGTCTCGCTTTCCTGGATGATCACCGGCCGCACCGTCGGGGGAATGCGCATCTATCCGCAGCGCAATTGTCTCGACCGCGAAACGGCGCTCAGGATGTGGACCGAAAACGTCACCTGGTTCTCCAACGAGGAGGGCAAGAAGGGTCGCATCGAGAAAGGCCAGTTCGCAGACTTCATCGTCCCGGACAAGGACTTCTTCGCCTGTGCCGAGGACGAGATTTCGTTCCTGACCTCCGACCTGACGGTCGTCGGCGGCAAGGTCGTCTATGCGGCGGGCACCTTTGCCGACTATGACGAAAGCAACGTGCCACCGGCCATGCCCGACTGGTCTCCGGTCAGAACCTACGCGGGCTACGCCGCCTGGGGCGAACCGGAGGGCGCCGGCAAGCGCTCGCTGCGCCGGACGGCGATCGCCACTTGCGGCTGCGCCAACAATTGCGGTGTCCACGGCCATGATCATGCCGGCGCCTGGACGTCCAAGCTGCCGGTCGCCGATCTCAAGGGTTTCTGGGGCGCACTCGGCTGTTCCTGCTGGGCCGTCTGACCACGGGAGGCATGATGAACGCGACTTCAACATTCGAAAGGCGGCTCGCGGCTCGCGCGAGGCCGCTCTTCGCCGCGCCGGCTTTGCGGTGGGTGGCGCTGCTCGCCCTTTGTTCCGCCTATATCCAGGGGCCCGTGACGAAGATCTTCGACTTCGGCGGGGCGATTGCCGAGATGAACCATTTCGGCCTGCATCCCGCACCCTTCTTCGCCGTGGCGGTGATCGTCTTCGAACTCGCCGCCTCAGCCATGATACTGAGCGGCTTCTTCCGCTGGCTCGCAGCACTTGCACTTGCCGCCTTCACATTGGCGGCGACTTTCGTCGCCCTGCGCTTCTGGGAGCTCGCCCCAGGACAGGAACGTCTCATGGCGACGAATGCGTTCTTCGAGCATCTGGGCCTCGTCGGCGCATTCCTGATCGTCGCATGGCAGGACCTTCATGACCGGAGGTCCGGTCAGCCATGACGGATGCGGCCGCCCCTTCCAGCGGCTTCGCTCCGCTTCGTCAGAAGGTCTTCGCGACGCTCTGGGTTGCGACCGTTATCGGCAATACAGGCAGCTTCATCCGCGATGTCGCAAGCGCGTGGCTGGTGACCGACCTTTCGCCCGCGCCCGCCGCCGTCGCCACGATCCAGGCGGCCGGCACGCTGCCGATCTTCCTCCTGGCGATCCCGGCGGGTGTGCTGTCGGACATCCTCGACCGCCGCAAATTTCTGATCGTCATCCAGCTGATGCTCGCCTGCGTCAGCGTCTGTCTCCTGCTCCTCTCGGCGACCGGCTTGCAGTCGGTGAGTTCCCTGATTGCGCTTACCTTCGCGGGCGGCGTCGGGGCTGCGCTGATGGCGCCGACCTGGCAGGCGATCGTGCCCGAACTCGTCGAGAAGAAGGACGTCAAGAGCGCCGTCGCACTGAATTCGCTAGGGATCAACATCGCGCGGTCGATCGGACCCGCGGTCGGCGGGGTGCTGCTCGCCTGGTTCGGCGCAGCCGTGACCTACGGCGTCGACGTCATCAGCTATCTCTTTGTCATCAGTGCGCTCGTCTGGTGGAAACGCCCACCGGAGGCCGAAGACGCACTGTCGGAGAAATTCGCCGGGGCCTTCCGGGCCGGCCTGCGCTACGCCAAGGCAAGCCGCGAGCTTCACGTTGTGTTGCTACGGGCGGCCGCATTCTTCGCATTCTCGAGCGCGGTATGGGCGCTCCTGCCTCTGGTCGCCCGCAATCTCCTTGGCGGCGATGCCGGCTATTACGGCATTCTGCTCGGCGCGGTCGGCGCCGGTGCGATCGGTGGTGCCGTTCTGATGCCGACGTTACGCGCCCGCTTTAATGCGGACACCCTTCTTCTCGGCGCCGCAGGCGTGACGGCTACAGTCATGACAGGCCTCTCGTTCGCGCCCCCGCAATGGCTGGCGCCCGTGGTGCTTCTCGCCCTCGGTGCCGCCTGGATTACTGCCCTGACGACACTCAACGGCGCCGCGCAATCGATCCTGCCGAACTGGGTGCGCGGCCGTTCGCTCGCTGTCTACCTGACCGTGTTCAACGGCGCGATGACCGCCGGCAGCCTCATTTGGGGTGTTGTCGCCGAGGCGGCCGGTGTTCCGCTCACTTTGTTGATCGGCGCTGCCGGCCTGTTCGCCGTCGGCCTCCTCTTTCATCCGCTCAAGCTTCCGAGGGGCGAGGCCGATCTCGTCGCGTCGAACCATTGGCCCGAGCCGCTGACGGCCGAGCCCGTCGAGAATGACCGGGGCCCGGTGATGATCCTCATCGAGTACCGGGTCGCAAGAGCCGACAGGGATGGATTTCTCAACGCCCTCCATCGCCTGTCGCAGGAGCGGCGGCGCGACGGCGCCTATAGCTGGGGTGTGACGGAAGATGCGGCCGAACCGGAACGGATCGTCGAATGGTTCATGGTCGAGTCCTGGGCCGAGCACCTCAGACAGCATCGGCGGGTGTCAAAGGCGGACGCCGATGTCCAGCAGGAGGTTCTGCGCTTCCAGCAGGGACCGGAGGCGCCGGTCGTGCGCCACTTCCTCGCCGTAAACCGCTCACGCGCCAATCGTCGTAGTTAGATGCGCGCCGGCATTGAAACGGTTCTAGCGCGCGCGTCGTGTTCAATCGGACGCATGCGACGCGCTCTTGGCTCTGCTTTTATGCAAGTCGTTGTCCAAAAGCCGCTGCACACTTTTGGGCGACATGCACTATGGCTCCAATCTCTCAGGGCGCCCGCGGCCGAGCGCGCCTTCGGCACGGGCCTTGAGATAAGCGTAGATGTCGTCGATATAGGGAGCGACATTGGGATCGTTGCCGAAGCCCTTCATGACCGAAGTGCCGCCGCTGCTGCGGCCGTTGCGAACGACGCGCCTGAACTCCTCTACACCGAGCGGCCGGTCGATGAGGGAGGAAGCAAAGCTCGAGCCTATTCCATCGGGACCATGGCAATGGTTGCAGCCGGCATTGTAGCGGCGGTAGCCGTTATAGGTCCGCACATCGGCCTTGCCGCCGACGACCCGGTAGAATCCGTCGGCGGCTGCACCCTCTGCGAACATTCCCCCGCCCGCAAAGCCAAAGAAAACGACAGCCAACAGAACCAGATACTGCAATCGACGCATGTCCCGTTGCCTTGACGGCGCTTCGCGATGTGACCGCGATGCGATTGGCTCTTGGACCTGCGTAAAGATCTCAGACCTTCAGGTCCGGCAAAAGCCTCCACCGCTGCACGAAACGACCGGGATGCTCCTCGATCCAATGCGCGACGAATGCCTGCGCTTGCATAAACGCGACGCCTGGATTCGCGGCCAAGTCCCAAACGATCTCTTCGCGGACCTCGCAAGCCTCGGGCGCACTCGACAGGCAAACCAACATAGTGAGCGTGTAGAGCATCGTCCCCTCCCTTCCGAAGCTCTCGTGCCGGCGGTGTTCACACCCCGAATTGTCGGTGACCAGTCCGGTTTGGAACCGGTCGAAATGAAAACTTCACTCCCTGAGTTCGGCCGATACATTGCCCAATGGGGCGATGCCGGGCTCGTGCACGAACAGGGCCTTGCCGTCGCGTACGATCTCGAAGTCGACCGAAGGTTGGCCGATCTCTTGAGGCACGGAGATCATCAGCCGCTGCCCCGGCTCTAGCGTGGATACGAAGCGGATCGGCTGCTCGTCTGTGCCCGAGGCCAAGGTCGCAACCACACGGTAGCCGTCCTTTTCGACCGTGTAATACACAGCGCCATTAAAGCGGCCGAGATGCATGCTGTGGCCGTTCCCCGGCTTGAGGTCCGAGGCCGCCGCCGCGCCTGTCATGGCGAGCAAGCCCATTGCCAATGCGATAGAACGTTTGGTCATCGCTGTCCCTCCTCCGTGAGCCATCAACTGCCCAATTCAAAGGGCTACATAGTCCTTTGGAGATGATATAAGACGCGCAGCGCGGCAGATTGTCTGTTCCAATGGTGACACCATCAGCCTATGCGCGGACGAGCTCAGGCAAAATCGGTGCAGTCCCCCAATTTCCAGCGACCGATCCCCTAATTTTCGGCAGCTTGCTTGCTGCATGTTCTAAAAAGGCGCGCTGACGTGGTTGCCGGTGGCCTACTGCAGGTCGATGGGCGAAAGCAGCCACGGCTCGCCGCGCAGACGCAGCAGGACTTCCATCCGGTTGGCGGCGTTGAATTTGCCGAGCACGGCGGAGACCTGATGCTCGATCGTGCGAGGCGAGCGCGACAACCGCCGGGCCGCTTCCTTGTTGCTCATGCCTTCAGCCATCAGGGCGAGCACCTGTTGTTCATGCCGCGTCAGGCCGAGAGGGTGACGACGAGCCGCCGCGTAAGGCCCTCTGCGGGTTTTCGGTAACTGGCCGGCAACGCCCAGGCGCCGCGCCTGCTTTCGCGCCAGCGCCGCGGCGGGACGCGCCTCCAACGACTCGAATATGGTTACGGCACGCGCCAGCGACGGGCCCGCCTCGGCTCCGCGAACCTGCATCAGGGCAAGCGCCGCTTCATAGGGAAGCCCCAGGCGTTCCCATTCCTTCGCCGCCGCGAGCGGATCGCCGCTGAGTTCCGCAGCCCGCCGCGAAGGAATCCGCGCGGTCGACGTCGGCAGCGGCCTCGCCATACCGCATCGCTGCCACCAGACGGCCAGTTCGCCCAAATCCCAGGCACGGAAATTGTCGAGATCCATTGCCGCGAGGGCGGTGAGCTGTTCGTGGCTGGCACTCGGGTCTTCGGCGAGCCAGGCGGCTTCAGTTAAGGCGAGGCGGACTGGCACGACGCGCTGGAGCTCGCCAGTCGCCAGTCCCTCCTCGAGTGCTTGGCGAAGAAGGGTCAAGCTACCGGGCTCACCTAGCCGCACGTGCACCCTTCCGAGCACGGTGAGGGCCGGCAGATGCATGACCATCGCCAGCCGTTCCAGATTCATGACGCCCTGCGCAATCGTCTCGGCTTCCCTGAAACGCCCCTGCTCCATCCGAAGCTGCGCCTGCCGACCGAGCAGGTATTGTGCCGCCGAATCGAGATCGTGTTTGGTCGCAAGCGCGATGCCCTCGGCCAGCAAGCGTTCAGCCAGGGCAAAATCCTTGGAGGCAACGGCGCACTCTGCAAAGTTGGTGTAGGCCCGCACGGCATGGTCGTGAAATCCGTGCTCAAGTGCCAACGCCAAGCTTTCCTCCAGCCGCTCACGGCCGCCCGGACGATCGGCGAAGAGAAGCGCTGTGCCGACATTGTTCAAGGCGTGGACGCGCGTTTCGACCTCGCCCAGTTGATCGGCGAGAGCGATCGCCCGCAAACCCCAGTCTATCGCTTCGTCAAAACGGTAGTGCAGCATATGGAGCTGAGAGCGGGTGCTGTAAGCCATTGCCAATTCCGACCGGGGCGACAGCTTCTCCATTTCACGTACCGCCTGGTCCGCGTAATCCTCCGCTGGCTTGCCTTCGCCGCGGCGCCAGTGGAGCCGCGACAGCCTGCACAGATTGGGACCGATCTTGTCGGAACGCCCCAGTTCGCGCCAGATCTCAATAGCGTGATGGTGCGCCGCGATCACCGGTTCGTAGACAAGCAGCGAGAGTCCCGCCTCGTAAGCCCAATCCTCGTAAAGCTGGGCGGCCTGCTCGGGTGTGGCTTGCGCAACATACTTCAGGGCCGTCGCCAAATGCGATGCGGCCTCCCGATGGGCGCCCAGGCGGGCAGCATGGGCCGCAGCCTGTGGCGCAAGCTCGAGGACGCGTGCCCCGTCGTCGGCTCCGGCGGCGTGATGGACCCGGCGCCAGAGCAGTGCAGACGCATGCGCCGTCGGGAATTGCGATATCGCCGCTTCCGCTTTTGCATGGAGCGACCTCTGAAGACTCGGTGACAGCCGGTCGAGCGTCGCCTGCCGGGCAAGTTCATGCCGAAACATCAGGTCGCCCTGACAGTCTCGCTGCAACAATCCGCGCGCTACGCACTGGTCCACCAGAGGTTCGGCGTCGGCACCCAATAGAGCCCGGATCAGCCACCGCTCCACACTGCCCGGCACGATGCTGATCACCTCCAGCACTTCCCGTTCACCGGCCGCCAGCCGCGAGAGACGCGCCCAGACGGCATCGCGTATGGAATCCGGCACGCGCCCCGGCTCGGTTTCTCCGCTTGCCAAAAGTTCGGTGATGAAGAAGGGATTGCCCTCCGTAACCTGATAAAGATCAGCCCCGCAGCGCCCCGCCTGTTCAGCCAATACCGCCACGGCTTCGGGAGACAGCGGTTCCAACGAAATACGGGTGACCGACGCCGGCGGCAGGTCGCCGAGTACATGCGTCAGCGGATGATCGGCGCCGATCTCATCGCTGCGCAGGCTGAGCACGAGCACGGCGGAGAGCGAGGAGATGCGGCGACCGAGGTACTTCACGAGGTCGAGAGTGGCGTTGTCGGCCCAGTGCACATCTTCGAAGATGAGTACGAACGCTTCGCCGGCGTGCTGGAGCACATTCAAGAGTGCTGGAAATAGACGCGCGGGCGGAGCTGCCTGATCGAGCAGTGCTGCCACACCGCTGTCAAGAAGTTGCCTCATGTCCTGCAAGGGTCCGAGCGGGCAAGGCGTAAAGAGCGCCTCGCACCAACCCCACAGTACCCGCCAGCCCTTGTCGGCACGCTGCGCAAACGCACGCAGGAGGGCGGTCTTGCCAATTCCCGCTTCGCCTTCGAGCAGCACGGTGCTCCCGCGTCCGGCCGCAGCGCTCCGCGCCGCACCCAGCAAAGCCTCGAGTGGACCCTCTCGGTCGAGCAGCATCGCGAATCCCCCTTGAGAGTATAACAAGAAGATCAGCTTTACACGATGAGGCTCTTACCAGTTGAATGCCGCATTTAGACAACATTAAGGATGATTTCTCGATTTTCTCTCCGGAAAAAATCGAGTAATCCCCTTGTGGTTGCTTGCGATCAACGCTGTAACCGGCGCGCGCGCAGCGTTGAAAAGGGCGCATTTATTACCGCTCGCAAACCAAAAGGTTGCAATAAACACAGTATCGAACCGAACTCCGGGTTGAGGACGGCCTGCAAGTCTCGGATTTCTTCGTGACGCGACCGGCCGCACATTCACCGACAGGGTCCAGGTCTTGAGCGACGTCTCGTTGCTTGCAACTTTCAGGAGGGATTCATTCGATTGGCTTCTTGCCACCATTGAACGGCCTGCCCCGCTATCGCCTCCAAGGGCAGACTTGCGTCCACGGCAAGCGTCAACGGCTCCTGATATGGCGGCTCGAGCGTCCGGTATTGGCTTTCGACCAGGCTTGCCGGCATGAAGTGCCCCGGACGCATGGCAACGCGTTGCGCGGCCAGATCTCGTGCGAGATCGAGAAAGACGAATCCCTGTCCCGGTTCCCCCTGCCTAAGCAGGTCGCGATAGCTTTTCCTGAGCGCCGAGCAGGTGAGAACAGGGCGCTCCCCGGCAGCAATTGCGGCGGCGATCTCTTCACTGAGGCGGCAGAGCCATCCGTGCCGATCCTCGTCGGTAAGGGGGACCCCGGCACTCATCTTGGCGATATTGGCGGCAGGATGGAAAGCATCGCCCTCGATCAAGCGGCCTTGATAGAGAGCTGCGATAGCGGCGCCGACGCTGCTCTTTCCGCAGCCAGAAACACCCATGACGACGATACCGCGTATTTGCTCGGCCATGCTTATCCTCCTCAAGATAGCGCTGTCTCATCCAGGCTAATGAATAGCCTTCATGCCGATAGACCCCAAGGTGGCTGGAAATGAGCGTCCCCGAAATCGCCGTGGACCGCTCCTAGCGGCGAGATCATATTCCTTGTAAGGTAGCGCTGTCTTATCGGCGCGAATCCATATTGGCAAGTGACAAACCATCATGCGTAAGGAAGCCTCCCGCGCCACCGGCCGCCCGACCCTCGCCGAGGTCGCGCAGCTCGCCGGCGTCTCGCAGATCACCGCATCGCGTGCATTGCGCGACGTCCCTACGGTCGATCCGGTGCTGGCGTCGAAGGTGCGCGAAGCCTCGAAGGCATTGGGCTATGTGCCAAACCCGGCGGCCCGCGCGCTCGCATCGGCGCGAAGCCAATCGGTCGTCGTACTCGTCCCCGCCCTCTCCAATCAGTTGTTCGTCGAGACGCTCGAAGCCATTCACACTGTTCTTCGCCCGCGTGGCTATGACGTGTTGATCGGAAACTTCCACTATTCCCGAGAAGAGGAAGAAGAGCTCATTCGCAATTATCTTGCCATCCAGCCCTGCGGCATCCTGCTCACCTGCTTCGATCGCACGGACGCATCGCTGCGCCTGCTCGAAGCAAACAAGATTCCCTGTGTCCATATGATGGAACTGACGAAAGCCGAGGACGTCTATTCAGTTGGCTTCTCTCAGGAGGACGCGGGAGCTGCAGTAGCGCGGCATTTTCTGGCGAGAGGAAGGCGCCGGCTGGCTTACGTCGCGGCCCAGCTCGACGCCCGCGTGATACGGCGCGGCGAAGGCTTCAAGCGCGCACTCGCCGAAGCGGGCGTCGATGCACTGGAGCTGGCGGTGCCCGGCCCCTCGTCCGTCGGGCTCGGCGGCGAGCTCTTCGACAAGTTGCTGCGCCAGCATCCGGATGTCGACGGCATTTTCTTTTGCAACGACGACCTGGCGCACGGCGCGATTTTCGAGGCTCAACGGCAGGGTATATCCGTTCCTGGCCGTGTTGCCTTCGTCGGCTTCAACGACCTGTCGATATCGGCACAGATCGTTCCGCGGTTGACCTCGATCCGCACCCCGCGAGAAGATGTCGGCAAACATGCAGCACATCTGATGCTGGCACTGCTTGCAGGCGCAGAGGTCCGCGGCCGGATGATCGATCTGGGGTTCGAACTCGTCGTTCGCGAGAGCAGTTGATGACGGGCGCAGGCGCCCAAAACCTTCGAGCGAATTCGAGCGATTGCTGCTCTTTTCCGCACCTGGGCGTCATCCCGTTTGATCGAGGTCAACGCGCCACTTGCAACCGTACGACACGCTTTGAATTGGCGCACAATTTCCCTTGATTGCTTCGCTTCAAGGAACCATGCGGCGGAGCCGGTATTCGGTATTCGCCGGCAACGGAATAGACAAACCCGTTTGCCGACCCGCGCCACCCGCGCGGATCCCAACGGGCGTCTACCAACGGAGTCGTGTCCAATGGACGATCACGAGCACCACCACCATCACGGGCAGCACAGCGCAATGAGGCCAAGCCATGGCGAAGGGTCTCAAGCGAAACAGGCGGGAGGTGTCGTCTACATCTGCCCCATGCATCCGCAAGTGCGCCAGATCGGCCCGGGCAATTGCCCGATCTGCGGCATGGCGCTCGAACCGGAGGTGGCGACGGCAGAGGCCGGTCCGAGCGCCGAACTCACAGACATGAGACGCCGGTTCTGGATCGGACTGGTGTTGACGATACCGGTGCTTGCGCTCGAAATGGGCGGCCATGTGATCGATCTGCATATGCTGCTTGGAGCGAAGACATCGAACTGGCTGCAGTTCATCTTCGCAACACCGGTGGTGCTGTGGGCAGGTGCACCGTTCTTCGAGCGGGCATGGCGATCCATCGTCAATCGGCACCTCAACATGTTCACGCTGATCGCGATGGGAACCGGCGTTGCCTGGGTCTACAGCGTGGTCGCAACCGCGGCGCCCGGCCTCTTCCCGGCAACCTTCAGCGCCATGGATGGCGCGATCGCGGTCTATTTCGAGGCCGCCGCCGTCATCACGGTGCTTGTCCTGCTCGGGCAGGTGCTGGAATTGCAGGCGCGCGAGCAGACGGGAGGCGCGATCCGCGCGCTTCTGGACCTCGCGCCGAAAACGGCCCGCCGCATCCGCGATGGCGGCGGCGACGAGGACGTGCCGCTCGAAGCTGTTGTCGTCGGAGATCGGTTGCGGGTGCGGCCCGGTGAGAAGGTCCCGGTCGACGGCGTGCTTATCGAGGGACGCAGTTCGGTCGATGAATCAATGATTACCGGAGAATCGATGCCGGTTACCAAGGAGCTCGGCGCCAGCCTTATTGGCGGCACGATGAACCGCACAGGCGGCTTCGTCATGGAAGCGGGGAAGGTCGGGCGCGATACCATGCTGTCGCAGATCGTGCAAATGGTTGCGGATGCCCAGCGTTCGCGCGCTCCGATTCAGCGCCTAGCCGACGAGGTCTCCGGCTGGTTCGTGCCGGTCGTGATTGCAATTGCCGTGATTGCATTTGCCACATGGATGGCAGTGGGACCCGAGCCCCGCTTTGCGCATGGGCTTGTCGCCGCAGTCGCCGTGCTCATCATCGCCTGCCCCTGCGCGCTCGGCCTCGCCACGCCCATGTCGATCATGGTCGGCGTCGGACGGGGCGCGCGGCTCGGCGTGCTGATCAAGAATGCCGAGGCGTTGGAGCGTTTCGAAAAGATCGACACGCTCGTGGTCGACAAAACCGGGACTCTGACGGAGGGCAAACCCAGAGTGACGTCGATCGAGGTCGCGAACGGCTTTTCCGAGGCCGAATTGCTCCGTTTCGCCGCCACCCTGGAACGCGCGAGCGAGCATCCGCTTGCGGCGGCGATCGTCGAGGCCGCCAATGACCGCGGCGTGGATCTCGGCACAGCGGAGGATTTCGACAGTCCGGTCGGCAAAGGCGTGACCGGTTCCGTCGACGGTCGCAAGCTCGTCATCGGCAGCCACCGCATCATGGCCGAGGAAAAGGTGGACGTTTCCTCACTCAGCGAAAAGGCGGAAGCCTTGCGAGGTGAAGGGGCGACCGTAATCTTTGCCGCGATCGATGACCGCGTCGGCGGGCTTTTTGCCATCTCCGATCCGATCAAGTCGACCACACCGGCCGCCGTTGAGGCGCTGGTCAAGGAAGGTGTCCGGGTGGTCATGCTGACCGGAGACAACAAGACCACGGCGCATGCGGTCTCCAGGAGGCTCGGCATCAAGGAAGTCGAGGCGGAAATCCTGCCGGAGCATAAGAGCGAGATCGTCGCGCGATTGCGTCGTGAGGGCCGGATCGTTGCTATGGCCGGGGACGGGGTGAACGACGCCCCTGCCCTTGCCGCGGCCGATGTCGGCATTGCCATGGGGACCGGAACGGACGTTGCAATCGAGAGCGCCGGCGTGACGTTGCTCAAGGGCGATCTTCAAGGCATCGCACGAGCACGGCAGCTCAGCCACGCCACGATGAAGAACATCCGGCAAAATCTGTTCTTTGCCTTCATCTACAACGCCGCGGGCGTGCCGGTTGCCGCCGGTGTCCTTTACCCGGCTTTCGGGCTCCTTCTGTCACCGATCATCGCTGCCGCGGCCATGGCTCTTTCTTCCGTCAGCGTCATCGGCAACGCTCTCAGACTAAGGAGCGCGCAGATATGAGATGGGAGCGCAAATGGACTTTTCTTGCCGCATCGCTCGGAGTCATCGCGGCGTTCTTCGTGCTTCGCGAGCACTGGGCGCACGCCTTGGGTCTCGCTCCCTACCTGCTGCTCCTGGCGTGTCCCCTCATGCATCTTTTTCACGGCCATGGCGGCCATCACCATGACCGACACCAAGGTCACACGACAAAGGACGACTTGAGTTGACCCACGCACATTCTGCACAAGCGGTCGTTGCGGTCACAGCGTCGGCCGAGACGCTGTTCGGCTACCTGGATGACCCGGCCCGGCTCAACTCGCATATGCAGGAGTCCTCGATGATGATGCTTGGCGGACGGATGTCGTACGGATTCGACGAGGCTCGGGGCCGCGCCGTTGGTTCGCTTGTCAGGATGGAGGGAAACGTCCTCGGGCTGAGGCTGTCCGTGGAAGAGGTGATCGTCGAACGTCATCCTCCGCTCCGGAAAACGTGGGAGACGCTAGGACAGCCGAACCTGCTCGTCATCGGGGCCTTCCGGATGGGCTTCGAGATCGATGCCTCCGGCCAGTCCTCGCGCCTGCGCGTATTTATCGACTATGACAACCCCGACTCGGTCGCCGGCAGGATCGTTGGCGCAATATTCGGCCCGATCTACGCTCACTGGTGCGTCAACCGGATGGCGAAAGACGCGCTTGCAAAGTTTTCGAACGAGCCAGGCTGAGCAACTTCCAGAGCAGTTCCAGAAAGAGTGTTTAACGGTTTTCCGTTCGGAATTGCGTCACTTCTAAGACGTAGGTTGCGCCGGCGCTCGTGCGACTTCTTGTTGAAGGTTCCTGATCTCCGAGGCAATTTGCTCGGCGCTGCGCGCGGCATCGGTCCGCCTCCAGCCCCTCTCGCCGCAGTCGCGAGCCAGTTGGCCGGACAGAACATCGAGGTTCGCATCCGAAGGCCCGCCCCTCCGGGCGGCAACGCGGTCACGCAAAAGCGCCGGTTCGGCGTCCAGCCACACAGCAGTAAACGGGACACTGAGCTCACCCGCAAGCTTTTCAATCAGGTTGCGATTGTCCGCCTTGTCAAACACCGCATCGACGATCACGCTGCCTCCCGCGGCCAGGAGCGAGCGGGCCCGCTCTGCCATTTCGCGATAGACCTTTTCCGAAATCTCCGGACGGTAGGCCGAGGGCGGCAGTCTTGTTTCGGCCGAAACGCCATACATGCCCTTTCTGATGCGATCGCTTTCGACAATCCTTGCACCCGGGGCGGCACCCACCTGCGGGGCCAATGTCTCGGCTACCGTCGTCTTCCCGGACCCGCTGAATCCACCGATGGCGATCAGTTGCGCCGGCACGGGTTCGATAAGCGAGCCCGCCAGGTCGAAATAGGATCGCGCTTCGGCAACGAGTTTCGCCGAAGCTTCCCCGCTTTCTTCGACCTGCGTCGCCGTAACGTGCGCCCTGACGGCCGCGCGAATTGCCATCAGATACGGCAGAAGCACGAAACCATCCTCGTCGTCCGAGTGGTCCAGGTAACGATTCACGACCAGGTTTGCGAGATCCGGAAAACCCCGGCGCCAAAGATCCATCAGGAGAAAGGCAAGGTCATAAAGCGTGTCGACCGTGGCGATCTGATCGTTAAACTCGATGCAATCGAACAGGCGCGGCACACCCTCGAACAGGCAGATGTTACGCAGGTGCAGATCGCCATGGCAGCGCCTGACCTTTCCTGCCGCCTCGCGCCGGTCGAGCAGTGCCGCATGGCGCGCGAGGCCTTTCTCGAATGCGAGCGCGAAGGTCGCGAGTTCGTCCTGTTGAAAGACCCGGCTCGTTGCAAATCCCGCGGCATTGATACGGAGAACTCCGGCGATATTTGCAGCGCCTCCCCCATCATGAACGACCGGCGCCGCGCGGTGAAAGCGTGCGATCATCTCCGCAGCCACGGTGATGAGCTCGCGGGTCAACCTGCCGTCGACGGCCATTCGGTCGAAGAGCGATTGCTGATCGAAGCGCGCCATTTCAACAACCGCGTCGACCAATTCCCCATCGCCGTCAAACGCCAGAGCGCCCTCCTTCTCGCGGGTAATGCGCCGAATACCGAGATAGAGTCCCGGCGCCGTCGCGGAGTTGAGCTCCATCTCCTTCCGGCAGGCCTCAAGCCGGAGGCTTGCCGTCGAGAAATCGACATAGGGCAGCTTGACCGCGCGCTTCATTTTGAAAGCGCGCTTGCCGACGAGGAAGATGCGGGAAATATGCGTCTCCATCGTTTCGATCGGCTCGGTGGTGCCATGAGAAGCGGGGGCGCTGAGAAAAGCGACCGCCGCGATCTGGTCTTCCGCTATCACGCATGCCTCCTGTTTCTCTCCGGCTGTCCCATGGAACGCCGTTTGGGGATCGCGCTCATTGACACCGATCAACCACGGCAGCCGACTATTGGAGGAAACTCACAGCCGCCAGGAGCGTTTCACAAAGAGGCTGGGGCCGCACCGCCAGAGCGTCTGCGGATGAGGCTTGATGTAGCTCAATGCAGGATGTGGTCACTCGCCCAGGCTGACAACCGGTAAGCGCAACCAACTCGTCAAGGGAGAACGCTGATGCCCTTCAAGACCATTCTCACTGTCACCGGGGAAGGCAGTTCAGATAGCGATCTGCAAGCGGCCGCCAGTCTCTGCGGCCAAGTGGGCGCTCATCTTTCCGTCCTGGTCGTCGCCATGGCTCCGCCACCGCCGATCGGCGAGTATGCGACCGTTTCCACCATATGGCTGGAACAACGCGACCGCGATCGTGAGGAGCTCGAAGCAACTGTAAGCCATGCTCGCGAAATAATTTCTCGCACCAAGGTGTCTTTCGATATCAGCGGCGTCTACGCAGAAGCCGGGACGGCAGATCGGGACATCGGCGAACGCGCGCTCTACGCCGATCTGGTCCTGATCGGACCAAGCGTTCTGGACCAACCGGACCTGAAGCGGCAGGTAATCAACGGCAGTCTCTTTGAGGCGATGCGACCGATCCTGCTCGTCCCGGCAGGCAACAAGCCCAATCTTCGGCCGAAGACGGTCCTGCTTGCCTGGGATTCGCGCACGGAAGCTGCACATGCGGCGCGCGAGGCTCTCGACCTCATGGCGGCGGCGACGGTCGTCCACGTCACGCTGGTCGATCCCCAGGCTGTTTCCGGAAAGAACGGCGAGGAACCCGGCGCCGATGTCGCCGCCTATCTTGCTCGTCACGGCATCAACGTAACGGTTGACCAGCTGCCGAGCGCAGGCCGTTCTGTCGCAAGCGTGCTGCAGCAGCGTGCCGTCGATATTTCCGCCGACATGATCGTCATGGGGGCGTACGGGCATTCGCGGGTGCGCGAGCTGATCTTCGGCGGGGTCACGAAAACGATGCTCGACGAGGCCGCCATCCCCATCTTGATGGCGCGTTGAGCCGACCATCGCCGGGCGCATTGCTGCGGATCGAGGCCGAACGGAAAACGGCAACACGCGCCACGATCGGAAAGGATCTGTTAAAGTTGCCGATATCGAACACCAAACGATACTTCTCGGATGGAGCATCGGCCCCTCCGGACGGAGATCGCTACAGACGACGCCAGTTGGAGGTTACACCAATGAGCGAAGCTTGGGACCTATCGATTTCACCCGAAAAAGTCTGCTATCTAATAGTCAAGGCCCGCGAATTCGACGTCAAGGATGCCGTGACGGAACCCGACCCGGCATCCAACGCATCCGACGACAACATGGCCTCGGTGCTCGAGGATCAACCGGACGATCCCGTCGAGGCTGAGCTTGCCAGCGCGATTTGGGCACTCAACGAAGACGAGCAGATCGATCTCGTCGCATTGACCTGGCTCGGCCGCGGCGACGGCAGGCTGGAAGACTGGGAGGATATTCGTGCTCAGGCTGCCGAGTCCCACAACACCCGAACTGCCGCCTATCTGCTCGGCATACCATTGCTGGCGGACTACCTGGAAGAGGCAATGGCGCAATTCGGCGAGTCCTGCCAGGACTACGAAACAGGGCGCCTCTGACGTTCCTGTGCGCACAGACGAATTGCGAATGCGTCTGCCTGCGGCGGGCCGGCACCCCGCGCCCAAAATCGGGAAAGCGGTTGATTTACGTCAATAATTACAAGCATTTAACTGGGCGTCGTGGCATGAGCGGGCTATTGTCGCAGGGAAACAGAAATCAGAGGTGCACCGTGAAAGTCATCCTGCAGCGATATGCGACGCCGTTCATCACAGGTCTATTCCTCGTTTCGCTCATTTCCGGGATCGCGCTGTTCTTCCATGTCGGCAACGGCGTCCTCAACGAGATGCATGAGTGGCTGAGCCTCGTGCTGGTCCTTCCTTTCGCGCTCCATGTCTGGAAGAACTGGCGGTCGATGACGCATTACCTCGGGCGCCTTCCGATGACGCTCGCGCTGCTGGTCTCGGCAGGAGCGGCCGTTGCCATGGCATGGCCGAGCGGCGAGCGTCGCAGCGGCGGGCCCCCGCAGATCGCCTTCAGCAGGCAGATCATCGCCCATACCGCGAGCGAGATCGCACCGCTTCTGGGTCAGACGAGCGAAAGCCTGATCGCAACACTCAAGGCGCGCGGGTTCGCGGCCGCGGCACCCGATATGGCTTTGATCGAGATTGCCACCAAATCGGGCAAGAACGAATTCCAGCTGGTGCGGGCCCTTTTGCCAAGCCAACCATGACACACAGGCCAGCCACACAGGCAAGAGAGCACAACTTTATTCTACAAGCCTGCAATACAAACACATGGTAGCGTTCCCCATAGCGCCGATTGATAGTTGCTGCGCGCTTCGTTCGTCAGGCAAGGGGAGAGCACAAAATGGAACCATCGCCACCGGGCCAATATGACCCGCTGCCGCTCGTCCTTATTGTCCTTTCGGCCGTAACCGGTCTTGTCGATGCGGTCAGTGTGCTCGGGCTCGGCCAGGTTTTTGTTGCCAACATGACCGGCAACACGGTCTTCCTGGGCTTTGCTATCGGCGGGGCCCCCGGCTTCGATGTCGCGCGTAACCTGACGGCGTTGATCGCCTTTTTTGTCGGCGCATGGGCCGGCGGGCTCATTGCCGTACGCCATGCAACGGCGAGTCGCCGTCGCTGCCTTCTGACCGTTGCAACGGGCGAGGCTCTGCTCTTCTGGATCTCCGCCTTCCTCGCGATCGGATTTGACACCGACGCGTTGGCGCCCACCCGAATTCTTTACCTGCTTATCATCCTTACCGCCATTGCCATGGGGCTGCGAAATGCGACAGTCCGCGCGCTCAAGGTGCCGGATCTCACCACGACGGTTCTTACACTCACCATCACTGGCCTTGCCGCGGATTCATCGCTTGCCGGCGGCAGCAACAGGAACTGGCAGCGCCGTGTTGCGGCCGTGCTTGCCCTGCTGATCGGCGCAGTCTTGGGCGCGGCCCTGCTACGCTGGAGCGGCTTGACATCGACACTGGTGCTGACCGGCGCCATCGTGCTCGGGGTGACGATCGCTTACGCCTTCCATCCTGCATCCCGCCAGACCGCGGGTGACGCTGCATGAACACCGCGATCGAACGAGGCGAGTTGGCGGGGTTGGTGGCACCGCTGATGGAGCCATTGGCAACCGTGCTGGAGGCCTTCGGCGTCGCCGTCATCATCATTGGCGTGCTCTTCGCCACCGTCCGTTATGTGCGAGACCTGGCCGCGGGTCTCGGTGATGCCGCTTATGATCGCTACCGCGCCAACCTGGGGCGCGGGATCCTGCTTGGTCTCGAACTTCTCATCGGCGCAGATATCATCGCGACCATCACGTCGCCCCTCACCTGGGAGAGTGTCGGCTTGCTGGGGCTGATCGTGCTGATACGAACCTTCTTGAGTTTTTCGCTCGAGGCGGAGATCGAAGGCGAATGGCCTTGGCAAAGGCAGCGGCGCAACAGGGCAGCGGGTCCGAACGACCAGACCGGTTGAGCCGGTGCGCTCAACAGTTCTTGACATGGCGGGAAAACCGCCGCGACGGGACGGGCATCTCGGCCGCTCCGTTGTGGCCGGCCGAGACTATCGGGGCGAGCAGCCTTTCTCTATCAGGCTGCGCGCACACTGGCGTCGAGCGGGATCTCGATATCGACCTCCAGTGTCGAGACCTGTTCGCCGCGGTCCATCTTCACATTTACCTTGTCGCGGTCGACCTGAACGTGTTTGGCAATGACCGCGAGGATTTCCTCCCGCAGTTGCGCGACGAGATCCGAGTGACCGACCGAGGCTCGCTCGTGTGCGAGCAAGACCTGGAGGCGTTCGCGCGCTGTCGGCGCGGACGTCTGCTTGGTGAAGAAGCTGAAAATACTCATGCTGCCCTCCGTCCGAATATCTTGCCGAACAGGCCGCGCTTTTCGCCGGGAATGGTCATCGATACCGTTTCGCCAGCGAGGCGGCGGGCGGCGTCGAGATAGGCGAGCGCCGGTGCGCTGCGGCTGTCGGCGAGTGTGACCGGCGCGCCGAGGTTCGAGGCGCGCAGAACATCCGTGCTCTCCGGCACGATGCCGAGCAGCGGGATCGACAGGATCTCGAGCACGTCGTCGACCTTCAGCATGTCGCCGCGTTCGGCGCGCGCGGGATCGTAGCGGGTGAGCAGGAGATGCTTCTCCACCCGCTCGCCGCGCTCGGCCCTTTCCGTCTTTGAGTCGAGAAGGCCGATGATGCGATCCGAGTCGCGGACCGACGAGACCTCCGGGTTGGTGACGATGACGGCAACGTCCGCATGGCGCATGGCGAGCGTGGCGCCGCGTTCGATCCCCGCCGGGCTGTCGCAGATGATCCAGTCGAAGTGCTTCTTCAGCTCGGCCATCACCTTTTCGACGCCCTCGGCGGTCAGGCTGTCCTTGTCGCGGGTCTGCGATGCCGGCAGCAGAAAGAGCGTCTCGAGCCGCTTGTCGCGGATCAGCGCCTGCGGCAGCTTGGCGTCGCCCTGTATGACATTGACCAGGTCGTAGACGACTCGCCGCTCGGCGCCCATGACCAGATCGAGATTGCGCAGGCCGACGTCAAAATCGACGACTACCGTCTTCTCGTTTCTCTGCGCCAATGCCGCACCGAGTGCGGCGGTAGACGTCGTCTTGCCGACGCCGCCCTTACCCGATGTAACCACGATTACTTTCGCCATCTTGCACTCCTGTTTCCCGGCCGGCAGCCGGCTCAATTAAGTCTCTCTGCCATGATTGAATCGCCCTCGAGCCAGAGCTGCACTGCCTGCCCGCGAAGGTGTGGCGCCATGTCGTCGGCGGTCTTGTAGACACCGTCGATTGCCAGCAATTCTGCTTCGAGCTTACGGCAGAAGATGCGCGCCGAGGCATTACCCACGGATCCCGCCAGCGCCCGTCCCCGCAGCGTTCCGTAGATGTGGACCGAACCGCCCGCGATGATTTCCGCGCCCGAGGCAACCGACCCGACGACGGTGACATCGCCTTCGGGAAAGATCACCGATTGCCCGGAACGGACGGGTTCCCTGATGATGATCGAAGGCATCGCCCTGACCACCTGCGGCTCGGCGCGAACGACGGGTTCTGCCGGCTTGCCCTGACCGGACTTCGCCGATTCGGCGGCCTGCTCGGCCGACGGAACCTCGAAATCCGGAGCGGGCCGGCCGCCCTTCATGGCCGGGGGCATGCCCGGCTCGAACAGTGACGGGCGCCCGCCTTCGATGCCCATGATGCGCACGTTGCGTTTCGCAAGCTCGGCGATCAGTGCTTTCAACTGCGCCCGATCGATCTCGATGTCTTCCACATCGAGGACGACCGGCCTGCCCAGGAAAAACCCCGCCGAGCGCGAGGCCAAGTCGTCGAGCCGGGTAAGCCATCCGTCGAGTGGCAGTTCCGGAGAAAGCACGAGCGCCAGGAAGGAGCGCCCCTTGATACGGATCGAGCGAGTATCTGTTAGCACTTTGGTCATCTACGTTAATTTTTGGTTGCCAAGATTTACGTGAATCGCGGTTAACAAATGGTTAACCCGGGCACCCTGCATGAAGCTGGAGAGCCGGATTTGACGACAGAAAAAGCGCTTCTGAAGACGCCACCGCCCACCTGAAGCGAACGGTGATCTTTGCCGGTGTTGCAGCAATTCCGGCGTGGAGCACCTGATCAAGTCATGCCGGCGATCACCGGGCACTCTTTCATCCCGAAATTGGACACCGTTCGATTCGCCTGGGCATCGTCAACGAACACGCGGACGGAAGCTCCTGGTCGCATTTGGCGCCGCCACCATGCTGCCTTTCCAGTCTGAACCCGTGCCTGCGGAACCGATTACTGGCGTTGAACGTTTGATCTTCACGCGAATCCATGCGGCTGACGCGTGATCTTCTTATGCTTTCGAGGAGAACATCCGGTTCGACGTCCCGCCGCCTGTTGGGAGCTAAGCGATGGCTCAGCCGCCGAACTCCGCTGCAGCGACGAAGGCGCCTACTGCCGGGGTACCGGTCGCCGACGAATCGCGGTCCCCCAATCGGACCGCGGCGAGTTCTGGTCGTCCCGTCTACCTGGTGGATGGAGCGCGTACGCCTTTTCTCCGGGCGCGCCACAAGCCGGGACCGTTCACGCCTGTTGATCTTGCCGTGCAATGCGGACGGCCGCTTCTCCTCCGTCAGCCTTTCTCTCGGAATGAATTCGACGTCGTCATTCTCGGCTGCGTCAATGTGATCGCCGACGAGATGAACCCGGCGCGCGTGGCCGCCCTCAGGCTCGGCATGGGGGCGGCGATGACCGCCTTTACCGTCCAGATCAATTGCGGCTCGGGCATGCAGTCGATCGACATAGCCTTCCGCGCGATCGAAGCTGGCAGCGCCGATCTCATTCTCGCCGGCGGAACGGAGGCGCTGTCCCATGCACCACTGGTGCTCCGCCAGCACGCCGTCGAATGGTTCGGCGGCTTTACAACGGCGAAGACACCCTGGGAAAAAGCCACTGCCTTGGCGGGTTTGAGACCGGAGATGGCGAGGCCTGTGGTCGGCCTCGAACGCGGACTTACCGATCCGATCACTGATCTCAATATGGGCCAGACGGCAGAAGTAATCGGCCATCTGTTCGGCATCACGCGCGAAGCTGCTGACACCTACGCCCTGGAAAGCCATCAACGGCTGGAGCGCGCGCAGAATGAAGGCTTCCTCGCGGGAGAGGTCATCCCGGCGATCTCCCGAAACGGCATGCTTTACGATCACGATGACGGCGTGCGGCCGGACACGTCGATGGACAAGCTCGCGAAGTTGCAGGCGGTTTTCGAAAAGCCCTACGGCAACGTCACCGCCGGCAATTCCTCCCAGGTCACCGATGGCGCCTGCTGGGTTGTCCTCGCATCGGAAGACGCGATGAACAGGCACAAGCTCGCGCCGCTCGCCCGCATCGTCGACAGTGAATGGTCGGCCCTCGATCCCTCGATCATGGGGCTCGCCCCGACATTGTGTTCGACTGAAATCATGAAACGCAGAAAGCTTTCTCGCGACGACATCGATCTTTGGGAACTCAATGAAGCCTTCGCCGCGCAGGTTCTTGCCTGCCTCGCCGCATGGGAGAACGAGGAATATTGCCGCGACGTGCTCGGTCTCGACGGCATCTTCGGGCGCATCGAACGGGTCCGGCTCAATGTCGACGGAGGGGCGATCAGCCTCGGGCATCCGGTCGGCACGAGCGGAAACCGCCTCGTGCTTCATCTCGCCAACGCGATGCGCCGGCTCGGGGTGAAGCGCGGCATCGCCACCGAGTGCATCGGCGGTGGGCAAGGCGGCGCCATGCTTCTGGAGGTTGTGTAATGCCAACCGGGAAAACCTCCGTCTGGGAAACGCTCGCCCCACGAAACAGGGAGTTCGGGCCAGGAACCGTCCTGAAGGCTTTCACCCATTGGCGGCTGAGCAAGGGACCGGACGAAATCGCCTGGCTCGCGCTCGACAGGGCCAACGAAAGCGCGAACACGCTGTCGGAAGCAGTCATCGCCGAACTCGACACGGCGCTTGCCGAGGTTGAGGGCATGGGAGCCAAGGGTCTCGTCATCCGCTCGGCCAAGAAGGGCGGCTTCATCGCCGGCGCTGACATCCGCGACTTCAAAGGCGCGACCGAAGGGCGCGACGTGGAGAAGCGTATGCGGTGGGCGCACGGGCTCATCGACCGGCTGGCGGCGCTCGCGATACCGACCGTGGCGGTGATCCATGGCTATTGCCTCGGCGGCGGTCTGGAAATCGCACTCGCCTGCAAATACCGCATTGCTTTGAGTGACGCGAAACTGGGCTTTCCGGAGATAAGGCTCGGCCTGCATCCCGGACTCGGCGGGACGTTCCGGCTGACGGCGCTGATCGATCCCGTCGAGGCGATGACGATAATGCTGACGGGAAAGACCGTGCACGCGAAAAAAGCGAAGGCGCTCGGTCTCGTCGACGAGGTCATCGAGGAACGCCATGTCGAAAATGCCGTGCGCGCCGCCGTCGCGGGCGAGATGAGGACGGATCGCGGCAGCTGGAAATCGGGTCTGCTCGGCCTCGCGCCGGCGCGCCAGCTCGCCGCTCGCCAGTTTCGTGCCGAAGCCGAGAAACGAGCGCCGAGGCAGCACTATCCGGCGCCGTACCGTCTCATCGATCTCTGGGAGGAGCATGGCGGCGATGCCAAGGCAATGCAAACGGCCGAGATCACCTCATTCTCGGAACTGCTTGTCAGCGAGACGGCACAGAACCTCATGCGTGTCTTCTTCCTGCGCGAAAAGCTGAAGGACTCCGCCAAGCGCGAAAGCGGCATTCGGCACGTCCACGTCATCGGGGCGGGCACGATGGGTGGCGACATCGCTGCCTGGTGCGCGGCGCGAGGGTTGCGTGTCACGCTCGCCGACCTCGACCACGAGATCATCGCCAAGGCGATCGGCCGCGCCGCTGAGTTCTACGACAAGAAGCTTCATTCGAGCATCGAACGCCGCGACGCCCTCGACCGTCTGATCCCCGATTTCGAGGGGGCGGGCGTCGCCAAGGCGGATCTGGTCATCGAGGCAGTCGTCGAGAAGGCGGACGTCAAACGCAAGGTGTTTGACGGGATCGCGCCGAAAATGAAGGAGGACGCCATCCTCGCCACCAACACGTCGAGCATTCCGCTCGAGGTGCTGCGCGAGGGGCTGGCCTTTCCGGACCGACTTGTCGGCCTGCATTTCTTCAACCCGGTCGCCAAGATGGAGCTCGTCGAGGTTGTTGCTCACGACCAGGCGAGCCAGGCGACGCTCGATAGGGTGCACGGCTTCTGCGGCGCGATCGACCGGCTGCCCGCCGCCGTGAAGAGCGCGCCCGGCTTCCTCGTCAACCGTGCTCTGACGCCGTATCTCACCGAGGCTTTCGTCATGATCGACGAGGGAACACCAAAGGAGACCATCGACAGGGCGGCGGAGGATTTCGGAATGCCGATGGGGCCGATAGAGCTCGCCGACCGCGTCGGGCTCGACATCGGCCTCGACGTCGTCCGGATGCTCAAGAACAATCTCGACGATCCCATTCCCGAGATTCCGGCCTGGCTGGAAAAGAAGGTTGAAACCGGCGAGACCGGCCGAAAAGCGGGCAAGGGACTCTATGCTTACGACGACAAGGGCAAGCCGAAAAGGGCTTCCGGAGCATCGCCACCCGGTCCGGAGATGACGGACCGCCTCCTTCTGCCCATGCTCAACGCCTGTGTGCGCTGCCTGCGCGAGGGCATCGTCGAGGATGAAGAGACGCTCGACGGCGCGATGATCTTCGCGACCGGTTTCGCGCCGTTCCGCGGCGGGCCGATGCACTATGCCCGCAGCCGCGGCGCGGCGGACATCGTCGAGACGCTGAAGCGGCTCGAAGAGCGGCACGGCTCCCGGTTTGCGCCCGACAAGGGTTGGGAGGCATTGGGCTGGGAGGCATTGAGCGGACAAACGTGACGGGCAAGCCAGACCAGCATCAACAGGCCGAAAGCATCGCCGACCGCATCATCGAGCGCCTTGACGGGCGCATCGTTCTCGGGCTTCCACTCGGACTTGGCAAAGCCAATCTCGTCGCCAACGCTTTGTTCGACCGGGCCGTCAAGGACAGGGCGATCGATCTTGAGATACTCACGGCGCTGACGCTGGAAAAACCTTCCTGGTCGAGCGACATGGAACGCCGCTTCGTCGAGCCACTGGTTGAACGGCTATATTCGGGCTGCCCGGACATCGCATACGCCAAGGCGCTGCGCGAAGGCGAATTGCCGGAAAACATCCGTGTCAGCGAGTTCTTTTTCGTCGCCGGTCGCTGGCTCGCGGTCGAGATCGCCCAGCAGAACTACATCTCGGCCAACTACACCCATGTCGGCCGCTACCTCATCGACCGCGGCATCAACGTGCTCGCGCAACTTGTGGCAAAGCGCGGCAACGGCGTGGACGCCGAGTACAGCCTGTCCTGCAATACCGACATCACGCTCGATGTCCTGCCGAAGATAAGGGCGCGGCGGGAATCTTTTCTGCTGGTAGGCGAAGTCAGCTCGCAATTGCCCTTCATGCCGGGCGAGGCGGCGCTGCCGGCCGGCGAATTCGATTTCATTCTCGACGGACCCGATTGCGATCGGCCGCTCTTCGTCGTGCCGAGGGCGCCGGTATCGATGGCCGACCACGCCATCGGCATCCATGCGGCAAGCCTGGTGAAGGATGGCGGAACGCTGCAGATCGGCATCGGCTCGCTCGGCGACGCGCTGACGTCGGGTCTGATCATGCGGCAGCGGCGGCCCGAGCTCTTCGCCGACGCGCTGCATCGCCTCTCTCCGGAGAGCGCGGTTGCAAAGCGGGAGACCGGAGCCTTCGAGACGGGCCTCTACGCCGCCAGCGAAATGTTCGTCGACGGCTTCATGGACCTCTACCGGGAAGGCATCCTCAGGCGTCGTGCCTCGGACGGGGCAATCCTGCATTCCGGCTTCTTTGTCGGCAGCGACGCGTTCCACCGGTTTCTGCGCGGCCTGCCGGAGGAGGAACGGGCGCTTTTCCGGATGCGGGGCATTTCCTTCGTCAATGAACTCTACGGTGAGGAGGATCAAAAACGCGCCGATCGGGTGAACGCGCGTTTCGTCAACAATGCGATGATGGTGACGCTCATGGGAGCAACCGTTTCGGATGCGCTCGCGGACGGCCGCGTCGTCTCGGGCGTCGGCGGGCAGTACAATTTCGCCGCCCAGGCCTTCGCGCTCGAAAGCGGGCGCTCCATCATCACGCTCAATGCTGCACGCCAGGCGCACGGCCGCCGTGAATCGCGCCTTGTCTGGTCCTACGGCCACGTGACCTTGCCGCGGCACCTGCGCGACATGGTCGTCACCGAATACGGCGTTGCCGATCTCTACGGCAAATCCGACCGCGACTGCATCGCCGCCATGCTGGCAATCGCCGATTCGGCCTTCCAGGACGAACTGCTCGACACGGCGAAATCCGCCGGCAAGATCGAAAAGGATTTTACCATCCCGTCGGACTGCAGCCGCAATACGCCGGCGCGCATAGCCGAAGCGCTTCTCCCGCTGCGCAAGCAAGGCTGGTGCGCCCCATTTCCGTTCGGCACGGAGTTCATCGAGGAGGAGCAGCGCCTGGTTCCGGCGTTGCGGCATCTGAAGCATATAAGTGCCTCCAGACGATTGCTCGCGCGCGCGGTCCTCGCGTCGTTGGCCGAAGACCGGCCCGACCATGAGGAGCGCGCGGCACTCGAAAGAATGCAGCTCGCGGCCCCGACGACCCTGCGCGAAAAGTTCTATGCAAAGCTGCTTCTCTGGGCGCTCAGGCGCGGTCAAGATCCTTGATGGCCTGAGGCAGGCGCAGGTCCAATATGCCGCGTCTCACTGCGTGGCATCGGAGCGCGCCGAGCGCTCGTCACGGGTCGTCTTCTTTCGTCGATGCTGCGTTGCAATCGGCGATATCTCTTCCATGGGAAATGCGTCGACTGCAATCACACGGTCCACCGCCGCCTTGGCTTCGGTGAGTTGCGCGAATTCAGCTTCGCTGATGACACCCTTGTCGCGGGCCGCTTCGAGGTCACGGACATGCATATCGCGCATCCTCTTTTCGAGGGGTGCCACCGCGATCACGTGCCTGAGAGCCCGCTCGAGATCCTTCAGCGGATGCTCCGCGTGTCCTTCCCCGAGGTAGATGTCTGGCGTCAGCCGGTCGCGCTGCGGCGAATCCTTCATCAGTGTTTCGGCCACCGCGCTCGTCAGTTCGTCGGACGGCGTCGGAGCGGATACGCCAGCGGGGAAAGCGACAAGCCTCACAAGGAATGCCGCCCAGCGCGATGGCAGATTGTCGAGTACGCCGGCAAAGGCGGCCGCGATGCGGCCCTGCCCCTGGCGCATCAAATAATCGACGATAGGTCGGTCTTCCTCATGCCGACCCTCTGCCTCGAAACGCTTCAGAACAGCGCCGAGCAGGTAGAGTTCAGAAAGTATGTCACCGAGTCTGGCTGAGATCATTTCCTTGCGCTTGAGCGCGCCGCCCAACGTCAGCAGCGAGAGATCCGCAAGCAGCGCGAAGGCTGCGGCATGCCGCGAGAGCTGTTTCCAGTAGCCGGGCATCGCCGCCCCATCCGGGGCCGGACCGATGCGCCCGCCCGACCAGCCGCGGACGAAGGCGCGCCAAAGCGTAGCGAAAGCATGGCCGACATGGCGCCAGAGCATCTTGTCGAAGGTGTCCAGGCCCTTCTCCCCCTCCTGTTCGGATAGCGCCAGAATCTCCTTCAGCATGTAGGGATGGGAGCGCACCGCGCCCTGGCCGAAGATCATCAGGTTGCGCGTGAGAATATTGGCGCCCTCGACCGTGATTCCGATCGGCACCGACCTGTATTGGCTGGCGAGATAATTCCTCGGACCGTCGATGATCGCCTTGCCGCCGTGGATGTCCATCGCCTTCCCGACGGAATCGCGCATCCGCTCGGTGGCATGGAACTTCATGATGGCCGAGATCACCGACGGCCTGTGTCCCTCGTCGAGAGCGGCGATGGTGAGCCGTCGTGCGGCATCGATCTGGTAAATGTTTGCGGCAATATCGGCAAGCGGCTTCCGGATGCCCTCGAACATGCCGATCGGCACGTCGAACTGGGTCCTGACCCGCGCATAGGCGCCGCTGGAGCGTGCGCATATGGCCGCCGCCGCCGCCGATTGCGCCGGCAGCGAAATGCCGCGGCCAGCCGCGAGCGCCGTCATCAGCATCTTCCAGCCTTGTCCTATCTGCTTCTTGCCGCCCAAGATCAGGTCAAGCGGCAAGAACACGTCCTCGCCGTAAAGCGGACCGTTCTGGAAATGGGTGAATTGCGGAATGTGCCGCTCGCCATGCGTGACACCTGGCATCGACGTCGGCAACAACGCGACCGTGATGCCGAGTTTCTTGCCGCGGCCGAGGTGATTTTCAGGGTCGTACATCTTGAAGGCGATACCCGCCACGGTGGCGATCGGGCCGAGCGTGATGTAACGCTTGTGGAAGTTAAGCCTGACGCCCAGGACCTTTTCGCCCTCCCATTCGCCATACTCGACGACGCCGGTGTCGGTCATCGCTGCCGCGTCCGAGCCGGCGTCTGGCGAGGTCAGGGCAAAACAGGGAATCTCGCGCCCGTCGGCGAGCCTGGGCAGCCAGTAATCGCGCTGCTCGTCGGTGCCGAAATGCATCAGCAATTCGCTGGGGCCAAGCGAGTTCGGCACCATCACCGTCACACCGGCCACGACGCTGCAGGAGGAGACGGTACGGACGACCTCCGAATGCGCGGTGTTTGAAAAGCCGAGGCCGCCATATTTTTTCGGGATGATCATGCCGAAGAACTTCTTCCCGCGCAGGAAATCCCAGACCTCACGCGGCAGGTCACGTTGCTCCCAGTTTATTTTCCAGTCATCCACCATCGCACAAAGTTCGCGCACCGGCCCACGCATGAAGTCCTGCTCTTCTGCGGACAGTTTCGCTGGCGGCATGGCGAGAAGCTTTCGCCAGTCGGGATCGCCGGTGAAAAGCTCGCCATCCCACCACACCGTGCCCGCCTCAATTGCGTCCCGTTCGGTCTCAGAGATCGGCGGGATGATGCGCGAGGCCCATTTGAAGACTGGCCTGGTAATGGTGTCGCGTCGGAAAGTGCGCAGCCTCATGGGAAACCGCCTCCGTTCCTTATGCCATTCTAGCTGGAATGCCGCGCATCGCGATCAGTTCCAGCCTCCTCGTGCGAAGCATGGACGCACGATTGCGTTCCAGGAGCGCGAATGTTCCGGACGGAGTTGAGGGAAAATTCGCGCGCATCACCGGCGCGATGGCCTAGTAGGCCTACATGAAGCTCTGAGCATGAGCCCATGGCTGCATGCCTGCGTTCGGAGGCGCTTTCCTTCCTTAAATCAAACGGGAGCTTCGTCGGCCCGCCATCAAGTCTCGGGCCCGGGGGCATGAGCGTCACGTTCACTGCAGGGGATGGCGGAACTTTATTCCCATTTCGCGGTTGCGTTGTGCGCAAAACCTTAATCTTTCGAGGAGTGCGAGATGGCGACTAACCTCAAGGACGCAAAGACCGCAAAGACTTCAAAGGGCACGCATGGCGGAAATCGCGGAGGCGAACAGGGCAAGAAAGGCGACGCCAAGAGAAGTAGCCAGGCCGCGGGCAAGGATCCGAAGCGAGGTAAGTAACCGCTGATACGCGTCGGTGATTGCCGCGCCCCAGCTTCGAGCTGGTATTTTTGAAGAAGAGAAGGTGTTGCGATGCTAAAATGGGCTTTTATTTTCTTCGTCATCTCGTTGGTAACTGGCCTCCTCGGGTTCTCCGGCATTTCGTCAGCGACCGCAGGCATCGCCAAGATACTGTTTTACATCGCCGTGCTGATTTTCCTGGTGTTCCTTATTCTGGCGCTGATGGTTGGGGGCGCAGTCACCTAGGCCGCAAGCCGCATCCCGTTCGGCCGCAACCGGCCCCCGATGGGGACCGCGCCGCGTACATCCGGAAGCCGACGCGTTATAGGCCGGGCCATCGATGCCGGAGCGAGAACGCCCTTCTCACAGCTTGCCGGCATACTTCGGCCGGCCCATTGAGGTACCGTTGATCAGGGGCAGTGCTCTGGAGCTTCAATGATGCCAGGGAAGGTTCTTAATGGTAGCGTCGCGCAGCGGTTGGCCACTATCTTGTGCATTTTGTCGCTTGTTGGTCTCGCTGCTCTTATCGGCTTGGAACGTCAGCCGCGGCAATATCGGACAGACCCTCCGGTCGCAGCCGCTCTCAACCAGTTGCGCCTGATGCCTGCTGGCATCGGTGGTGCGCCTCCCGAAATCTATTTCGCGCTCGACAAGCCCTATGAAACGAGTGCCTATGACCTAAGCCAGGGCAAGCGGCTGTATTCCTGGTTCGGATGCCCTTCCTGCCACGGCGACGGTCGAGGTGGGGCGGGGCCGTCTTTGCTCGATGGATGGTGGTTATACGGACCCTCGCTGGTCGCGATAGCGTCCTCCATTCGAGACGGACGTCCGCGGGGAATGCCGGCCTTCCGCAGCAGGATGACGACAGACCAGATCTGGCAGCTTGCCGGCTATGTCAAGACGATCGGCGCCTATTCGGCTTCGCTGACCGCACCGAGCCGGAACGACGACAAGCACACCCGACCGGCGGAAAACCGGGCGCCGGCCGCCATTCTCTTCAATGAAGACCGCCCGGTGCTGCCCCGTTCCGAGCAAGGGCCGCCATCTTGAAAAGGACCTCGACTCTCCTCCTGCTCGCGTCACTGGCTTCGGGATGTAGCGGCGCCCAGTCGGCCCTGAATGCTGAAGGCCACGCGGCGATTGAGCTCAAGGCCTTGATAGTTGGGGTAATCTTCGTCTGCGCTGCCGTGTGGTTGCTGGTCATGATCGCTTTGGTCTTAGCGCTTGCGCGTCGGCGCGATCGAGACAGTGGCGCAATTTCCGAGCGCAAAGCAGCCGTCGCCGTTTCCGGCGCGGTCGGCGCAACAGTGCTCGTCATAGCCGGTTTGACGATCGCGAGCTTCTATACGACCCGCGCGCTCTCCGAGGCTACGACCCCGGAGCTGACGATCGACGTCACGGCCCAGCAATGGTGGTGGCAATTCACTTATGTCGGTTCAGATTCCGCGGGCGGCTTCGTGACGGCCAACGAGATCCACGTCCCGGTCGGGAAAGCCGTGCGGCTGCGGCTCAAGAGCAGCGACGTCATTCATTCCTTTTGGGTGCCGAGCCTTGCCGGCAAGCAGGACCTTATCCCCGGTCGCGAAAACACGCTGACGCTGCGGGCAGAAAGACCAGGCATCTATCGCGGCCAGTGCGCGGAGTTTTGCGGTCTGCAGCATAGCCACATGGCACTCTTCGTAATCGCGGAAGCGCAGGCGGATTACGAGCGCTGGGCCGAGAGACAACGCGGACTCGGTGCGGAACCAAGGGAGGCGGAGGCCGTTGCAGGCAAAGCCGTATTCATGGCCAAGCAATGCGCCGCATGCCATACGATACGCGGCACGAGGGCTTTGGGCACGACCGGGCCTGACCTTAGCCATGTCGGCAGCCGCCGCACCATTGCAGCAGGACTGCTCGAAAACACCCGCGGTTCGCTTGCCGCCTGGATCGCCGATCCCCAGACGTTGAAGCCCGGAAACAATATGCCGCTGGTTCCCCTTTCAAGCGACGAGCTACGACAGCTTGCCGCTTATATGGAGGGCCTCGAATGAGTGAGGACCGGAAGCAATCTCCGTTGATGGACGACGGATTGGACGACGCCGAGCTCGAGCGGCATCTGCGGCAGAGCTGGGAAACACCGCGCGGGATTTGGAATGCCCTTGCGACGGTGGACCACAAGATCATCGCTCGGCGTTACATAGTCACCGCATTCATCTTCCTCATCCTGGGAGGGCTGCTGGCGGTCGCGATGCGCATTCAGCTGGCACGGCCGGAAGCGCGTATTCTCGACCCTGACCGATACAACCAGATCTTCACCATGCACGGGAGCACCATGATGTTCCTGTTCGCAGTCCCGGTGATGGAGGCGATGGCCATCTACCTCGTGCCGCTCATGGTCGGCACCCGCAACATCGCTTTTCCTCGGCTGAATGCCTTTTCCTACTGGATCATATTGGCTGGCGGTCTGCTCCTTTGGATTTCCTTCGCTCTCGATGCCGCGCCAGACGTCGGCTGGTTCGCCTATGTGCCGCTTTCCGGCCCGGAATATGGTTCCGGAAAGCGCGCCGACATTTGGGCGCAGATGATCACTTTCACCGAGCTGTCGGCGCTTGCGGTTGCTGTGGAAATCGTCGTCACGGTGTTCAAGCAGCGCGCGCCCGGCATGTCGCTCGACCGCATACCCCTGCTGGTCTGGTCCATGCTCGTCATGGCGTTCATCGTCATCATGGCGATGCCGGCGATCATGTTTGCTAGTTCAACACTCATCCTCGATCGCCTGGTGGAAACGCAGTTCTACAATCCGGCCGCCGGCGGCGACGCCTTGCTCTGGCAGCACGTGTTCTGGTTTTTCGGCCATCCCGAGGTCTACATCATATTTCTTCCGGCCGCGGGTATGGTTTCGACGATCGTCGCCACTTTTTCCCGTCGGGCCATATTCGGCTATCTGCCTCTCGTGATGGCTTTCATCGCCACAGGTATCCTGGCCTTCGGTCTTTGGGTACATCACATGTTCGTCGTTGGCCTGCCGCGACTAGGCGAGAGTTTCTTCACGGCGTCGAGCATGGCGATCGCAGTGCCGGCGGGAATCCAGATTTTCTGCTGGTTGGCGACGCTGTGGCTCGGTCGGCCAGTATTTGCGACACCGCTGCTGTTCGTGATCGGCTTCATCGTCACCTTCGTGATCGGTGGCCTGACCGGAGTCATGGTCGCATCCGTGCCATTCGACACACAGGTTCATGATACATATTTCGTGGTTGCGCACTTCCACTATGTGCTCGTCGGTGGCGCGGTCTTTCCGTTGCTCGGGGCGATCTATTACTGGTTTCCAAAAATGACCGGTCGAATGATGAGCGAGCGGCTCGGACGATGGGCGTTCGGCCTGATTTTCGTGGGTTTCAACCTGACATTCTTCCCGATGCACATTCTCGGTCTTCTTGGTATGCCGCGTCGGGTCTACACCTACCAGCCGGACCTACCCTGGGGAGGATTGAACCTTTTCATCAGCCTGAGCGCGCTGCTCCTGGTTTCCGGCTTTCTCGTCTTCGTCATCGATGTTGTGCGCGCCTGGCGATCAGGCCCACAGGCCGGACCAAATCCCTGGAAGGCAGCGACGCTGGAGTGGGCGACCTCGTCACCGCCTCCGGCCTATAATTTTCGCAGGATCCCCGTTGTCGATGCCTCTGATCCTCTTTGGATGCATCCCGAGGAACTCGCTGTGACGGCAGGGCAACGGGTCGATCGCCGGGAACTCATTGTGAGCAGCGTGGTTGAAGCCTTGCCGGAAGCGCGGGAATCGTCGCCGCGCGACTCCATCTGGCCGTTCTGGGCGGCGATCGCCACTTCGATCATGCTGATCGGCTCGATTTTCACGCCGTGGGCGGTCGTCTGGGGGTCGATCCCGATTGCGGTGTGCCTGATCGGCTGGTTTTGGCCAAAGGGCACAGCGGAGGACATATCATGAAAGAGAGGGCGGTGCTGGACGTATCGAAACTGCCCCTGCATGGGCTGAGCACCGCCAGTCCCACCTGGTGGGGAACCTGTGCCTTCATGCTCATCGAGGGCAGCGGTTTCGCCCTGGCGATCGCAATCTACTTCTACTTGCTGAGCCTCGCCCCGAACTGGCCGATCGATGCGCCGCCGCCCGATCTTTTCCCCGGAACCATGCTCACGCTCCTCCTCCTGGCAAGCATCGTCCCAAATATCCTCGTTTCCCGCTGGGCGACGGCGAGGGCACTGGCGAAGGTCCGTATCGGGCTGATCGTGATGACGCTCCTCGAGGCGGCGCCGCTCGCACCCCGCATCTTCGAATTTCCTGCCATGCATGTCAGCTGGGATGAAAATGCCTATGGCTCGATCGTGTGGACATTGCTAGGACTGCATACCGCCCACGTCATCACAGACCTCATCGATACGCTTGTTCTCACCTGCCTGATGTTCACCCGATACGGCGACAACACGCGCCGCTACGGCGACGTCGAGGATAATTGCCTCTATTGGAACTTCGTGATCGTCACGTGGCTTCCCCTCTACGTCTGTCTCTATTGGGTGCCTCGGCTATGAGCACTGGGATCGCCAAATACGCCGGATTGCTCCTCGCGTGTGGCGCGTGGGCAATCAATACCCAGCTCGGTCAAATCCTGCCTTACGCCGATTGTGGCGCCGGCGTCTCCTGGTCGACTGTCGCCTCGTTCGTTGCTGTGGCCGTGGCACTCGCCGGAACCCTCGTCTCGCATGCCCGTTTTGGGCCAAGCGAACCTCGAGCAATTCTGTTCATCGCCAAGCTGAATGTCCTTGCCGGTCTCGCCTTCGCCTTTGCCCTTCTCTTGCAGGCAGCCGCCGCCATGCTGCTCGACCCATGCCTACGGTAATTGCAGCACTGGTGTTGTCCCTACTGGCGGGGCCAGCTGCCGCCCACGAAGCTGAGCCGCATGCCTCCGTGCTCGTCTGGAGCTTCGATCCATGGGTTGTAACGCCGATCGCCATCGTGGGACTGCTCTATGCAATTGGTTCCTTTCGGCTGTGGCTGCGCTCACGCACCAGCCACGGCGTAACTGGAAGGTCCGCCTTGATCTGGTGGGCTGGATGGCTGGTGCTTGCGGCGGCGTTGGTATCGCCCCTGCATTTCCTTGGGGAGCACCTTTTCGCCGTGCACATGATCGAACATGAACTCGTCATGGCGGTGTCTGCACCTCTCCTCGTTCTCTCGCGGCCGGTGGGCGTGCTGCTTTGGGGGTTGCCAAGAAGAATCCGGCGCCTGATCCGGCGAGGGATGAAGGAGAAATTTGTCCAGGTCGCATGGGATTGGCTCACCCGCGCAACGGTCGCCACCCTGCTGCATGGGGCCGCAATCTGGGTTTGGCATGCGCCCCTGCTGTTCGATGCAACACTGACCGATATCACCGTTCACCGGATGCAACATCTCAGTTTCTTCATGACGGCGCTGCTGTTCTGGTGGTCGATGCTGTGGTGGAGCGACCGAGGCGCTGCTGCCTGGCATCTTTTCCTCACCATGCTTCACACCAGCGCGCTGGGCGCCCTTGTCGCGCTTGCGCCACGTGTGGTCTATCCGGTCCAAACACAGACGGCGCCGGATTGGGGTCTGACGCAGCTTGAGGATCAGCAGCTCGCCGGCATGTTGATGTGGGTGCCGGGAGGTATCATTTATGGCAGCGCGGCGCTGGCGCTGTTGGCCCTATGGATCGCAAAGTCGAGTAGAGGAGAGCTCCATGCAGGCCGCTTCCACTCGCCGTAAAGCTTCGCTCCTACTGACAAGTATTGTCGTTGCGATGTCTCTGGTCATGGTTGGCGCCAATGTCTTGAAGGAGAGGCAGCAGCGGCGTTCCGTGGCGATGGCTATGACCCAGGGCGATCCATCGCAAGCACCTCCCATCTTTCGAAAATATGGCTGCGGTGGATGCCACGTCATTCCAGGCGTTGCCGGCGCCGATGGTAAGGTTGGCGGCCCCCTCGTCGATCTGCGCGAGCGCGTCTATCTTGCCGGCGTTGTCGAAAATACGTCGGAAAATCTCGTAAGCTGGATCGTCTCGCCGCAGCGTTTTTCACAGCATTCCGCCATGCCCGCTACGGGGATCACCGAGCCGGAGGCGAGGCATCTCGCGGCCTATCTATACGCGCAGTGACCTCAAGGATGCGGCGTTGGGCGAGCTGGCAGTGATTTGATGTACCTGGCGATAGCTATACGATCGCTTTCGGGCAGTTGCGATGTGTTGGCGACGACATCGCGCATCGACGATCCCACTCTCCCATGATTGGGCGTCCTGCCGCTCTTCAACATTTCGGCGAGCTCCCCCTCGGACCAGCCGCCGATCCGCGCTGGCGTTATGTTGGGCACGAAACCGGTCCCCTCCAGATCCGGCCCGCCGGCAAAGCGAGTGGTCGGCCTTATCGCGCCGAAGATGTTGCGCGTCGAGTGACAGTCGGCGCAATGAGCAAGCGCTTCGACCAGATAGGCACCCCTGTCGTGAACGGGATCCTCGTTTAGCATCGCCTCTGACTTACCTTCTCGAAAGAACAGGAGCTTCCAGAAGCCGACGAAGCGGCGGATGCGGAAAAAGAGGAAGAGGTCGTGCGGCGGTGCCCGACCCGAAACGCGCGGTAGCGTCTGGAGGTATGCATAGAGGTCCCTGACATCATCAGGCCGCATGCCGGTGTAACTTGGGTAGGGAAACGCCGGGTAGTAGTGCCTGCCCTCCGGTGAGACGCCACTGATCAACGCGTTTGCCAGATCAGCGACGGACCACGATCCTATGCCGTCAACGGGATCGGGCGAAATGTTGGGCACCCTGAACGTCCCGAAGGGCGATGCGAGGGCAAGGCCGCCGCCGAGTTTCAGCGGGTCCGGCTGTCCCGGCGTCGCGTGACAGGAGGCACATCCTCCCGCAGCAAAGATGATCTCGCCACGCGATGCACTCCCCTCCGTCAAGGTCGATCCGGTGGATTCGAAGCTGGCTACCGGCATTGTCAAGAACCAGCATGCGCAGACCATGAACAGCGTCGCTGCGGCCGCCAAAGTCAACGGCCAGTCCTGCGCGAGCGACATTGTATCGCGCATCGTCAAGTCTCCGAGAGCTTCCACCCAATCCCTGAACGGCAGCTATGTTCCCATCACCGGCGTCTGTTTCCGCCGCTTTGCAGCGCGCATGCAGAGGTCTTTCCGGGACCGACTGGAAAGACGATCTCTAGAAGGCAGTGTGCACGCGTCCCGTGTCGTAATCTGGATCACTTGTGCCCGCGACACCGGATTCCCGGCGCAGATACCAGATATCGATAGGAAGCCGCCTCCCCAGGCAGCGAAACACCGTTCTTCGGAAACCATATGGCGCAGGGAACCGTTTTTCGCAGCCGCGCCAGCAGTTCCGACGAGACCACAAGAGGGGAGTCGAGCGATTTGGCCAGGGTTTCAAGGCGTTGCGCGACGTTCACCGCGTCGCCGATCACTGTGAACTCGCTGTGGCATCCGCTGTCGAGGACGCCGCCGACGACAGCGCCGAAATGCAGCCCAATCGCAGCATCGAGTGCCGGATAGCCGTTGCGGACGCCGTGGTCCCTCCACTCGTTCAATGCCTCGACCAACTCGAGCGCACATGCGAGCGCGCGGTCCGCGTCGTCTTCCGTGGGCCGCGGCTGTCCGAACACCGCCATGACGCCGTCGCCGATGAACTTGTCGACCGTTCCGCCATAGCCGAAGATTGTGTGGGAAACGAGCTGCCGATATTCCGCGAGCACGGACGCCAGCTCGCGGGCGGGCACGGTTTCGGCGAGGCTGGTAAAGTCGCGCAAATCGACGAACATGATGGCGGCGTTCCGGCGCTCCAGCCAAGAGCCTCGCCGCGCTCCTGTAGTTCCGAAACGATGAGCGGCGAGAAGAAGCGCGAGAGATTGAGGCGCCGCTGATCCGCCTTCAGCGCCTCCTTGCGCGTCCGGTCGTGATCCCGGGCAAACAGGTATATCGCAAAGGCGGTGAATCCAAAGCTCACGGTCAGGCCAAGATCCTGATTGAGAAGCCATGCAAGCCGCGACACGGCATCGGCCGTGTTGTGATGCCTGACGGCCGTGATCACCAGCATGGACACCCAGGCGATAAGGACGATGGTCGAGAACACGAGCACCAGACGGCGGTCGAGCCTCAGGCCGACTTGGACGAGCAGGATGAAGGCGACGACCAGGCTCGTCGTCGTCAGGTTGTGGTTCCAGGCGACCGGTTCGGTCAGGATGTGCCCGTAGAGGATCAGTGCGACCAGCAGGGCGTCGAGAACGACAAACAGCGTCTTGAGCCGGGAGCGACCGGGGATATATCGCGCGGTCGTGATCGCGGCGACGCTGATGATGAAATAGCTGACGACTACGACAAGGCGCGCGCCTTCGCCCTCCTCGTTGCCGGCAAGCAGGAGGTTGGCGAGCAGGATAGCGAAGGCAACGAACCGTAGGAGGATCGAGCGGATTTCTCTTGCGAAGTCCCATGCAGGATGAAGCGAAGACGTCATATCGACACGCGTAGGCTGGGTTTTCCCGGTCCGCCCGGAGGATGAAAGGACGCGACCAAGTTACAGCCGCGTCCTTTCGCTTTTACTTGACTTCCGTAACGGTAAGCTTTCCGTCTACGCGCTCGGCGACGAACTCGATGTTCGCGCCTTCCTTCAGCTTCTCCAGGAGGGCGTCGTCCTGAACGCGAAAGACCATCGTCATCGCGGGCATGTCGAGGGACTTCAGTTCCTCATGGATGAGGGTGACCTTCCTGGCCTTTGCGTCGACCTTCTTGACGGTACCTTTGGTGAACTCGGCGGCGAGAGCGCCGGAGGCAGTACCGAGCGCGAGGGCGGAGGCGAGGGCGAGTTTGATCAGCGTTTTCATGTCATGCTCCTTTCGAATGATTATTTTCCGGCGACAATGACGTCGCCATGCATGCCCGCGTCGTAGTGACCGGGGACCAGGCAGGCGATCTTGAACGTGCCGCCGTTGGTGAATTTCCAGATGACCTCGCCGGACTCTCCGGCGGCGAGGCGGATCGCATTCGGATCGTCATGTTCCATCTCCGGGAACTTCTCCATCGCGGCCCTGTGCTCCATGATCCTGTCCTCCTGGTCGAGCACGAACTCGTGGTCGAGTTCGCCAAGGTTCTGGATCGCGAAGACGATGGTCTGGCCCCTGTAGACCTTGAAGGTCGAGGGCGTGAAGATCATCTCGCCGTCGTCGGTCTCCTTCATCGTCACCCGGATCGTCTGAGTGGCGTTGGCCTTCTTGCCCGGCTCGCCGACGGCCATCGCTTCGCCGTGGCCACCGGCGTGATCGCCGGAGGCGAGCGCCGGGGTGGTGAGCGCGACGGCGAGAAGTCCGAAGATTGCAGCTTTCATCGTGTGGTCCTTGGGTTGGTTTAAGATCGGCATGCGGGATCAGCCATGATTCGTATGCTTCGGCGTGATCCGGGTCTTTGCGTCTGTGGGCCTGGTCGCGTCGGGAAGTTCGCCCGTCCATTCCCAGGCCTGGGTTCCGGGTGGGTTTTCGTACCAGCCGGGGTCGGAGTAATCGCCCGCCGAGATGCCATCGCGCACCTTGACGACAGAGAACATGCCGCCCATTTCGATGGGTCCGTGCGCCCCCCAGCCGGTCATCATCGGCACGGTGTTCTCGGGGATTTCCATTTCCATCTCGCCCATGTCGGCCATGCCCTTGGTGCCCATCGGCATGTATTCCGGCTGGAGCTTCTTGATCTTCTCGGCGACCTTCTTCTTGTCGACGCCGATGAAGGTCGGGATGTCGTGCCCCATGGCGTTCATCGCGTGGTGCGACTTGTGGCAATGGATCGCCCAATCGCCGACGTATCTGGCATCGAACTCGTAGGCGCGCATCGCGCCCACTGGAATGTCGATGCTGACTTCCGGCCAGCGCGCCTCCGGCCGCACCCAGCCGCCGTCGGTGCAAGTGACCTCGAAGTCGTAGCCGTGCATGTGGATCGGGTGGTTGGTCATGGTGAGATTGCCGACCCTGACGCGCACCCGGTCGTTCTTGGAAACGACGAGCGGGCTGATGTCCGGGAATACGCGGCTGTTCCAGCACCACATGTTGAAGTCGGTCATCTCCATGACGCGGGGCACGTAGGAGCCGGGATCGATGTCGTAGGCGTTGAGAAGGAAGACGAAGTCGCGGTCGACTGGCATGAACTTCGGGTCCTTGGGATGCACGACGAAGAAGCCCATCATCCCCATCGCCATCTGCACCATCTCATCGGAATGCGGGTGGTACATGAAGGTGCCGGACTTCACGAGGTCGAACTCGTAGACGAAGGTCTTGCCGACCGGGATATGCGGCTGCGTGAGGCCGCCGACGCCATCCATGCCGGAGGGCAGGATCATGCCGTGCCAGTGGACCGTCGTATGTTCCGGCAACTTGTTGGTGACGAAGATACGAACCCGGTCGCCTTCGACCGCCTCTATCGTCGGACCCGGCGACTGGCCGTTATAGCCCCAGAGATAGGCGGTCATGCCTTCCGCCATTTCACGCTCGACCGGTTCGGCGACGAGATGGAACTCCTTGACGCCGTTGTTCATCCGGTACGGCAGCGTCCAGCCGTTGAGCGTGACGACGGGGTTGTAGTCGGGGCCGGACGTCGGCTTGACCGGGGCTTGCGTCTCCGCCGTCTCCATCACCGCCGCCTCGGGCAGCCCCATATTGGAGGTCTTCGCCCAGGCGGCGGTCGAAACGAGCGCGGCGCCCGCGCCGAGCAATTGTCTTCTGTTGAACATTGCCTGTTCCTTTCTCAGTGACCGCCACCGCCGCTCTCAGCGGCTGCCGCGACTTCCATTTCGCCGGAGGCCGCTCTTGTGCCGCCGCCATAGATCGCCGGCGCAAGATTGGCCTCGGCCAGCCAGAAGTCGCGCTTGGCATTGACCGCGAGCAGGATCGAATTGACCTTGTCGCGGCTGTCGGCGAGCAGTTCGAAGGTGTTGGTGATCATCGCGTTGTAGGTGAGGAGGGATTCCTCCTCGATCTTGGTGCGCAGCGGCACGACGCTGTTGCGGTAGTGCCGGGCGATGTCGTAGTTGGCGCGGTACGCCTGGTAGGCGGAGCGCGCCTCCGAGCGGACGTTAACCGCCTTCTCAGCGAGCAGGTTCGCCGACCGCATATAGGCGAGTTCCGCCTTGCGCATCCGGGCCTTGCCGCTGTCGAAGATCGGGATGACGAACTCGAGTTCCGCCTGGCCGGCCGTCTCTGTCTCAACGTTCCCGTCCTCCTTCTCCCGTTCGGCCTCGAAGCCGGTCAGGAGTTCGAGGTCGGTGACGTAGCGGGTCGCTTCGGTCAGCTTGTAGGACTTGGCCGTCGCTTCGAGATCGAGCTTCGCCATCTGCAGATCGACGCGGCGCTGCAGCGCCTCCGCCTCGATCAGGTCGCCCTTCATCAGGCCCTTCGGCAGGGTGGGCAGCCGGTTCGGAACCTGATAGTCGATGTCCGAACCCCAGAGCCCCATCAGCCGCGTCAGCTCCTCCTTGGCAAGCCGGGCCTCCAGGCGCGCCTTGGCGGATTGCCCCGCCAGCTCGGCATAGAAGACGTGCTCGCGGGCCTGTGAGCCCTTGGTCATCGCCCCGGTCTCGCCGAGCTTTTGGGCAAGCTCTGAGGCAGCGTCGGCCGCTGCCTCCGCCTGGTTGAGCTGGCCGACCGTTTCCCAGGCGGCGACGGCTTTGATCCAGGCGCGACGGGTATCACCGGCGAGTTGCAGCGTGCGCAGCGCCGCGTTCAACTGCGCCTGCCGGAAGCGGGTGTCGGCGAGGGCAATGTCGCGTTCGCGGGTGGCGAGCACCAAGAGGTTGTCGGCAACCACGCCTTCTACGGACCTGAACGCCTCGATCCCCGGCGCTCCTATGCCGTTGAAGCCGATTGCGACCGTCGGGTTGACGAACATGGTCGACTGCCAGGCGTCTGCGGCGGAGTCGCCGAGGTCGGCATAGGCGGCCTGCAGCCCCTTGTTGTTCAGAAGCGCGACCTGCACCGCCGTCTCGACGTCGATCGTCTTCTTGGCCATCAGCGTCTTCACCCGGTTGGAGACGGCGCGGGCCTGCTCCTGGTTTTGCACCCAGACCGTCTGCTTACCGATGGCCGCCACCGTCTTTCCCTCGACGGAGGAGAATCCGGCATTCTTCGCTGCGTACTCGGTGGCCGACACACAGCCGCCGAGCACCAGCGGAAGGCTCAGCACTGCCGCCAGTTTCAAGTTGTTTCTGATCATGACGCGTCTCCTTCCGGAGATTGCGCGTCATTCTGGTTGCGCCACGGTTTGGGATCGACCGGGACACGATGGGTGTAGCCCGAGACCGGGCTCGTATACCTGAGGGGGCGGACTTCGGCCTGGGAGGCGGCAAGATCGCCCGAAGCAATGACATCGGGAGGCAATGTGGCAGCGCATCCGCCGGCAAACAGCGGCAGTGCGACCACGAAAAACAAGGGTTTCATGGTTATATCCGAATGGGAATTGCAACGGCGCTTGAAGCGCAAATCACGCGCTCACAGACGCACGGATTCGACCCGCGAGGACGGGTGTGCCGTACTCAGATATTCGGAGGGCGGTGCAGCTGCGGGAGTTCGCCTATGGCCCGGGCATCGTCGATGAACTTGCGGATGGTAGCGACACGCGGGCCGCCGACCGCGTCAGCGTCGGTCACGATGGCCATGCTGATACAGAAGCCTTGGCAGCAGTCGGTCTTCGCCAGTTTATGGGCGTCGTCAGGGGAGGACTGGTCGTGATCGCCGTGCACGTGGTCGCCGCTCGCGACTTCGTGGTGCTGGTGGTCGGACTGGGAGATTTCGAGATCGGACCAAGCCCCATGCATGGCGGCGGAGACGGTCGGCACCGAGTATCCCGCCAGTGACACGACAATCACCAAGCGGATCAGAACCAGCATCTTGTGCAATGTGATTCGAAACATACCCATGCCTAGCAGGACTAACATCGGTCCCTAAGTTGTCAATTGTCGGTTCGTATGGCTCGCGCCTGTCACACGGCATCACAGCGAGCCCGGTCGAGCCATCGGTGCGATGCTGGCTATCGGTGTAAGGGTTCCAACGATGGCAAGGTCAAGCGGGAAAATGGCCAACGAGCGGATCGGAGTTGATTGGCTGGTCGTGCCGGCGCCGCTCGTCGATCAGCCGGATTTGCCCAATCTCGCTCTGATCGCGTTCATTTGCTCGATTTCCTTGCGCTGCGCTTGGGAGATTTGATTGCACAGGTCGACCAGTTCCTCGTCCGTGAGGTATGCTTCGCGACACATCAGGATCGCTCCCGAATGATGCGGGATCATGGAGGCGATGAACTGACGGTCGTCGATCAGAGCCTGCGTGCGCGTTCCCGCAAACGCCACAACGAAGAGGGCAATCAGGCCGAGATAAAGGCCGACGTTCAGTCCCCTGTTTCTGTACATCCCGCCCATGGTCGCCAGCATGATGATGCCCATCGGAGCGACCATCGTCAGCGCCATGTAGAGCGTGTTGAGGTTATTGCGGAAATCCGTCCACCCGTCGATCATGGAGAACATCACGAAGTACATGACGACCAGACTGACCACCATGTTGACGGCGAACATCAGGTAATGGTGGGCTGCCGTGTCATGGTGCTGCATCGGCTGCTTGCCTTGATCTTTCATGGCGATCCTCCGCCTGCTGCCATCCTCGACAACGATAGCAACCGGGGGAACGCTCGTTCGTTCCATCAAAGGGTACCAAGTTTCCGAGCTTGCAAGCCGGTATCCACGCGAGCCCTTCCACCGTGCCTCAGGGCATCTCGAGCACGGCTCTCTCCCCATACGGCTGCTTGCCGGTGCCTATCCCATATGTGCGGCCAGGGAACAGTCTTTGGCGTTGGCGCGGCGAGCATGTCCAGATCGGGGGCACCCATTGAACGTCACCAACCAACATTCGTGATCTGGAACGAGGGGCGCGGCCTCGGACCGGCGGCGGTGGCTTGTGGATCGGTTCAGACTGCATTGAAGAGCCACGCCTGCTTCCGACTGTGAACTGTTACAGAAACGACAAGAAACTGACATTTGGCGTTCATCAAGCGCCGCTATGGCAGGTGTCATACCGATGACCGGTCCCCCTAAAAAGGAACTGCTGCCAATGTTTCAGTTGAAGAATGTAACCCGCCGGTTCGGCACGAAAACAGCCGTCAGCTCGGTTACCTTCGACATCCCCCAGGGCCAGATGGTCGGTATCATCGGCCGCTCCGGTGCCGGCAAATCGACGCTGCTGCGCATGATCAACCGTCTGGTTGACCTCTCGTCCGGCTCGATCGAATTCGCAGGCACGGAAGTCTCCGCGCTCCGCGGCGCGGCGCTGCGCAACTGGCAGCGCGACTGCGCCATGATCTTCCAGCAGTTCAACCTCGTGCCGCGTCTCGACGTCTTGACCAACGTCCTGCTCGGCCGCCTCAACCACCGCTCGACCGCGCTCAGCGTCCTCAACATGTTCACGCGCGAAGAGCGGATCATGGCGATCGGTGCGCTCGAACGCCTCGGCATCGAGCAGACGGCATTGCAGCCGGCCGGCACGCTTTCCGGCGGCCAGCAGCAGCGCGTCGCGATCGCCCGCGCCCTGATGCAGCAGCCGAAGGTGCTCCTGGCCGATGAGCCGATCGCCTCGCTCGACCCGCTCAACGCCAAGATCGTCATGGACGCGCTGCGCGACATCAACGAGCGCGACGGTATCACCGTCATCACCAACCTGCACACGCTCGACACGGCGCGGAGCTATTGCGAGCGGATCATCGGCATGGCGCATGGGCGCGTCGTCTTCGACGGACAACCGAAGGACCTGACCGCCGCAGCCGTCGCCGAGATCTACGGTGCAGACACCACGATCGAAGAATCGATGACCTCGACAAGCATCAACATTCCCGCGGCACTGCCGCAGGAAAAAACCGCATCGGCTGGCCTCAAGCCGCTGGCATTGGCCGGTCTGTGACGACCCGCCACGATCGAAAGCCCGCGTGAAGGGCACCTCTTTGCAACCGATATCGATCCGGCAATGCCGGAAAACGGGAGACAAACCTTATGTTGAAGAAAGCTCTGTTGGGCGCTGTTGCGCTCCTCGCCCTCGTCGGCCACGCTCAGGCCGAAGATCTGAAGGAATTCCGCATCGGCATTCTTGGCGGCGAGAACGAAGCCGACCGCCTGCGCAACTTCCAGTGCCTGGTCGACAAGCTCCCGACCGCAATCGGCGTCGAAAAGGTCTCGTTGTTCCCGGCCGCCGACTATGACGGCGTCATCCAGGGCCTGCTCGGCGGTACGCTCGATTACGCAGAACTCGGCGCTTCCGGCTACGCCAAGATCTACCTCGCCAAGGCGGATGCCGTCGAGCCGATCCTGACGACGGTCCAGACCGATGGCTCCACCGGCTACCACTCGATCATGGTTGCCCGCAAGGATTCCGGCATCACCAAGCTCGAAGACCTCAAGGGCAAGAAGCTCGGCTTCGCTGATCCGGACTCGACCTCCGGCTACCTCATCCCGCTCGTAACGCTTCCGGAAGCGATCGGCGCACCGGTCAAGGAATTCTTCGGTGAAACCGGCTTCGGCGGCGGTCACGAGAACCTCGTTCTCGAAGTCGTCAAGGGCACCTTCGATGCCGGCACGACCTTCGGTTCGGGCATCGGCGAGTTCAAGGACGGCTACACCTCCGGCAACCTGCGCAAGATGGCCGACAAGGGTATCGTTGACATGAACGACCTCGTCGAACTCTGGAAGTCGCCGTTGATCCCGAACGGCCCGATCGTCGTGCGCACCACGATGAACGACGACATGAAGGCGAAGTTCAAGCAGTTCATGATGGACCTGCCGAAGACCGATGCCGCCTGCTTCTCGGCTATCCAGGGCGGTGATTTCATCGGCTACACCGAAGTCAATGCCGACTTCTACAAGCCGATCATCGACGCTCGCAAGGCAACGATCGGCGGCTGATCGCCAAACCCTTCATATTCCAGCCGGCCGCGCAAGCGGCCGGCATTTGATTGTCCGGGACTGCCACAGGCACCCACCTCAAGAGGCCGGCTCCGCCGGAAACCCCATGGCCACTTCCGTGCTTTCCCGACAACTGAGCGAGAGCGGCGCCCTGGTGGAGCGCCACTGGCAGGAACTCAATGCCCGCCGCCGGCTTTACACCTTCCTGGGCCTGGCGCTCCTCGCTCTGACGCTATCCGCCTCGCTCTGGTTCGCAAACGATTCGAACGCCGGCAAGTTCTTTGATCGCCTGCCGCATTTCTTCGATTTTGTCGGCGATCTGGTCCCGCGCGACGCCATGGAAATCGTGCGTGCCATGTTCGACTTGCCGTCGCCCTATGACGACGGCAGCTTCAGGTACAACTATCCGGACGGTCGGCTTTACCTCACCGACAGCCTCTACATCCCCGAATATTTTCACAAGATGCTGGAGACGCTGAACATTGCCATCTTTTCGACAGTGATCGGCGTCTTCTTCGGCTTCATTCTCTCGTTCCTTGCCGCGCGAAATCTCATGCCCAATCCCTGGATCAGGGGCCCGGTGCGCCGGCTGATGGAGATCCTGCGCGCCTTCCCCGAAGTGGTCATTGCCGGCTTCTTCCTGGCAATCCTGTCGCTGGGCCCCATTCCCGCGATTGCGGCGGTGTCGATCCACACGATCGGCGCGCTTGGCAAGTTGTTCTTCGAGGTCGTCGAAAACGCCGACATGAAACCGGAGGAAGGCTTGCGCGCCGTTGGCGCCAACTGGATCGAGCGGGTCTGGTTCGGCATCGTTCCGCAGGTTCTCCCGAATTTCACCAGCTATTTCCTGCTTCGCCTCGAGATCAATGTGCGCGCCTCGACAATCATCGGCGCCGTCGGCGGCGGCGGTATCGGCGAGTTGCTACGCCTGGCGATCGGCCAGGATCATGAGGCGAAGACGATCGCGATCGTGATTCTCTTGTTTACGACGATCTTCGCCGTCGACCAGTTTTCAGCATGGCTCCGCCGTCGCCTTGTCGGCGATCAGGCCTTCCAGCTCGCCCAGTAGGAGCGCACCATGACCGCCTCGACCAAGCCGAGCCTCCTTGAAATGGAAGCAATCGCTGCCCGCCATCCGCACCTGCTGCAGTCCTCCTCCAGAAAGAGACTGAAATCCGCGCTGATCGGCATCGGCGTGCTGCTCTACCTGGTTTTCAGCTGGTGGTTCTTTTCGATCGGCCACGTGCTCGCCAATGCCAATTGGGGCATCGCCGGGACCTATCTCGCCGACTGGGTGTCCTTTGAGGTCCGGCCGGAAATTGCGATCGCGGCCGATGGCACTATGGCCGTCTCCTACGCGCGAAATTCGCCGCTCGGCGCCAATCCCATGCCCGATTGGGTCACGCTTGAGAAGAAGACAGTGACCCGTACGATCGAGGCGCCGGCCGCTGCTCAGCCGTCGAAACCGAAGGCAAGTTCATCCTTCAATTTCATGGCGCCGAATGCCGCGCTCGGCGGCGCCCAGACCGCTCAAGCAGAAAACCGCGTCGAGACCCGCACCGAAGAAGTCGTGGTTCGCGCACTCTTTGCCTACGATCGTTCGACAAGCATCGAGATCGGCGACGGCTTGGTAAAGGCGACGCATGGCGGTGAGACGCTGACGATGACCGTCGACGGCGCGGATACGGTAACGCCGCAAGGCCCCCTGCCCCGCTGGGCCATGCAAAAGCGGCCGGGAGAAAAGATCACGCTCTCCTTCGGCTTGACGGGCTGGGCCGAGGTCGAGGGTGACGAAGTCTCGATCCGCAACCGGTTCTTCGGCTGGGCGAACTTCCTCTTCGATACCCACTCGCCGTTCTTCGGAAAGCCCTATGGCGAAGTGGCATCGCTAATTGTCTCCGGAGAGCGGATCGATCCGGCACGCTCCAACCTTTCGCTTGCCTGGAACAACATTCTCTACAACGCGGAGTGGCAGCATCTCGACGTCTGGACCAAGCTGCTTCAGACGGTCGTCATGGCTTTCGTCGGCACCCTCTTCGCATCGATGATCGCCTTTCCGCTCTGCTTCCTCGCCGCGCGCAACATCACGCCGAACCTTTTCGCCAACCAGCTCGCCAAGCGGTTCTTCGATTTCCTGCGGTCGGTGGACATGTTCATCTGGGCGCTGTTCTTCACGCGCGCCTTCGGCCCCGGTCCGCTCGCCGGCATCTCGGCGATCTTCTTCACCGATACCGGCACGCTCGGCAAACTCTATTCCGAGGCGCTTGAAAACATCGACGACAAGCAGCGCGAAGGCGTGAAATCCGTCGGCGCGACGCCAATCGCGGTGCAGCGCTTCGGGGTGCTGCCGCAGGTGCTGCCGGTCTTTGCCAGCCAGGCGCTCTACTTCTGGGAATCGAACACCCGCTCGGCGACGATCATCGGCGCCGTCGGCGCCGGAGGCATCGGGCTCAAATTGTGGGAGGCGATGCGCACCAACTCCGATTGGGAAAATGTCGCCTATATGGTGCTTCTGATCTTGATGGTTGTCTTCATTTTCGACAACATCTCGAACGCGTGCCGCTCGCGGCTGATGGGACGAAAGGCACATTAAATTGGAGCGGGATGCGGGCGGAAAACCGCACGCACTTCCTCATCCCGCTCTGATCCGATTTGCGTTTCGCACCGAAGTCATCATGATCTTGTCATGCAAATCGGCTAGCTGCGCATCGCACCCCGCGAACATCGACCCGCCGGAGGGCGGGCCGGGCGACACAGAAAGTGAGACTCGTGCGTTATGCAATCTACTTCGCGCTGCCGGCCGATGACCGGCTGACGCAGACCGCAGCCCATTGGCTTGGCCGCGACGCCTTTGTCGACGGAGCACTGAGCTGGCCGGAGGTGCCGGCGCTCGGGCGCGAAAACCAGATGGCATTGACGGCGGACCCGCGGCGATACGGTTTTCACGGAACGCTGAAGGCGCCGTTCGAACTCGCTGAGGGAAAGAGCGAAGCGGATCTGCTCGCCGCCTTCGATGAGTTTGCGGCGGAGATCGAGGCGTTCGAGGTGCCACGGATCGTGTTGCATCAGATCGGGCCGTTTTTCGCGCTCGTCCCGGCCGAAGACTGCCCGCCGCTTCGAAGCCTGGCGGAACAGGCCGTTCGCCGTTTCGAGCCGTTCCGGGCGCCGCTGTCGGACGCCGATATCGCGCGCCGCAATCCGGAGAAGCTCACGCGGCGTCAGCGCGAATATCTTACGACATGGGGTTACCCTTACGTCTTTGAGGAATTTCAGTTCCACCTGACGCTGACGGGACCGGTGCCGAAGGAGACGCAACCAGTGATGCGCGAGACGCTTACCGCCGCCTTCGAGGAATTCACTGGCAGGCCACTCGACATTGCGACCATTGCACTTTTCGTCGAGTCCCATCGCGGCGCGCCGTTTACCGTCTATTCCCTACTGCCGCTTGGCGGCGCATCCGAACGAAAGATCGCATGAGATGAGCAAAGAACAGGTATTGAGCAACGCCCGCATCGTTCTCGAGGACAGGATCGTCAACGGTTCCGTCCTCATCCGCGACGGCCGTATCGCCGATATTTCCGAAGGGGCCAGCAGCACGGGCGAAGATTTCGAAGGCGACTACCTGCTGCCCGGCCTGATCGAACTTCACACCGACCATCTGGAGGCGCATTACTCTCCGCGCCCGGGCGTGCGTTGGCTGAAGATCGCGGCGATCCAGGCCCATGACGCCCAGGTCGTCACCTCCGGAATCACCACCGTCTTTGACTGCCTGCGCCTGGGTTCGGACGAGGACGGCGGCTTCCAGAAGGGCGAGATGCGCAGCATGGCGGATGCCTTGGCGCAGGCCAAGGAGGAAGGACGCCTGCGCGCCGACCACCTCATCCACCTGCGTTGCGAAGTTTCGACTTCCGACGTCCTCGATCATTACGAGGATTTTCAGAACGACCCGCAGGTCCGCCTCGTCTCGCTGATGGATCATGCTCCAGGGCAGCGTCAGTTCCAGACGATGGATCAGTACACGCTCTACTACAAGACGAAGCGCGGCCTTTCGGACGAGGCTTTCGCCGAGTTCGTCGAGCGTCAGCAGGCGCTTTCCGCGCGTTACGCCGCGCCTCATCGCACGGCGCTGGCAAAGGCGTGCGCCGAACGGGGCATAACCATTGCCAGCCATGACGATGCGACGGTCGCGCATGTCGAGGAATCGATCGGCTACGGCATCCGTCTGGCGGAATTCCCGACGAGCTTCGAGGCGGCGGAAGCCTCGCATCGCGCCGGATTGAGCGTGCTGATGGGCGCGCCCAATATCGTGCGCGGCAAGTCGCATTCTGGCAACATCGCCGCCCGCGATCTCGCCGAGCGCGGCGTTCTCGATGTGCTTTCGTCCGACTATGTCCCCTTCAGCCTCATCCATGCGCCTTTCATTCTGGCCGACGACGTCGAGGCAATCGACCTGCCGCGGGCGATCGCCATGGTAACAGCGACGCCGGCGCGCACCGTCGGTCTCGACGATCGCGGCCGGATCGCCGTCGGGCTGCGCGCCGATATCGCCCGCGTCCACCGTCCTCAAGGCATTCCAGTTGTTCGCTCCGTCTGGCGCGAAGGACGGCGTGTCGCATGACGGCGGTCGGACAGGGGCGCGGAGGGCTCATCGTCGTCGTCGGCCCGAGCGGGGCAGGCAAGGACAGCGTCATGGGCTTCGCCGCGCGCCATTTCGCGTATCGCCCGGATATCCTCTTCGTGCGGCGCGTGATCACGCGTCCATCGGATGCCGGCAGTGAAGTGCATGAAAGCGTCTCAACCGCGGAATTCGAGGACATGAGCCGAAGCGGCGCCTTTGCCGTTTCGTGGCAGGCCCATGGCTTGAGCTACGGCGTTCCGGTCGAGATCGCCGACAGGGTCGCAAGCGGCATGACGGCGATCGTCAACGGCAGCCGCGCCGCCCTCCCCGCCATTCGCGAGGCCTTCGGCACCATCGCCGTCGCGCTGGTGACTGCAGACCCGGCGGTGCTGGCGAAGCGCCTGGCCGAGCGCGGCCGCGAGAGCGAGGAAGACGTGTTGCGCCGGCTCACGCGGCAGACGCCCGACATTATCGCCGGACCCGACGTCACGGTGATCGACAATAGCGGCCGGCTCGACGTCGCCGGGCAGCGCTTCGTCGCGCTCGTCGAGCGGCATTGCGCGGCATTGCATCATCCAGCCTGAGCAAGAACGAAGGATCGGAACGTTTACGAGGGACCCCGGACCAAACAGTCCGGGGTCCTTTTTGCGCTGCACCCATTGACAGGCAACAGACGTCGCCCACCTACAGCTTTGTCGGGGCCAACAGGTCCGATGCCCCGGCGGACATTGCTATCACGGCTCGCCTTGCGTCAGCGCCTCCTCGGTGGCGTCCTCGATCTTCTTCACCATGGGCATGTCGACCGCAGCGGCGATGATGGAATCGAGAAGACCTGGAAAGCGGCTGTCAAGGTCGTCGCGCCGAAGCGTCACCAGCCGGCTCGTGCCGGAGACTTCCATGCGGGTGATGCCCGCCTCGCGCAGCTTGGCCAGGTGGTAGCTGATATTGGTCTTGGAGCCGAAATCGGTGAAGCTCAGGCACATGGTCGGCCGCCCCTCGCGGCGCGCGAGATAGCCCACGATCGCCAGCCGCGTCGGGTCACCGAGCGCGCCGAGCACGTTGGAAAGGGTGATCTGTTCGGCGGTGGGATGGGGTAATGTCATGGTTCGAAGATAGCTGCGCCAGCACGGCAGTTCAACGCGGCGGGCTGTCGCTCACAAAGGATCGATAGGAAGGCATATTGACACGGCGACCGGTCATGTTCAATAGTTCAACATCTTTTGAACAAAGGATCCCCAATGGACAAGCGCCTCATCTGGCTCGCTGTCGGCTCTTTCACGATGAGCACGGTCGGCTTCGTTTTTTCGAGCCTGCTGCCATCGATTGCAGCCGACACCCACACGACGATCCCTCATGCGGGGCACCTCATCACTGTGTTCTCGCTTTCCTACGCCGTCGGCGCGCCGCTGCTTTCGGCGCTGGCCGGGACGGCTGACCGTCGGCGGCTGCTTGTGGCTGCGATGCTTGCCTTCGTGGTCGGCAACGGGATCGCTGCGACGAGCGTCTCGTTCACCACGCTGCTGCTCGCCCAGATCGTGATGGGAATGGCGAGCGGACTGTTTGCTGCCACAGCCCAGGCGACGGCGGTTTCGCTGGCCGGCTCGGAGCACCGCGCGCTTGCAATCTCGATCGTGGTGGGCGGCACCACATTCGCAGTGGCGCTGGGCGCGCCCCTCGGCGCGCTGATCGCGGCTTTCTGGGGCTGGCGTGGCACATTCGAGGCGGTCGCCCTGCTCGGGCTCGCTTGCGCCACCGTGCTGTGGCTGCGCCTGCCGCGGAGTCTCAGCGGAATGAAGCTGACGCTTGCCGAGCGCTTCAGCGCCGTCGGTCTCCCCGGCGTAGCCTCGTCGCTGATGGTGACCTATCTCTACCTTGCGGGCGGATTCATGATCATCTCCTACCTCGCGCCGCTGGCGATCGACGGGGCCGGACTTTCGAAAATGGCGCTGCCGGGCCTGTTGCTTGCTTTCGGCGTGGGCGCGGTGATCGGCAATCTTTCCAGCGGCTATTTGGCCGACCGGATCGGCGCGACGCGCATGGTGGTGCTTTCGCTGATGTCGGCACTGGTGGTGTCGCTGGCGATTGCCTTTGGGCTGCACCTCCTGCCACGCAGCCTCGCCGGCCTGCTGCTGATCGGCATCATGGTGCCCTGGGGCATCATCGGCTGGGCGTTTCCGCCGGCACAGGCCAGTCGCATCGTCGCCTTCGCGCCGGAGGTGGCACATCTGACGCTGTCGCTCAACGCCTCGGCGATCTATCTCGGCATCGCCAGCGGCACCGCGCTCGGCGGGCGGGTGCTGGAAAACACGGCCGCAGCCAATCTCGGCTTCTTCGCGGCACTGTTTCCGGTGGCCGCCCTTGCCACGCTCTACGCGGGCCTGCGCTCCTACCGGCGGCGCTTCGCGGCGAGCCTGGCGGAATAGATCCCTTACTGCATGATTCGTTAAATCGGAATCGATTTAAGGATAAGATCATGCAGCAAATCAAAGTGCTACAGCGACCTTTGCGCGTCCGATTGGACGCGCGGCGCTGTAGTGAAGCCGGCGCGTAGCACGAGAGCCGGTCCGCGCCGGCCGACTCATCACAGGCGGCGACGCCCGGTGGGAGCACTGAGGCTGGTCCAATTTCGCCAATCGCAAACCCAGCCGATTAACCGTTCCAAATACGCTCCGGCCGAGTTCTTCGACGCCCTCCGCCTCCAAGGGATGCAAACAGGCTTACGGCATGCGCGATCTGAATCCGGAAGGCGTGCCGGCTGATCGCGACAGTGCTGCACCGTCGAGCGACCTGTCCTCCCTACACTGTGGACGTGTTCCGGATAGACGGTGCGGACAATAAGGCGACCGCCAAGGTCGCCGCGCCCTGAACGGCACAACTCCACCTAGCGACAGCAGCACACTGCGCCGCTGACAACAATGCCGACTGAAGCCTCGGATCTCGGGCGCCTGCAGCCCGGCCCTTCCATGTCGCAAGATCACCCTATGTTCTCTGGTATCACGCCGACCCGGCCGCCTCTTGCCATAACGCGGTGAATTTTCGCTTGTCATTGGCAATAATATGTCTATACATTATCGCAGAAGAAGGGCGGTAACCCATGGACGAAAACAGCAACCCAAGCTCAGGCAATACAAGCCTCTGGCGCAATGCGCGCATTGCAACGCTTCGCGAGGATATGGGGCCGCTCGGCGTCATCGAGAGAGGTGCCATCGCCACCCGCGGCGACCGGATCGTCTACGTCGGCACAGAACAAGACCTGCCCCTGGACATTGCCCGAGCCGACCAGGTAATCGATTGTGAACGCCGCTGGATCACGCCGGCCCTCATCGATTGCCACACCCATATCGTCCACGGCGGCAACCGCGCACGTGAATTCCAGCTGCGGCTCGAAGGTGCCACGTACGAGGAAATCGCGCGCGCCGGCGGTGGCATCGCCTCGACGGTGAAGGCGACCAATGCCCTGTCGGTCGAAGAACTGGTGGAAGCAGCACTTCCGAGGCTCGACACGCTGCTTGGCGAGGGGGTCGCGACGGTCGAGGTGAAGTCGGGCTATGGCCTGAACATCGAGGCCGAACTGAAGATGCTGCGGGCCGCGCGCCGCCTGCAAGAATTGCGCCCCGTGCGCATCGTCACGAGCTATCTCGCCGCGCATGCGACGCCTCCCGAATATAAAGGGCGCAACGGCGACTATATCGCCGATGTCGTGCTGCCGGGCCTCAAGAGCGCCCATGCCGAGGGCCTCGTCGACGCCGTTGACGGCTTCTGCGAAGGCATCGCCTTCTCACCCGACGAGATCGCCCGAGTCTTCGACGCCGCGAAGGCGCTAGGCCTGCCGGTCAAGCTCCACGCCGAGCAGCTTTCGGATCTCGGCGGCGCCAAGCTCGCGGCTTCATACGGCGCGCTTTCGGCCGACCATCTTGAATATCTCGATGCGGAAGGCGCTGCGGCCATGGCAAAGGCCGGAACCGTCGCCGTGCTTTTGCCTGGTGCATTCTATACGCTTCGGGAAAGGCAGTTGCCGCCGGTTCAAGTCCTGCGTGATGCAGGCGCGCGCATCGCCATTGCGACGGACTGCAATCCGGGCACTTCTCCGCTGACTTCGGTGCTTCTGACCATGAACATGTCGGCGACGCTCTTCCGGCTGACCGTTGACGAATGCCTCGCGGGTGTCACGCGCGAAGCCGCACGCGCGCTCGGAATTCTCGACAAGACCGGCACGATCGAGGTCGGCAAATCCGCGGACCTCGCGATCTGGAACATCGATGAGCCTGCCGAACTTATCTATCGGATAGGCTTCAATCCGCTGCATCAGCGCATCTTTGGAGGCGAAAGAATCGGCCAATGACCATCGTACTTAAGCCAGGCTCCGTTCCGCTCAAGGATCTGGAGACGATCTACTGGACCCGGGAACCGGCCCGCCTCGATCCCGCCTTCGACGCCGCCATTGCCAAGGGCGCTGCCCGCATCGCCGAAATCGCAGCCGGCAATGCGCCGGTTTACGGCATCAACACCGGCTTCGGTAAGCTTGCCTCGATCAAGATCGACAGCGCCGACGTCACGACGCTGCAGCGCAACCTCATCCTGTCGCATTGCTGCGGTGTGGGGGCGCCGCTGCCGGAAAACATCGTCCGGCTGATCATGGCGCTGAAGCTGGTCTCGCTCGGCCGCGGCGCTTCGGGCGTCCGGCTCGAGGTCGTCCGCCTGATCGAGGCGATGCAGGAACGGAGCGTAATCCCGCTGATCCCGGAAAAGGGGTCGGTCGGCGCCTCCGGCGACCTTGCTCCGCTTGCGCACATGGCGGCCGTGATGATGGGCCACGGAGAAGCGTTCTTCGATGGTGAGCGCATGCCGGGCGCAGCCGCGCTTGAAAAGGCCGGTCTTACGCCCGTGAGGCTCGCCGCCAAGGAAGGCCTCGCCCTGATCAATGGCACGCAGGCGTCCACCGCTCTGGCGCTCGCCGGTCTCTTCCGTGCCCATCGCGCCGCGCAGGCGGCGCTCATTACCGGTGCACTTTCGACCGATGCCGCAATGGGGTCGTCCGCGCCCTTCCATCCCGATATCCATACGCTGCGCGGCCATCGGGGCCAGATCGACACGGCCGCCGCCCTTCGCCAGTTGCTCGAAGGATCCGTGATCCGGCAGAGCCACATCGAGGGCGACGAACGGGTGCAGGATCCCTACTGCATCCGCTGCCAGCCACAGGTCGACGGCGCCTGCCTCGACCTCTTGCGCTCTGTCGCCGCATCGCTCACGATCGAGGCCAACGCCGTCACCGACAATCCGCTGGTGCTTTCGGACAACTCTGTCGTCTCGGGCGGCAATTTCCACGCCGAACCGGTGGCCTTTGCCGCCGACCAGATCGCGCTTGCGGTTTGCGAAATCGGCGCGATCGCGCAGCGCCGCATCGCGCTTCTCGTCGATCCGGCGCTGAGCTACGGCCTGCCGGCGTTCCTGGCCAAAAAGCCCGGGCTCAATTCGGGCCTGATGATCGCGGAGGTCACCTCCGCCGCGCTGATGTCGGAAAACAAGCAACTCGCGCATCCGGCTTCGGTCGACTCGACGCCGACATCCGCCAACCAGGAAGACCACGTGTCGATGGCTTGCCACGGTGCGCGCCGCCTGCTGCAGATGACCGACAACCTGTTCTCTATCATCGGCATCGAGGCCCTGACGGCCGTCCAGGGGGTCGAGTTCCGGGCGCCGCTGACGACGAGCGCGGAACTGTCGAAGGCAGTGGCTGCCGTACGCAGCGTGTCGCTGACGATCGAAGAGGACCGCTACATGGCCGACGATCTCAAGGCGGCCGGCGAACTGGTCGCATCTGGCGCGCTCAACGCCGCCGTCTCCGCTGGCATTCTTCCGAAGCTGGATCTCTGACATGGCCGTTTTCGAAGTCCATCGGGGCACCTCCCCCGTCATCCTTGGCTTTCCCCACACGGGCACCGACGTGCCCGCGCCGATCTGGGAACGGCTCAACGACAACGGCCGCATCCTCGCCGACACGGACTGGCACATCCACGAGCTCTACGAAGGGCTTCTGCCGGGAGCCACGACCGTGCGCGCGACCTTCCACCGATACGTCATCGACGCCAACCGCGACCCGGAAGGCGTGAGCCTCTATCCCGGTCAGAACACCACCGGTCTCGTGCCGGAAACCGACTTCGACGGTGTGTCTATCTGGAAGGATGGTGAGGCACCGACGGGGGCTGATATTGCGACGCGCCTTCGCGATTTCCATGCTCCCTATCACGCGGCGCTCGCCGCCGAGATCGAGCGCGTCAAGGCGATCCATGGCGTGGCGGTTCTCTACGACTGCCACTCAATCCGCTCGCATATTCCGTTCCTCTTCGAAGGCAAGCTTCCCGACTTCAATATCGGCACGGACATGGGTAAGACCTGTGCCGCCGAAATAGAGAAGGCAACGGCAAAAATCGCCGCTTCGGCAGAGGGTTACACCAGCATCCTGAACGGGCGCTTCAAGGGCGGCTGGACCACCCGCCACTATGGCCGACCCGAAACGGGTGTCCACGCGATCCAGATGGAGCTTGCCCAGTCCACGCATTTGGCAACGGAAGCGCCGCCCTTCGCGCTGGATCCCGCCAAGGCCGAACGCCTTCGCACCCATCTCAAGGCCATCCTGAAACGCATCGAAACAATGGCATTCGCCCTCAAACTGACAGGGAGTGAGGCATGAACGTGAATAACCCGCGCCACAATATCCGCGAGGTGCGCAGCCCGCGTGGCACCGAGCTCAGCGCCAAGAGCTGGCTGACCGAGGCACCAATGCGCATGCTGATGAACAATCTCGACCCGGATGTTGCCGAGAACCCGCACGAACTCGTCGTCTATGGCGGCATCGGTCGCGCCGCCCGTACGTGGGCGGATTTCGACCGGATCGTCGCGACGCTCAAGGATCTCAACGAGGACGAAACGCTGCTCGTCCAGTCCGGCAAGCCGGTTGGCGTCTTCCGCACCCACAAGGACGCACCGCGCGTGCTGATCGCCAACTCCAACCTCGTGCCGCACTGGGCGACCTGGGACCATTTCAACGAGCTGGATAAGAAGGGTCTCGCCATGTACGGCCAGATGACCGCCGGCTCGTGGATCTATATCGGCTCGCAGGGCATCGTCCAGGGAACCTACGAGACCTTCGTCGAGGCCGGCCGCCAGCACTACGGCGGCGACCTCAAGGGCAAGTGGGTGCTGACCGGCGGCCTCGGCGGCATGGGCGGCGCACAGCCGCTCGCCGCGGTCATGGCCGGCGCCTGCTGCCTTGCCGTCGAATGCAATCCGGACTCGATCGATTTCCGCCTGCGCACCCGCTACCTCGACGCCAAGGCCGAGACGCTGGACGAAGCGATGGAGATGATCGATCGCTGGACCAGGGCGGGCGAAGCAAAATCCGTCGGCCTGCTCGGCAACACCGCGGAAATCCTCCCCGAAATGGTTCGCCGCGGCATTCGGCCCGACATGGTCACCGACCAGACCTCCGCCCACGATCCGGTCAACGGCTATCTGCCGAAGGGCTGGACGATGGGCCAGTGGAAGGACAAGCGCGTCAGCGACCCGAAGGCCGTGGAAAGGGCCGCACGCGCATCGATGCGCGAGCACGTCGAGGCGATGATCGCCTTCCAGAACATGGGCGTCCCCACCTTCGACTACGGCAACAACATCCGCCAGATGGCCAAGGACGAGGGTCTTGAAAACGCCTTTGCCTTTCCGGGCTTCGTGCCGGCCTATATCCGCCCGCTCTTCTGCCGCGGCATTGGCCCGTTCCGCTGGGCAGCACTGTCGGGCGACCCGGAGGACATCCGCAAGACCGACGCGAAGGTGAAGGAATTGCTGCCGGAAAATAAGCACCTGCACAACTGGCTGGACATGGCCAAGGAGCGCATTGCCTACCAGGGCTTGCCGGCGCGCATCTGCTGGGTCGGTCTCGGAGACCGTCACCGCCTCGGCCTTGCCTTCAACGAAATGGTTCGCAAAGGCGAACTCAGCGCTCCAATCGTCATCGGTCGCGACCACCTCGATTCCGGCTCCGTCGCTTCGCCGAACCGCGAGACGGAAGCGATGAAGGATGGTTCCGATGCCGTTTCCGACTGGCCGCTCCTCAATGCACTCTTGAACACGGCGTCCGGCGCGACCTGGGTCTCGCTCCACCACGGTGGCGGCGTCGGCATGGGCTTCTCGCAGCATTCGGGCGTCGTCATCTGCTGCGACGGCAGCGAGGACGCCGACCGGCGGATCGAACGTGTACTGTGGAACGATCCGGCGACCGGCGTCATGCGCCATGCCGACGCCGGCTACGACATTGCGCTCGACTGCGCCAAGGAAAAGGGCCTGCGCCTGCCCGGCATTCTCGGGAACTGACGAAGAACGCGGGAGGCCGCCGGGCGGCCTCCCGCTCTTCTCTTTGCTACGATACCGAAACCGCCCTGCGACGGGCTCCGTCTAGGAACAAGAGCAGGGCACAGCCTGCAATCCCCGCAGCCGCACCAAGCAGCGCTGTTCCGGAATAGTCGCTGATGCGGGTGCCGAGCGCGAAAAGCGCCGCGCTGAGCGCCCCGCCCAAAAAGATGTTCACCGCAATCAACGAGCTTCCAAGCCCTGGACGGTCGGCTATCAGGTCTTGCAGATAGGTGATCGGGATGCTGATCAGCGCTGCCGCCCCGAAGCCGCTGATGGGTGTCAACGCATAGACATGCCAGGGCCGGGACGAAAAGCCGAGCAGCGCCATATAGACCACGTAGATTGCCGTTCCGAGCGCAAGCGCGTCGATGTGGCTGAGGCGATACTGGATCCGCCCCCAGACCAGAATGAAGATTACCTCCAGCAGCGCCACAACACCGACGACGATGCCGATATCGGTGGCCGAGCCGCCGGCTGCACCGGTCACGATCAACGGCAACACGGCCGCGTTGACATGCAGCGTGGAGCAGATGAGTGCCACGGCGACAAGCCGGGCAAGAACACGCGGCGAGAGAATCTCCGCGAAAGATGCGAGATAAGAAAGCCGCTTGCTCAGGATCGGATCGACCCCGTTTCGGGCGGGCAGCAGGAAAAAGACCAGCAGCAGATTGCCAATACAGCCGAGACTCGCCAGCAGGTAGGCAGGCAGCATGCTGCCGCGCGCCGACAGCACGAAGCCGACCAGCCCCGGAACGAGAACCCACGACAGCGATATAGCCGCCCTCACGCCGGAATTGACCGCTGCCGCATCCTTGCCGCCCATGCCGTTCGCCGCGGTGCGGACATTGGCGAACAGGAGCGAGTTGAGTGCGCCGTGGACGGGCAGCAGCAACAACATGGCAATGACGAAGCTCGTTTTTGTCGGCAGCGCGTAGACCAGGCCGTAGCCGACAGCGCCAGAGAGGATGACCGCCAACATCAGCGTCCGGTAATTGCCGACGCGGTCGGCGACGATGCCGACGGTGACGCTGAAGGTGACATTGACTAGCGCCGCAATGAAGATCAGCGCGGAATAGAACCCGTCGCTCAAGCCAAGCTCGGCAATCCCGACCACCGACTGATAGGGCGAGGTCGCAGCGCCCGAGAAGCCGAAGAGAAAGATGGCAAGCACACTCGCCCGGATAACCGGGTTGCGCATGGCGAAGAGAAGCGAGGAAGACATGGGTGGATCCGCGAAGTGCGAAGTCTTATGAGGAGACCGCCCCAAGATGGGGCGGTCGTAGCAGGAAGGCTGGGGTTGCTCAGGTCCAGCGAGCCGAGAAGCGCGCCTTTGGCTCGAAATCGAAATCGCGGTCGAACGGGAACACCGGCCGCTGGCGGCGTTCGCTCGCGAGATTTTTGATGTCCTGATTGACGACACCGTCGGTGAGCGCCATCAGGTTGGGATTGGCAATCGGCGCAAGCTCCGGCGAAAGATAACCGGATTTGACGACGAGCAGGCCTACGGTGCTCGGATCGAGGCCAAGGCGACGGAAGTCCTCTATGTTGTGGTAAGGACGCCGGCGCGCCGACAGCACCACCTGGATCCCGCCGATTTTCACGACCGCCTGGCGCTCGGCAATCGGACCCGGATCGTCCAACCGCACGACAGTGGCCGTCACGTCGGCCACAGGGCTCGACGGGTCGAGGCTGCCGCCGAGCCTCAAAGCCAGCGTCGCGCCTTCGCCGGCCTCGAAACAGGCTTCGACGGCCGGCCAGTCGGCAATGCCGGCGACCAGCGCGTCCTGCCAGCCTCGTGCAAGAAGCGCCTTCAGCACGTCGGCTCGGTCGCCGACGCCGCCTCCGGTGGGGTTGTCCCCGGAATCGGCGAGGATGACGGGCCTCATTGCCGTCTTCTCGGCAATGTCGAGCATCGCTTCGAGCGGCCCCGTGACCGGACCGAAACGGAAATTCTCCCGCTCATTCCAGTAGCTTGTGGCGATTTCTTCCACCGCTTTCGAGGCGGCCGCCTTGTCCGATCCGGTCACCACCGCGCAAGCGGTCGCCCGCGGTTCGTCCGCCCACACGTAGCCGACCATCAGGTTGGCGTCGAGAATACCGGGACGCTGATCGAAGTCCGGCAGCCGCCGGTAAAGGCTGCTCGCAGGTTCATCCTCCGTCGACGTGCATTCCCCGGGCAGCAGTAGCGGCACGGGCGCCCAGGCGACGCCTGGGCGCGTTCCCGTGCGCAGGGCCTCCACCAGCATTGACCAGGCCCGGACCATTGTCTCGCGTGTATCGATGTGCGGCGCGGTGCGGTAGCCGGCAAAGATGTCGATCTCATCGATGATCTTCTGGCTGACATTGCCGTGGAGATCATAGCTGGTTGCGATCGGGCAATCCGACCCGACAACGGCGCGCGCGGCGGAAATCCAGTCACCTTCGGCGTCGTCCATACCGTCGACCTTGATCGCCCCGTGCATCGCGAGATAGAGCCCGTCGAGCGGCAGAGCAGCACTCAGCCGCTCGAGGAATTCCGTCTTGAAGGCGTCGTAAGCCGCGCGCGAAACGGGACCGCCGGGCACGGCCCGTGCATGAAGGAGCGGGACATGCTCAAAGCCGTCAGCCTCGAGAAAGCTGAAATAGTCCGCTTTCAGGAGCTCCGCTCCCCTCAGCACCCGGAAGTCCTCGCCCGTCATCAAGACGGGCGAATAGGTGCTGCACTCCGTATGGATTCCACCGACGGCGATCCGCATGGCTTCAGACTCACAAAATCGGGCTCAGAGGGGCGATCGCAGCGAAACGCGGCCAGTCCTTTTGCGCCTTTGGCGTCCAGGCCGCCTCAGCGATGGCGGGGAGACGCGGGAAGACAAGACGATTGAAATAACCGCGCGAGAGGAAATGCTCCGACCAGATGCAGGCCTGCACGCCCTTCATGCGATGCTTCAGCTCTTCCGGAAATTCGCCTTCCGCTTCATAGGCATAGGTGTGTGCAGGTGTTGCCGTGCCGGCCCAGCTTGCTCCCGGCTCCTGGAAGGCTTCGGCCTGCGCCATGTCGAGGTAGTAGGCCTGTCCCGGCGTCATCACGACATCGTAACCTTCGCGGGCCAGCTCGATCCCGACCTTGGGGTTCTCCCAAGCCATCAACAGCGTGCCCTCGGTGCCGACGCCGCCGCCATGGGCGACCTCGTTCCAGCCGACGAGCTTGCGGCCGCGCGCCGTCAGCATCTGCTTCACCTTTTTGAGGAAGTAGGACTGCAACGCAAAGGTCCCGGAAATGCCCTCCCGTTCCATGAGCTTGCGCGCCAATGGCGACGCCAGCCACGAACCATTGGCCACCTCGTCGCCGCCCACATGGATGTACTGGCTCGGGAAGAGCTCGACCATTTCGTCGAAGACCTTTTCGAGGAATTCGTATGTCAGCGGAATGGCCGGGTTCAGCGCATTGTTGGGGTAACCCTGGACCGAATGATAGCTTTCCGGGGCCTCCTGCCCATCGGCGAGTTCCGGCAGGGCGACGAGCGCGGCCGTACTATGGCCCGGAATGTCGATCTCCGGTACGACCTCGATACTGAGCGCGCCGGCATGGGCGACGATCGCCCTCACCTCCTCCTGGCTGTAGAAGCCGCCCACCGGTTCGGCGCCGTTGCCAAGCTGCGGCAGCATCGGCTCGTCCGGCCCGCGCAGCACGCCAAGCGTCGTCAGCGTGGGATAGGCCTTGATCTCCAGCCGCCAGGCTTCGTCGTCGGTCAGATGCCAGTGGAAGATGTTGAGCTTGAACCAGGCGAGAATATCGATGAGCCGCATGACGTCGGCGGTCGGATAGAACTGGCGGGAGACGTCGAGATGGCAGCCGCGCCAGCCGTAACGGGGCTGGTCCGAAATCGTGCCAGAGACGGGAAAGCGGAACTCGCCCCCCTCCCTGCGCGACCCGTCAAGGAGCTGCGCGAGCGTCGTCAACCCGTACTGCCGGCCGGCAGCGGCGCCATATTCGAGCCGGATCTCGCGCTCGGAAAAGGCCAGCGCATAGGCCTCGGGACCAAGTTCGGGCTTCTCCGCGAAGACGATCGGGCGACCCTGTGGGGACGAGGCGAGCGTGAACGGAGCGTGGCCTCCCGGGAAGAGACGGTGAAAGAGCGCGAGCACCGTATCGACCGCGCTGATCTCGTCCTTGCTGCTCCCGGATGCCGGATAAAGAATGACCGGGAATCCATCACCCGGGATCACGTCGATCTTCGCCGGCCAGGGCTGCAAGGCGTAGGGCAGGTCGAGCTTGCCTTGCGGCAGGCGCTGCGGTGGAGGCTCGCTCGTAGCCCCTTCCAGCAGCAGATCGGAAACCGCTACTGGCACATGCCGCTCGTCTGAGAGCGTCAGATAGGCGGACTTTGCGCCGTCCGTGCAGTGTTTTGCCTGCCGGTGCAGCCCGCTGACCGTAAAGGTCCAGCTCTCGCCCTCGCCAAGGATAAATCCCTTTGGCGGTGCGAATTCGTGGAAATTGGCATTGCGGCGCACAAAGACGGCATTCTCGCAGGCGGCCCCATCGATGACGCGGGTCAGCGATGTGTAGACGAGGCGAAAATCGCGGAGTGGAGAATCAGAGAGATTGACGAGGGTGAAGGTGAAGCGTCCGAACGGGCCGCCATCCGGTTGCCAGGCAGATTCGAGGCGATAACAAACCGGCTGCATGAGCGTCCTCCCGATATGGCTTGTCAGTAATGGATGGATTGCGAAAAGGTGCGTGCGAGTTCCGCCTGGCCTGCGGTAAGCCCGCAATCGACCGGCAGGCAGACGCCGGATATAGCACCTGCCAACGGCCCTGCCAGGAACTGGACGGCATTGGCGACGTCTTCCGGATTGACGATGCGCTGCAGCGGATACCAGCGCTTCGCCTCCTCGAAGACCTGCGGGTTGGCGGCAGCGCGCGCTTCCCAGGCCTGGGTGCGCACGGTGCCGGGCGCCACCGCATTGGCGCGGATGCCGAATTTACCGTATTCCACCGCGATCAGCCGGGTCAGGTGAAGCAGGCCGGCCTTGGCGGCACTATAGGCCGGATGCCCGAAAACATTCATGCCGTTGACGGATGCGATGTTGACGACCGATCCCCGGCTTTCCTTCAGCATGTCCTCAACGGCCCGGAAACAAAGGAATGCCGCTTCGAGATTGAGTGCATTGTCCATGCGCCAGATTTCCGGCGTCGTATCATGCAGGCTGACGGCGCGTGCCGCACCCGCATTGTTGACGAGCGTGCGCACCGCTCCGAGCGACCCGGCCGCCGCCGTCATCGACGCGACGCTCGCGGCATCCGTGACATCGCAGGCGATGGCTGCGAAGCGCTCCTTCGCGCCGAGGTCGCGTGCGACCTTTTCCGCCGCATCGCCGTCGATGTCCGCAAGCACGACCACCTCATGATCATCGGCCAGGCGACGCGCGATCGCACGGCCGATATCACCGGCCGCTCCGGTGACGATCGCTACGGATTTCTTCATGCGGCGCTCCTGTGGCACATCAGTCTCCGAGAAGCTGGCGATCGTCGCCATCCCTGTGCACCACCAGTTGCTGCTTGATGCGCCTCAGCGTCGCCGTCGCCTGCGGTTGGACACGGTAGGCGACGAGGCTGGCGATGATATCAAGCAAGGCCACATAGGCGATGCGCGTGGATGTCGGACGATAGATGTTGTTGCCTTCCGGCAGATCGACCGGAACGGTGATGTCGGCGGCAAGCGCGACGGGGCTGCCGCTCTGGGTCAGCGCGATCGTCGGAACCCTGGCTTCGCGAGCGAGCGTGAAGGCACGCACGAGTTCCGCGTTGCGCCCCGACAGGGACGAACCTATCAGCACGTCCTTCGGCTTGGCCGCGGCCGCCATCATCAGTTGCATGCTGTGATCGGAGCTCGAAGTAATGCGCAGTCCGAGCCGGAAGAGGCGGTTCTGCAATTCGCTGGCAATCATCGAGGAATTGCCGCCCGAACCGAAGGCGTAAATCATTTCCGCTTTGGCCAGCCGCTCCGCAGTCTCTTCGATCGCGGCGAGATCAAGCGAGCGGTGCAGCAGGAAGAGTGCATTCTGCGCCTTGGTAATGATGTCCTGCGCGACGTCGGCCGGTTCCTGGCTCTTCGGCTCGGGCTTCAGGTAGCGCATGCCTATATAGGCGGTGCGGGCGAGTTGCACCTTGAAGTCGGAAAAGCTTTCGCAGCCGAGACGCCGGCAAAAACGTGTCACCGTCGGCGGCGACACATCGGCTTTGCCCGCAAGCTCGATGATCGAGGCGTTCACGGCAAATTCGAAATCATTGAGCAGGATATCGGCAATGCGGTTCTCCGACTGGGATAGCCGCCCCTTTTCCTCCTGCAGTGTCGCGAAAATATCCATCGAACGCCACCCCCTTACAATCAGGCGTCCTTCGGCTTGTAGGCGACGCAGTCGACTTCAACCTTGCAGTCGACCATCATCGAAGACTGCACGCAGGCGCGCGCAGGAGGATGAGCGCCGAAATATTCCTGATAGATCTTATTGAAGCTCCAGAAATCACGCGGGTCGTCCAGCCACACGCCGACCCTCACCACGTGTTCGACACCGTAACCGGCCTCTTTCAGAATAGCCAGGAGATTGCCGATCGCCTTGTGTGTCTGCGCGACGATATTGCCGTCGATGATCTCACCGTTTTCCATGGCGACCTGACCGGAAACGTGCAGCCAGCCGTCTGCCTCGACGGCCCGCGCAAACGGCAGCGACTTGCCACCCGCGCCGGCCTGCTCCGCGCCATAACGTTTGATGGACATAGCGACCTTCGTGCAAATTATTTTCTTTATCCGTTGACAAGTCACCACAGAATACGGAATTTGACCAGAGAAAATCCTGGTTTATGAAAAGAATTTCAATCCAAGGCGAAGTGATGCGGGATCCCTTCCAGAATCCGTTCCCCACCTCCGATGTTGCCCGACATGCGATCTGGGACATGTTGGTGACGCGAGATATAGACGCTTTCCTTGCTGCAGACTGGTCGTTGGTCGCGCAGGATTTCGTCGAGCACGGCTTCATCGGGATCGACGGAAGGCGGGACGAAAACCCTGACAATTGGCGTCTCTCCTTTCCCTCGCTTGCAGCCTATCGCGACGAATGGCTGCGCCAGGCGAAGGACTTCGCCAGCCAATCCTTCGCCGAGGACCCGCGCGCGGCGATCTTCGCGACAACCACTTTGGAAGACATAGAGATCAACGGCGAGCTGGCGCTGGCGCGCAAGAAGTTCGACGGCGGCCTGAAGAAGGCCGATGGCAGCTTTGATGTCATGAAATGGCAGACGGTCTATTATTGCCGGCTGCATCAAGGCCGCTGGAAGATCTGCGGCTTTACCGGCTACCTGCCCAACCCGATGGGATCGAACTAGGCGAAAAAAGGCGACAGCATTGCGAATTTTTACGGCGGCCTTGGCGACCGAAACCAACACCTTCTCGCCGATCTGCATCGACAAGCGAGCCTTCGAGGCTTCGCTCTATGCGCCGCCAGGCAGCCATCCGGAGACACCGACGCTTTGCACCGCACCGATCACCGTCGGCCGGCAGGTCACGGCCGAAAAGGGCTGGGAACTGATCGAGGGGACCGCTGCCTGGGCGGACCCCGCCGGTCTCGTGAACCGGCACACCTATGAAAGCCTGCGCGACGAGATCCTCGATCAGTTGCGGGCCGCCCTTCCCGTCAATGCTGTCGTTCTCGGTTTGCATGGCGCCATGGTCGCCGACGGCTACGAGGACACTGAAGGTGATCTGCTGACGCGCATTCGCGAACTCATCGGGCCCGACGTGCTCCTCTGCGCTGAACTCGACCCGCACAGCCATCTGACCGGGAAACGGATCGCGGCGACCGATTTCTTTGTTTTCTTCAAGGAGTTTCCGCATACGGATTTCGTCGATCGCGCCAAGGATCTGTGGCGGATCGCCGTCGATACGCTCGAAGGCCGCGTCAAGCCGGTCATGTCGGTCTTCGACTGCCGGATGATCGACGTGTTTCCGACGTCGCGCGAACCCATGCGCAGCTTCGTCGACAAGCTCATGGAGATCGAGAGAGACGACACCGACGTGCTCTCGCTCTCGGTCGTGCATGGCTTCATGGCTGGCGACGTGCCGGAAATGGGCACGAAGATGATAGCAGTGACCGATGGCAACCGGGAGAAAGGCCAGGCGCTTGCCCGCGACCTTGGGCTTGAACTCTTCGCCAAACGCGGCACGTTCCGGATGCCGGAACTCGGCGAACGCCAAGCGGTCGCCGAGGCGATCGCCGCGACCGCCGGTCCGGTGGTGATCGCGGACATGTGGGACAATCCCGGCGGCGGTACGGCGGGTGATGCGACCGTGGTGCTCGAAGAACTGCTCGCCAATGGCGTCACCGATGCTGCCGTCGGCACCATCTGGGACCCTATGGCCGTGCAGATCTGCATGGCCGCAGGCGAAGGCGCCGAGATCCCGTTGCGTTTCGGCGCGAAATCCGCGCCAGGTACCGGCAATCCGATCGACGGAACTGTCACGGTCATAAGTCTGGTGCGAAACGCCGAAATGCGGTTCGGAGAAAGCTTCGCGCCCTTTGGCGACGCCGCGCACATTCAGCATCGCGGCATCGACATCATCCTGAATTCCACCCGCGCACAGAGCTTCGACCCGAGCCTGTTCTCCGTGATGGGAATTGACCCGCGGTCGAAGAAGATCCTGGTCGTCAAATCGACGAACCATTTCTTCGCGTCCTTCTCGAAGATTGCGTCGAAGATCCTCTATTGCTCGGCCGGAACGCCCTACCCCAACAATCCGGCGAAAACGCCCTACAGGCGCGTGCGGCGCGACATCTGGCCGATGGTCACCGACCCGTTTGCGGCGGAAAGAGGTGCCGCCTGAGCATCGCCGGAGTGTTTTTCGGTGCCAGTTCGATATCACGAAGCCCGATTTCGCCTTGCGGCACCACAGTGTGCGCAGGTTCGGGTATCTTCCGCACCTCGGTCCTCTGGCCACTGATCCGGGCTATATTTGTATTCAAGCTCTGAAATCTGACCCGGCCGTAGAGCCGGGTTTTCCTTTCAGGGCGCAGCGTCATTTTGCAACCAAGCCTGCGTCAGGGACGGGTGCGGGATTCATTCCGGCGGGCGTTCCGCACCGTCACCGCCACTTGGGCGCCCGCTTGGCATTATGCAGCAGTTCCCGGGATGTGGCGAACGCGCCAAAGAGGAGGGTTAGCCGCCGTTCTTCTTCATCGCATAGGCGATGCCGTCGGCAAAACTCGTGGACAGACCAAACCTTGGTGGCGGTGTGGTTCGAAAGCTTCTCGGCTTCTACTCGTTCCGTCATCTTGCTCCTCCCAAAGCGTTGAACACCAGGGTATGCTACTAAAGTCTAATGAAGCAAGCGATAAACTAAGACATACGGCATTTGCCTGGCACCCCTCCTCTGGCGATGGGGCGATCATGCGGCGCCGGCTCCCCTCGGCGGGTGAGCTCGCCGCTTCTTGTTCCGACATCCTTTGGCGGCGCCGGTTGCCGTGTCTTTGCCCGTGTCGCCGCAGTGCTCTCTGCCCGCATCCGACGCCTGTCTCATCTATTGCTCACCCCATCCGCTCCGACGCATAGCTCCCCGGGCTCGGCGGGAAGACGACGACGCGGTTGCCGTTGATGAAGCAGCGGTGGTGGATGTGGGCGTGCACGGCGCGGGCCAGCACCTGGCTTTCGACGTCGCGGCCGATCGAGACATAGTCCTCGGCCGACTGCGCATGGGTGATGCGGGCGATGTCCTGCTCGATGATCGGACCTTCGTCGAGATCGGCGGTGACGTAATGCGCCGTCGCGCCGATCAGCTTGACGCCGCGCTCATAGGCCTGCTTGTAGGGGTTGGCGCCCTTGAAGCTCGGCAGGAAGGAGTGATGGATGTTGATGATCCGGCCCGACATCTTCTTGCAGAGCGCGTCGGACAAGACCTGCATGTAGCGGGCCAGTACGATCAGTTCGGCGCCGGTCTGCTCGACGAGTTCCATCAGCTGGGCTTCGGCCTTCGGTTTGTTCTCCTTCGTCACCTTGATGCAGTGGAAGGGAATGTCGTGGTTGACGACCACCTTCTGGTAGTCGAAGTGGTTGGAGACGACGCCGACGATGTCGATCGGCAGTGCGCCGATCTTCCAGCGGTAGAGCAGGTCGTTGAGGCAATGGCCGAAACGCGACACCATCAACAGCACTTTCATGCGCTCTTCGGAATCGCGGATCTCCGCCGTCATCTCGAACCGTTTCGCGACCGGTTCGAAGCCTTCCCGCAATTCGTCAAGCTTGACACCTTCCTCGCTGATGAAGACCAACCGCATGAAGAACAGACCCGTTTCGAGATCGTCGAACTGCGAGCTGTCAGTGATGTTACAGCCCTTTTCGGCGAGATAGCCCGAAACTGCCGCGATGATGCCGGTCGTCGACCTGCAGGTAATTGTAAGGATGTGCGATTTCACGACTATCTTCCTTGGAACGTGAGCTAAACCGCGACGACGGCAACACAGTCGCCCTGCTTGACCAGACCTGGAAAGTGCCGGGCGGCCAGCAGGCCGTCCATCTTCGCCTTGATCGCGACCGGTTCGGCACCGGTGCGCCCGATGGGATAAATGCGGGCAACCACGTCGCCCTTGCGTACCTTGTCCCCTAGATCGACGAGTGGCTCGATCAGGCCTCCATCTTCCGCGAAGGAGAAGCAGTCGCCGTCCGGCATGTCGAGCCATTCGGTCCTCGATGTCTCGACTGCCCCCTTCAGAATGCCGGCGGCGCGAAGCACGTTCCTGACGCCGCGTTTGGCGATGCCGGCGCTCCTGGCGGTTGCCGTTCCGCCGCCGCCAAGCTCGGTGGTGATAAACACCTTGCCCATCTCTTCGGCCGCAGTATCGTACATTCCGACCGCATCGATCTCCAGCATCTTCATCGACCAGGGCGCGCCGAACGCCTTGACCAATTCGAAAGCCCTTGCCTCCTGCTCCTTGTCCGGCAGGATGTGCGCGGCGCAGAACGGCAGGAAATCAAGCGTCTTTCCCCCCGAGTGGAAGTCGAGGACGATGTCCGCGAGCGGCAGGAGTTCTCGCTGGAAATAGTCGGCGATCTTCTGGGTCACGGTGCCGTCCGGCCTTCCCGGAAAGCTACGGTTCATATTGCCCTTGTCGATCGGCGACGTGCGGGTGCCGGCGGTGAAGGCCGGATAGTTCATGGCCGGTACGATAATGACTCGTCCCGTCACCTCATCCGGCTCCAAAGTCCGGGCGAGATCGAAGAGCGCGATTGGCCCTTCGTACTCGTCGCCGTGGTTGCCGCCCGTCAGAAGGGCGGTCGGGCCATCCCCATTCTTGACGACGGTGATCGGGATCATCACCGATCCCCAGGCGGAGTCATCGCGGCTGTAGGGCAGCCGCAGAAAGCCGTGCTGGACGCCTTCGGCCGAAAAATCGACGCTTGCTGAGATCGGCGATGGCCGCAATATCGTCTCGGTCATTTGTTGCTAGTCCTTGATAAAGAGCTGGCGCGGCACGTTGGCGAAACACTCGACGCCCGTCTCTGTGATGAGGATGCTTTCCGTGGTCTCAAAGCCCATGTCCTCGAGCCAGAGCCCGGTCATGAAGTGGAAGGTCATGCCCGGTTTCAGTTCCGTCCTGTCCCCGGGACGCAGGCTCATGGTGCGCTCACCCCAGTCCGGCGGATAGGAAAGCCCGATCGGGTAGCCGGTGCGGTTGTCCTTGACGATGCCGTATTTCTTCAGGACCGCGAAGAAGGCCTTGGCTATGTCCTCGCAGGTGTTGCCCGGCCTGGCGACGGCAAGCCCCGCCTCCATTCCTTCGAGGGTCGCCTTTTCCGCGTCGACAAAGGCCTGGGTCGGCTTGCCGAGGAAGACCGTGCGCGACAGTGGCACATGGTAACGATTGTAGCAGCCGGCGATCTCGAAGAAGGTCCCCTCACCCGCCTTCATGGGCTTGTCGTCCCAGGTAAGATGCGGCGCGGTTGCATCGCGGCCCGAGGGCAGCAGCGGCACGATCGCCGGGTAGTCGCCGCCGATCCCGTCAACCCCGCGCGTGCCGGCGTCATAGATCTCCGCGACGAGATCGCATTTGCGCATGCCGACCTCGATCTTTTCGAAGATACGGCGATGCATGCCCTCGACGATACGGGCCGCGTTGCGCATGTACTTGATCTCGGTCTCGCTCTTGACCGCGCGCTGCCAGTTGACGAGCGCGGTCGCATCGACGAAGCGGGCATTCGGCAGATGCTTTTGCAGCGAGGCGAACGCGGCGGCGGAGAACCAGTAGTTGTCCATCTCGACGCCGATCCTGAGTGCACCCCAGCCGCGGTCGGCAAGGATGCCGGAGAGGTAATCTATGGGATGGCGTTCGGTCGACTGCACGTAGTGGTCGGGGTAGCCGATGATGCTCTCGTGCTTCAGATAGGCCGTCAGCTTTGCACCGTTGGCGTCCTGGCCGCGGCCGAACCAGATCGGCTCGCCCGATAGCGGTACGATCACGGCCTGGTGCACGTAGAACGACCAGCCATCATAGCCCGTCAGCCAGGCCATGTTCGATGGGTCGCTGACGATCAGCAGGTCGATGCCCTTCGCCTCCATCGACTGGCGCGTTTTCAGCAGTCTTGCTTCATATTCCGCCAAGGAAAATTTGAGATTGGGTTGAGTCATCGTCGTTTCCTCGATTTTTCCCAGGGTCTAGCTTACGAACGTAGTCCCGGCATCCGCCGTATTGGCCCGCGTGAAGGCGAGGGTGGCGATTGCCGTATCCTGAATGCCGGTTCCGGTGAGATCCGCGATGGTGATCTGATCGGCGTCCGCGCGTCCCGGTCTCTGCCCGGCGATGATCTGCCCAAGCTCCGGGAAGTCATTCGCGGCCCCGACAACGCCAGCCTCAATGGCGTGGTGCAGTTCGCCGAGCCTGCGCGTCTGCGCGAGACTGTCGGCCACATAGAGGTCCGCGCGGCCAATGACGGCGGGCTCAATCTCATTCTTGTGCTCGGCGTCCGAGCCCATAGCCGTAACGTGCTGTCCTTTCTCGAGCCATTCCGCTTTCAGAATGGGCGTGGCCGAGGGCGTCGTCGTGATGATGACGTGTGCGCCCGAGACAGCTGCCTTCGCGTCTGAAACGGCGGTCACGGGGATCCCGAGCTTTTCGGCAAGCTCATCTGCCGCAGCCTTGGCCTTGGCATGATCCCGCGCCCAGATGCGCGCTTCGCGGATTGGCCGCACCAGCGCGAGCGCCTGAAGCTGCAGCTTCGCCTGCATCCCGGCTCCCAGAACCGCGGCAACGCTGGCATCCTTGCGGGCGAGATGCTTCGCGGCAACCGCTCCGGCGGCGGCGGTGCGGACATCCGTCAGGTAGCCGTTATCGAGCAACAGCGCCTGAACGAGGCCGGTGCGGCTGGACAGCAGCACCATCATCCCGTTGGTGCTCGGCAAGCCGATCTTGGGATTGTCGAAGAAGCCAGGGCTGATCTTGATTGCAAAGCCTTCGATACCGGGAACATAGGCCGTCTTGACGTCGACCTCGCCGCGGTACTCCGGAATGTCCAGCCGCAGGATGGGCGGCATTGCCACGGCCTTCGTAGCCAAGGCATGGAAAGCGCTCTCGACGCAATCGACCGCCTCGGGGTCGAGCGATGCGACCGCCCTCAGATCAGCCTCTGTGAGAATCTTCATTTGTGTCATGTTCTACTACCCTCCCGCAGGGGATCCTTCTCGCCGTTGATCACGCGCCGGTGCAGCCCCATGTCGATGTTGCGTCCTGAAAGGATCAGCGCGACAGGTCCGCCAATGTCTTTGACCTTGCCCGCCAAAAGTGCCGCAAAGCCGACGGCCCCTGCCCCCTCGACAATCTCGCGTTCCTGTTCGTAGGCGTGTCGCATGCCGGCGGCGATCTCTTCTTCGGAAAGCAGCACGACTTCGTCGAGGAGATCACGACACATGGTGAAGGTGACGCGGTTGTCGAGTCCGATCCCGCCGCCGAGCGAGTCCGCAAGACTTTCCTCTTCCTCGACCTGCACGGGCCGGCCGGCGTCGAGGCTTGCCTTCATCGCCGCACCGCGCTCCATCGTCAGCCCGATCACCCGTGCCTTTGGCCGGCGCGCTTTGACCGCTGCGGCGACGCCCGCCGCGAGCCCGCCGCCCGAGAGCGGCACCAGCACCGTCGACACCTCCGGCATGTCGTCGACTATCTCCAGCCCCAAGGTAGCCTGGCCGGCAACGATCGCCGGATGATCGAACGGCGGCACCATCACCAGCCCCTCCTCGCTGACCAGACGGTCGACCTCCTGCTGGGCCTCGTCCTGCGATCTGCCGACGATTCTCACATTCGCGCCGAGGCGCCGAATCTCCGACACCTTGTTCTCGGGCACCAGCCGCGACATGCAGATCGTTGCGCTCGATCCTTCGGCTTTCGCCGCATGGGCAAGCGCCCGGCCGTGATTGCCAGTCGAGGCCGCCACGACACCGCGCGCCCGCTCCTGCGGGCTGAGCGACAGGACGGCGTTGGTAGCGCCGCGCAGCTTGAAGCTGCCGGTCGTCTGGTGGTGTTCGAGCTTCAGGCCGACTGGCACGCCGCAGCGCTCGGAAAGCGACGCGGAAAGGACAAAGGGGGTGCGCAGCACCCGGCCGGCGATCCGTTGCCGGGCCGCCAGGAAAGCGTCGAGCTCCATCACTGGCATTCCTCCAGCCATTCAGAGATGCTCCTTGCGAAGCTTCGCGGCACGACAAATTCGCCATCGCGCTCCGAGAAACGCGTGAACATGACCGGGATGCGGTGCAGCGAGGAAAAGGTCGCAACGCCCAGTGTGCGGTCCCAGTCGATCGCCAGACACTTGGAGACGACATCGCGCAGATCGGGCGTGGAGACCTCGATGCGTATCCGCCCTTCGCTGAGGTCCAGCCTGCAGCCCAATTCGGGCGGAATGCCGGAAGCGATCGCCGACGAGCGCTCGGACGGGAAAATCCAGAAGCGCTGTGGTCCGGCGCGCACGACGCTGAGGCCGTCGCGGCCGGCAATCTGCCCGACCTGGATCGGCAGGGCGCCACCGATCTCGCCGGCGAGCGCCGACTCGAAAGCCGCAAGGGTGCCCTCCCATGCATCGCATTGAATGAGCGGGCATGGCAGTTGCTTCAGCACCATGCGCTTGGCGGATGACGTCTCAACCATGCATGCGTTCTCCGGCGGGATCGAGGAAGACGGGCGAAACGACGCGCGCCCGCACGACCTCATTTTTCATGGGGTAGGAGGCAATCACCTCGTCGCCTTTGAAGTCCGCGGCAAGCAGTCCGAGGCCGACGTAGCAGTCCAGCTCCGGACTGTAGGTGATCGACGTCATGCGGCCGTGGCCGTGGCCTTGCAGCGGCTCGCCGGGTGCAAACAGAAGCGCCCCACCGCGAAGCCGTTTGCCCGGTTCGATGCATTTCAGGCCGACCAGCCGCTGGCGGTTTGCAGCCTGAAACGCCTCCCGATGGCTGAGCGCCTCGCCGACATAGCCGCTGCGCTTGGCGACCATCCGGCCCATGCCGAGGTCCGCAAGCGTCGTCCTGCCGTCGATTTCCGGGCCGGCTACGTGGCCCTTTTCGATGCGCAGCGCACCAAGCGCCTCGACGCCGTAGGGTTTCAGGCCGTTTGGCGCGCCGGCATCGATGAGATGCCGCCAGGCGGCTTCTCCATTCGAGGCCCCGACATAGATCTCGTAGGCGCGCTCGCCGGAGTAGCTGAGGCGTATGATCCTCAGCGGGCTTTCCTTGAACATTCCCTCGGTCAGCCCCATGTGCGGCAGCGCCTCGTTGGAGAAATCGATCTCCGGGAACGCCGCCGCGAGTATTTTGGCGCTCTCAGGCCCAGTGACCGACATACCCGCCCATTCGTCGCTGACCGATGAAACGGAGACGCGCAAATCCGGCCACGCCGTGTCCAGCAGGAACTCCAGCCAGGAAAGCACGTCCGCCGCCTTGGCGGTCGACGTCGTCATGAAGAAGCGGTTCTGCTCGAGGCGGGTCGTCGTTCCATCATCGAAAACAATTCCGTCGTCGCGCAGCATGACGCCGTAACGCGCCCGCCCGACTTTAAGGCTGGCGAAACCGTTGGCGTAGACCCTGTCGAGAAAGGCGGCTGCGTCCGGTCCCTGGATGTCGATCTTGCCGAGTGTCGAGATGTCCATGATCCCCGCCGCGGATCGCACAAGCCGCATTTCGTTGACGTAAGCCGTGTTCACATCCTTGCCGGAAGCCTCGAAGAACCACGGCCGCATCCAGAGACCGACCTCGAGCATCTGCGCGCCATTTGCGGTATGCCAGTCGTGGATCGGCGTGAGGCGGTAGGGACGGAAGTGGTGACCTGTCGCACGCCCGGCAACCGCCCCGATCGCCACCGGCGTATAGGGCGGCCGGAAGGTAGTCGTTCCGGCCTCCGGGATCGAAATCCCGCGCAATTTGGCCATCACCTTCAGGGCGTTGATATTGCTGGTCTTGCCTTGGTCGGTACCCATACCGAGCGTCGTATAGCGCTTGAGGTGCTCGACCGACTCGTAGCCTTCCCGCTGGGCGAGTTGGATATCGTCGAGCGTCACGTCCATCTGGAAATCGACAAATGCCTTTCGCTGACCGAAGATCGGCTTGTAGACGGTCGTCGGTCCGGCCGCCTCCTCGATCTCCAAAGCGGGCAATTCGGTGACTGTCCCGGCCTTTCCAGCGACGGCGGCCGCCGCGCGGCCGGCGCTGGCACCCTCGGCGATCGCCGCCGAGACGCTCAGGCTTCCGCCCGCCGCGCCCGCGACGAACTGGGTTTCGGGGAGCTGCCCCGGAACAAAGGCGTCGATCTCTGGGCGGTAGACAGGCTTCACTCCCTGGTGCGACGTCAGATGCAGCACCGGAGACCAGCCGGCGGACATGCCGACCAGATCGCAACTGACGCCGGTGGTGCCTGATTTTCCTGCGAGAACGACACCGGTTACCGCATATTTGCCTTTCACGTCCGCGACATTCGTCGCGAGGTGAATCTCAGCACCCAATTGCTTGGCCTTCGCAAGCAGCGTCGGCTCCGCGAGCGGCCTCGCGTCGGCGATCGTGACGCGTGCGCCGTGGGTGAGGAGATCGAAAGCGGTGAGATAAGCGCTGTCGTCAGCGGTCGCGATCACGACGTTCCTGCCGGGCAGAACCGCGTAGCGATTGACATACGCCCTGAGCGCCGAGTTCAGCATGACGCCCGGCCGGTCATTATTCGAGAAGACCATCGGCCGCTCGATCGCGCCCGTCGCAAAAACGATGCTGCGGGCGTGCAGCAATGTGAAGGTTTTCCGCGCCGCATCCATCGCGGGACCAGCGAAGAGATCCGCATCCTCGATCAGTGCAAGCGTATTCCCGTCATAGAGGCCGAAGGCGGTCGTGCGGCGCATGATGCGCACGTTCGCCATTTCCTCAAGCTCTGCCCGCATCGCGCCGAGCCATGCCGCTCCCGCAGGCTCGGAAAGCAGGAGGCCGCCGATTTCGAAGTCCTGCTCGATCAGCAACACACGCGCTCCGGCTTGCGCGGCGGCCCGGGCGGCGGAAAGTCCGGCCGCGCCACTGCCGACGACCGCCACGTCCGTGAAATCGTCACGGGAGTCGTACACATCCGGGTCCGGCAGCATTGTCGCCTTGCCGAGACCGGCGGCCTTGCGGATGAAGTGCTCATAGAACATCCAGGCACGGCGGCTCGGTCCCATGAAGGTCTTGTAGTAGAAGCCCGAGGAAAGCAGCGGGCTGAACAGGCTGTTGACGCTCCGGACATCGAAACGCAACGACGGCCAGTTGTTCTGGCTTGCCGCTTCCAGGCCGAATGCCAGTTCAAGCATCGTGGCCGGCAGGTTCGGCTCCCGGCGCGCGCCGGTGCCAACCGTCACCAGTGCGTTCGGCTCTTCCGCGCCAGCGGAAAGGATGCCGCGGGGACGATGATACTTGAAGCTCCTGCCGACCAGCGCGACCCCGCTCGCAAGCAGGGCGGAAGCGAGCGTGTCTCCCTTGAATCCCGCGTACTGACGGCCATCGAACATAAACTTGATGACTTGCGAGCGGTCCAGATATCCGCCCGACGCAAGGCGCTTTTCGGTGGGTGTCATGCCCGTTGCCTTCTTGAGAAACTGACCGAATGGATCGAGTGCGTGACCGTGTCGCGCTCGACGACAAGCCATTGGCGGCAGCCGAGAACGTGCTGCCAATATTCCCGATGCAGCCCCTTGGGATTGGCGCGCACGTACACGTAGCGATACCAGGCATCGCCATCCGGATTGTCGTGAGCGGGGCGCTCGACGGTGGCATCGCCGCCGTAACGGAATTCACTGTGGTCACGCATGCCGCAGCAGGGGCAGTCGATACGAAGCATCTCGCTCTCCTATTGAAGCCACGCGAAGGGGCCGGCACCAGCCTCGTCGATCATGTGCCCACTGCGGAAGCGCCCCAGCCCATAGCCGCGGACGAGCGCCGGCGTCTCGCCAGTCGCCAGCATCTCGGCGAAGCACCAGCCGGATGCGGGGGTCGCCTTGAACCCGCCGTAGCACCAGCCGCCATTCAGATAGAGGCCATCGACGGGCGTCAGCGAGATGATCGGGCTGGCGTCCGGCGTCATGTCCATGATGCCGCCCCAATGGCGCAGCAGGCGCAGGCGCGAGATGTTCGGCATCAGCGCGATCGCGGCTTCACAGACCTCGCGCAGCACGCCGGTATTGCCGCGCTGGGAGTAGGAATTGTAGCCGTCGAGGTTGCCGCCGAAGACGAGACCGCCCTTGTCGGACTGGCTGAGGTAGAAGTGGTCCGCCCCGTAGGCGACGACATGGTCGACCAACGGCTTGACCGGCTCCGTTACGAAGGCCTGAAGCAGATGGCTCTCGATCGGGAGCTCCAGCCCCGCCTTCTGGGCAAGGACCGACGTATGGCCGGCCACCGCAAGGCCGACCCGGCCGGCACCGATGCGGCCACGGGTGGTTTCAACGCCAACGATCCGATCGCCCTGCCGGACAAAGTCCGTAACTTCGCAGCCCTCGATGATGTCGACACCGTGGCCGCTTGCCGCGCGTGCATAACCCCATGCGACCGCATCGTGGCGGGCCGTGCCGGCGCGCCCCTGGAAGATCGCCCCATGGATCGGAAACCGCGCCGTGTCGGAGAAGTCGAGATAGGGCACGAGCTTGCGCACGGCGTCCCGGTCGAGAATCTCCGCATCGATGCCGTTCGAGCGCATGACATTGGCGCGGTGGCTGAACGTATCGAGCTGATCCGCCGAATGTGCCGTCACGAGCTGGCCGCGCTGGGAGAACATGACGTTGAAGTTCAGCGCCGCCGACATTCCCTCCCAGAGCTTCATGGAGAACTCGTAGAACTGGGTGTTGCCGTCGAGCAGATAGTTCGACCGGATGACCGTCGTGTTCCGGCCCACATTGCCGCCGCCGATATAGCCTTTCTCCACCACCGCGACGTTGCGGATGCCGTGGTTCTCGGCGAGGTAGAAGGCGGTCGCGAGGCCGTGCCCGCCCCCACCTATGATGACGACGTCATAGGAGGCCTTCGGAGTGGCGGCCCGCCAGGCGCGTTGCCATCCCCGGTTGCCTGTGGCTGCGTGGCGCAGCAGCGAGAAGACCGAATAGCGGCTCATGACAAAGTCCTATCGAACGATCGGGCCGAGCGGCGTGCGCGTCAGCACCTCGGGTCCGGTCTCCGTCAGCAAGACGGTGTTGGAGACGAAATCGTCCCCCTTTCCGGTCCCCATAAGCCAGGAAAGGATGTGGAAGCTCATGCCCGTGCGGATCTCGAGATCGGAATCGTGCCTGAGACCGGTCACCGTGTTTCCGCCCGTCCACGACGGCGGCTGGCCGACGCCCACGCAGTAGCCGCAGTGATGGCGGCGGTAATGGGAAAGGCCCGCATCATCGACGACAGCCTGCCAGGCGGCATAGACATCCCGGGCGCGTGCGCCGGGCCTGAGCGCCCCGACCACGGCATCAAAGGCCGCCGCCGTCACTTCCGCCATGCGCGCATCGGCGTCGCTGATGCCTCCAAGCCGGATCAGGCGCCCGAGCGGCGCGTGATAGCGCGAGATGCACCCGGAAAGCTCGATGAAGACCGGCTCTCCTTGGCGGTAGTTTCCCGATCCCCAAGTCGTGTGCTCCTCGCCAAGGCGGGAGGCCGGACGGATGAAGGGGCCAAAGCCAGGCACGTGACCTCCCGCGCGGGTCATCGCGGCGATGCATTCCGCAGCAACGTCGCGCTCCCGTGCACCGTCGGCGATCGCCTCGATGGCGGCGCTGGCCGCCGCGTCCGTGACCGCGGCCGCCCGCCGCATGAGGACCTGCTCCTCGGCGCTCTTCACCAGTCGCAACTGATCCACGAGGTTGGAGATATCGCTCCACTCGGCGGACACGAGCGATTCCAGCCGCTGCGCAAGCCCGTGGCTCAGCCCGGACGTCCATTGCTCGAGCCCGAGCCGCTTTCCGGCAAAGCCCTGATCGTTGAGGATGCGCGACGCAAGGTCGGCCGCGGTTTCGCTATCGCTGTGGCCGCGGAACTCGGCCGCACGGACATGATTTTCGATCGTCACCCGCTCCATCGCGCGGGTGACGAGGGTGGGCACACCCCGGAGCGGAACGATGAGAAGATGGGGGGCAAAGTAGCCCCAGTGGTCGAGACCGGTCAGATAAAAGATGTTTTCCGGCGATGCGAAAACCGCCGCGTCAAGTCCGCGATCGACGAGCCCGGCTCTAACAGCATCAAGACGGCGCGCGATCTCGCCATCGGTAAAGGGATTACCGTCCATGGTTTCTCTCTTGTCTTCCGCCCTCGGTCGGCGGCGCTTCGAATGGATATCAATGGGCGTCTATTCGACGACGATCAGTTCCCGGGGCGACGTGCAAAGCTTCTCCCCGCCCTTATCCGTGACGACGAAGGACTCGGATATCGCCAGGCCGAAATCGCCAAGCCAGACACCGGCCATCATGTGAAAGCACATGCCTGGCTGCAGCTCGGTCCGATCGCCCGGACGGAGACTGACCGTGCGCTCGCCCCAGTCCGGCGGATAGGCCAGGCCGATCGGATAACCGACGCGGCTTTCCTTTTTCAGCCCCCGGCTGCGCAGAACCGCCTGCCATGCGGCCTCGACCTCCCCGGCGGTGTTGCCGGAACGCGCCTTTTCGAGCCCGGCGTCCACACCGTCGACAATGGCCTTGGCGATATCGATGTAGGTCTGCGGCGGCCGGCCAAAATGCACCGTGCGGGTAAGCGCCGCATGGTAACGCCGCCTGACCCCGGCGATTTCAAGGATCGCGAGGCCGGACTGCGGCAGGGGGTCCTCGGTCCAGGTCAGATGCGGCGTGGCGGTGCCTTCACCGACGGGCATCAGCGGGCAGATGGCGGCATAGTCGCCGCCGAGACCACCGACGCCCATGATCTGGGCGTGATAGAGCTCGGCGATGACTTCGTTCTGCGGCACCCCAGGGCTCATCTTCGCGACGGCCCGCTCCATCGCATGTGAGCAAATGGCGCCGGCCTCACGCATCAGGGTCAGTTCGGGTTCCGATTTGATCAGGCGAGCCCAATTGACGAGATCGCCATTGTTGGAAAAGCGGGCATCCGGAAGCCCCTTGACGAGATGGGCGTGGCACCGCGCCGTGTAGTAGTGCGCGTCCATCTCCACCCCGATGCGCGCCTCCCCCCAGCCACGGGCCCGCACCAGTTCGGCAAGCTCGTCGAAGGGATGGCCTTCCGGGTTCTGCACCAGATACTCCGAAAACGGTACGACGTTGCTCTGAGGCAAGCCGGTCGTCAGAAGGGCGCTCTTCTCGTCCTGCGCGCGGCCGAACCAGATGGGCAGTTCCTCGTCCGCGTGCACGAGGACGCACTGCGGAACATAGAAGGACCAGCCGTCGTAGCCGGTGAGCCAACCCATGTTCGCGGGATCCTGACAGATGATGAGGTCGAAGCCCGCCCGCTCCATGCGCTTCTTCACGTCACGGATCCGGCGTGAATACTCCGCCGCGGTAAAAACAGCCGACCTGCTCACGACATCTCCTCCATCGTGTACGACGACATAGATGTGTACATCATTTTGCGCGACACGCAACAGGCTTTCCAGATTTTCGCATTTCCTCCGGAGCTTCTTGCCAAAACGAGAGACAGATGTATACTTCTATTCTCTCGCGAGGCATCCAAGCCGTGCGAGGCGAACACCATGTTCAAATAAAAGGGGAACCCATGTTCAAAACTCTCATTTCCCGCAGGAATGCACTGAGGGCAGCAGCCCTCACGATTGCCGCCGTGTCCTTCTCCGGCTACGCCCATGCCGAGTCGACCCTCGAGAGGGCAAAGGCTGCCGGCTATATCCGCATCGGATTTGCCAATGAGGCGCCTTTCGGATTTGCGACGCCGGACGGAAAGCTCACGGGAGAAGCGCCGGAAGTTGCGAAGGCCGTGCTCAAGAAAATGGGCATCGCGGAAGTGGACGGCGTCCTCACGGAATTCGGCTCGCTCATTCCGGGCTTGAAGGCAGGTCGCTTCGACATCATCGCGGCGGGCATGTTCATCAATCCCAAGCGTTGCGCCGAGATCGCCTTCTCCGAGCCCTCCTATGGCATCGGGCAGGCCATGCTGGTCGCGAAGGGCAACCCCAAGGCGGTCAAGGACTATTCCACGTTCGCGTCCAACAAGGACCTGAAGCTCGCCGTGATGGCGGGTGCTGTCGAGAACGGCTACGCCAAGGATGCCGGCGTCGCGCCCGACCAGATCATCTCGCTGCCCGATCAGTCCAGCCTCGTCGCCGCTGTCCAGGCCGGCCGCGCGGATGCGGCAGCGCTGACCGCGCTCTCCATCGCCGAGATGGCCAAGAAGGCGGAAGGCGTGGAATCGACCGAGCCCTTTGGTGAAGTTGCCGGAAAGTCGGTCAAGGGCCATGGCGGCTTCGGCTTCCGCAAGGAAGACAAGGACCTCGTCGAGGCCTTCAACAAGGAGCTCGCCGCCTTCCTGGGCACCCCCGAACACATCGCCCTCGTCGAACCGCTGGGCTTTGGCAAGGCCTATCTGCCAAACAAGACGACCGCGCAGCTTTGCGCAGGCGAGTAACGCCTTCTGGCCGGCGGCGCGAAAGCGCCGCACTTCCAATCCCTGCGTTCATGAGGGACCCAGATGTGGATTCGCATGCTCGCCGCGATGCTCGCGGCAACGTTGCTGCTGATTGCCCTGCTTTCGGCCAACCCTGATTACCGGCTCTTCATGCCGGGCTTGCTCGACGGCGCCGTCCTGACGGTAGAGATCACGCTTCTGGGTGCTGTACTCGCCGTATTCATGGCGCTGATAGCGGCACTCGCAAAGCTCTACGGCCCTCTGCCGATAAGGTGGCTTTCGACGACCTACATTGAAATCTTCCGCGGGACTTCCGCGTTGGTGCAGCTCTTTTGGCTCTATTTCGTCCTGCCGCAATTCGGCATCTTCCTCGACGCCTTTGTGGTGGCGGTTCTGGCGCTCGGCCTGAACATTGGAGCCTATGGAGCGGAAGTGGTCCGGGGTGCCATCGTTTCCGTGGCGCGCGGACAGTGGGAGGCTTCGATCGCACTGAACATGTCTCAGGCACAAATGCTGCGCCGGATCATTCTGCCGCAGGCGTTTACGGCGATGATCCCGCCCTGGGGCAACCTTTTCATCGAACTGGTGAAGTCCACGTCGCTCGTTTCCCTGATTACGCTCGCGGACCTCACCTTCAAGGCCCAGCAAATGAACCAGACCACACTGAAGACCGTCCCGGTGTTTACCCTCGTGCTGCTGATCTATCTGGCCATTTCTCTAACCGTCACCATTGGCATGCGCCTGCTTGAGCAGCGCGCGTCGAGGGGACTGACACGCGGAAGGGTCGCCTGATGTGGGATTGGACATTCACATTCGAGATTCTGCCGGTGCTTGCTCGGGCGGCGATCATGACGGTCGAAGCGACCGCTCTCGGTTTCGTCATAGCGGCGACACTCGGCCTTGTGCTCGCCTCCATCAGGCTGGCTTTTCCGGCCGCCGGCGTCGTCGTCACGGTGCTCGTGGAACTGATCCGGTCGACGCCCCTGCTCATCCAGATATTCTTCCTCTACTTCGTCTTGCCGAAGGCAGGATTCGTGCTGGATGCGTTTACGGCCGGCGTGGCAGCCATTGGCATTCACTATGCCGCCTATTGCTCCGAGGTTTACCGGGCCGGGTTCGAGAACGTTCCGAGAGGGCAATGGGAGGCATCGATCGCTCTCAATCTGTCTCCCTGGAACACTTTCAAGGATATAATCCTGCCTCAGGCCCTGCCTCCGGTCGTTCCTGCGCTTGGAAACTATCTGATCGCGCTTTTCAAGGAGACACCCTTGCTTTCGGCCATTGCCGTCCTCGAGCTCATGCAGACCGCAAAGAACATCGGATCCGAGACCTTCCGCTATACCGAGCCCGTCACGCTCGTCGGGGTGTTCTTCCTGGTTATGAGTCTCGTTTCAGCGGGCATGGTCCGGATGCTCGAATCGTGGTTGCAGCGGAGATAAAAGATGAACGACATGCCAATGGTACGCTTCGAGAACGTTTCAAAACGCTACGGCCCGCTCACCGTTCTCGACAATCTCAATCTTGACATCGGCCGCGGCGAGAAGGTGTCGATCATCGGTCCCTCGGGCTCCGGCAAGACGACCGTCTTGCGCATGCTTATGACGTTGGAGGCCATCAATGACGGCGTCCTCTGGGTCGATGGGGAGCCCATGACGCACATGATGCAGAACGGCAAGCTCGTGCCTGCGACCACCAAGCACATACGCCGGATCCGCGCGAAAATCGGCATGGTATTCCAGTCCTTCAACCTCTTCCCGCACATGACGGCGATGGGAAACTGCATCGAAGCTCCGATAACCGTGCTCGGAATGAAGCGCTCGGAGGCCGAGGAACGCGCGGCGGAACTTCTCAACATGGTCGGCCTGTCCGCCAAGAAGGATCACTACCCGTCGCAGCTGTCGGGCGGTCAGCAGCAGCGCGTGGCGATCGCGCGGGCGCTTGCAATGCGGCCGAAGATCATGTTGTTCGACGAAGTCACGTCGGCGCTCGACCCGGAACTTGTCGGCGAAGTCCTGCAGGTTATAAGGAAGATCGGGCGCGAACACGACCTGACCATGCTCATGGTCACCCACCAGATGGGTTTCGCCAAGGAGTTTTCGGACAGGGTGTGCTTCTTCTATCAAGGCAAGATTTGCGAGCAGGGCGCGCCGTCGGAAATCTTTGGAAACCCCAAGAACGAAAGGACAAGGCAGTTTCTGAACGCTGTCTTGGAAGCAGGATAATCTTGCATCCGGAATTGCCCGACAATGTCGAAACCAGCAACTCCCTCCAGCCGGCATCGGCCAGAGAGAGGTTCGACCGGATATACCATACCCTCAGGGACCGCATCTGCATGCTCGAATACGCACCGAGCAGCCGTCTGTCCGAGGAAGAGCTGGCGAAGGAATTTTCCACCAGCCGCACGCCCGTGAGACGTGTGCTGGCAAGGCTGGAGTCCGAGGGGCTGGTGGAATCGGTGCATGGTGTCGGGACGATCGTGACCGACCCCGATATCGGGGAATTGGTGCAGATCTATCATTTGCGCATGGAACTTGCGCTTCTGGTCGGCAAGCTTTCGCCGATCCCGCGCAGCGCCGAGGATCTCGAAAGGATCAGGGCGCTGATAGCCCGCTGCGACGAGGAGATGAAAAATCCCACGCAAAAGGCCTTCCTGCACCTGAACATGGCATTCTTTACCGAAATCAGGGCGTTTACGGGAAACCTCCCGCTGCGGGAGATCAGCGAGCGACTGTACTATCAGGTCGTTCGCGTCGTCTTGAAAATGATGCCGAAGCTCGGATTGGCGGAAGAGTACTCGGCCTTTCGCAACGAGATGCAGGCTGTCCTGTCCGCCGCCGAAATCGGCGACTGGGAGGCGATCGGGTACATTCGGCGGGCCCATATCTCGATGAGCTTCCACCGCATGATGGCCTATGCCGAGAAGTCGGAACAGTCCGAAGAGCGTTCCAAGGCATGATCAAGCTTGACGCCATTGATCTGCGCATCCTGGAAGCGATCCAGAAGGACGGAAGAATTACCAAGCTGGCGCTCGCCGAAAAGGCGGGGCTGTCGCCAACACCGTGCTGGCTGAGGCTGAGGAAACTGGAAAAGGCCGGGATAGTAACGGGCTATCACGCGCGGCTCGCCATGCGCCGGGTGACCCCGGTCACGAGCGTTCTCACCGAAATCACGCTCGGCAACCATCGCCAGACCGATTTCGAACGCTTCGAACGGGTGGTCGCCTCGATTCCCGAAATCGTCGCTTGCTGGTCCGTCGGCGGCGGCGTCGACTATATTCTGAAAATCATGACACCCGACGTCGACGCCTACCAGCGGCTCATCGATGGCTTGCTGGATCGCGAGTTGGGCATCGACCGCTATTTCACTTACATCGTCACCAAGACGGTCAAGGAAGAAACCCAGCTTCCGCTCACCAGCCTGATCCCTGATACGCTGTAGATTGGGATGCCGTAGACAATCCGGCTCTCCAACCCCGCTTATTTAGTCCAACTCTCTGCCGGATGTGCCCGGAATAGACAACTTCTCTCCCTGTTGCAGTCCAGACTACAGCCAACACGAGAGGAGATCGGACATGACAGCTGTTTTCGCGCGCACGACCTTCCACGACGCATTGAACCACCTGAATGATCGGCAGCTCTTACGGGAGCTCGCCTATGTCGGAGGGCGCTGGGTTGCCGGGCGTGACGGCAAGGCCTTCGAGGTCTCAGACCCGGCAACGGGTGCGACGCTTGCCTGGGTCGCATCGCTCGAAGCCGCCCAGACTTCCGAAGCCGTCGATGCCGCTGCCAAGGCTTTCCCGGCATGGCGTAGCATGTTGCCGCAAGCACGCGCCGCCATTCTGCGCAAATGGTACGAGCTGATGCTCGCCGCCAAGGAGGATCTCGCGCTGCTGATGACGCTGGAGCAGGGCAAACCGCTTGCGGAATCCCGTGGCGAAATCGACTACGCCGCCTCGTTCATCGAGTGGTATGCCGAGGAAGGCAAGCGGCTCAACGCCGAGAACATAACGAGCCATCTGCCGGGCGCGGAGATGATCGTGCGCCGCGAAGCACTCGGCGTGGTCGGCGTCGTCACGCCCTGGAACTTCCCCTCCGCGATGATCACCCGAAAGGCGGCCGCAGCATTTGCCGCCGGCTGCACAGTCGTTGCCCACCCCTCCTCCGAGACACCGCTTTCCGCCCTGGCGCTTGCGGAGCTCGGCGAGCGCGCCGGCCTTCCGGCCGGCGTCTTCAATGTCGTCACCGGTGATGCCGCGACCATTGTCGGCCGCCTGTGCGAGGAGCCCCGCGTGCGCGCCATGAGCTTCACCGGCTCGACCGAGATCGGCAAGCTGATCGCCCGCCAGTGCGCTCCGACGATGAAGCGGCTGGTGATGGAACTCGGCGGCCATGCGCCGCTCATCGTCTTCGCAGATGCCGACGTGGAGAAGGCGGCGGACATCGCGATCGCCGCAAAATTCGCGACCTCCGGGCAGGACTGCCTGGCGGCGAACCGGATCTATGTCGAGCGACCGATCCTCAAGGCCTTCAACGAGGCTTTCGCTGCACGCGTATCCCGTCTCAAGGTCGGCGCGGGGCTCGCGCAAGACACGGACATCGGACCGCTCATGCACGAGCGTGCCATCGGCAAAGTCGAGGAGCAGGTCGCCGATGCGCTGAAATGCGGCGCGAAACTCGCGATCGGCGGAAAGCGGCACGCCGCAGGGCCGCTGTTCTTCCAGCCGACCGTGCTCACCGATGTGCCGGACGACGCGCTGATCATGCGCGAAGAGACATTCGGCCCCGTGGCCGCCGTCACCGCATTCGGCAGCGAGGATGAGGTGATCGCCCGGGCGAACGACACCGAATATGGCCTCGTGGCCTACGTCGTTACTGAGAACGGCGCTCGCCAGCTACGGCTCGCACGAGCGCTCGAATACGGCATGGTGGCAATCAACCGGGTGAAGATCACCGGCGGACCGATCCCCTTCGGCGGCTGGAAGCAGTCCGGCTTGGCGCGCGAAGGCTCACGCCACGGCATGGAGGCCTTCACCGAACTCAAATATCTCTGCATCGACACCGCCGCCTGAACTGATTTGACGAAAGGAAAGACCATGCTCGATAAAAGCAACGAACTCACCGCCTGGGACCGCGACCATTTCTTCCATCCGTCCACGCATATGGGCATGCATGCGCGCGGCGAGAGCGCGACACGGGTCATCAGTGACGGCGAAGGCGTCTACATCACCGACGTTGCCGGCAAGCGCAGCCTCGACGCCTTCGCTGGCCTCTACTGCGTCAACGTTGGCTATGGCCGGCAGAAGATCGCCGAGGCGATCGGCGAACAGGCGAAGAACCTCGCCTATTATCACGCCTATGTCGGCCACGGCACCGAGGCGTCGATCCGGCTGTCCAAGATGATCATCGATCGCGCGCCGAAAGGCATGAGCCGCGTCTATTTCGGCCTTTCCGGTTCGGATGCCAACGAGACCAACATCAAGCTCATCTGGTACTACAACAACATTCTCGGCCGGCCCGAAAAGAAGAAGATCATTTCCCGTTGGCGCGGCTATCATGGTTCGGGCGTGATGACCGGCTCGCTGACCGGCCTGCACCTATTCCATAATGCCTTCGATCTGCCGCGCGCACCGATCCTGCACACCGAGGCGCCCTACTATTTCCGCCGTCCGGATCGCTCGATGAACGAAGAGCAGTTCTCGCAATATTGCGCCGACAAGCTGGAGGAAATGATCCTCGCCGAAGGGCCGGATACGATCGCAGCCTTCATCGGTGAGCCGATCCTTGGTACGGGCGGCATTGTGCCGCCGCCGAAGGGCTACTGGCAGAAGATCCAGGCGGTGCTCGAGAAATACGACATCCTGCTCATTGCCGACGAGGTCGTCACGGGGTTCGGACGTCTCGGCACCATGTTCGGTTCCGATCACTACGGCATCAAGCCGGACCTCATCACCATCGCCAAGGGCCTGACCTCGGCCTATGCGCCGCTTTCCGGCAGCATCGTTTCGGAAAAGATGTGGCAGGTGCTGGTGCAGGGATCCGACGAACTCGGCCCGATCGGCCATGGCTGGACCTACTCCGCCCACCCGATCTGCGCCGCCGCCGGCATTAGCAATCTCGAATTGATCGACGAACTCGGCATCGTCGAGAACGCCGGCTCGACCGGAGCATATTTCCGATCCGAGCTTGCAAAGGCGTTCTCGGAGCACCGGCACGTCGGCGAAGTGCGCGGAGATGGTCTGATGGCGGCGATCGAGTTCGTGGAAGACCGGGACGATCGGAAGTTCTTCGATCCGGCGCTGAAGGTCGGCCCAAGGGTGGCTACGGCGCTGGCAGAGCGCGGCGTCCTCGGCCGGGCGATGCCGCAGGGTGACATCCTGGGCTTTGCCCCGCCCCTCTGCCTGACGCGGGAAGAGGCCGACATCGTCGTGACGGCGGCAGTCGGCGCCATCTCCGAAGTCCTGGGCAAAAAATGACTGCCTGAATTCCGATAGTTCAAATCCGGCGGAGCGCTGTCCGGCTACGGCGCTCCGTAAACCGTTCCAGTCCGACTTGCTTTGCAGCGCCCGTCAGCGACCGGCGGGCTGAAACAACTCGACGAAATTGCCGGACGGGTCGATCAGCAGGATCTGTGATCCGCCTGGTCCGGTGACGATGTCGTTGCGGAACTTGGCGCCGGCGGCTTTCAGTCGCGCGACCTCGGCAGCCAGATCACCGACGATGAGGTGGATACGATTCCAGCCACCGGGCGCGGGACGCTCGCCGTCGGGCATCGGTCGGCCCGCGGAACTCAAAGGGCCACTGAGCAATAGCCGCAGCGCTCCGCGCTTGACGTCCGCGAAAGCCGGAGCGTGGTTGGAAAGAAGCGAAAAGCCCAGATGCTTCGTGTACCACTCGATGGAAGCCTCGACGTCATCCACCATGTAGCGCACGTTGACGGTTATTTCCGGCATGCCTGCCTCCCGATCCGAGTTCACCCAGCCAGATTGACGTGCGGTACTCTACGACAACGGTCGCGGAAGCGGAAATTTCCTGTGGCGCAACCAGCCGATCAGGCTGCTGCGGGATCGAAAAGCGCCATGTCGATATCGGTCATCTCGACGCGACGCTCGAAGGCGATGCCGTTTTCGTCGAACAGGTGGCAGTCAGCGGCACGGATGCCGGTCCTGACCTCTTCGTCCGCCCGGATCGCAGCGGTGCCCGGGAGCATCGCGCAATAATTCTCCCCCTCACCTCCGAGCGAAGCATAGGCAACCGTATGGGCTCCGAGACGCTCGATGACGGAGGGCGTGACCGCCAACGTCAGGTCGCCGGAACCGACCTGGATATGCTCGGGGCGCACACCAAGGGTCAAAGTCGCACCGGCCATGCCGCTACGCGGCGTCACCGGAATGATCGCCGTCTGCCCCTTGTATTCAACCTCGACGCCGGCGTCGCTAACGCTCTTGCAGGTGACCGGCAGGAAGTTCATTTTCGGGTTGCCGATGAACCCGGCCACGAAGGTGTTGGCCGGTTTGTGATAGAGTTCGAGCGGCGCGCCCGTCTGGGCGATCTCTCCGGCGTTCAGCACGACGATCCGGTCCGCCATCGTCATCGCCTCGACCTGGTCGTGCGTGACGTAGATCATCGTTGCCTTCAGTTGCCGGTGCAGTTTCGCCAGTTCGATGCGCATGTCGGCGCGCAAGGCCGCGTCCAGGTTCGACAGCGGCTCGTCGAAGAGGAAGATCTTCGGCTCGCGCACGATCGCCCGGCCGATCGCGACACGCTGGCGCTGGCCGCCGGAAAGCATGCCGGGCTTCTGCTGGAGCCGCTGATCGAGATGGAGGATGCGCGCCGCGTGCTCCACCTTGGCCTTGAGCTTCTCCTCGGGCATCTTCTCCACGCGCAACGGGAATGCGATGTTCTCGAACACCGTCATGTGCGGATAGAGCGCATAGGACTGGAAGACCATGGCGATACCGCGCTTGACCGGCGGCAAGTCGTTGACACGCTTGCCGTCGATGACGATGTCGCCCGCAGTCGTCTCGTCAAGGCCAGCGATCATTCTGAGCAGCGTGGACTTGCCGCAGCCCGATGGGCCGACGAAGACCACGAACTCGCCGTTCCTGACTTCGAGTTCGACACCCTTCAGCACTTCGTAGGTTCCGTAGAATTTCTGAACCTTTTTAAGATTGAGCTGTCCCAAGAATCTGTCTCCGGCCACCGGCGAGAAGCGGCTCTTTCGTGAAAGCGAGGGAAGGACCGCGAACCCGTCAGTTCGCGGTCCTCATCGGGCTTACTTGTACTGTTCGAGTTCGCCGGCAGCCTTCTTCAAAGCATCGGCCGGCTCCGCCTTGCCCGTGACGACCGACTGCACCATGTCGATCATTGCGTTCTGAAAGCCCTTGTAATCCGTGAAGAGCGGCTCTGGACCGCCATAGCCAATGCCGTCGATCAACGGCTTCCAGGATGGGTCGGCCTTGACGAATTCGTCGACCTTCGGGGACGGGCGCAGCGGCGTCAGCCCTGCGCCGCCCTGCAACTCGTACTCGCCCTGCGGTCCCGGCGAGGTGATGAACTTCGCGAACTCGATCGCCTTTTCCTCGACGCCGGTACCCTTGAAGATCGCCAGGCTGTCCGTGATCAGGAGCGTCCCTTCACCCTTGGCCGAAGGGCCGAGCGGCAGCGGCGCGATGCCCCAGTTGATCTTCGTGTCCTTGAGCAGCGCAGCCGCGCCGGAGCCCGACTGGATCATGCCAGCCTTGCCGTCAAGGAAGATGGCACGGATTTCGTTCTGCTCGTAAGCGGTCGCTCCTTCGACCGAATAGGGCGTGATGTCCTTGTAAGCCTGCAGCGCAGCCAGCACTTCCGGGCTGTCCACCACAATCTTGTCGCCGTCGATGACCTTGCCGTTGTTGGTGTAAACCCAGTGCATGAACTGGTGCATCGTGTTGTCGAAGGTCTTGGCCGGCAGACCATAGCCCGCAATGCCGGTCTTTTCCTTGATCTGCTTGGCAAAGGCGATCTCTTCGGCCCAGGTCTTCGGCGGCGTTTCCGGGTCGAGGCCCGCCTGCTTGAAGAGGTCCTTGTTCCAATAGAGCGCCTTGGTCGAGAATGCGATCGGCACGCCCCACTGGTTATCCTCGAAGGTCACCGTGTCGACGATGTTCGGATAGTAGCTCTTCTTCTCTTCCTCGGTCATGGGGACCGGAACGATCATATCGTTCTCGGCGAACTCCTTGAGTGTGCGGGACCCCACATAGGCCATGCCGACCGGCGTACCGGCCGCAGCAAGTGTCGTCGCCTTGTCCTGGCACTGGGCCCAGCCGACGACTTCCGGTACCACCTTCCAGCCGGCGTTCTTGCCTTCCCATTCCTTGATGTATTTCTCGTGGATCGGATCGATCTTGTCGCCGCAGTAGATCCAGCTGATCTCCTGGTCGGCGGCCTGCGCGGCAACGCTCCCGAGCGCGGTCGAACCGAGCAAGGCAAGCGTTAGAAAAGCAGTCTTGTAAGCAATGGTCACGATGGAACTCCCCTTCTTTGGTGGTTGCTTATTGTTTCACCGCGCCGGCGGTCAGGCCGCTGACGAGATAGCGTTGCAGGAAGAAAATGACGACGACGGCCGGCGCAATGCCGACGAAGCTAGCGGCCATCAGTTCGTTCCAGACCACTTCCTGCCGGCCGAAATAGGCGAAGAGACCCACGGGCAACGGCATGTACTCGGTCTTGGAATTGAAGGTCAGCGCGAAGATGAACTGCTGGGCGTAGGAGCCGATGAAGGTGGTGATCGCGACGACGGTGATGCCCGGCATGGCGATCGGCAGGATCACCCGGCGAAGCGTGTAGAAGTGACTGGCGCCGTCGACGAAGGCAGCCTCGTCCAGTTCCCGGGGGATACGCATCATGTAGGTGCGCAAGAGCCAGATCGCCGAGGGAATGAGGAAGGCGACGCCCGGCACGATCATGGCGAAATAGGTGTTGAGCACGCCGAAGCTGCGCATCAGTCGGAAGAGCGGGATCAACAGCACTGCGCCGGAAAACATGTTGACCGCGAGGAAGGCCGCAAGCAGCGGCCCGCTACCGCGGAACCTGAAGCGCGCAAATGCATAGGCAGCCGGCACCACCAGTGCCAGCACGACCGCGGTGACGATGATGGAAACGAAGAATGAGTTGAAGATATAGCGGGCGAAGCCTGGCACGCTCACCCACATGGTCCTGTAGGCAGCAAAGGACCCATTCTCCGGCCAAAAGCGGTAGGGCGATGAAAAGAGCAGGCTGAGCGGCTTCAGCGACACCAGGAAGCCTTCGACAAATGGTGCGAGAATAAAGCTCAGGAAGACGAAGATCCCCGCATAGATTCCGACGAGCTCGTACCAGCGGTAGCGATTGATCAAGGCCGGCTGGCTCATCGGCTTTCTCCCGAGGCAAGGCGGTGGGTGACGCGGAAGTAGAGCAGGCAGAAAATCGACAGAAAGATGCAGATCACCACGGCGCGCGCTGCACCTTCGCCGTATTTCTTCGAGCCGATGGCCGTTCGATACGTGTCGATGATCATCGTCGTCGTGTCACCGTTCGGGCCGCCCTGAGTCAGAATCCAGATGATGTCGAACGAGTTGAAGGTGGCGATCAGCGACAGCATCGACATGGTGATCATCGCCGGAACAAGCAGCGGGAGCGTGATGCGGCGAAAGCGGTAGAAGCGGCCGGCCCCGTCCGTCCATGCCGCCTCGTAAAGATCCTGCGGGATCGCCTGGATCGAGGCCAGGAGATAGAGCGTCACCAGCGGCACGCCGATCCAGACGTCGGTGATGATCGTTGCCCAGAATGCCGTTGAACCGTGCGCGAGGAAGGCGATCGGGCCGTCGACAAGGCCCATGTTCTGCAGCACGCCGGAAATCATCCCGAACTGGCCGTTGTACATCCAGCCCCACATGAAGATGCCGATTGCCATCGGCACGATCCACGGCGGCATGGTCAGGACGCGAAAGAGCGCACGCCCAGGTACGGCGGCGTTCAGCATGACGGCGCCGAAGGTGCCGATGATCATCTTGATCGAGACGGAAAAGAAGGTCCAAACGAATGTCCGGACGATCACTTCCGCGAAAGTCCTGTTGAAGATCTTGTCGTAGTTGACCGTGCCCACCCACTTGGTCGTCTTCTTCAGCGAAGCATCTGTAAACGACAGGATGAACGTGTCGACGAGCGGATAGGCAACGATGACCGAGACATAGAGCAAGGCGGGAAGAAGCAGGATCCAGGCGAAGATGACGGTGCTGCGCCGAACGCTCATGCTCCTCACCCTCTCAGGCCGCACGGGCGTGCAGGGCTTCGTCGAAGCGGTCCCAGAGCGGTCTCAAATCGACGACCGCCCTCTTCATCCGCGCCTCGTCCATGGAAAGCGCCAAGATGCCGGCCTCCAGCGCATCGAGCGGTGAGACCGGCAGCGGCCCCTCGTCTCGGACGTGGGCGATGATCTCGGCCGCCATCTGCTCGTCGGCGCCGTAATGCTGCGAAAGCTCCGTCGCGGCATAGCGCTTCTCGACCACCTTCTTGCCGGAGAGCACTTCATGGACATCGAGATAGCCGCGGATGAAGTCGCCTTCGGCCATGCCGCGCGATCCCATCACGCAGAAGCGGCGGAACTGGTCCGGCACGTTCAGGTTGGTGTGGAAATTCATCGCAACGCCGTTGGCGTATTCGATGATCGCAACCTGATAGTCGATGATGTCGCCATCGCTGTCGAAGACCCTGTCCGATCCGAGCCACCCGCTTGGCTTGCGGTGGAAGAGCTGCAGATCGTTGATGCCTTCGCGGGCGGGATCGTTGGCAGGAATGAAGCTCTTGCGGCCGCCGAAGCTTGCGACCCGTTCGGGCCGGGCGCCGACGACACCGTTATAGAGATCGAGGTCATGGCAGCATTTTTCGAGCATGAAGCTGCCGGCGTAGCGTCCATAGCGGCGCCAGTCACGCATGAAAAATGCGCCATGATAGGGTTCGATATGTTCCGAGGCCTCGATCGAAACGACCTGGCCGAGCGTTCCCGCGGCCTGGGCGGCGCGAAGGTCGCGATACAGCGGCGCGTAGCGCAGCACGAGGCCGACCATCAGGCGGTCGTGACCGTGCTTCGCCAAAAGCCCGGCAAGCTCAAGGCTCTGTTCGATCGTACTGACGATCGGCTTCTCACAGAAGATCTTGAGACCAGCCTCTAGGCCGATGCGGATATGATCGAGATGCATGTGGTTGGGCGAGCCGATCATCAGCAGATCGAGCTTCTCGCTGGCGATCAGTTCCTCAGGCGATCCATAGGCCTTGCCGGCGGGAATGCCTTTTTCGACGAGGGTTGCGAGGCCGGCGGGCGCCGGGTCGACATAGCCGGCGATCTCGAAGCTTTCGTCGATCGCCTTGAAAACGTAGCCCAGATAGCCAAGACGGAATCCGAGTCCGATTATACCGACTTTCATGCTCGCGCTGTTCCCTTGCCTTTTGGCGTAATTTATTTTCGTAGACTGAGATAGATTTTTCAGGGCGTCAACAAAAAATCGGCCATTCCGGCGAAATGTGAAATTCATTTTCACAATCGCGCCAAACTGCTGCTGTTACGACTTCTGCGAGCAGTGGCAAGTCGTCCGGATGGTCTAGGCGCGCACCCGGCCGGAAAGGAATCTCTCGAATGCCTGAAGCCCATCATGGATGAGCACGGCCAGCGCGGCGACGATGAGGCCGCCTTGAAGCACGAAGGCGAGGTTGTTCGACTGCAGACCGGCGATGATGACTTCCCCGAGCGTCTTGGCCGCAACGGTCGACCCGATCGTTGCGGTCGCAAGACTGATCACGACGGACAATCGGATCCCCGTCAGGATCACCGGCAGCGCCAGGGGAAGCTCAATGTTGAAAAGCCGCTGGCGCTCCGTCATACCCGCGCCGCGTGCAGCCTCCATCACGGCGGGCGGCAGCGTCGTCAAGCCCGTCAGCGCATTCTCGAAGATCGGCAGCAGGCCATAGAGGAAGAGGGCGATCAGCGTCGGTTTCTCGCCAAAGCCGAAAATCGGCACCGCCAGCGCCAGGACAGCGACCGGCGGAAAGGTCTGGCCGATGTTCACGAGGCTGCGCGAGAGCGGAAGAAACTCCGCCCCTGCCTTCCGCGTCACGAGGATCGCCAGAGCCACGGCAACGGCAGCCGCGCCAGCCGTTGCGACAAAAACTGTCCTGAGATGCAGCACGGTCAGCCAGAACAGGCTGCCCTGGTTGTAGATCGCCGGCGCATTTTGCTGAACCAGTGGCCGCAGCAAGGGTTCGAACCAGGAGGGCTGCAGCAGGAAGGCGAGCAACAGCAGCAGGACAGCAATCCGGGCGAGCTTGGGTAGCCACGCCATCACCGTGGCCTCGCCGCCCGTTTTGCCAAGCCTTCGAGGCTGACCTTGCCGAGGATGGCGCCGTCCGGCGCGGCAACCGGCAGCGCAGATCGCCCGGACCACAGGAGCTCGGAGAGCGCCTCGCGCTGGCTGAGCGTCGCCGGTATCGGCGCGCCTTCGGCCGAGCCGGGCTCGACCGCATCCGCGGCCGTGTCGATCGCCAGCAGCCGGAATGGCCGCTCGCTGGTGCCGATCAGCGTTTCCACGAAAGGTGTCGCGGGTTTGACCAGCATCTCGGCCGGTGTCGCGTATTGCACGACCTCGCCCTTGTCCATCACGGCGATCCTGTCGGCGAGGTGAAACGCCTCTTCCATGTCATGGGTGACGAGGATGATGGTCGTGCCGAAGTGTCTCTGGATCGCGACGAGGTCGTCCTGCGCCTTGGAGCGGATGATCGGATCGAGGGCGCCGAAGGGTTCGTCCATCAGAAGCACGTTCGGCTCGGCGGCGAGCGCGCGCGCAACGCCGACCCGCTGCTGCTGGCCTCCGGAAAGCTCATGCGGATAGCGCGGGCCAAAGGCCGCAGAATCGAGCTGGAACAGCGTCAGCAGTTCCTCGACCTTCGCGTCGATGCGCTTCCTGTCCCAGCCGAGGAGCGTCGGGACCGTGGCGATGTTCTGGGCGACCGTGCGGTGTGGAAACAGCCCGTGGCCCTGGATGGCGTAGCCGATCCTGCGGCGAAGCTCGAAATCCGGCAGGGCGCGGTTATCCTGGCCATCGATCCTGATCGTGCCCGAAGTCGGCTCGACCAGCCGGTTGACCATTCTGATCAGCGTCGTCTTGCCCGAGCCGGAGGTGCCGACGATCACGGTGATCGTATGCGGTTCGACGGTCAGCGACACGTCGTCGACAACGGTCGTGTTGCCATAGCGCTTGGTAACCTGTTCGATTTCGATCATGCGGTATTGCCCTGGTTACGGTCCGTTACGGTCATTTCGATCAAGGCGTCGAGCACGATCGCCGCCGCAAAGGCCAGGACGACGGTCGGCACAGCGCCGAGCAGCACGAGGTCCATCGCCGTCTGGCCTATGCCCTGGAAGACGAAGACGCCGAAACCGCCGCCGCCGATAAGGGCGGCGATGGTTGCGAGTCCGATGTTCTGGACGAGCACGATGCGGATGCCGGTGAGGATCACCGGAAAGGCGAGCGGAAACTCGATGCCGGCAAGTCGCTGCCAGTCGGTCATACCGATGCCGCGAGCAGCGTCGTTGGCGTCGCGCGGGACGCCGGCGAGCCCGACCACCGTATTGGCGACGACGGGCAGCAAGGAATAGAGAAACAACGCGACAAAAGCGGGCGCGACGCCGATGCCGCGAATGCCGATGGCCGCGGCACCCGGCACATGTGTCGCGATCCAGCCGAGCGGAGCGATCAGGATGCCGAAAAGCGCGATCGACGGAATTGTCTGGATGGCGTTGAGAACGTTCAGCACGCTGGCGCGCAACACCTCCACCCGATGGCAAAGCACGCCTAGCGGCAAGCCGATGACGGTCGCCGCCGCGAGCGATCCGAGCGCGAGCGTTACGTGCCGCCCCGCCTCCTTCCAGAAGGTGTCGACGCGGCTTGCATATTCCTTCAGGATGGAGAGTCCGTCCCAGCCGCCGGCTATCAGCATAGCACCGGCGGCCGCAAGAACCGAAACAAGAAAGAGGAGGCGGATGACGGGCCCGGGATTCAGGCGTGTCAGCGCATCGGCAACCAGAAGTGAGAAGGCGAAAACCATCACCCAGAAGCCCGAGGCCGGCGAAACGCGGGCATAGGTGTTTTCCGGCGGCGTCAGATGATTGGCGGCCATTCCGATCAGAATGCCAAGCGCGACGAGAGCGGCAAAAGCCGCAGCCATTCGTACCAGGTTCGGCGTCTTGAAGAGGGCAACCGCCGCAGCCAACGCGATGAGGCCAAGAAGCGTGTATCCGAGCGATGGCGGCAAGGCCTCCAGAATTGCCTTCGCCTCACCCTGGACGATCCGGTTGGCCCGGAAGGTTGCAAACGGCGCAAGGAGCGCGCCGTAGCCAGCGAGCGCAGCAATGACGACGCCGAGCTTGTCGACGCGGAAGGGCAAGCGTTCCTTTCCTTGGATCATGCCATCACCCGTGGCGTTTCAGGAGTCGCCCGTCCGGTCGGATGGACTGCTGCATGATTCCTTAAATCGGAATCGATTAAGGACAAAATCATGCGGCAGTTCGATTTGCTACAGCGTCCTTTGCGCATCTGACTGGACGCGTGGGCTGCAGGAGGCGCCCGTCTGGACGTGCGCCCTCCCTTCGTCACATCATTTCAGAAAGCCGTTCTTCTTCAAGAAGTCCTCGGCAACGGCCTTGGCCGGCTCGCCGCCAACCTGGACGCGCCCATTAAGCTCCTGCAGCGTCACGAGGTCGAGCTTTTCGAAGACCGGTTTCAGCAATTCCTCGATCTGCGGGTTTTCCTTGAGCACCGCTTCGCGGATGATCGGTGCCGGCTGATAGATCGGCTGGACGCTCTTGTCGTCTTCGAGCACGACGAGGCCGGAAGGCGCAATGCCGCCATCGGTGCCGTAGACCATCGCGGCGTTGGCGCCGTTCGTCTGATTTGCAGCCGCGGCAATCGTCGCCGATGTATCGCCGCCTGACAGCGTGATCAGTTGGTCGGGCTTAAGCTTGAAGGAATATGTTGTCTGGAACGCCGGAAGCGCCGCGGCCGAGTTGACGAATTCGGACGAGGCCGCAAGCTTGACCTCGCCGCCGCCCGAGACATATTTGCCGAAGTCGGAGAGCGTCTTGAGCTTGTTGGCCTCTACGACCTCCTTGCGGAGCGCGATCGCCCAGGTGTTGTTGGCGGGCGACGGGGTCAGCCAAACGATCTTGTTGGCGTCATAGTCGAGCTTCTTTGCCTGCTCATAGGCCTTGGCAGCATCTTTCCAGGCCGGATCGTCCGCCTTCTCGAAGAAGAACGCTGCATTGCCGGTATATTCGGGATAAATGTCGATCTCCCCGGCGGTAATCGCCTTGCGCACCACTGGTGTCGCGCCAAGCTGAACACGGTCCGTGGTCTTGATACCGTTGGCATTGAGGACGGCGAGAATGATATTGCCGAGCACGCCCCCTTCCGTATCGATTTTCGAGGAAACGACGACATCGGCCTCAGCCGCAGCGGCGGTGAGCGCGATGGCAAGGGCAGTACCGATAACAGTCTTGATCAGGCGCATGATTGTCTCCCTCGTTCTGGTCTCGCAGTTTGATCACGGATTCTCCGCTGGGTCGGCGTAAGCCATTCCATATATGTCAGGGTTCGGCGAAAAATAGAGCGGGTTGCGTGTCCGCGCCTACGGTTGAATTCTCCGGCAGACGCACTCTCCTATTGGACATTGCAATCGATACCGTTCTCAGCCACTCTCCCCTCAGCGCATGGAATTGTTTCGGGGGAAACCATGTCCGTCAAGATTTTCGCGCTTTTGATTGGTGTGGTGGCGGGGCTTTGTGCCATGACCGCGCCCGCCGCCGTCTGCATCGCGGCCGATGCGGGCTGGCTGCCAATTGCCCTTCTCCAAGCTCTGATCGCAATTCTGCTAACCTTCCGGGTGGTGTCCTCCGTGTCATGAGCAAGCACTTCGACGCAATCATCATCGGCGCCGGCCAGGCCGGACCATCGCTTGCCGGGCGGCTGACGGCTGCCGGCAAGACCGTTGCGCTCATCGAGCGCAAGCTTTTCGGCGGCACCTGCGTCAACACCGGCTGCATGCCGACCAAGGCGATGGTGGCCAGCGCCTATGCGATCCACACCGCGCGTCGCGGCGCCGAATACGGCATGATGACCGGCGCGATCTCCGTCGACTTCGCCCGCGTCATGGCACGCAAGGAGAAGGTTCGGCTCGATGCTCGTTCGGGCGTGGAAAGCTGGCTCAAGGGCATGGACAACTGCACAGTCATCGAAGGCCATGCACGCTTCGAAAGCCCGACCGACATCCGCGTCGGTGATGAGCTGATTTCCGGCGACCAGATTTTTCTCAACACCGGCGGCCGTGCAGCGGTCCCTGATTTTCCTGGCGTCGACGAGGTTCCCTATCTCACCAACACCTCGATGATGGACCTCAGCGAACTCCCGGAGCACCTCGTCATCATCGGCGGCAGCTATATCGGGCTCGAATTTGCTCAGATGTTCCGGCGTTTCGGTTCCGAGGTGACCGTCATCGAGAAAGCGCCGCGCCTGATCGGGCGGGAAGATCCGGACGTCTCCGATACGATCCGCGACATTCTCGAAAAGGAAGGCATCCATGTCCGCCTCAATGCCGAATGCATCCGCTTCGCCAAGCATAAAGACGGCGTCGCCGCCGGCGTCGATTGCACGTCAGGAGCGCCGGAAGTCATCGGCTCGCATGTGCTGCTCGCCACCGGCCGCCGGCCGAATACGGACGATCTCGGGCTCGACAAGGCTGGCGTGAAGACCGACCCGCGGGGCAATATCGAGGTCGACGATTTCCTGCGATCCAGCGTTCCACATATCTTCGCGATGGGCGACTGCAACGGCCGCGGCGCCTTCACCCACACCGCCTACAACGATTTCGAGATCGTCGCCGCCAATCTCCTCGACAACGATCCGCGCCGGGTGACCGACCGTATCCCGACTTACGCGCTCTACATCGACCCACCGCTCGGGCGCGCGGGCATGACCGAGAGCGAAGCCCGCAACAGCGGCCGCAAGCTGCTGATCGGCACACGGCCGATGACGAGGGTGGGGCGTGCCGTCGAGAAGGGCGAGACGCAGGGCTTCATGAAGGTGATCGTCGACGCGGACACGCAGGAAATCCTCGGCGCATCGATCCTCGGCACCGGCGGAGACGAAGCGATTCAGAGCATCCTCGACGTCATGTATGCGAAGAAGCCCTATACGACGATCACCCGCGCCGTGCACATCCACCCGACCGTGTCGGAACTGATCCCGACGGTGTTCGGGGAACTTACTCCTGCGAAGTAATGCCAGGATTGTCCTTACCGAGTCCCTCAGAGCACGTCTGTCAGTTCGAGCGTCTGGTAGCCGGCCAAAAGCGTGATCAGGGATCCGACAAGCCGCAGGAGTGTCTTCTCCTGCAATGTCTTGATCACCCATCCCGCCGGCGGCGCCGCCGGAACACCTCCGACGATCAGCCCGCCAACAGATGTCAGGTAATCGCCGATTTCGCCGGTTTGCTCCCAGTGGCCGGTTACATGGTGGCGAGGAAGCTCAGCCACACCGAAGTGCAATCAGGAACTCGGCCGCATTGACCGTGCCAATCACGTATCGCGGCCGACCGCCGCGAACAGTAGGAATTCTTCCATACGTGGCTCTGCGCATGACTGCGTTCATGGTGCCCCTCAAGGTTCGCAATTAAACGGACCACGCATCGGCTTGTCCCGTGATTTCGGCTCGGTCCGGGCGTGCCTAACTACTGTCGAAACGTTGCCGCACCCTGATCCAGTCGGTCGTGACCGGCCCCGCGACGATCACGTTCGTACGGATAGAGGCGTGGGGCGCGCGCAGCACAAACCAAAACGAGTGCCTTCGCGAACAAAAGCATCTCAGCTGTCGTTGCCGCAATTTGCGCGAACAACCGTTCGCGCCCAGAGCTTTTCCACTCTCGCTATTTCACCGGTACCATAAGGTGGGCGTAAGGAGTGCCTGCCCACATCACATACGGCCGGGAGGTGTCGGGCTTAGGGTCCGTCGGATAGCCCTGCATCATGTCCGTCGCGTTGACGATCATGACATGCGGGCCGGTTTCCACCCAGTTGTTACCCTCTTCAGGTTTTGTCGCGTAAGGATCGGTATTGCTTCCGTCGGTGCCGCCGGCCAGCATATACATGAAGCCTACCTTCCCTTTTGGCGGCTCCTTTTTCTGCATCCATGCCGTCGCCCATTCCATGGCATTGGCATCGCCGCACATCGGGTCCGGGCCTGGCGTGACCGGATTGTCCGGCATGCACCAGAAGCCGTTCGTGCCCTCCCTCAACGTGCGCATACTGCCCTTCTCGTCCATAACGTGGATGGCAGCGCCCCTTGCTACCGCAGCGGGCGCAGCGGATTCGGCGCTTTTGATCAGCGCAGCGTCGTCGACGGCTGCGTCGGCGGCTACGCCTTGCATTGCAACCAAGCTGCTTGCTGCCAACAGAGCAGCGGCCGTTAGAAGCCTTTTCATGGCCATTCTCCCGGATCGCATTCATCGTTGTCATTGTATCGGCCGGCGGCTGTCCCGAGCCGCATTAGCCACGCCTAAAATAATAGCAGATTGGCCGCACCCAAACAATTAAGCAGAGCAGGCCAGGGCGCCCGCGACGATCTGGTATCGTCCGTTGCCATGCGGCACCTATTCACCCACCTTTTCCGCAGCTGAACCAACGCAGCGACATGCAGGAGAGCCCGGCATCGATCTTGCCGATTTCCGTGGTCTTCAGCGGCACGACCTTGAAGCCAGCCCTGTCGAGCATCTCGATCGTGCGCGGGAAGTCGGCGCCGACCATGACGACGTCATTGACCCGGAGCGCATTGGCGGCCGCCTCCTCGCCCTCCGGAATGATCACCTGCTTGAATTTCCCGAAGACGCCCGACCGCGCCAGGCGGTTGGTGGAAAGCACGGTTTCGTCGTCGAGCAGCGAGCAATCCGTCTTGAAGTGGAGAACGCCCTCGGGCGTCGCGACGATCTCACTCTTGCGGCCGAGCCTGTCGAGACAGCTCTGAAGCGCTTCGGCGCCTGCCTTGTCTGTGCGGGCCGAGAGACCAATCATTACGCTTTCACCTGTCGTCAGCACGTCGCCGCCATCGGCATAGCCCGTGCCCGGTAGTTCAAGAACCGTCTCGAACGCATCGCGCAGCGTCGGCGCGATTTCCTCGACTTCCTTCACGCGTGTCGCCGCGCCCGGCCTGAGCAGGATCGCCCCTTCGGTGAAGACGAGTGCCGGGTCCTCGACGAAGATCGCGTCCGGAAAGGCTTCGAGCGCCGGAAGGACGGCAACCTCAACGCCGGCTTTCTGCATCGCCTGAAGATAGGCGTCATGCTCGGCCTTGACCCCCTCATAGGTCGGGTTACCGCGATCTTCGGCGCGCAAGCCGTTGACGACCGAGCGCGAAGGAGTACGGGCGATGATCCTGTTGAAATTATAGACGGAGCGTGGCTGCGGCATTCGTTCGGCACCTGAGCTTCGACGGTTTTCACTGATGACCGCTGCAGTCGATCAGAGAATCGCGCTCGACGCTAGCAAGTTTGCGTCTAAAGTGTTTTGATGAACAGAATCTCAGCCCGGCCCTGCCGGGGCTCTGCAGCTTCAGATGTGCGTCCCTGCGGCTGAGCTAAAGCTCGTCGGAGACGCCGACTCGGTGGCGATAGACCAGCTCCCAGCCTTTCCAGCCGGTGAACAGGAAAATTCCGACGACGATGAGCGAAAGCAGCAGTCCTTCCGGTATCACGGCCTGGTCGCCATTTGAATAGCGCAGATAGAAGTTCACCGCCGTCACGACGATTGCTACCGCGTTGCCGATGAAGTGATACCAGGCATCCGTCAGTCTCCGGATGAGAGGCTCGCCCAGGAAATCCGTCAGACCGGCGACCGCTGCCAATGCGCCGAAGACCAGCGCGCCGCCGAGGAGCCACAGCGCCGCGGCTGACCATGATGACGAGCCCGTCTGCCAGAAGGCGAGATCGCAGAACAGCGTCGTCACCACGAAGACGACCGGAAACGGAATGAGCATCGGGTGGATCGGATGGCCGGCGATCTGCAGCGTGCTGCGGGGATTGCCAGCAGGACGCGCCAATTCCGGCGTCGATACGGCTCCTTGCGCCGTCGTTGAAGTGTGACTTTCATTCCAAGTCATGGACGCTGCCTCCTCAATACGGAAGCGGCGGGCGTCAAAACTTCGCGTCACATCCAGCCGGATGGCGCGGAGCCGGTAGAGGTGTCCGGTGAAGCGCTCGACAACCTCCGAAGATCACTGCTCGACCTCTTCCGGCGGAGCCGGCGGCCGCCAACCTCAAAACGGCGGAATCGCGAGCGAGCAATTACAAACGTCGCTTGATAGTAGAAGGTTCCACGACCGCAGGTACACTCAGCTGCCAGGCGCGGATGCGAGCACAAAGCAGCGGCGGTTGCTATCCCTCTGGAACCCTTGGGTGACACGCATTACAGCGCCGTGCGTCCATTAGGACGCACAAACGACGCTGTAACTCTTTGATTCGACGCATCGTGCTTTCCGAAAATCGGGTCCGATTTTCGGGCCGATGTGCTAGCCATATACCCTGGTTGCGAAATCCGGATTGCCGCGCAAGGTATTGCTGATCGTGCAGATCTCCGCCTCGGCCGCCTCCGCGATCGCATGGCGAACGGTGTCGTCGAAATCGCCTTTGATGGAGAACTCGATGTCGAAGCGTGCGACACGCGACGGCTCGTCGTAGGCCTTCTCGCCGGTGACCTTTGCGGAGACCTCCGTCAATCTGTCGAGTACACCGAAGCGGCTCGCGGCAATGCGGGCGCTCAGCACCAGACAGCTCGCAAGCGAAGCATAGAGAAGATCGAGCGGGCCATAGCCCGGTTGTGACGGGCTGGTGACGATATCGAGTTCGCCGCCGGTGACCGATTTCACGTGCGGGAAGCCCGTGCGCCCGACGACGGCGGTCGCGCCCGTCTCCCTCGTCCTTACCTTCAACTCAGCCATTCATTATTCCTTCCCGCTGCGCACGCGACCGGCGCAATATCGAGGCAACGCTCTGCTCCTGCAACAACGCCGCGGGGGCTTATCAGGCCCACGGCGCAATTTGCTCCCCGAAGAAATGGACGTGGATCGCTCAGTTCTTCTTCACCAAGCGGTAGGAGACGAAGTCGGATGTGGCGCCGTTGACGTTGCCCGCGACATTATTCTTCATCGCCACCTGGGTCGCCGCCTGGAACATGATCACGATCGGCGACTTCTCCTGCACTTTGTTCCGGTCGCGCTTTCGAAGCTCATCGCGAGGCCGGCGAAGCTCGCCTTTCTCGCGGCCACGCGAAAGGCTGCGAAGCAAAGAGCGCTCGGTCGCTCTCCAAACTTGATTGGGTCGCGGCGCGGTTTACGACCGCGATCCCCCGCCTTTGTTGTCCGGTCTAACGTCGCGCCGACGAATCAGGCGGCTTCCGGCGGAATGACGCCCTTGGTGAAGAGGAAGCAGCCGTAGAAACGCGTCTCGCCCGTGGTGATGACGCAATAGGCCTTCTTCGCCTCTTCGTAGAAGGCGAAGCGCTCGATGCCGTACATCGGCGCCGGCTTGCCCTCGGCGCGATCGATTTCGGCCTGGACCTCCCGCTGTACCGCCGGAAGCTCGTCCGGTGCGCCCATGACTTCCATACGACCGGCCGAGGGCTGCAGCGGTGTGTCAAGCGGAAGGACCGAGAGCACCGCCTTTACGGCGCGCGCGGCGGAGACGTTGTCGATGTGCAGCAGTTTCCCGAGCGTCGTCTGACGCGCGATCGCATCGGATGGGAAATTGGTGTCCGAGATGACCAGCGTGTCACCGTGACCCATCGAGCGCAGCGCGTGCAGCACGTCGGCATTGAGAGCCGGGTCGATATTCCTGAGCATTCCTGTCCTCCCCTGCATGATTCCTTGACCGATCTAACGACAGAACCATGCTGCAATTCAACGTGCTGCGGCAACCTTGCACGTCCGATCGGACGCGCGGCCCTACAGGCACCCATCGCCGGGGCTTCCGGCGGCGTACGGCCGCATCAGGCCCATTCCAACGCCGGGCGTCAACAAGGTTGTTCGGATTTCCCCGCTCTTCCGGCCGTGCCCCCGCCCAAAAAGATGCTGGACCCTCCTACTCGCCGTAGGGGATCCAGATGTTCTTGACGTCGACGGCACGGCGCAGGAAAGCCGGGCCCTCGGCAGCCGTCCGGTCCATCCAGTCGATCGCCTTGCCGTAGTCGACAAACGTGCGCTTCAGGTTGCCGACGGAGAGCTTCTCGACCAGCGCCGAGAGTTCCGGTGAGCCGAAAGCCCAGAGCGCATCGACGTCGTTGTGGGCGGCAAGCGTCTTGGCGAGTTCGACCGCCGATCCGGTGACGATATTGATGACGCCAGCCGGCACATCGGAGGTTTCAAGCACGGAATAGAAATCCGTTGCCGCCAGCGGATGCTGCTCACTCGGAACGGCGATGACGCGGTTGCCGACGGCGATCAACGGCGCCACGAGGCTGACAAGCCCAAGCAGCGGTGCCTCGGGCGGGCAGATGGCGCCGACGACGCCCTGCGGCTCCGGCATCGCCAGCGCAACGCCGCGCAGCGGCGGCTGGTGCACGACGCCCTCGTATTTGTCCGCCCAGGCGCCATAGGTGAAAAGACGCGCGATCGCAGCGTCCACCTCGGCCCTCGCACCGGCTGCCGAGGCGCCGGTCATGGCGGCGATGCGATCGGCAAATTCCGCCGCGCGGCCGCTTAGGTTTTCGGCGATGTAATAAAGGATCTGCGCACGGTTATGGGTCGTTGCAGAAGACCAGGCCGATGCAGCCTGCGCTGCGACGACGGCGTTGCGGATGTCCTTGCGGTTGCCTTCGCCGACCTCGCCGATCACCTTGCCCTTGGAGGAAAGCACCGGCCGCGAATAGTTTCCATCCGGCCGCGCCTGCTTGCCGCCGATGAAGAGCTTTGCGGTGCGGTCGAGCGCCGGCATGGAGAAGTCGCCCGCGGCCGCTTTCACGATCGGCGCGGCCGGAACGGACCGGAGCTTGCGCCCAACCCAGGCCTTCGGCTTCAGATATTCGTAGCAGCCCTCGCGCCCGCCCTCACGACCGAAGCCGGACTCGCGTTTTCCTCCGAAGCCGGCCGCCGCGTCAAAGAGATTGGTGGCATTGACCCAGACGACGCCGGACGCAAGCTTCGCGGCCACATGCAAAGCGAGCCCGATCGTTTCACTCCAGACGCTGGCGGCAAGGCCGTAGCGCGTATGATTGGCGAGCTGGATCGCCTCTTCCGGCGTGCGGAAGGTCATGGAAACCGCCACCGGACCGAAGATTTCCTCGGTGGCGACGATCGAGGTCGGCTGAACGTTCGTGAGCAGCGTCGGCGGATAGAAGCTGCCGCCCTTCGGCAGGTCGATCTTGGGCTGGTGCAGCGACGCGCCCTCGGTCACACCCTGGGCGACAAGGCTTTCAATCCGCTGCAACTGCACCGGCGCCACGATTGCCGCCATATCGATCGCCTTGTCCAGCGGTTGGCCGACGCGAAGCGTTCCCATGCGTCGCGTCAGGCGCTCATAAAAAAGCGGGGCGATGCCCTCCTGGACGAGGAGGCGCGAACCTGCACAGCAGACCTGGCCCTGATTGAACCAGATGGCATCGACGACGCCTTCGACCGCCCCGTCGATATCGGCATCATCAAAGATGATGAAGGGTGACTTGCCGCCGAGTTCCAGCGTCAGCGACTTGCCGGTTCCGGCGGTCTTCTCGCGGATGAGGCGGCCAACCTCGGTCGAACCGGTAAAGGCGATCTTGTCGATATCCTCATGCTCGACGATCAGCGCGCCGGTTTCTCCCTCGCCCGTCACTACATTCAAGACGCCCGGCGGCAACCCGGCCGCGGCGGCGAGATCGGCGAAGAGAAGCGCCGTCAACGGCGTGAATTCGGCCGGCTTCAGGATGACCGTGTTGCCGAGCGCCAGCGCCGGCGCGACCTTCCAGGCCAGCATCAGGAAGGGAAAGTTCCACGGGATGACCTGACCGACGACGCCGACCGGCACCTGATCGGCGAACTCGGTCTCCTGGAGCTGCGCCCAGCCGGCATGGTGGTAGAAGTGACGGGCGGCAAGCGGAATGTCGATGTCGCGCGTCTCGCGGATCGGCTTGCCGTTGTCGATCGCTTCGACCACTGCGATCAGACGCGCGTGGCGCTGGATCATGCGGGCCAGCGCGTAGAGGTGACGCGCACGCGCATGGCCGGGCAACTTCGCCCATGCGCCCTGCGCCTTGCGGGCGGCGCCAACCGCGCTGTTGACGTCCTCGCGGCCGCCGAGCGCGATCTTGGCGAGCAAGGCCCCGGTCGCAGGCTCGTAGGTATCGAACGTCTTTCCAGACGCCGAAGCGACGAAGGCGCCGTTGATGAAGTGGCCGAACACGCCCTTGTGGCGCGCGAGCCATGCACGCGCCTCGGTGTCGGCCTCAGGTGCGGGACCATAGGACATTTCGTCAAAATACCTGGCAACCGTCATCAGGATTATCCTATCGGGTGTCTGTTGAGGGCCGAGTAGGCGCCGCTGACATGATGCTCGAGCTGGCGTTCGATATCGGCAAGCAGGCTCGATGCCCCGATGCGGAAGAGATCGGGTTCCAGCCATTCACGGCCAAGTTCGTCCTTCATGAGGAATTGATAGTTCAGCACATCTTTCGCCGCCGAGATGCCGCCGGCCGGCTTGTAGCCGACCTTGAGCCCGGTGCGCTCCTGATAGGCCCGGATCATTCTCAGCATGACGAGCGTTACGAGCAGCGTCGCGTTGACACCCTCCTTGCCCGTCGAGGTCTTGATGAAGTCGGCGCCGGCCATCATGCAGACGAGCGATGCGCGCGCCACATTGCGCAGGGTCTTGAGATCGCCGGTCGCGAGGATCGCCTTGACATGAGCGTCTCCGCAAGCCGCGCGGAAATCGCGCATCTCGTCGTAGAGCGCCTGCCAATTGCCGGTCAGCACATGCTCGCGCGTGATGACGATATCGATCTCCCGCGCGCCATCGGCGACGGAGGCCTCGATCTCCTTCAACTTCACGTCGTGCGGCACGAGACCCGCCGGAAAGCCGGTGGAGACGGCGGCAACCGGAATACCTGAACCTTCAAGCGCATCTACCGCCGTCGAAACGAAGCGATGATAGACGCAGACGGCACCGGTCGTGATGCCGCGATCGCCCATGCCGAGCGCATCGAGAATGTCCTGTCGCACTGGCTGGCGCGCCTTGGCGCATAGCCGCCTGACGCGCTCGGTCGTGTCGTCGCCATTGAGCGTGGTAAGATCGATGCAGGTCACCGCCTTCAGCAGCCAGGCGGCCTGGGCGTCCTTCTTGACCGTACGCCGCCCCGGCAGTGTCGCAACACGCCGTTCGGCCGCCGACAGATTGACACGCTGATCGACCACCCACGAAAGGTCGAGCTCGATGCCATCATTGCGCGGCCAATTGTGACCCGCACCGACGATCTTAGCGGATGCCGCCGCCGTGCTCTTCACAGCAAGGTCTTCCAAACGACTACTCCTCGTATCGCCGATGTCGCCCTCGGGCGCGCATCTTCGCAGCTTTTGTCCGCCTTGGCGATGTTGTTATCTTTTTATCTATTTATGTTAGAATTCCACCAAAGCGCCGATCTGTCAAGCAAAGCGCGAAGCGCCTATCCGACCGCCGTCTCGCCATCTTCCGTGATCACCGCCCGAAAGGCGCCCGTGGGCGCGAAAAAGGCCGGCTTCAGCTTGCCGATCTTGCTGCGATCGACGACGAGGTAATTTTCCCGAGCGAGCGAGATCACCTTCTGCTTGATCGACACCTCGTGGAAATGGACGCAGGTCGCGCCCCGCTGTCGGTCGATCCCGGCGGCGGAGAGAAACGCGACGTTGATACCAAGCCGATCAAGCGTCTCCAGGCCGGAATCGCCTGAAAAGGATGCCGACGACGGATGAAAAAGACCACCCAGCATGACGATCCGCACATTGGGTTTCCGGGTCAGGCGGTCGGCCACGTTCAACGAATAACAGACTGCCGTTATTGAATAATCTTCCGGAATCAGATCGACGAGGTATTCAAGCGTCGTGCCGCAGTCGATGAAGATCGTCTCATCGGGACGAATATACCGTGCGGCATGGACGCAGGCCTCGCGCTTGGCGGCCGCATGGCTGTCAGCCGCGCGCGCAAGCTCATAGGGAATGTCGCTTTCGATATCGGCCGCGGGAACGATGTGCCCCCCGAGATAGCCGAAAAGCCCGGGATTGTCGGCAACGTCGCGGCGCACCGTCATTTCCGATACGCCAAGCAGCGCGGCGGCCTCTTTCAGATGAAGCACGCGGCGCGCCGAAAGCGCGTCGGTCAAGGTCGTGATACGTGTCGACTTGCGACTGGTCATCGATCCCGGTTCTCGCAATCCAGCATGTGAGCGGGAGCTCGCTAGAAATTTTATTGTGAGAATTATCACAGAATCCATCACATCGGCAAGCGGCCTTCCAATCGGTCACCTGGATGCGGCCCTAGAGGCTCAGCACGTCTTTCAGGTCACCACTTTTCTTCGCTCGGAGATCGAGGTCGGCTTCGATGTGATCGATATGTTCTAGCATCAGCCTGCAGGCGGCCTCGACATCTCCTTTCTCTAAGGCGTCGATGATCTGCTGATGCTCGGCATGACCGCAGCTTGAGACCACCGACTGGCCGTAAAGCGCAATCACCAGCGAGGAACGCGCAATGAGTTCGTCCATAAAACGCTGGAGAATGGCATTTCCGGTGATCGCCGCGAGCGCCAGGTGAACGTCGCCGGAGGCCTTGATCTCCGCCCGGCGCGCCGACTGGCCACGCTCATTGGTTAGCCGCTCCTCTGCGGCAAGCAGCGCACGCAACTCCTTGATATGTCGCTTCTCCAGATGACGGGCCGCCTCGCGTAAAAGGCCCGGCTCGATAAGTCGGCGCGTCGCGAATATCTGCTGCGCCTCAGCAACCGAGGGGTAGGCGACGAAGGCGCCGCGGTTCTTTTCGACCGTCACGAGCCCTTCGTAGGAAAGGGCCTGGAGCGCGGCGCGCACGACCGTGCGGCTGACGTTGAAAAGGCCGCCGACGTCGTTTTCGGAAAGCTTCGTTCCGGGCGCCAACCGCCGCTCGACGATCGCCTCGCGGATCACGTCACGGATATGCTGGGCGCCGGTGTCGATGGCGTTTTCTGCCGGGGCAAGAGTGGCTGAGGTCATGGGGCTGGGAATCCGAACAATGTTGACACTCTAACGCGGCGCACGCCGGAAGTGAATCATTAATTGTGCTCAACTCGGCTTTCAATTGTATACAATATTGGCAGTCTTTGCCGACGACCGCCTACAAAATGTGCAACCGCTCAGGCCAAACCCGCCGGCCGATCGCGGCATCCGAAAACGTGGCCATGGATATCAGGCTTTTTAGCAAACTGGCACGCTTGATGCTTCTCTCCTGTCGCAAGGAGAAAACGCCATGTCAAAAGCGGCAGAGATCGATATTGCCTCCGTTTCCAAGATCTACGGATCGACCACCGCCGTCCATTCGATCAGCCTAAAGATTCCCGCCGGCAGCTATTGCTGCTTTCTCGGACCCTCCGGCTGCGGCAAGACATCGACGCTGCGCATGATTGCCGGTCACGAGAGCATTTCGTCCGGCGACATTCGTCTCGGCAATACCGTGGTCACGGATTTTCCGCCGGCGAAACGCGGCACGGCGATGATGTTCCAGTCCTACGCGCTGTTCCCTCATCTCGATCTCGTCGACAACGTGGCCTTCAGCCTGAAGATGAAGGGCATAGAAAGGGATGAGCGCCGGGCGAAGGCGCTGGAAATGCTGAAGCTCATGCAGATGGAGGCCTATTCGACGCGTCGCCCGGCGCAGCTTTCCGGCGGCCAGCAGCAGCGCGTGGCGCTTGCCCGGGCGCTCATCACAGATCCGGAGGCGCTGCTGCTCGACGAGCCGCTCTCCGCGCTCGATCCCTTCCTGAAGATCCGGATGCGGGCAGAGTTGAAGAAGCTGCAAAAGACGCTCGGTATCACCTTCGTCCATGTGACGCACAGCCAGGAAGAGGCGATGGCGCTGGCCGACCTGATCGTCATCATGAACAACGGCCGCATCGAGCAGGCGGCCAAGCCACGCACCGTTTTCGAAAAGCCGGCAACCGCCTTCGTTGCCCGCTTCATGGGCGACCATAACGTGCTTTCCGGCCGCATCACGGCGATCGGGGACGGCATAGTGACGCTGCAGGTGCCCGAAGGCCAGACCTTTGCCGTACGCGATATCGCGCAGGAGGTCGGCAAGCCGATCGACATCGGCATCCGCACCGATCGCGTGCGTCTCGAACCGGCCTCGGAAAGATCACTGGGCCTCCAAGGTGTCGTCTCGAATGTCGAGTATCGCGGCGCTTCCGTGAGGATCACCGTGATCGGCGCCGGCAGCGACGACTTCACCGTGATCCTCTCCGACGCGGACTACTTCAGGAAACCGGTCTCCGTGGGCGAAGCGGTGTCCTTGAGCTGGGCCTTGGAGGACGTGATCCCTCTCGGCCGTCTTTCGGCATAGCGAGAAGAGGAAACGCGCGATGCGTTTTCGCCCGCGCCTTGCTCACAAACAACCACCAACCACCAAGAAGGGGAACTGCGTATGACAACCGAAGCCAAGACACTGAAAGCCCAAAAGGGCATCTCCCGACGCTCGCTGCTTAAGACGGGCGCTGCCGCCGTTGGCGCCATCGCCGGATCCGGCGTTATCACCGGATTCCCGACCATCTGGGCGCAGAACCCGATCACGCTCCGCCAGTTCGGTACCGGCGTTTCGAACATCAACGCGATCGCCGAGAAGTGCAAACAGGACCTTGGCATCACGCTGGAAATGACGGCGACCGACTCCGACGCCGCCGCCCAGCGCGCCGTCACCCAGCCGGACTCCTACGACATCGCCGACATCGAATACTGGATCGCCAAGAAGGTCTTCCCGGCTGGCGTCATGCAGCCGATGGATGTCACCAAGATCAAATATTACGACAAGATCGTGCCGCTCTTCATCAACGGCAAGCTGAAGCCGGACAGCGTAATCGCCCAGGGCACCGCGCCGCACACCGTCGGCTTCGTCGAAGCGCAGGACTCCAAGACCTTCGCCAAGGCGCCGACGCAATGGATGACCCTCATCCCGACCATCTACAATGCCGACACCCTCGGCATCCGTCCGGATCTCGTCGGTCGCGAGATCACGACCTGGGCCGACATCATGGATCCCGCCTTCAAAGGCAAGACGGCGCTCCTCAACATCCCTTCGATCGGCATTATGGACGCCGCCATGATCATGGAGGCCATGGGCAAGATCAAATATGCCGACAAGGGCAACATGACAACGGATGAAATCGACCAGACCATCGATTTCCTCATCAAGGCCAAGCAGGATGGCCAGTTCCGTGCCTTCTGGAAGTCCTTCGACGAGAGCGTCAACCTGATGGCTTCGGGCGAAGTCGTCATCCAGTCCATGTGGTCGCCGGCCGTCGCCGCCGTCCGCTCCAAGGGGATCGCCTGCAAATACCAGCCGCTGAAAGAGGGCTATCGCGCCTGGGGCGGCGGGCTCGGTCTTGCCGCCCACCTGCAGGGCGCCCAGCTCGACGCCGCTTACGAATACATCAATTGGTATCTCTCCGGCTGGGTCGGGGCCTATCTCAACCGCCAGGGTTACTACTCCGCCGCCATGGAGACGGCCAAAGCGCACATGTCCGAGGACGAGTGGGGCTTCTGGGTCGAGGGCAAGCCGGCAAAGGGCGACATCCTCTCTCCGGAGGGCAAGGTCATGGAAAAGGCCGGTGCCGTCCGCGACGGCGGCTCGTTCGAGGAACGTATGGGCAAGGTCGCGTGCTGGAACTCCGTGATGGACGAGGACCGCTACATGGTCCGCCGCTGGAACGAGTTCATCGCGGCGTAGAGGAGATTTGGCCTCACGTTAAGCGATCGCCTCTTATCGGAGGCGATTGCCCCTCACCCTTGCCCTCTCGCCGCACGCGGGGAGAGGGGACGAGGGGCGCGGCTCCCGCACTTTCTCTTCGCGAGGGAAAAGGTAGGACGAGGACAGCGCCGTAAGTCCCTTTCTCCCCGCGAGCGGGGAGAAGGTGCCGGCAGGCGGATGAGGGGCAGTTTCCAAGGCAAAATTGTAAAGGGATTGAGTATGACAGCCGTCGCAAGCTCAGGAGAAATCAAGGCCGGCAAGGCACCACGCTTCCTCGCCGCACCACAATGGCTGATTGCTTATCTCCAGGCGACGCCGCTCTTCCTGATCCTCGGCTTCTTCTTCATCCTGCCGATCCTGACCATCTTCGTCGTCAGTTTCTGGGACTACGACTTCGCGGGCATCTACCCGGATTTGCTGACAATGAACTATACGGACACGCTTGGCTCGTGGGTGACGTGGAAGACCTATCTCAACACGCTGAAATTCACGGCGATCACCTGGGCGCTGACGCTCGTGATCGGCTTCTGGGTCGCCTACTTCCTCGCCTTCCACATCCGCACGACGACGATGCAGATGGTGCTCTTCCTCGTTTGCACCGTGCCGTTCCTCACCTCCAACATCATCCGGATGATCTCCTGGATCCCGGTACTCGGCCGCAACGGCCTCGTCAACTCGACATTGATCGAGCTCGGCATCGTCCCTGAGCCGATCGAATGGCTGCTCTACTCCGATTTTGCCGTCGTGCTCGCCATGGTGCATCTCAACACGCTGTTCATGGTGACGCCGATCTTCAACACGCTGATGCGCATCGATCGCTCGCTGATCGAAGCCGCGCGCGATTGCGGCGCGAGCGGCTCACAGATCCTCTGGAACGTCATCCTGCCGCTGGCAAAGCCGGGTATGGCGATCGGCTCGATCTTCGTCGTGACGCTGGTGATGGCGGATTTTTCCACCGTGCAGGTCATGTCCGGCGGGCAGAGCGCATCGGTCGCGCTGATGATGAAGAACCAGATGTCGCTGCTTCAATATCCAGCGGCGGCCGCCAACGCCGTCGTGCTGCTGATCGTCGTTCTTTTGATGGTCGCCGCGATCCTCCGGGTCGTCGATATCAGGAAGGAGCTCTGAGATGAGCCACGAAAGACGGACTTGGGAATTCTATGTGCTGGCGGCCTTCTTTGCGCTGTTCGTGCTGTTCCTTTACGGACCGTTGTCGGCGGTCCTGATCCTCTCCTTCCAGGGGCCGGACGGCGGTCTCACCTTTCCGCTGAACGGCGTTTCGCTGCACTGGTTCTACAACCTCTTCGAAAAGCAGGCTGTCGGCGATTTCGGCGCCTCGTTCCGCCGGTCGTTCACGCTGGGACTTATGGTCATGGTCGTTAACGTCGTCGTGGCGCTCTTGGCGGGGCTCGCCTTCCGCCACCGCTTCCGCGGCTCGACGACACTCTTCTACGTGACGGTCGCGAGTCTCGTCGTGCCCTCGATCATCATTTCGCTTGGCATCGGCGTCGTCTTCCAGCAGTTCGGGTTAAAGCCCGCTTGGTATTCTTCCGGGTTCGGCGCGCACCTCACCTGGACGCTGCCCTTCGGCGTGCTGATCATGTTCGCCGTCTTCAACCGCTTCTCGCCCGCCTATGAGGAAGCCGCCCGCGACCTCGGCGCAACGCCATGGCAGACCTTCCGTCATGTCGTGCTGCCGATGATCGCGCCGAGCCTCGTCGGCGTCGGCCTCTTCGGCTTTACCCTCTCTTATGACGAGTTTGCCCGCACGCTGATGACGTCGGGCACCTACAACACGCTCCCACTCGAAATCTACGGCATGACGACCAATGTGACGACGCCGGTGCTCTATGCTCTCGGCACGGTCACGACGCTGTTCTCCTTCACCATCATCCTCGTCGCTCTCGCCGTCATCCTCGTGCTCAGGCGTCGGCAGGCAAAGATAAGCTGACATCCATGCGCATTCTGATCGTCAATCCGAACACCACAGCCTCAATGACGGAAAAGGCTGCGCAAGCAGCGCGCGCCGTCGCCGGACATGGGACCGAAATCGTCGCAGCAACCTCCAGAAACGGGCCCGCCTCGATCGAGGGGCACTATGACGGCGCGATTGCTGTACCGGGCCTGCTTCTCGAAATCCGCGCGGGGCAGGCAGCCGGCGCCGATGCCGCCATCATCGCCTGTTTCGATGACACCGGGCTCGAGGCTGCGCGCACCCTCGCCGACATTCCCGTGCTGGGGCTTTGCGAATCCGCCCTGATGACGGCCGCGCTTCTGGCCCAACGCTTCACCGCCGTCACCACGCTGGAGCGCTCCCGCGTTCTTATCGAAAACCTCGTCGTGCGCTATGGCATGGGCGGCCGCGCAAAGGTTCGTGCCGCCGATATTCCGGTGCTCGATCTTGAGGACAAGGACTCGGGCGCGCTCGCCAAGCTCAGGCGCCAGATCGAGTTGGCGCTTACTAAGGACAGAGCCGAAGCGATCGTTCTTGGCTGCGCCGGCATGACCGATCTAGCGCAGCTTCTGCAGCGCGAATACGGCGTCCCGGTCGTCGATGGCGTCTCAGCGGCGGTCAAGCAGGCTGAGGCGCTCGTCGCGCAGGGCCTTACGACCAGCAAGCGCGGTTCCTATGCCGCACCGATTGCAAAACCCTACACCGGTTCGATGCAGGCCTTCGCGCCGGAATAAGCCTGTCCCTGAGCCCCGCCCAATCAATCGCTCAGGTTGCAGCACCGCTCAAGCGACAGTTGCCGCGGGCCTTTGCCGCATGCGCGATTGACAAGCCGGCGAGAAGGTTGACAAAGTGACGCTCCATCGAGACGGGCAGCATCGGGGAGGACTTATGTCTATGCGCGCGTTTGTCGGCCTTTCCACCCTTCTTCTCACGCTCGCCTCCCTCAGTTCACCTGCTGCGGCGGCTGAAACGAGCCGCACAATCGAGATTACGCAAGACGGCGATTATTTCGGGTTCGATCTTCGCACCGAGCAGAATGTCTCGCTTCGGCAGTGCGAGACCGCCTGCATCGCCGACCAGGCCTGCCGCGCCTTCACCTACAATCCAAAGGTGAGGTGGTGCTTCCTGAAATCCGACTTCAATCAGTTGAACACCTTCAAAGGGGCGATCGCCGGCAAAGTCGTCGAGACGGGCAGCGTCCAGCCCGATATCGGCGCGCCATCGCGTCTCTCTTTCATCTCAGACGATCTGTTGCAGCAGGCGCGTGACGTCAAGGCGAACCTAGCGCTCACAGAGGATCAACAGGGTTTCGGCGTCAACGGTCTGATCGAAGCCGCCCGGAGCGAGTTGACAGCCGGCAACATCGAGAATGCGCTGAAAGGCTTTCGCGGTGCGCTGGCGGTAACGCTGGATGACGGCGAATTGTGGCTGGAGACGGCGCGTGCAGCCAACCGGATCACTGGCAACACTGAGATTGCCGGCCAGGCAGCGCTTGCCGCCCTCAACGGCTATCAACTGACCCGCACGACCGAGAGCCGGGCAGACGCGCTCGCCGTTCTCGCCAAATCGCTCGAAAACACAGAGAACTATCGCGCCGCCCTCAACGCCTACAAGGCGAGCCTCGAACTCGTGCAGGCGAAGACGGTCGAAACGGCCTACCTCGATCTCAGGGCGCGGCAGGGGTTCCGCGTCACCGACCATACGATCGATGCCGACAGCGCCAGCCCGCGTGCCTGCGTCCAGTTCTCCGAGCAGCTCGTCAAGAACGGAACGGACTACGCCTCGTTCGTCACTCTCGATGGCAAGGCTCCCAAGGCGGTCGAGGCCAAGGGAAACGAGATTTGCGTCGAGGGCCTGTCGCACGGGCAACGCTACAAGCTTGTGCTGAGGCAGGGCCTGCCCTCCTCCGTCGACGAGGTCATCGAAACGCCCGTCAGTCTCGACATCTATGTCAAGGATCGCTCGCCAATGGTGCGCTTCACCGGCGACAGCTTCGTGCTGCCGTCGACCGCACGGCGCGGCATTCCGATCGTCTCCGTCAACACCGAGAGCGCCAAGCTCAAGCTCTATCGCATCGGCGACCGCGGCATCTCTTCCCTGTTGACCAGTTCGCAGTTCCTGACCCAGCTCGATGGCTACAGCGAAGAGCGCATCAAGGAAGAGAGCGGCGAACTCGTCTGGCAGGGCAGCATCGACATCAAAACAGAACTCAACAAGGAAGTGGTGACCAGCTTCCCGGTGGATGAAGCACTGCCTCAACGCAAACCCGGCGTCTATGTGCTGACGGCAGTCTCGGGCACCGGGCTTAGCCAGGATTGGGACGCCCGCGCCACCCAATGGTTCGTCGTCTCCGATATCGGCATCTCGACCTATGCCGGGACGGATGGACTCACCGTCTTTGCCCGCTCGCTCGCCACCGCCAAGCCGCTCGACGGCGTCGAGCTGCAACTCGTTGCGAAGAACAATGAAGTTCTCGGCACCGCGACGAGCGACGCGGAGGGCAAGGCGACGTTCGCCGCCGGCCTGATGCGCGGCACGGCCAGCATGACACCTGCCGTCATCACCGCGAAGACGAGCGACGCGGATTACGTCTTTCTCGATATGACCCGCGCCGGCTTCGATCTTTCCGATCGCGGCGTCACCGGTCGCGCCGCACCCGGCGCGATCGACCTCTTCGCCTGGACCGAACGGGGTATCTATCGCGTCGGCGAGACGGTGCATGCGGCCGCGCTTGCCCGCGACGTGAACGGCGCGGCGATCGAGAACCTGCCGCTCACCTTCGCCTTCCTGCGCCCGGATGGCGTCGAGGACCGGCGCATGGTCAGCAATGGCGCCAAGCTCGGCGGCCACACGCTCGACCTGCCGATTCCGGAAAACGCGATGCGCGGGACCTGGACCATGCAGATCTTCGCGGATCCGAAAGGGTCCGCGATCGGCGAGAAGCAATTCCTCGTCGACGACTTCGTGCCGGACCGCACCGAGTTCGACCTGACGAGCGAGGCAAGCGAGATCACTGTGGGCACGCCGGTGCCCGTCTCTGTCGAAGGCCGCTTCCTCTATGGCGCGCCCGCTGCCGGACTGACGCTTGAGGGTGAAGTCGCGATCAAGCCGACGCGCGAGAGCGCGGCCTTCAAGGGCTACTTCTTCGGCCTTGCCGACGAGGAGGCGAGCGAAGACACGCGCTTGCCGCTCGAGGCGCTGGAGCCGCTGGATCAGAACGGCAAAGCTGTTTTCGACGTCGATCTGACCGAGGTTCCCTCGACGACGCAGTTGCTGAACGCCAATGTCACCGTGCGCATGCGAGAGGCCGGCGGTCGCGCCGTGGAACGCTCGCTGACGCTGCCGGTCAAGCCCGAAGGGCCGATGGTCGGCATCAAGCCGGAGTTTTCCGGAGATCTTGCCGAAAACTCGGTCGGGCGCTTTCACGTGATTGCGGTCGGGGAGGACGGCACGAAAATACCGATACCCGGCTTGCTCTGGAAGCTGATCAGCGTCGAACGCAATTACCAATGGTATCGGGACGGGAGCGCCTGGAAATACGAGCCAGTCGTCTCCACGAAGCAGGTGGCGAACGGCACTGTCGACGTGGCTGCGGACGGTGGCGAGATCGCCGTGCCGGTCGGCTGGGGCCGCTACCGCCTCGAGATCGAGACGGCTGCGGTCGACGGACCTGCCTCCAGTGTCGAGTTCGATGCTGGCTGGTATGTCGAAGCAACTTCGACTGAAACACCGGACGGGCTGGAGATCGCGCTCGACAAGGAGAGCTACGCGGTCGGCGAGACTGCGAGGCTCAAAGTCTCACCGCGCTTTGCCGGCGAATTGCTGGTCACGGTCGGTACGGAAAGCCTGATCACGATGAAGACGGCGACCATTGCCGAGACCGGCGGCGAGGTGGAATTGCCGGTCACCGCCGAGTGGGGCGGCGGTGCCTATGTCACCGCGACGCTCTATCGCCCCGGTGATGCCCAGGAGAGCCGTATGCCGATGCGGGCGATCGGCATCAAGTGGCTCGCCGTCGATCCGGCGGAGCGCAAGCTCGCCGTCACGCTCGACGCGCCGGAGAAGATGCAGCCGCGCCAGCCCCTCAACGGCAACCTCAAGGTGCGCGGCGCGGGCGCGAACGAGGACGCTTACGTTACGATCGCCGCTGTCGATGTCGGCATCCTGAACCTCACGCGTTACGAGGCACCCGATCCCGACGGCTGGTACTTCGGCCAAAGGCAGCTCGGCCTTGAGATCCGCGACCTCTACGGACGCCTGATCGACGGCTCGCTCGGCGCCACGGGCCGGTTGCGCACCGGCGGCGACGGCGGGCAAGTGCCGCTGCAAGGCAGCCCGCCGACCGAAAAGCTGGTTGCCTTCTTCTCCGGACCGGTGAAGCTCGATGCAGACGGCGAAGCGATGGTCAGCTTCGATATCCCGCAGTTCAACGGCACAGCGCGGGTCATGGCCGTCACCTGGACGAAATCCGGTGTCGGCCATGCGACCAAGGACGTCGTGATCCGCGACCCGGTCGTGGTGACCGCAAGCCTGCCGAAGTTCCTTGCCCCGGCAGACCGCGCCGAACTGAGGCTCGACATTGCCAACACGGATGCACCTGCCGGCGACTATCAATTGCAGGTGACGACCAACGGCCCTGTAGCCGTGGAGCAGACCGGCGCAGCCGAAACCGTGCATCTCGACGCCGGTGGCAAGACCGCCGTGACGCTGCCGCTGACGGGCCAATATCCCGGCAACGGGCTCGTCACCGTGGCACTTTCCAACGCCTCTGGCCTGTCGATCGAGCAGGCGTTGAACGTTCCGGTCCGCCCGGCGGCATTGCCGGTCACCCAGCGGCAGGTGGTCAGCATCGCCGCCGGCAGCAGCCTGACGGTGGACGACCAACTGCTTGCCGACAGCCTGCTGCAGGGCGCGTCCGTCAGTCTCAACGTCACGCGCTCGGCCGCCTTCGATATTCCCGCGCTCCTGATGACGCTCGACCGCTATCCCTATGGCTGCGCGGAACAGACGACGAGTCGCGCCCTGCCTCTGCTCTATCTCAGCGAACTCGCCAAGCAGTCCGGCCTTGCCGACGACGGCGAGGTGACGAAGCGGGTGCAGGAGGCGATCTACCGCGTGCTTGCCTACCAGTCCTCCTCCGGCAGCTTCGGCCTCTGGGGCCCGGGCTCCGGCGATCTCTGGCTCGACGCCTATGTGAGTGATTTCCTGACGCGGGCGCGCGAACAGAAATATGACGTGCCCGAACAGGCGATGGTGCAGGCGCTCGAGAATCTCCAGAATGCGCTGAGCTACGAGACCAACGTCAAGGACCGCGGCAACGAGATCGCCTATGCGCTCTATGTGCTCGCCCGCAATCGCAAGGCGGCGATCAGCGACCTTCGCTATTACGCCGACACGATGCTCGACGATTTCCCGACGCCGCTCGCCAAGGCGCATATCGCCGCGGCACTGGCGCTCTATGGCGATGCGGCCCGCTCTCAGGATATCTTTGCGGCATCCTTGAACATGTCGACCGGCGCCGGCCTCGTCAAAGTCAGCCTTGCCCGGTCCGACTACGGCTCGTCACTGCGCGACGATGCGGCGGTATTGGCGCTCGCGGCCGAAAGCCGTCCCGTACCGGCGATCATTCCGGAGCTTTCCAGGATCGTCGCGCGGGAGTGGCAGCAGGCGCAATATGCGAGCACGCAGGAACAGACCTGGATGTTGCTCGCAGCGCGCGCGATCCAGGGCGGCGACGAGGATATGAAACTCGACATCAACGGCGCGGCGCGCACCGGCAGCTACGCCGCACGCATAACCGGGGATGCGCTCATCGAGCACCCGGTCGTCATTCGCAACAACGGCGCCGACGCAGTCTCCGCCGTGGTGACGACCGTCGCGGCCCCGGCTCAGCCGTTGTCGGCCGGCGGTGATGGCTTCACGATCGAGCGCACCTACTACACGCTCGACGGCGCCGAGGCCAATGTCAGCGAAGCGCGGCAGAACGAGCGTTATGTCGTCGTGCTCAAGGTCACCGAAAGCAACGATTGGCCGTCGCGCGTGCTGATCACCGATCTGCTGCCGGCCGGCTTCGAGATCGACAATCCAAGCCTTGTCGACAGTGCGCAACTCACGAACTTCGAATGGATCGGTGAGGTACAAGCCGCCCACACCGAGTTCCGCAGCGATCGCTTCGTGGCGGCCTTCGATCGCTCGACCGGCGACAACCGGGAGATCACGCTCGCCTATGTCGTACGCGCGGTAACCCCGGGCACCTATGATCATCCGGCGGCAAGCGTGGAGGACATGTACCGGCCGCAATTCTCGGCCCGCACGGCCACCGGGCGCATGGAGGTGCTGGCAGCCCAGTAGATCGCGCGATGACGCTCTGGCAGCTACTTGAACGGATAGTGGGGAGTCGCAAAGGCATCGGTTGGACGTCACCCCCCTCTGCCCTGCCGGGCATCTCCCCCACAAGGGGGGAGAACAGGGATGCACCGACATGCGCCACCTCCGCATCGCACGCGACGGCTGATGCATCATACGCCGAAGCGACTGTCTTCGATGCGGTAGAACTGAGGAGTGACGACGCCCCGTCGGGCGGTCAGGCTGAGTTTATCGAGGATAGGAAGCCGGAAGTCCGCACCTTGCCGATCTCCCCCCTTGTAGGGGAGATGCCCGGCAGGGCAGAGGGGGGTAAAGCCAGTACAATCGATCCAGGTCGTTCCCGACACCTTCCGCGTCGTTACACGACGTTACTGATCACCTTGCCCATTGGGCTCGTCATGGCCGCGCTCGCAATCGTCGCCCTCGAATGGGCGGACAAAGCATTTCCACCGCCGATCGAGCCGGCCGGCGCCGTCTCGGCCGAAGTTCTCGACAAGGACGGGCGTCTGCTACGCGCTTTCGCGACCAAGGATGGCCTGTGGCGGCTGAAGACGACCGTCGACGATGTCGACCCGCGCTTTCTCAGGATGCTGGTCGCCTATGAGGACCAGCGTTTTCGGGAGCACCACGGTGTCGACCCCTTGGCGCTCGGCCGTGCGGCACTGCAGTTCGTCACAAACGGCCGCGTCGTTTCCGGTGCATCGACGCTCTCGATGCAGGTGGCCAGGCTGATCGAGCCGCGCCGGGAGCGGACGCTGCCGGCGAAGCTCCTGCAACTCGCACGCGCCATCCAGATCGAGCGGCGCCTCAGCAAGGACGAAATCCTCGACCTCTACCTGACCCATGCGCCGTACGGCGGCAATCTCGAAGGCGTGCGCGCCGCAAGCCTCGCCTGGTTCGGCAAGGAACCGCGCCGTCTCTCTGTCGCCGAGGCGGCGCTTCTCGTCGCGCTGCCGCAATTGCCGGAAAAGCGTCGTCCCGACCGCAATCTGGCCGCCGCCGAAGCAGCGCGCAAACGGGTCCTCGGCCGTGCCGCGGTCTCCCAAGTGATCGGCGAAGGCGAAGCGGAACGGGCGGCGTTGGCGGCCATACCGACGCGGCGCCTTCAGCTTCCGGCCTATGCGGCACATCTCGCCGAAGTGGCGCTTCGCAAGGAGCCAACAACCTTCCAGCACCATACGACGCTGCGTCGCGACATTCAGCGCGGGCTCGAAGCCGTTGCGCGCGAGGGGGCGGCAAAGCTCGGGCCAAAGGTCTCCGTCGCCATGGTGATGGCCGACGTGCGGAGCGGCGGGATCGTCGGCGAAGTCGGATCGGCCGATTACTTTGACGCGAGCCGCGCCGGCTGGATCGACATGACGCGGGTCATGCGATCGCCCGGTTCGACGCTAAAGCCCTTCATCTACGGGCTTGCCTTCGAGGAGGGACTGGTCGCCCAGGAAACCATCATCGAGGACCGGCCGGCGGGTTTCTTCGGCTATCGCCCGCGCAACTTCGACATGAGCTATCAGGGCGACGTCTCCATCCGGCAGGCGCTGCAGCTCTCTCTCAACGTGCCGGCGATCCGTCTGCTCGATGCTGTCGGACCCGCGCGACTGATGGTGCGCTTCCGCCGGGCGGAGGTGCAGCCCGCCCTGCCGCCCAATGAGGCACCGGGTCTTGCGATCGGCCTCGGCGGCCTCGGCATTACCCTGCGTGACCTCGTTCAGCTTTACGCGGGCCTCGCCAATCGCGGCTGGCCGGTGCGGCTCGGCGACGGCATCGAGGGAAAGGCGGGCCTGATCGACGGAGAGCCACTGCTCTCGACCGTTGCCGCCTGGCATGTCGCCGATATCCTCTCCGACGTTTTGCCGCCCGCCGACAGCCGGCAGCGCGGCATCGCCTACAAGACCGGTACCAGCTACGGCTATCGCGATGCCTGGTCCGTCGGCTTCGACGGCCGGTACGTACTCGGCGTGTGGGTTGGCCGGCCGGACAACGGCGCAGTACCTGGACTGACCGGTTACGGCGCCGCCGCACCAATCCTGTTCGAAGCTTTCGCCAAATCCGGGATCGCCATCACGCCGCTGCCGGATGCCCCGCCCGGCGCCGTTCGAATTGCTCAGGGCGACCTGCCGATCAGCCAGCGGCGCTTTTCGACGACCGCGAGCGGCTTGCTTTCGGCATCGGCACGCGAGCCGGCCCCTCAGATCGTCTTTCCGCCTGAGGGCGCGCGCGTCGACCTTGGCGCGAGCGGCGGTGAAACGATGACGCCGTTGACCCTCAAGCTGCAGGGCGGTCGCGCGCCGTTCCGATGGCTCGCCAATGGCCGGCCGCTGCCCGATGTCACCCGCCGCCGCATCAGCCAGTGGCTGCCGGACGGCGGCGGCTACTCCACTCTCACGGTTATTGATGCCGTGGGGCGGGCTGCAAGCGTTCGCGTTTTCGTTGAATAATGCCGTTCGCGGATCGACGGCGTCAACTGCGGCAGTTTTCGGACGTCTTCGCATCCGTCCACCGATCATCCGTTTTCAATCGGTGGACGGCACTCGCGTTTCCTCACGCACGCCGAGTTGAATTGCCTTCACCCACCTGCTGATGCGCTGGATGGCCGGTCGCCACAATCGGCATTCCGGCTTCAACGCAGGCGGCGACGAAAGCCTCTCGGGCGATCGCGGCCGGCGTCATTCGATTGAGCGCGCCGCGGCAGGTGCGTACCGCACGTTCGTAATGGCGGCCATTGCGTAGCGGCCACTCGTTTTCAAGAAAGTCCAGGGCTTCGTATACGGAATTGAAGGTGTGCTTGATGCCGCTTGAAAGACGTACGGTGAGGGGAGTTGTCCAGGGAATCTCATTGAGAAGCATTTATTCCTCCTTTCGCGCGCCATCAATGGATCGCTGACACAGATATTGGGCCCGATTCCGGAAAATCAAGCCGAGCGCGCGTCGAAATTTTTCACGATATTACAAAGACTTGCATCCATAACCTTTCCTCGCCTCCCGATCGCCGGCACAACCCCTTGAAACCGCTGCGGAAGTCACTAAATCGCAATTGCGAGCCGCCTTTTGGGGTTCGCAGTCGGGGGGCATCGTCCTCTTCGACGCTGCTCCTCATCGTCCATGTTGCTTCAAGGAGGATATGGCTATGAGAACAACACTCGACTTTTCGCCCCTGTCTCGGTCAAGCGTGGGATTTGACCACGTTTTCGACCTGCTCGACGCAGCGAGCCGCCTGGCACCAACCGACAATTGGCCGCCCTACGACATCCTTCGCGTCGGCGATAACCAGTATCGCATCACCATGTCAGTCGCCGGCTTCGCGCCGGACGAAATAACCGTCACACATGAACCGCAATTGCTTGTCGTTCGCGGCGAAAAAGCCGGCGAAGACAACGCTGATTACATCTATCGCGGTATTGCCGGGCGCAATTTCGATCGCCGCTTCCAGCTGGCCGACTATGTGAAGGTCACAAGTGCCAACCTCGCCAATGGGTTGTTGGCAATCGATCTCGTCCGTGAGTTGCCCGAGCAGATGAAGCCACGCCGGATCGAGATTGAACAGGCTAAGGCCCTACCCCCGTTGGAGGGCCGCGAGCAGACCGGAGGTGGCAAGCAGGCCGCCTAGAGCATCCCGCTTTCAAGTGGAATCACTGAAAGCGGATAAGATGCTCTAGAATCAAAGTGCTAGAGCGTCCTTTGTGCGTTCATTTGAACGCACGGCGCTCTAGGTGGCGGGGCAACCGCCTATGCCGAATACCGCCGAAGCGCGGTGATCACCGGCGCTTCGGCAGACGGCAATAAAAGAAAAAGGAGCTGACAATGAACGTACGTGATCTCATTCCATGGGGCCGCGCCCCGGAGCATGTGCCGACATCCTATCGGGATAGCGACCGCAACCCATTCCTGATGCTTCACCGGGAAATGAACCGCCTGTTCGACGACGTCTTCCGCAATTTCGATCAACGCATGCCGTTTGCGTTTTCGAACCAGCCGGGCTTCGGCTTCGGTTGGCCTAATGTCGAAGTCACCGATCGCGATAACGAGATCAAGGTCACTGCGGAACTGCCCGGGCTCGAAGAAAAGGATATCGAGCTGTCCCTCTCCGAGGGCGTGCTGACGCTACGCGGCGAAAAGCGCGCCGAGAGCGAGGACAAGGAGAAGCAGTTCTCCGAACGCTACTACGGCCGCTTCGAACGGCGTATTCCGCTCACATACGACATCGACGAAGGTCAGGTCAAAGCGACGTTCAAGAACGGCGTGCTGAGCATCACGCTTCCGAAAACGGAGCAGAGCCAGGACAAGTCCAAACGCATCGCGATCAGCACCGAATAAGCGCCGGCAGTGCCCTCGAGGCTCGGCGGCGGCGAGGCGTTTGAGCGCCAAATTACTGCACGAGGATCGCTCGGAAATCGTTGACATTGGTTCCGGTCGGTCCCGGCTTGAAGATATCGCCGAGTGCATCGAAAGCCGTCCAGCTGTCGTTGCATTGAAGCAGCGCCGCCGGGTCCAGCCGCTGCCCCTGAAGCCGGGCAATCGTCGTACAGTCGGCAAAAGCGCCGGCATTGTCCTCCGAGCCATCGATGCCGTCGGTATCGGCGGCAAGTGCCGAGACGCCATGAATGCCGTCTATGCCGAGCGCCAGCGACAGGAGGAATTCGCTGTTGCGGCCGCCCCTGCCCTTTCCCTTGATCGTCACGGTTGTCTCGCCACCCGAGAGGACGACGACCGGCTTGGCGAACGGGCGGCTGCGCTGAGCAACTTCGCGCGCGATCGCGGCGTGGACGCGCCCGACTTCGCGCGCTTCGCCTTCAATCGCGTCGGAGAGGATAATCGCCTCGATCCCGGCTTCGCGGGCACGCGCGGCCGCCGCCTCCAGCGAGACGGCCGCCGAGGCGATCAGGCGCACTTCGTTTCGGCGAAATCTCGGATCGGACGGCTTCGGCGCGTCGGCAGCATCTGTCGTAAGCCACTCGATGACCTTTTCCGGCAACGACAGCCCGCAGCGCTCGACGATCCTCAAGGCCTCCCCGCGCGTGCTCTCGTCCGCAATCGTCGGACCGGAGGCGACCAGCGCCGGATCATCCCCCGGGATGTCGGAAACGACGAGCGAAACGACTTTCGCCGGATAGGCAGCTGCCGCCAGCCTGCCGCCCTTGATCGTCGACAGATGCTTGCGCACGCAGTTCATTGCGCTGATCGGGGCGCCGGAGGCGAGAAGAGCGCGGTTGACAACGATTTCATCCTGCAGCGACAGGCCTGGCGGCGGCGACGGCAGGAGCGCGGAACCGCCGCCGCAGACCAACGCCACCACGAGATCGTCCTTCGTCAGACCGCGAACCTCGGCGAGAAGGCGTTTGGAGGCGTGGAGCCCCCTTTCGTCCGGCACGGGATGGGCCGCTTCCAGCACCTCGATGCGTTCGCAATGAACGCCGAAGCCGTAGCGCGTGACGACGGCGCCGCTCAGCGGACCGCGCCAAGCCTTGTCGAAGGCCCGCGCCATTTGCGCAGCGCCCTTCCCCGCCCCGACCACAACGGTCCGCCCCTTCGGTCTCTCCGGCAGGTTGGAGGCGATGACGAGGTCAGGATCTGCGGCGGCGACGGCCGAGATAAACAGCGTTTCGAGAAAGGCGCGGGGGTCGGCGATGGGTGCCACGTATGTCTCCCTGAAAATGAAGGGCGGCGGCCTCCCCACCGCCGCCCCGGATGAACATTTCAAAGTTTCTTCGAAACCGTGAAACGCTCGAACCTATTGAAATTACGCAACCTGGTGGTTGGCCATGCGCTCGAGCGCCCGGACGAGGCCGGAATGGTCGAGCCCGCTGTCGCCATTGGCGGCGCAATTGTTGAAGAGCTCCTGCGTGGCCGCCGTGTTCGGCAGCGAAATTCCGAGGCTCTTTGCGCCCTGCAGCGCCAGATTGAGATCCTTCTGGTGCAGCGAGATGCGGAAGCCCGGATCGAAGCTGCGCTTGATCATCCGGTCGCCATGGACTTCGAGAATGCGCGACGAAGCGAAACCGCCCATCAGCGCTTCACGCACCCGCGCCGGATCGGCACCGGCCTTGGACGCGAAGACCAGCGCCTCGGAGACCGCCTCGATCGTCAGTGCAACGATGATCTGGTTGGCAACCTTGGTGACCTGGCCGTCGCCGCAATCGCCGACGAGGGTGATGTTCTTGCCCATCAGCTTGAAGAGCGGCAGAGCACGATCGAAGGATTCCTGCGAACCGCCGGCCATGATGCTGAGCGAGGCGTTCTTCGCCCCGACCTCACCGCCGGAAACCGGAGCATCGAGGTATTCGGCTCCCGTTTCGCGGACTCTTCTTGCGAATTCCTTCGTTTCGATCGGCGAGATCGAGCTCATGTCGATGACGAGCTTGCCCTTGCCAAGGCCGTAGAAGACACCGTTTTCACCGAAGAGAACGTCCTTCACTTCCGGCGTATCGGGCAGCATCAGGATAATCGTATCGACAGCCTCGGCGAGCGCCTTCGGCGTCTCGACGAATTCGAGGCCGTTATCGACGAGCTCCTGGCGCGGCGGGATGACGAATTTCGACGTGACGATCGTATATCCGGCATCCTGCAGGTGGCGCGCCATCGGCGTGCCCATGATACCCAGTCCAATGAAACCGATAGATGCCATCGTGCTTAGCTCCTGATTTTGATGATGTCTGCCGACTGCTTGCGCTCAGCGCCAAGCCAGCCCAGCCCCTCGGCCGTCGTCGTCAGCGGCTTGTATTCGCAACCGATCCAGCCGTCGTAGCCGGCCGCTTCCAGTGCATCGAAGACGAAGGGATAGTTGATCTCGCCGGTGCCGGGTTCGTTGCGGCCCGGATTGTCGGCAAGCTGAATGTGGGCGATGCGATCGGCGAAGCGCTTGTAGGTGCCGACCAATTCTCCCTGCGTGCGCTGCTGGTGATAAAGGTCGTACTGGATAAAGAGGTTGTCGCTTCCGACCTCGGCGATGATCGAGGCCGCCTGTTCGACGGTGTTGAGATAGAAACCCGGAATATCGAAGCGGTTGATCGGCTCGATCAGGAGGCGGATGCCGTGCTTGCCGAGTTCGGTCGCCGCGAGCTTCAGGTTCTCAACCAGCGTCGTGCGCAGGATTTTATCGGAAACGCCGTCCGGCGCGATGCCCGCGAGGCAATTGACCTGCCTGCAATCGAGCGCGATCGCATAGTCGATGGCGGACGCAACGCCCTTGCGAAACTCGTCGATGCGGTCCGGAAGTATGGCGATGCCACGCTCGCCGCGCGCCCAGTCTCCGGCAGGCAGGTTGTGCAGCACCTGGGTGAGGCCATGGCGCTCAAGCGCATTCCTGAGCGCCATCTTCTCGAATTCGTAGGGGAAGAGATACTCCACCCCCTCGAAGCCCGCCTTGGCGGCCAACGAAAAGCGATCGAGGAACGGTGCCTCGTTGAACAGCATGGTCAGGTTCGCAGCAAATCTCGGCATGCGATTGTTCCTCCTGGAAGTTGGAGCGGGACGCGGGCGGAAAACCGCGTGCACTTTTCCTCGTCCCGCTCTGATGATTTCAGTCAAGAAGTGCGGCAATGGCCGTCGGCACGTCCTCACCGCGCGCGGCAAGTTCCTCGAACTCGACGACGGCGTTGATGTCGGCGCCCATGGCGATGTTCGTCACGCGCTCGAGGATAAACTCGATGACGACCGGCACCCGGTGTTCATCCATCAGCGCCCGCGCCTTGTCGAAGGCTTCGGCGAATTCATTGGGGCTGCGGACGCGGATCGCCTTGCAGCCGAGGCCTTCGGCGACCGCGACGTGGTCGACGCCGTACCCCTTCTCGGCATCGCCGTCGGCATTGATGTTGTCGAAGGCGAGGCTCACCTCGAAATCCATATTGAAGCCGCGCTGCGCCTGCCGGATGAGGCCGAGATAGGAATTGTTCACGACCACATGCAGGTAGGGCAGCTTATGCTGCGCGCCGACGGCCAGTTCCTCGATCAGGAACTGGAAGTCATAGTCGCCGGAAAGCGCGACGATCGGCCTGTCCGGATCCGCCGCCCTGACGCCGAGCGCCGCCGGCAGCGTCCAGCCGAGCGGACCCGCCTGGCCGCAATTGATCCAGTTGCGGGGTTTGTAGACGTGCAGGAACTGCGCGCCGGCGATCTGGCTCAAGCCGATGGTCGAGACGTAGCAGGTATCACGGCCGAAGGCCCGGTTCATTTCCTCGTAGACCCGCTGGGGTTTGAGCGGAGTCTGGTCGAAGTGGGTCTTGCGCAGCATGGTGCGCTTGCGCTCGCGGCACTCTTCCGCCCAGCCCGACCAGTCGCGCAACTTGCCGGCGGTCCTCCATTCGGTGGCAACATCGAGGAAGAGCTTGAGCGCAGCACCCGCGTCCGAGACGATGCCGAAATCCGGGGCGAAGACACGGCCGATCTGCGTCGGCTCGATATCGACGTGAACGAACTTGCGTCCTTCGGTATAGGTCGGAACGTTGCCCGTGTGGCGGTTGGCCCAGCGATTGCCGACGCCGAGCACGAAGTCGGAGGCGAGCAGCGTCGCGTTGCCGTAGCGGTGCGATGTCTGCAGCCCGCACATGCCGGCCATCAGCGGGTGATCATCCGGGATCGTGCCCCAGCCCATCAATGTCGGAATGACCGGAATGCCGGTGATCTCGGCAAATTCAACCAGAAGGTCCGAGGCGTCGGCATTGATGATGCCGCCGCCCGCGACGATCAGCGGCCGCTCGGCTTCATTCAGCATGGCGATCGCCTTTTCGGCCTGCGCGCGGGTCGCCGACGGTTTGTAGGGCTCCAGCGGCGAATAGGTTTCCGGATCGAACTCGATCTCGGCAAGCTGAACGTCGACCGGAAGGTCGATGAGGACCGGACCGGGACGGCCGGAGCGCATCAGGTGGAACGCCTTCTGGAAGACGAATGGGACCAGGGCCGGTTCCATGACCGTGACCGCCCATTTCGTGACGGGGCCGGCGATCGCAGCGATGTCGACGGCCTGGAAATCCTCCTTGTCAAGGCGGGCGCGCGGCGCCTGGCCGGTGATGCAGAGGATCGGGATCGAGTCCGCGGAGGCCGAATAGAGGCCGGTGATCATGTCGGTGCCGGCCGGCCCCGAGGTGCCGATGCAGACACCGATATTGCCGTATCTCGCCCGCGTATAGCCCTCCGCCATATGCGAGGCGCCCTCGACGTGACGGGCAAGAATGTGGCGGATCGATCCGCGGGCCTTCAAGGCTGAATAGAACGGGTTGATCGCAGCGCCCGGAACACCGAAGGCGCAATCGATCCCCTCCTTCTCCAGAACATAAACTGCCGCATCGACAGCGCGCATCTTGGCCATGGAAATTCCTCCTGTTTGGAATAGGACGATAATCCATTTTCCGATTTCATCAATTCTAAAATGGAAATCATTTCCATCATGCGGAAATAAAGATTTTCAACAAAAAGGAGAAAATCGAGGGCAATCGCGGTAGAGGAAGATGGAACGAAGCAACTGATTTGGAGAATGGTTCATGGAGTGGACGGGCAAGGGAAAGCGCGGTCGCAAGGCCGCCGAGAATGCCGCACCTTCGTCCGTGCAAGTGCTGGATCGCAGCCTGGCGCTCCTGGCGATCGTTGCGGAAAGCGACGACTCGACGCTGACCTCGCTTTCCGAGCGCACCGGCATGGCGCCGTCGACCGTGCACCGACTGCTCACCTCGCTCGCCTCCCACGGCATGGTCATGAGCGACAGCGACACGGGGGTGTGGACCGTCGGTCTCAAGGCCTTCGAGATCGGCAATGCCTTTCTGCGCTTCCGCAAACTCGGGACGATCAGCCGCCCCTTCCTGAAGCAGTTGATGGAGGCGAGCGGCGAGACGGCCAATATCGGTATCGAGGAAGGCGGCGATGTCGTCTTCATCTCACAGGTCGAAAGCCATGCGCCGATGCGGGCCTTCTTCCGGCCAGGGCGGCGTGGTCCGGTTCACGCCTCGGGCATCGGCAAGGCAATCCTGTCGACGTGGTCTGACAAGGAGATCGGCCAAGTGATGTCAGGCCGAACCCTCACCCACTTTACGGAAAAGACACGCGACACGCTGCCCGGCCTGTTGCGGGACATTCAGGAAATACGGCTGCGCGGCTGGTCGATCGACGATGAGGAACACACGCTTGGCATGCGCTGCGTCGCGGCACCGATCTTCAACGAATATGGCGAGACGATCGCTGGCATTTCGGTCTCCGGCCCCTCGGTTCGCGTAACCGACGAAAAGCTCACGATCCTCGGGCCGATGGTCAGAGAAACCGCCGACGCCTTGACCCGCGCGATGGGTGGAAGGCGGCCGGAGGAGCTATAGCGGTCGGGCGATTCACATCGCCATCAATCGTGCAATCATACTATTGAAGCAATCGCGCCCAGGGTTTGACCAAGCTCAGATAGACATTCATCAGCCTCTGGAGGTGATCGATCACACGCTGATCGTCCAAAACCGGCACTTTGGAATGTCGACGAACCATATAGAGCGTACGCGTTAGGGCAGGCTTTATTATGCGGCGAGCGACGAGCGTTCCTTCGCGCACTTCTTTAGCGATCAGACCATAAGGCACGATCATCGCCGCGGTACCAAAGGCAAGTGAATCGACCGAATGAACTTCACGGGCGATGCGAACATCGAGCGACAACCTTCTGGCTTCGCTTTCGACAATATGGCGCAGAACGCCGCGTTCACCACCAATTGCGAGCTCGTATTGCAGGGCCTCTGTAAATTCGATGCTTTCTTCCTGTGCGGCTTGGCTGGAAGCGGTGACGAACAGAAGATCCTCTTCCAGGACGGCTGTTCGTTTCAAGCCGGACCATTCACCGACATTGTTGAGGAATGCGACATCGACTTGTCCCGCTTCCAAAGCATGCAACAGAGCCGGTGGTCGCTCTTCAACGACACGGATCGTGACATCCGGCATTGTTTGATGCGCATCGGCCAAGAGATCCTGGCCGAGTAGCGTTGACATTGTTCGGCCGACTCCGAGCCGCAATTCGATCCGCTTTGCCGCCTTGAGCGCGCGGACTTCGTTGGCTGCCGTTGCGACATCGTCGAGAATATGCTGCGCGTGCGTGTAGAGAAGCCTTCCCGCCGGCGTCGGAGTGATGCCGCGTGAGTGCCGCACAAGCAATTCGATGCCGAGCTCGCCTTCGAGCTGCTTGATCTGCGAGCCGAGCGCAGGTTGCGCGACGTTCAACATGTCGGCCGCAGCCGTCATGTTGCCAAGTTCGACAACCTTGCGGAAATAGGTCAATTGCCGAAAATTTATGCCGCAGCCCTCCCGAAGTGTGACGACATTGTTTCGTCCGCACTTGAGGGATCAGTCCGCCCCTTTAATCAAGACTACGGCGCACGCGTATCTTTCACGCATGCGCCTTTCTTGACAAGCGTCAAATGAACGCCTGCTCAACCGGTGAATTGGGTAATCGTGTCGATCAGCGCGGGAACGCCGCTTTTCACTTTGGCGATCGCACGCTCCAGCGCCGGGCCGACGTCTGCCGGATCCTCGATCGGGCCTTCGGCATACCAGCCGCACCCTCGGGCCAGCGTTGCAAAATCGGGCGCAGGATCAAACAGGTCCATGCCGATATGAGCGCGGTTGACCGGCGTCCCGCGCTGTTCGGCCACGGTCACCTGGTGTTCCCAATCATTGTAATAGGCGCGGTTGTTGTGCATGACGCAGAGGAACGGCACTTTGTGCTTGGCGGCGAACCAAAGCGCACCGACATCGAAGAGCAGATCGCCGTCTGTCTGGCAATTGACGACGAGGCGTCCAGTGCCACGATGTGCGAGAGCGATGCCGAGAGAAAGCCCGATTTGTGTTCCGGGCCCCAGACCTCTGCCCGTCCAGCGATAATGCTTTTCGAAATCCCAGAGTTTGGGCGCCCAGTCTTCGAACGGGTTCGTCGTCAGGACCCAGTCCTCATACCTGATCTTCGCCCACACCTCAGTTGCTAGGCGCGGCAGTGTAATCGGGCTCGCATTCCAGTTCTCAAGCGCTTCCTCGCGCCATTTCGCGCGCTGGGCATCATGCATCCTGGCCACCGCGTTCGACCGCTCCTCGATACGCCTTGCAAGCCTTCTATCTTCCCTGGAACGTTCTGAAATCAGCGAGGTGAGCGCCGGCATTGCAAGGGCCGGATCGGCAAGCAGCCGCTGCGAACAGTCGGGATAGCGCTGACAATCGGCTGCCCATTTGGAAATCTCGATATCGGCAAAGCCGATGTCCAGCCACTCGCATCCCTTCGGGAAAAGTGGTTGCAGCGTACGGTTGATCCGGTCGTTGACATGGGTCGGCCGCTCCCAGTCCCGGCAATCGAGCAAGGTGATAAGATCGGCCTCTTTGAAGACATCCTTGTTCATACGCATGTCGAGTGGATGCTCGGTCGGGAAGTTCAGTCGCCATTGCGTATCAACGACGGGTGCACCGAGCGCCTCGGCAAGCGCGACCATATTGGAAAAGCCGTTCGGGTCGCAGCCTACATATTGCGGCAGCAACACCGGCCATTCGGCCGAAACGAGGCGGTCGGCAGCCTCTTCCAACGCTTTCGGATCGGGCGCCATGCGGCTCGGCACCGTTGCCGAAGCCGGCGACGGCAAGGTAACCGGCGCGGCAAGCGGCGCTTCCTGCAGCGCGGCATCATAGACCATATAGATCGGACCGCGCGGCTCCGTCATCATGATCGAATAGGCGCGGGCGAAACTGTCGACGACACCGTCGATGCCACCCGGCTGGTAATCCCACTTGACATAGTCGCGCACCTGGGTGCCCTGGACATTGGCCGTATGAGCCCAATCGACACGCGGACGCCGCTTTCCCTCGTCCATCGGGCCGGTGGCGCCGATCAGGAAAACCGGCGCACGGTCAGTATAGGCGGTATAGACGCCGAGCGTCGCATGAAGCAGACCGACAACGTTGTGGACGATCACAGCAAGCGGCTTCCCCGTGGCCTTGGCATAGCCATGCGCGATCTCGACGGCGATTTTTTCATGCAGGCAGACCAGCATTTCCGGCGCATTGCCATTGTGATTGACAAGCGAGTCGTGCAGACCGCGATAACTGGCGCCTGGATTGAGCGTGATGAAGGGAAAGCCGTATTGCTTGATCAGATCGGCGATCACATCGGACTGCCATCCGGATGGTGCGGCACTTTCGCTCTCCTCCAGCGCCTTGGCCTTCGGGTCAACCTTCTCCTGCATCGTCATGCATTCCGCTCCTTTGACAAGAAGTGAGCGGCGGAGGACCGCCGCCCCACATAGGCATTTGCCGGTCAGTCCTTCTTGAGTGCGTGCTTCAAGAAGTCGACCATTTCCGGCGATTGATCGAGTGCCTTCTTGACCAGATTAGCGACCTCATCACCAACGGCCGGGTCGAGCGGCAGGCCGAGCTTGTTGGCTTTGGCGATGAATTCCGGATCGGATATCGCTGCAGAATAAGCGTCCCGCAACGTCTTCAAGATGTCGTCAGGAATTCCCTCCGGACCGACGGTAAGGCGCGAGATGTCGCTCTGCGATTCGACGAGTGCGATGGCCTTTTGCGCTTCCTTGTTGTCAACCAAGGTTGCCAACTGAGGAACATCGGTATCCGAGCCACCAATCTGCGCAAGGAACTTGCCATGGCCTTCCTTGACGAAGGGTTCGAAGCTCGACCGAGAGCTGATCACACCCTGTACTTCGCCCCGCATGATGGCGAGCTGGTCGTCATTGCCGCTGTAGCCGCTGATGACATCAATCGGCAGCTTCAATGCGCTAACAAGGATCGTTGTATTGACCTCGGACGCACTGCCTGCTCCCGATGTGGAGAACTTCAGCTTCTTGTCGAGATTCTGCAGTTCCTTGAAATCCTTGATATTGGCATCAGCCGCGACCACAACGACACGCGGGTCCGAGGCTGCCTTGCCGATCCACGACATCTTCGTAAGGTCGAACCTGACGCCTTCATTCCCAGAGAGCTGGCTGTAGACGAGCCCCGTGTTGAAGCTGCCGATCGTCAAGCCGTCCGGGCTCGACGCGGCGATGTAATTCGCGCCAAGCAGGTTGCCGGCCCCGGGCATATTGCGCACGACAAAGGTCGAACCCGGCAGATGTTTCTGCATGAACTCGCAGACCAGCCGGCCATAGGTGTCATAACCACCGCCGGGTTCAGTCGCGATGATATAATTGACCGTCTTACCATTGAAGTATTCTGGCCCTGATTGCGCCGTGGCAATCGTTGCCCATCCACATGCGAGGAGAGCGGCACCAACTGCGATGCCTCTCGGATAAATGCTCATTGAACTCCTCCCTTTCGCTCTGCAATGTTGCCGCAAAACTTCGGCAACGTGGCTGCCCAACCAGCCAATTCCTCCAAACGGCAAGCCTCGCCGGCCGCGCAGATCCAATCCGACCGCGCTGCACGCTCACGTCTTTTCAAGTGACGACGGACACGTCATGGACGGCGCCACTTCGCCCCATGGGGCAACGGCTCATGAAGCCATTTGCGCCCGTGCCCCGGAGAAGTGGATGTTGATGTTCTTCTCCTGTGTCGCGGCAAGCAGTTCCTCGAGACACTCCTCGCGTCCCAGTCCAGACTGCTTGTAGCCGCCGAAGGGCGCCCCGAGCACGTGCCGGCTGGTGCTGTTTACCCAAATGTAGCCAGCCTGAACGGCCGCCGCCGTCCGGTGCGCCTTTTCGAGGTCGTTGGTGTAGATCGATGATGTCAGCCCGTATTCGACGCAATTGACGTCTTTCAGCATGGCTTGCTCGTCAGACCACCGGATGACCGACTGCACCGGACCGAAGATCTCTTCCATCGCGATACGCATCGATTGCTTTACGTCGACGAAGACCGTCGGCTCTATAAAGCAGCCTTCGGCAAGCTCCGGATCATCGGGTCGTTTGCCGCCATAGACGACGCGCGCGCCCTCCGACTTGCCGGTTTCGATGAAGCCAAGAACCTTTTCGTAATGCGCGCGGCTGATCAGCGACCCCATGGTCGTTGCAGGGTCGGTTGGCAGGCCAGGCTTGAAGCGGCTGATATATTTGCCAATGCGCTCAACAACTTCGTCATGAATGGCATCATGCAGGAAGAGGCGGCTCATCGAGCCGCAGGATTGGCCGCACCAGGCGTAATTCATGCCGGCGACGGCTGCCGCCGCCACACGATCCGGATCGGCATCCGGAAAGGCGATGAGCGCGTTCTTGCCTCCAAGCTCCAGCGCCACCTTCTTGAGAGTGTCGGCTGCCGAACGCATCACCGCTCGGCCAGTCGGTACGCTGCCAACGAGCGAGACGGCCGCAATCGATGGATGCGATGACAAGACCTGGCCAAGCTCGCGACCGCCGGTCAGCACATTGAGCGTGCCGGCAGGGAAAAGCGGGCCGATCAATTCTGCCAGACGGAGCCCTGACAATGGCGCCTGCTCGGACGGCTTCAGGATGACGGCGTTGCCGGCTGCCAAGGCGGAGGCGATCTTGCTCGCGCAGAACTGGAACGGATGATTGAATGCCGTAATTCTGGCCACGATACCGAGCGGTTCTCGTACCGAGAAGTTTACGGCATCCGGGCCAACCGGGATCGACGCTCCCTTCATCTCGGTCACCAGACCCGCGAAAAACTCAAATCTTTGGACGGCCGAGACCGCATCCTTGACCATCGGTGTCATCGGATTGCCGCCATCGACCGCATCGAGCAAGGTCAGCTCCGGCCCGTGGCGGCGAATGACGGCCGCCGCTTCCTTCATGATCTTGCCCCGCTCAAGCGGCAGGACTTTGCGCCATTCTTCAAAACCTTCCTGCGCCGCAGCAATCGCCAGTTCCGCATCTTCGAGGGTCGCTTCCGGAACCGGTCCGAGGTTCTCGCCGGTTGCCGGGCTGATGCTGTGTTTCACTCCGCCCTTGACGGGAGCGTGCCAGCTGCCGCCGTAGAAGAGTCCGCGCTCCGCCGGGAAAACGATATCTCCCATTACTTCCATTCCTCCCACATCAGCCCGACCGACGATCGTTAGCCCATCAAAGAGCGGGTTGGATCGATTCCGATCGCCGCGCCGGCGACGTGGCCGCCGAGCCCCGATAATTTCCATATTTGATCAGGTTCTGCCGCTGAGCCTCGTTGCGCGGCTCCAGCTTGAAAAGGCGGGCCGCCGTTCCACCGATGATGTTGTGCTTCGCCTTGTCGCTTAGGAAAGGGAGATCCCAGATGGTCGACGGCAGGTCGAAATCCCAGTGAGGATAATCCGAGGCATACATCAGCTGCGTTTCGGCATTCATCATCCGGAACGTCGTTTCCAGGGCCTGCATATCCTGGATCTCCATCGGCTGGGTGGAATAGAACATGTCCCGCATGTAGTCCGATGGTTTCTTCTTCAGAAGCGGACATTCCGAGGGGCGGAGCATGAATTCGTGGTCGAGCTTCTGCATGAGGAAGGGGATCCATGCGAGCCCGGATTCAATCCAGATAACCGGCAGCTTGGGGAAACGCTCGCCCATTCCGTTCACGACCCAGTTGGTGCAGTGCAGGATGCTGAACCAGCTAAAGCCGAGAGCGTGCGCGGAAATAAAGCGATTGCAGCTTTGGAAGGTCGAAGAGTTCCAATTCGGCCCCGAATGGAAAGCAAGCGCAAGCCCACGTTCTTCCAGAGCCCGGTAGAGCTTCATATAGGCGTTGTCATAGACGGCCATCTTCTCTCGAACGGAAGTGACCATGAAACCGCCCACGCCCTTGCGGTCGCCGAAGGTCTCCACCATGCGCAGACAGCCTTCCGGATCGCTGAAAGGCAGGCCCAGCATCGTGTACATACGACCCTGCGATTCCGGCAGGACTTTCTCGGTCACCCAGCGGGCATAGGCCCAGGACAGTTCGAACTCCATCTCCTTCTGGGGATGCAGGCCGATGTTCAGCATGCCTGTCGGGAAAAGGCATGAATAGTCGACCCCCATTGCGTCCATCCAGCGGAAGCCGAGCTCGACATCCCGCTTCGGTCCCTTCTCGACGGGCGTCTTCTCCGAGGACCGCATGGGATAGCGGGTTACCCGCCCACCCATGTCCTGCCAGCCGTAGCCGACCGGCGAAATATGGCCGCGTCCTTTGGTGCGGCTGGAAAGCGAGAGCTGTTTGAAGACCTCGTTTTCCATAAAGGGGATGATCTCGGAGAGATTCTCATTCTCGTAATGATGCGCATCGCAATCTACGATCAGCACATCTTCATATCTGCGGTCACGCGCCTGCTTGGCTGCATGGTCGAGTAGCCTGGTCGTGTTGAGGTCTTCGATTGGCACGCGGCGGCCGCGATCGGATATAAGGTCCATGGTAGCATCGCTTTCAATGAGAGTGTCTGACTGGGGCAAGCTGCGGGCTATCGCGAACTCCAGCTCTGCCAAAGAGCGAGCTCGAACACCTGCAGATCGACGGCTTTGAGCAGCGCACCGCACAGAACCATTGCATCGGTTGCGGTCACCGTCGTCTGTTCGCTCAGCGCGTCAAAATGATTGCCCCGTTCATCATTTGCCGCATAGAGCCGACAAAGCGCACCCATGAGCGCCTGCTGTGCGCGAACATCGATGCAGCCTGGATCATCATCTGAAACGGCCTGCTCGATCTCGGCCGCAACTGCCAGCATCGAAGCAGACAATTGATGGAGGGGCTGAGATTCAGGTGATGGCTGCGCCGGAATCCGGCGCAATATCTCGACCTGCGGCGCGGCCCCTGCCTCACCCTGCTTCTTGCGCTCCACGATCCGCGCCGCTTCGGTTCCAGATTCGATGCCTTTGAAAACAGCCTTCACGAAGGCCACCTTTTCCGCCGCATCAGGCTCACAGGCGGCGACCATGCGTTCAGACGACGACATAGATATCCTCCCCCTTCTGCAGGACTTCATATTTGCGCAAGCGGACCCTTCGGTCGGCAATGTGCTGGCCGGTGCGCATGTCATATTCATAGCCATGCCAGGGACAGGCGAAGCTCATGTCCTTCTCGGAAAAGAAGAGCCCCATTGATGTCTTGTCAGGTCGTAGGCGCTCCTCGACCCGCGCGATGATCAGCCCTTCGCAAGCCGGTCCACCCTGGTGAACGCAGTAATTGCTATAGGCGAAAAATTCGCCCTCGTGCCTGAACACGCCAATTTCATCATCGCCGATCCGGATGATCCGCCGTTCACCTTCCTTGAATTCGAACGACTTACAGACGTATTGCTCGCCCAAAATTGACCTCCCTTGACCACAGCTTTGGAGCACCGTTCATTTGCCGACATACTCGGCTTTGCTGCGATGCTCTGTTGTGCGCAGCATTCGACGGCACTGGCGTCGCGTCCAGAACATTCGCTTTAGCTTAGCGATAGCTTTTTCTTTGGTCTGCGTTATAGTTTTGAATTCATTGGAGAAATTAGAGAGATCGCCAGCGCGCGCACGCGTCTATCCGCGAATATGACGGCATTCCTTGGCAGCAACGAGCTCTCCGCCCTTGTGAGTTCGTCCTTCCGACGATGCAATGGAACTTCGATTTCCCATGGGGAGCTTAAGCCACGACCGGCGCTCTGTTGCGATCGATCGGGGCCGACGCGGCATTGGCTTTAAAAATATCGAGTGACGATCGCCGCATATCGATATCGGCCTTTCCGCTGGATGACGGATGAAAAGCCCATTGTCCGCGGCACGAGAAACGGCCGACGCTTTGACCGGTGCCGCGAGCGGCAAGCAGCTGGAAAACGATAGCCGGCCGGAACACAAGTCCCGGCCGGCGCGGTCATTTTTACGATCGAGATCAGGCGGTTTCAAACATCCTCGCCGAAGGGGCGGGCGCAGACGCCCCGCGAGCACCGCACTTCATCGGCTTGCCGGCGACATAAACTTCGGCCACCGAGCGATCGTCGCCCATCGTCTGTAGGATGAAAAGCTCCTCGGTCAGCGAAGACGCCACCTGCATCCGGAGCTCCATCGCGGGTTTCGCGCGGCTGTCGAGAACGACGATGTCCGCGTCGGCGCCGACGTGGAGCGAGCCAATGCAATGCTCGAGATCGAGCGCGCGGGCGTTACCCAGCGTCATCATGTAGAAAGAGTTGAGCGGCGAAAGCCGCTGGCCCTGGAGATGCAGCACCTTGTAGGCCTCGTCCATGGTCTCCAGCATCGAGAAGCTCGTTCCAGCGCCGACATCGGTCGCAACCGAATAGCGGGCGCCGAGCCTGTCGAAGCGATCGCGGTCGAACAAGCCGCTGCCGAGGAAGAGATTGGACGTCGGGCAGAACACGCCGACCGCTCCGGTCTCGGCCAGCACGGATATCTCGCGGTCGCTCAGATGGATGCAATGGCCGAGCAGCGTCTTGCGACCGAGAAGATCATAGCGCGCGTAGATATCCGTGTAGTCCTTCGCCTGCGGATAAAGCGAGGTTGCGAAGGCGATCTCGTCCTTGTTTTCCGAAAGATGCGTCTGGACGTAACAGTCCGGATGTTCCGCCACGAGCGCCCGGCTCATCTCCATCTGCCCGGGCGTCGAGGTAATAGCGAAACGCGGGCTGATCGCATAATGCGCCCGACCACGGCCATGCCATTTGGCGATCAGGCGCTTGGTCTCCTCATAGCCCTTCTCAGGCGTGTCGGTGAGTGCCTCCGGTGCGTTGCGGTCCATCATCACCTTGCCGCCGACCATCCGCATGTTGCGCGCCTCTGCCGCGTTGAAGAAGGCATCGACGCTTTCCGGATGCACGGAGCAGTAGGCGACCGCCGTCGTGGTGCCGTTGGCGAGCAATTCGTCCATGAAGCGGCCGGCGATGAAGGCCGCATGCTCAGGCGCTTTGAACTTCTGCTCTTCGACGAAGATATAGGTGTTCAGCCACTCCAGAAGCTGCGCTCCGTAGGAGGCGATCGCCTGCGTCTGCGGGAAGTGCAGATGCGTGTCGATAAGACCGGGCAGGACGAGATGGGGACGATGATCGGCGACCTTCACGCCGTCGCCCGCCTGTTTCGCGACGTCAGCATGGGCACCGACACCGGCGACCTTGCCATTCCGGACAAGCACGGCGCCATCCTCGAAAAAGCGGTAGGAAGCGGTGTCATCGATGCCCTCGGGCTCCTTGACGAAGGTCAGCACCCGGCCACGGATCAGCAACTCGCTCATTGAAGCTTTCCTTCCTTCACCGCCGTTTCATACCAGGAGACCAGCAGGCGGCGTTCTTCTTCGGTTATACCGGTAACATTGGCGGGCGGCATGGCATGCGAGCGCCCGGCCTGCAGATAGATTTCGCGGGCATGCGCGACGATTTCGCCGTCGTTTTCCAGGACGACGCCCTTCGGCGGCACGATGAGCCCCTCCCAGCCGGGCTCCTTGGCATGGCACATGGAGCAGCGGCCGAGCACGGTGTCGCGCACCTTTTCGAAGTCCGCCGACGCGACAACGGACTGTTCGGCCGTTGAAGCTTGGGCTTCGCCGCCTTGGGAAAGAATCTTGGGCACGGTCGAGAGCCACATGATCACGATGAAGAGCACAGCGGTGACGAGCCAGGTCCAGGTCGGGCTGCCCTTGCGGGCGTGCCGGGTGTTGAACCAGTGGCGGATCGTGACCCCCATCAGGAAGACGAGCGAAGCGATCATCCAGTTGTACTGGGTGCCGAAGGCCAGCGGATAGTGGTTCGACAGCATCAGGAACAGAACGGGCAGCGTCAGGTAGTTGTTGTGGGTCGAGCGCTGCTTTGCCTGCTTGCCGAGCGCCGGATCGGGCGTCCGGCCCGCGATCAGATCGGCAACGACCTTCTTCTGGTTCGGAATGATGATGAAGAACACGTTCGCCGACATGATCGTCGCCGTGAAGGCGCCGAGATGCAGATAGGCGGCCCGGCCGGTGAAGAGCTGGGTGTAGCCCCAGGCAACACCCACAAGCACGAAATAGAGCAGCACCATCAGCCGGGTGTTGTCGTTGCCGAGCGGCGAGCGACAGACGGTGTCATAGGCGAGCCAGCCGAAAACAAGCGAGGCGAGCGAAATGGCGATCGCCGTCGGCTTCGACACGTCGAGTACGTTCGGATCGATCAGATAGAGGTCGGCACCGGCATAGTAGACAAGGGCAAGCATTCCGAAGCCGGAAAGCCAGGTGACGTAGGACTCCCATTTGAACCAGATCAGGTGCTCGGGCATGTTTTCCGGCGCCACCAGATATTTCTGGATGTGATAGAAGCCGCCACCGTGGACCTGCCATTCCTCGCCATAGGCGCCGACCGGCAGGCCCTGCCGCTGTCTCAAGCCAAGGTCGAGCGCGACGAAGTAGAAGGACGAACCGATCCAGGCGATGCCGGTGATGACATGCAGCCATCTCACGGCAAATGTCAGCCAGTCCCAGGCAATGGCAAATTCATACATGCAGCTCTCCCATTTTTCTGGGCGGCATTATGTGTCATTGCTTGGGCAGGGGAGAACGCCGCGCGACCACCAACTCTTTCAAAAAAAACTATAAAATCGAAGGAGCGCGGATACGCTACTGCATGGCCCGTTAAATCGGAGTCGATTTGGGAATAAAATTGTGCAGAAATTCAAAGCGTTAAAACGACCTTTCGCACGCTGAAGCGCGCCGGTCGGCATCGGAGGAGCATAGGCGGGAGGCATGTCTTATCTCGATAATGTACGCGTTTTCGTGCGTGTCGTGGAACTCGGAACGCTGTCGGCCGCAGGGCGCGACCAGCGGGTGACGCCTGCGGTTGCCAGCAACCGGATAAAGGAGTTGGAGCGGCATATGGGCGTTCGCCTCTTCAACCGCACGACCCGCAAGCTGACGCCGACGGAGCACGGGCGCGTCTTCTATGACGGCGCCGTCAAAATTCTCGAGGCCGTGAACGAGGCCGAAAGCGCCATCGCCGATCTCTCGCGCAATCCGAAAGGGGCGCTTCGCATCACCGCGCCGCTTGGCATCGGTCGCCGGCTGATTGCCTCCGGCATTCCGGAGTTCCACGACAAATATCCGGATATCGAGGTGCGCCTGCGCCTCTCCGACCACAATATCGATATCTTGAGCGAAGGTGTCGACGTTGCGTTCAAGCTCGGCATTCTTGAGGATTCGAACCTGCGCATGCGCGGCATCATGAACTGCGATCGGGTGGTCTGCGGCGCGCCTGCCTATTTCGAGCGGCGCGGCACACCGGCTACTCCCGATGAGCTCATCACCGAACATCACGACTGTCTGCTGCTGCGCTATCCCGGCTCCAAGGAATACTACTGGACGCTGCAGACGCCCGACGGCGTGCGCAAGTTCGAGGTGAGCGGCCCCTATGATTCCGACGACGGCGACGTGCTGACGCAATGGGCGCTCGACGGCCGCGGGATCATCAACAAGCCGCTGTTCGAGGTGAAGCAGTACATCAATGAAGGCGTCCTGGTCCCGATCCTGCAGGATACACCGCCGCTCAGTGCGCAGCTGGCGGCGATCTATCCGCACAAACGTTTCCAGGATCCAAAGGTACGGCTGATCATCGACTTCATGGCCGAGCGCTGCCAGCGGCTGATCGGCAAATTGCTAGCATGACATTTGGCGGGCGATTTTCCGTCGACACTGGAAGGCCGCATAATGCTCGGCGAATGCCGGCGCATTTCGCTGCTTGCGTCCTATCGCACGCGCGGTCGCCCCGGACTTGCTGACGGCAAATCTGAACTAAAGCGCATCGCGTTCAATCGGACTCATGCGACGCGCTTTAGGTCATTGCTTTTATGCATGTCGTTGTCCCAAAACCGACGCACACTTTTGGGCGACACGCATTACAGCGCCGCGCGTCCAATCGGACGCGCAAAGATCGCTGTAGCACTTTGATTTGCTGCATGATTTTATCCTTAAATCGATTCCGATTTAAGGAATCGTGCAGCAGCTGGAAAGAAGAGGGAGGGCGCGCTCTTGTGAGCGACCGCCCTCCCAAATGTTCTGCCCGTTAACGATCAATGACGGTTGTTGGATTTACCCGGGCACGCTGTCAGTCGTCGTCATCATCGTCATCATCGTCATCGTCATCGTCGTCGTCATCATCGTCGTCATCGTCGTCGTCGTCGTCATCATCGTCGTCGTCATCATCATCATCATCATCATCATCATGATGATGATCGGCATCGCCGCGCTTACCATCACGAACGCGCTCGCGATGCGAATCACGGCGACCTTTGTCGCGTTTCTCGTCGGCCTTGGCGATATCTATCGCGGAAGGGGTAGCGAACGGTGCCACCAGCGCCAATGCCGTTGAAAGGATAAGAATGCGTCTTAGCTTGTTCATTGCGCCCTCCCTCGTGGTTTCTCCACGGTTGCAGGAACAGCGGACTACCGTCCGCCGCGATACGCTTAAACTAAAGCAAAAAATTACCCGAAAATTGCTTGTATAAGCACAAGTCACTCGAGCTAGAGCTTGAATTGTACGCAATTCGCTCAGGGGCCTTTTTTATCCTTATGACACGCCCCTACTCGGCGTGCGAGCATGCAAGCACGTCCAATTTACATCGCCAGACACTGCGCACTTGCAATAAGCTATACATTCGCAACTGCTAATTTATCACCAGGAGGGTCAAGTAGAAACAACCCAAAGGGGTTATGTACTGCATTCTGGTCGCTCAGAACGTACCAATTTTTGCTTAATCCAAACGCACGACACAGCTGACACCCCGAGCAGGCGTCAGGTCTTCCACGTCGACTCCGGCGGGGTCGCTTCGCGCTCTTCCCGCTTCGGTGCTTCGAACAAAGGAGGGCGGTCCTCCTGCAAGCGACCGCCCTCACATTTCCGCGTTTTATCGATTAACGTCGGTCTTGCCGGATTTGCCGGGTACCCCGTCACCGCCGCCGTTGCCGAAGCCGTTGTTGCCCTTCGGGCCATGGCCGTGGCCATTGCCGCCGCCGTCACCGTCTCCGTCGCCGTCCCCATCGCCGTCGCCGTCTCCATCACCGTCTCCGCCGCCGTCGCCGTCCCCATCGCCGCCGCCGTCACCGTCGCCGTCGCCATCGCCGCCGCCGCTGCCGTCCCCATCGCCGCCGCCGCTGCCGTCACCGTCACCGCCACCCCCATCGCCGTCGCCGCTGCCCCCACCATCGCTGCTACCGCCGTCGTAGCCGCCGCCATCCGCGTATGCGACCGCAGTTGCAAATGGGGCCGCGAACGTCGTCACCAGCGCGAGAGCCGTCGATAGGGTAAGAATGCGTCTCAGCCTGTTCATTGCACGCTCCTTGTTTTCACGATGTTTCCGATCGTCGGGTCGGCGGGCTTCCATTCATCGCAGGTGCTGCAGAACATTAAGCGGGGCTCATTCCGAATTACGCGCAAAGAGAACCGCTCGAAGTAAAATTGCTTAGTCTAAAAAGCTTCCGTTTATGTCGTTAATGCGTGTCCGCATATATAACAGCGAACTGACAAAGCTATTTCTCTAAGTCTTCAACCACACGACGCACGGAAAAGTCCGCACTTGACAATGTAACATCAAGCTAGACAACGAAAAGCAGCCCGAATGGGTTATTTCTGCTTAGCCAAGCCGCCCCAAAGGTAATAATTTCGGTTTAGGCAGCCGAGTTTTCAGGAGAGTCTCAGCATATCGTCCGCTTTTGAAGCAACTCCGGGAAGGTGCCTAACGGTTTCCCTCCAGAACTGGGTGAGCTCAAAGAGCCGATTGCTTTCCGGTCAGGACAACCGGTTGCGCCAGCCCGGCGGCCAGATCCTTCCAAGCATGCTTCATAGCCCGCGAGTGGGACAGCCGATTTCAGGTTCCTGTCGCCGGAACAAAAAGGCGATAAATCGTGTTGAGCCGGCACAGGATTCAAACCCGCGATGCAACCGCCCAACGCAACTTACCGCCTGCAATTTCGAAACGGGATGGACTTCGCAAAAGCTGTGGAGTTGGTCCCTCATCTCGTCCGCCTCGGCATATCCCATCTTTACGCCTCGCCGATATTTACCGCCGTTCCTGGCTCGACGCACGGCTACGATATCGTCGACTTCAACGAGATCGATCCAGCTTTGGGCGGTCGAAAGGGATTGTTGCAGCTGGTCGGCGAACTGAAAGCCAACGGGCTGGGGATTATTCTCGACATTGTGCCGAACCACATGGCCGCAAGCCTCGACAACGATTGGTGGCACAGCGTCATTGAATCGGGCCGCTCCAGCGCCTTTGCCGGTCATTTCGACGTCGACCGGCAGTCGCCTCTCACCCTGCCCTTCCTCGGACGGTCTTTCGAAGAAGAGCTCGCCGCCGGCAACGTCCGGCTCGCCTTCGACCGCAAGCGCAATTGCCTGGCGCTCAAATATTACGACGCGCTGTACCCGCTCAATCCGGCCACCTATCCCGCAATTCTCAAGGAAGCAAACCCCGCTCTCGAGAGGATCGCGGCCATTGCCGGAGCGGCCGGGCCGAGTGGAGCCACACATCTTCATTCCGACGTTTCCTCGATCGTGAAGACGCCCGCGGTCGCCGCCGAGCTGGACGAATTTCTCGAACGGCTCTCCGCCGACAAGGATCATCTGCAGCGGCTGCACCAGATGCAGAGCTGGCGGCTTACAAGCTGGAAGACGGCGCGAGACCAACTGAGCTATCGCCGGTTCTTCGAGATCGCCGGTCTCGTCGGCATGCGTGTCGAGGACCCGACCGTTTTCACGGACACCCATAGACTGACTCTCGATTTGATCAAGCAGGGCCTGATTGACGGATTACGGGTCGATCACGTCGACGGCCTTGCCGATCCCGAAGCCTATCTTCATCGGTTGCGGCAACTCGTCGGCAACAGCACCTACATCGTCGTCGAGAAAATATTGGAGGCGAACGAAGCACTGCCGCAGGAGTGGCCGGTTGAGGGCAGCACGGGCTACGAGTTCATCTCCGCACTGGCGGAGCTCCTGACCAACGAGCAGCCTTCTTCCGGGCTTTCGAGTGAGGGACGCAGATCGGTGGTGAGGAAAGCAGTCCTGGAATGCAAGCTGCAGGTGTTAAATCATAACTTCAATGCCGAGGTCATGCGGCTGACCAGACTTGCCGTCCACATGGGGAACAACGACGGTTCATCGCCGGATACCGGCCGCAGTGCCGAAGCCATTCGTCAGCTCGTGGCAGAACTGCCGGTCTATCGGACCTATGTCAGCAGCCGCGGCACAACCGAGCGCGATTGCCGGATCCTGGACGAAATGGAGTTGAAGGCAGTGGCCGCTGCCCCCACCGCCGATGCCGAAATAGCCCTGGTCATTGCCGCGCTGAAGTCGAAGAGCGGCTTTGCGCACCCGGAATTGCAATCCGAGTTCCGGACGCGCTTTCAGCAGTTGAGCGGCGCCGTCATGGCCAAGGCGGTCGAGGACACCTTCTTCTACAGGATGACCGATTATCTCGCCGCAAATGAAGTGGGAGCCGATCCCTTCTGGAGGCCAGGCGGCGTCGACCGCTTTCATGAGATGATGCAGGATCGTGCACGCAATATGCAAAACAGCCTTTCGGCAACGTCGACGCATGACACCAAGCGCGGCGAGGACGCACGCGCCCGCCTTTACGCGATCAGCGAGGCGCCGGATGTCTGGGCAGCTTCGGTCGCGCACTGGCGCGAGATGAATGCCGAGCGGATCCGCCACCTCCCGGGCAGCGACGCGCCGGAAGCCTCCGTGGAGCAGTTTCTGTACCAGAGCCTGCTCGGTATATGGCCCATCAAGCCCTCTCCCGATGACGACGATCTTTCCTCTCTGCGGGAGCGTCTTTGTGACTTTGCCATCAAGGCGCTTCGGGAAGCAAAGCTGAGGACGACCTGGGAGTCTCCGGACGAGGGCTACGAAACGGCGGTGACGGGGTTCCTCTCCGACCTCCTCGACTTGCGGAACCGAGCATTTCTCGAAAGTTTCGAGGCAACGGCACGGCCCTTCATTCAGGCCGGTTTGATCAACAGCCTCTCACAAACGTTGGTCAAACTGACCGCACCGGGAGTCCCGGATATTTATCAGGGCAGCGAATGTCTCGACTTCAGCCTCGTCGACCCCGATAACCGCCGGCCTTTTTCGCCACGTCCCACGCTCCCCGAACTGCCGCGCGTGCCGACCGCGAATAATTTCGAAGACTGTAAGCAGTCACTGATCGGGATATGCCTGAACTATCGTCGAAACAGGGGCTCGAACCTTTTTGCGAAGGGTGGCTACCTCCCCTTGCAACTGCGAGGTTCCGCCTCTCGCCACGCCGCCGCCTTCATGCGCCACACCGACGACGACTTCTCGATCACGCTCGTCCCGCGCCTCATCTTCCGCCATACGGACGGGGATCGGCTCTCCGTTCTCCCCGGACTTTGGAAGGACACCTTTCTTGTATGGCCGGATGGCCGCGATCTCGTGCAGATGCGCAATCTCGCCACGGGCGACGTCGTCGAGCCTCAGCGTCGACTTCCCGTGGCGGACCTGCTGCGCGGCTTCGCAGTTGCCTTCCTCGTTCCGGTGTAATCGGAGCCGACTGGCTCATGAAGAAACTGCCGGTTCTGCCCTCCGAGCGCGCCTTACAGCGCCGTGCGTCCTTTAGGACGCACAAAGGACGCTGTAACTCTTTGATTCCAGCATCGTGCTTTCCGAAAATCGGGTCCGATTTTCGGGCCGATGCGCTAATTGCGCCATCCGGCCTCGGCCTGGCGCGCAGAGCGAGAGCCCCGTTTGACCTGCCTCACGCCCTGACCGGCTTTCGCCGTTTGCGCGACGGTGCATCGTCTTTCGGGTGATCGTGGTTCAGGGCGGCCGTGATGATTTCGGCGGCGGCAAGCGCGGCGATGACGGCCGGCCGCTTGTCCTTGACCGCCGTCCCGCCGATCGGACAGACGAGCCTGTCGAAAAGCTCCGGACGTTCTATTTCCCGCGAAAGCCAGCTCTTGAACGTGGCGCGCTTGGTCTTCGAGCCGATCATGCCGACGTAGCAGGCATCCTCGCGACCGAGCGCTTCGGCGGCGATCAGGAAATCCAGCGCATGGTCGTGGGTGAGAATGACGAAAGCGCTTCGCGCCGGGGCATCGCGCACCACCGCCTCCGGCATCGCCGTGAGGCAGGTCTCGATCCCGGGCACATCGACAGCCGAAAGCTCCTGCTCGCGCGTATCGACGAGGATGGTTCGGACCGGGACCAACGAGAGCGCCATGGCGAGTGCATCGCCGACATGGCCAGCGCCGAAGACATAGACATGCGGCCTCCGGGCGATCTCGCGATCGCTGCGCTCGATCAGTGCCGCTTGGGTTTGCCTGTCGACCGCCTTGAAGGCGAGCGCTACGCGACCGCCACAGCATTGGCCGATCTCGGGGCCAAGCGGGATCGTCAGCTCGTAATCCGCGCTCGCTCCCTGGAGGAGCTTCCGCGCGTGATCGATCGCCATATATTCCAGCTGGCCGCCGCCGATCGTGGCGAAGGTGCGATCCTTCGAGACGAGCATCCAGGCATCCGTATCGCGAGGGGTCGAGCCGGCCGCGACGGCCACCTCGACGAGAATCGAGAGCGCTTCTCGGTTCAAGAAAGCTCGGATATCCTCTCTGCTCGCCAGCATGTTCGTGGTTCCTGCTTCCGCGCATGGCTCGACGTCCGGCCGGCCATGCGCCGCATTCAATGCTACCGCGTTGTCTCCGTTGCTACGTTCCCGCGCAGCCGCTCGATCGCCATCAGCACGCGCTCGGGCGTCGCCGGGGCATCGATCCGCGGCGGGATACGATATCCCGCGACACTCGCCGCTGCCATTGATATAGCCTCTAGAACGGAAATGCCCAACATGAAGGGTGGTTCCCCGACCGCCTTGGAGCGGCGGATCGTCTCCTCCCGGTTAACCGACCATTCGGCCAAGCGCACGTTGAAGATCCGCGGCCGGTCGGAGGCGAGCGGGATCTTGTAGGTCGATGGCGCGTGGGTACGCAGCCGGCCCTTCGCATCCCACCAGAGTTCTTCGGTCGTCAGCCAGCCCATGCCTTGGACGAAGGCGCCCTCCACCTGACCGAGGTCGAGCGCCGGATTGAGCGACTTGCCGACGTCGTGGATGATGTCGGTACGATCGATCTGGTATTCGCCGGTCAGCGTGTCGACGCTGACCTCGGAGCAGGAGGCGCCGTAAGCGTAGTAGTAGAACGGCCGACCGCGGCCTTCGGAGCGGTTCCAGTGGATCTTCGGCGTCTTGTAAAAGCCGGCAGCCGAAAGCTGAACGCGCGCCGTGTAGGCCATCTTGATGAAATCATGGAAGGAAACGCGCTCGGCGCCGATCCGCACCACGTTCGGCTCGAAGGCGACGTCCGCTTCGCTGACGCCAAAGCGTTCCGCCGCAAAGCTGACGAGCCGCGCCTTGATCTGCTGGGCGGCATTAGCGGCTGCCATGCCGTTCAGATCCGAGCCGGACGAGGCGGCTGTCGCCGAGGTGTTCGGCACCTTGCCGGTGGAGGTCGCGGTCACCTTGATCCGGTCGAGGTCGACCTGGAATTCGTCGGCCACGACCTGGGCGACCTTGGTGTAGAGCCCCTGCCCCATCTCGGTTCCGCCATGGTTCAGATGGATCGAGCCGTCGGTGTAGACATGGACGAGAGCGCCGGCCTGGTTGTACTCCGTCTTGGTGAAGGAAATGCCGAACTTCACCGGCGTCAGCGCAATGCCGCGTTTGATCACATGATTCTCGTGGTTGAAGGCGAGAACGGCCTCACGCCGAGCGGCATAGTCCGCCGAGGTTTCGAGCTCCTCGATGATCCGCCCGATGATGTTGTCTTCCACCATCTGGTGATAGGGCGTCAGGTTGCGGCCCTCGCCACCATAGAAGTTAAGCTTGCGGATCTCGAGCGGATCCTTGCCGAGCGTGTAGGCGATATCCTCGATCATCCGCTCGCCGCCGACCATGCCCTGCGGTCCGCCGAAACCGCGGAAGGCGGTATTCGACACCGTATTGGTCTTCATCGGCCGAGAGCGCAGCCGGACGTTCGGATAGAAATAGCAGTTGTCGGCATGGAAAAGTGCGCGGTCCGTCACCGGACCGGAGAGGTCTGCCGAAAAGCCGCAGCGCGCGGCAAAGACGGCGTCGACCGCCTCGATCCGGCCCTCATCGTCAAACCCGATCTTGTAGTCGACATGGAAATCGTGGCGCTTGCCGGTCGCCGTCATGTCGTCGTCGCGGTCGGGGCGGATCTTGACGGCCCGGCGATATTTTCGCGCGGCAACAGCAGCGACCGCCGCAAAGAGGTTCGCCTGCGTCTCCTTGCCGCCGAAGCCGCCGCCCATGCGCCGGACATTGACCGTCACCGCGTTCGAGGGCACGCCCAGTACCTGGGCGACCATGTGCTGCGTCTCGCTCGGATGCTGGGTCGAGGCGTAGACGGTTACTTCGTCGTCCTCGCCGGGGATCGCGAAGGAAATATGGCCCTCCAGGTAGAAATGATCCTGGCCGCCGATCCGCATCTCACCCTGAACGACGTTCCTTGCCTTGGCGAAGCCGGCATCGATGTCGCCGCGCTCGAGCTTCAGCGGGTCGATCACAAGCGGATAATTCGCCGCCACAGCCTCCTTGACGTCCGTAACATGCGGCAGGTCGCGATAATCGATGTTTGCCTTTGCCGCCGCCCGTCGCGCGGCATCGCGCGATGTCGCGATCACGGCGAAGATCGGCTGGCCATGAAACTCGACCTTGCGGGTCGCAAAAACCGGATCGTCATGCTTGTGCGCGGGGCTGATGTCATTTTCGCCGGGAATATCGTCCGCCGTCAGAATGCCGACGACGCCGGCGCTGGCGTTCACATCCGCGAAGTCGATCGACAGGATTTCCGCGTGCGCCCGGGCGGAAAGGCCGAGATAGGCGTGCAATGTCCCGGCAGGCTCAAGAATGTCGTCGATATATTCGGCCGTGCCCGAGACATGCTTGTGGCCCGACTCGTGTTTTTCCTTCTCGTGAACGCCACCGCGGATGCGGTCGATGGGCTGCATCACATTCATGGCTCAAACCTCCCTAAACCGCGACGGCGACGGCGCGATCGAGCCGGACGCGTCCGGCTTCCCGCGTTTCCAGGTAAAAGCGGCGGAGCAGGTTCTTCGCCACGAGCATGCGGTATTCGGCCGAGGCGCGCCAATCGGTCAGTGGCGTGAAATCCTCTGCAAACGCGCCAACGGCGGCTTCAATCGTGGCGTCGGTCCAATCCGCCCCTTTGAGCGCCGCCTCCACCTTTGAGGCGCGCTTGGGCGTGCCGGCCATTCCGCCGAAAGCGATCGTCGCGTCGGCGATCTTGCCCTGATCATCGAACGTCACACGAAAGGCACCGCAAACAGCGGAAATGTCTTCGTCCAGGCGCTTCGTCACCTTATAGACGGCAAAGGGGGCCCCTTCATCGAGGAACGGGATGCGGACGGTTTCGACGAATTCGCCGGGTTCGCGATCCTGCTTTCCGTATTCGACAAAGAAAGCCTCGAGCGGCAGGGTCCGACGCCGTGCGCTCTTGCGCAGCGTCACCGACGCGCCGAGCGCGATCAGCGCCGGCGGCGTGTCGCCGATCGGCGAACCATTGGCGATGTTGCCGCCGACGGTGCCCATGTTGCGCACCTGCTGGCCGCCGATCCGATCCCAGAGTTCCCGCATCTGCGGGAAGTGCTCGACGATCATCGGATATGCTTCGGTATAGCTGACACCGGCCCCGAGCGTGATGGCGTCGCCATCGACGGAAATCCGGCGCAGCTCTTCGAGATGCGAGATGTGTATCACCGGCGCGATGTCGCGCATGAACTTCGTCACCCAGAGACCGACATCGGTCGAGCCGGCAACGATCGTCGCCTTGGGATCGGATTCGAGGACGGCGGCAAAGTCATCGACAGAGGCCGGCAGCACGAAGCGCTCAGCCTCCTTGCCGATCACGACCCGGCAGCCATCCCGAAGCGCGGCAAGCTGCCTGGCGATATTTTCACGCTCCGCGACGAGCGGGTCTTTTCCGACCTCGCCAATCGATGAAACCGCTTCCGCGGCTCGAATGATCGCCGCATAGCCGGTGCAGCGACAGAGATTGCCCTGCAGCGCCTTTTCGATCTCCTGGACGCTCGGCTTCGGATTTTCCATCCAGAGGCCATAGAGCGACATGACAAAGCCCGGCGTGCAGAAGCCGCACTGCGAGGCGTGCGTATCGACCATCGCCTGCTGCACCGGGTGAAGCGGGCCGTTCGGCTGAGCCAGCGCATCGACGGTGACGACATGACAGCCGTCGAGCGAGCCGACAAAACGGATGCAGGCGTTGATGGATTCGTAGTTCAATTGACCGTTAAGGAGCCGGCCGACGAGTACGGTGCAGGCGCCGCAGTCGCCCTCGGCGCAGCCCTCCTTGGTTCCGCGCAGATTGCGGTCGATGCGCAGGAAATCGAGCAGGGTCTGAACCGGAGAAACATCGGCAAGCTCGACGAGCCGGTCGTTCAGCAGGAAACGGATGGTGTTGCGGATTTCAGTGGTCATGGCCGGTCAGCTCCCGCGGTAGGTCGAGTAGCCATAGGGCGAAAGCAGAAGCGGCACGTGATAGTGCGCCTTCTCGTCGGCGATCCCGAAGCGGATCGGAATGATGTCCAGAAATGGATTTGCGCCGCGCTCTGCGGCCGGGCCGATATATTCGCCGACGTGGAAACGCAGCTCGTAGGTGCCGCTTTCCATGCGCTCGCCGGCAAGCAGCGGTTGATCGCAGCGGCCGTCGTCGTTGGTCCTCGTGGAGAGGAGATGCTCCGCCCGCTCGCCATCGAACCGGTAGAGTTCGATGCGCAGGTTGCTGGCCGGCTTGCCGCTTGCCGTGTCCAGCACGTGGGTCGTCAGGCGGCCGGCGTTTCCACCTTGAGATTGCATGCGTTCGCTCCTCCCGAAGTCAGCTTTCCATTGCACAGTATCCGGAGAGGAGATGCGCTTGTGTAGCGGCCTCAGCCTTCGAGACTTTCAAATTTTTTGGGGGGAATGAGGCGGCGGCTTTCTCGCTACGAATTGTGCTGAGAGACAATGTCTGGAGGAACTGCTTTCATGAGATATCCCCGCGATCTTCACGGCCACGGCCCAAATCCCCGCGCGGTCTGGCCGGACGAAGCGCGGATCGCCGTCCAATTCGTGATCAACTATGAGGAGGGCGGCGAAAACTGCGTGCTGCATGGCGATGCCGCATCGGAGGCCTTTCTGTCGGAGATCGTCGGCGCCCAAGCCTGGCCGGGTCAGCGCCACTGGAACATGGAGTCGATCTACGAATATGGCGCCCGTGCCGGCTTCTGGCGCCTGCACCGCCTGTTCATGGATCGCGAGGTGCCCGCCACCGTCTATGGCGTGGCAACGGCGCTCAAGCGATCGCCCGCCCAGGTCGCCGCGATGCAGAAGGCCGGTTGGGAGATTGCCTCGCATGGGCTGAAATGGATCGAGCACAAGGATTTCAGCGTCGAAAGGGAGCGAGCCGATATCGCCGAGGCGATCCGCCTCCACACGATCGTCACCGGCGAGCGGCCGCGTGGCTGGTACACCGGCCGCTGCTCGGAAAACACGCTTGATCTGGTAACCGAGGCCGGCGGCTTCGACTATGTCTCGGATTCCTACGCCGACGACCTCCCTTACTGGCATGAGCACGACGGCAAGCATCAGCTCGTGATTCCCTACACGCTCGACGCCAACGACATGCGCTTTGCGACAGCTCAGGGGTTCAATAGCGGCGACCAGTTCTTCAGCTATCTAAAGGACAGCTTCGACGTTCTCTACGCAGAGGGCGCCGCCGGATCGCCGAAAATGATGAGCATCGGCCTCCACTGCCGCCTCGCGGGCCGGCCGGGCCGGATCGCCGCACTCGCCCGCTTCCTCGATTATGTGAAGGGGCAGGAGAAGGTCTGGCTTGCCCGCCGCATCGACATTGCCCGCCATTGGGCAACGACCTACCCCTTCGAGGCCGATAACGACCGACCCTCCCGGATTTCCGAAGAAGACTTCATTGCCCGTTTCGGCGGCGTCTTCGAACATTCGAAGTGGATTGCCAAACGCGCCTTCGCCGGCGAACTTTCGCCTGCCAACGATACGGCGATCGGCCTGCACGCCGCACTCGTCCACATCTTTCGCAGCGCCACTGACGAGGAGCGTTTGGCGGTTCTCAATGCACACCCGGACCTTGCCGGCAAGCTCGCCCTGGCCAAGCGCCTCACCGAAAGCTCAACCAACGAGCAGGCCTCGGCCGGTCTCGACGCGCTGACGGATGGCGAGCGCGAGCGATTCACGACGCTCAACAGCGCCTATGTCGAAAAGTTCGGCTTTCCCTTCATCATGGCCGTCAAGGGACGGCGCAAGGACGAGATCCTCGCCGCATTCGAGAACCGGATCGGCAACGACCGCAAAGCCGAATTCGAGACCGCATGCCGTCAGGTGGAAAGGATCGCGCTCCTCCGCCTGCAGGACATGCTGCCAAACTGAGGGACATACGCTGACGACCGGGCGGCAGATCGGCCGCTTGTGTGCGTCTTTGGACGGATCGTGAAAGCTACCAGATGAAGGAAATCGCCATCCAGCCTTTGACCCGCGAGGCCTTCGCGCCCTTCGGCGACGTCATCGAGACGGAAAACGCCCACAGCTTTCCGATCAATGGCGGCCGGTGCATGCGCTATCACGACCTCGCCAGGATCGAGACCGCGGGCGAAAAGGCGCGCCCGATGATCAGCATTGTGCGCGGCGAGCCTTACGCCCTGCCCCTGATATTGACGATGGTCGAGCGTCACCCGCTTGGGAGCCAAGCCTTTATTCCACTCGGCGGCAACCCCTTCCTGGTCGTGGTTTCCGAGGAGACGGCCGATGGACCCGGCGAACCGCGTGCATTCCTGACGACGCCAGGCCAAGGGGTCAACATCGCCCGTAACGTCTGGCACGGCATCCTGACGCCGCTGGAGAGTGTTTCCGATTTCGCGGTGATCGACCGCGGCGGTGAAGGCGTCAACCTGGAGGAACATTTCTTCGAGGAGCCGTTCCTCCTGCGGTAACGCGCGGCCCCGTTCTCGCTTGTCGCCAGCGATTGCTCAGCCCACTTCGAAGCCGGCCCGGACCTTTGGCATGCGACGCGCGGCCTGGACACGCGGATCCGGATCGAGGCCGGCCTCGAGCAGGCGGCGCGTATAGTCGCGCTGCGGGTTCTCGAAGATCTGCCTGACCGTGCCGACTTCGACGCACTCGCCCGCCTGCATCACCATCACATGATCGGCGAAATCGCGCACAACCGGCAGATCATGGGCGATGAAGATGAAGGCGATGCCGAGTTCACGCCGGAGCTTGTCGAGGAGCGCGATCACTTGCGCCTGGATGGATACGTCGAGCGCGGAGACCGCCTCGTCGCACACGATGAGTTCGGGTCGGAGCGCCAGCGCGCGGGCGATCGCGATCCTCTGGCGCTGGCCGCCGGAGAACTGGTGCGGATAACGCTCGGCGTGGGCGGGCGAAAGGCCAACCTGCGTCAGCAGTTCCTCCACCCGTGCGCGCCACTGCGCCTTCGGCAGGATCTCGGGATGAATGACCCAGGCCTCGGAGATCAGCTGGTAGACCGTCATGCGCGGATTGAGCGACTGTGTCGGATCCTGAAACACCATCTGCATCTGGCGCCTGAGCTGGTAAAGCTCCTTGGCCGGCATTTTCAGAAGGTCCCGGCCGTTCCAATAGGCATGGCCCGAGTCCGCTTCGTCGAGCCGCAGGAGCGCCCGCGCCAGCGTAGACTTCCCCGATCCGCTTTCGCCGACGACCGCTATCGTCTCTCCCGGCTGCAGCGTGAAGGACACGCCCTTCAGCGCCTTGAAGGAACCATAGGATTTGCAAAGGTTTTCGACCTTCAGAAGCGGCTCGCCGGTGGCATTCGGTTCATGCATCTCACCCCGGCCGGGAGCGGCCGAAATCAGCTTGCGCGTGTAGGGGTGCTTCGGATTGTGATAGACCTCGTCCGGCGTCCCGGTCTCCACGATCTCGCCGGCATTCATCACGACCACCCGGTCGGCGATGTCGGCCACGACGCCGAGATCATGAGTGATCAACAGCAGTCCGAGGCCGGTTTCCTTCTGCAACTCGCCGAGAAGGGCAAGCACTTCGGCCTGCACCGTGACGTCGAGTGCGGTTGTCGGCTCGTCGGCAATCACGATGTCGGGTTTGAGCGCAAGCGCCATGGCAATCATCAGGCGCTGCCGCTGACCGCCGGAGAACTGGTGCGGATATTTGCGCATTGCCGTTTCAGGCGCGGGAATGCCGACACGCTTCAGGAGATCGAGCGCCCGCGCGCGCGCCTCATCTGCCGGCACTCCATGAATGCGCATGACGTCGATGATCTGCCAGCCGACGGTGAAGACCGGATTCAGATGGCTGAGCGGGTCTTGAAAGATCATTGCGATCCGCTTGCCGTTGATCGCGCGGCGCTCGTCATCAGACATGGCAAGCAGATTCCTGCCGGCGAAGATGACCTCGCCGCTGGTGATTTCTCCCGGCGGCATGTCGATCAGATTCATGATCGCGGAGGCGGAGACGGATTTGCCCGAGCCGCTTTCGCCGAGGATCGCCAGCGTCTCGCCGCGGTCGAGATGCCAGCTTATGTTGCGCACCGCATGCACCGTTCCGCCGGCCGTGTGGAACTGAACGGACAGGTTTCGCACTTCAAGCAGATGCTCAGCCATTCTTGCGGCCTCCGATTTCAAGCCTCCAGCGCTGCGCCGGATCGAGGGCGACACGCATCCAGTTCGACAGCAGGTTGAGCGACAGCGTCGTCAGAATGATCGCCAGGCCCGGCCAGAACGCCAACCACCAGGCGTTGGTGAGGTATTGCTTGCCTTGCGCGACCATCAGGCCCCAGGTCACCTCGGGCGGCTGGATGCCGATGCCGAGGAAGGAGAGCGAGGACTCGGCCAGCATGACGAAGGCAAAGTCCAGCGTCGCTATGGTGACGAGCGTCGGGACGACCATCGGCAGGATATGGCGGAAGACGATCCGCAGCGAAGAAGCGCCCATGACCTTTGCCGCCTGCACGAACATGCGCTGGCGGATTTCGAGCACCTCGGCCCGCGTCGTGCGCAGATAGACCGGGATCCGCGTGATGGCCAGAACGATCACGATGTTGCCGACCGACGGCGCCAGCATGTAGAGCACGATCACTGCGAGTAGCAGCGACGGAAAGGACATGATCACGTCCGCAAGCCGCATGATCACGTTCGACAGTCGCTCCGACGCGTAACCGGCAACGAGGCCTAGCAGCGCACCGACGACGCCGGAACAGACGACCGCACCGGCGGCGATCATCAAGGTGTTTTGCGCGGCGACGACGATGCGGGCAAGCAGCGGCCTGCCGAGGGCATCGGCCCCAAGCAGGAAGAGCCAGCCCCGATCCAGTGTAAACGGCGCCAGGTTGCGGGCGCGCAGGTTCTGGGCAACGGCCGCCTCGCGCAGCAACATCGGTCCGAAGAGCGCGCACAGGACCGCAAGAACGAGGAAGACCGTCGCAAAGAACGCAAACTTGTCGCGCCACAGCATACCGAGGAGCACATGCGCCTTGCCGCGCTGCTTGGCCGAGATCTGCGTGGATGGCAAAGTACTGGACATGGTCATGGCCTTCAGGTCCTGAGGCGCGGATCGAGCAATGCATAGGCGATGTCGATCAGCAGGTTCATGACGAAAATCGCAATCGCGGTGACCATGATCGCCGCAAGGATCACGTTGAAGTCGCGTTGCAGGATGGAATCGATCATCAGCTTGCCGACGCCGGGGAAGCCGAAGATCGTCTCCACGACAACCGCGCCGTTGAGCATCGCCGCCGCCTGGTCGCCGACGACCGTGATCACCGGCAGCATGGCATTGCGCAGTGTGTGGACGAAAATGATCGAACGGTTTCCGACGCCCTTGGCTCGAGCCGTCTTCACATAGGCGGACCCGAAGGCTGTCAGCATCGATCCGCGCACGACCTGAAGGATCAGGCCGAATGGCCGGATGAAGAGCACGGCGACCGGCAGAATCCAGTGCCACACCGTGCCGGTGCCCGATGTCGGAACCCAGCCGAGCGTGATGGAAAAGACGACGATGCCGACGATCGCGATCCAGAAATCGGGCGCCGAAGCGCCGATCAGCGAAACCAGGGAGACGAAGCGATCGAACAGGCCGCCCGGCCGGAAGGCTGCGACCGAGCCGATGGTGATGGCGAGCGCGGTCACCAGCGCGATGGTGATCAGCGCCAGTTGCAGCGTCCAGGTGAAGGACTCGAGGACCACCTCGATCGCAGGACGCGCCTTGCGGATCGAGTCGCCGAAGTCGAGGTGCAGGACGTCCCAGACATAACGTCCGAACTGCTGGATCAGAGGATCATTCAGCCCATGGAGTTCGCGGAATTGATCGAGCATTTCCTGCGTCGCATCGATCGGCAGGAACAAGGCTGCCGGATCGCCCGTCAGCCGCGACAGGAAGAACACCATCACAACCAGCGCGACGAGCGAGAAGAAACTCGACACGACGCGCCTCATCATCTTTTTTCCCATCGGTCCTACTCCCGATTGTCTCTGCATGTTCCTCCATCGGAGCCGAGTTGAGGAACATGCAGTAGATCAAAGTGCTACAGCGACCTTTTGTGCGCCTGAAGACGCATGGCGCTGTAGGGAAGGGCGGAGTCGCCGCCGCCCTCCCTATTTCAGGATCCGCTTACTTGAAGCGGATTTCCGACAATTGCAGTTGCGAATTGGTTGCGATTGTCGGGGTGAAGTCGATGCGCGGATTAACCCGTGCGAAGCCCACCATATGGAACAGCAGCACATCGGCAACCACGTCGTCATGAAGGTAGGCGATGAGCTTCTTCCAACCGGCCGCGCGTTTCTCGCCCGTTGCCGCGGTCGCTTCGGCGATCATCTTGTCGACCTCCGGATTGGCGATGCCCGATTGGCGGCCGTTGCTGTCGTACTTGAAGTACATCGAGAAGACCGGATCGCCACGCGCATTGTCGTGCTGGGCGGCGACAAGCAGTGGCCCCCGGCCTTCCGGATAGGGCTTGGAATACTGCTTCTCGAACTCCGCGACTTCGTACATCTGCAGCTTCGTCTTGAAGCCTACCTCTTCGAACATCTGCTGGGCGGCTTCGAGCACTTCCACCACGTTCGGGAAGTTGTTGGTGCGCCCGACGATCGTGATGGGTGTTTCGACAGGAACGCCATCGGCCTTCGCCTCGGCAAGCAGCTTCTTGGCGCCTTCGGGATCGTAGGGCGCTACCTTCACATCGGGGTTCCAGCCGAGTGTCGTCGGAGGCACGATTGCCGTCGCCTTGATCGCGCCCTTCGGCAACAAGGTGCCGATGAAGGCATCACGATCGAGCGCCATGTTGAGTGCCTGGCGCACGCGCTTGTCGTTGAGCGGCGGGATCGAGTGGTCGAGCCGCATATAGAAGGTTTCGGAGTTGGGGTAGCTGAAGTCCATCTCCGCGTCATTTGCGTCGAGTTCCGAGATCAGCGGCGCAATGTCAGCCTCGCCGGCTGCGACCATGGCCGCCCGCACGGAAGGATCGGCACGGAACACGTAGGTCGCCTTCGTCACCTCCGGCGCGGTTCCCCAGTAGTCGTCACGGCGTGTAAGCGTGATGCTCTGGCCCGCCTTCCACTCGGTGAGCTTGTAAGGCCCCGTGCCGATCGGCTCACGCGTGAATTCGATCGGCGTTTCAGCAGGCACGATCGTCACCAGCGTCATCAGCAGCGGCAGGATTGGCTGTGCCGGCGTCGCGGTGATGTCGATCGTATTGTCGTCGACGACCTTGGTTTCCAGCTTGGTATCGCCGAAATAGCGCGGGCTTTCGCATGAGATCTTGTCGCTCATTGCCCGTTCGATCGAGTGCTTGACGTCACCCGCGTCAAAGGCGGATCCGTCGGAGAATTTCGCATCCTTGCGCAGATGGAAGCGCCAGGTGCCGGGGCTTGCCTCCTCCCAGCTCTCGGCCAGGCGCGGCATCAGCCCCTTGTTATTGCGAACGTCGAGTTCCGTCAGTGTCTCGGAAACGTTCTGCAGGATGATGCGCCCGATGTTCGAACGCGTCGCCATGCAAGGCTCGACAAGGTCGACTTCTTCATCGAGAACGACCGTGATGTCCTTTGCCTCCTGGGCCCAGGCCGACGCTGCCGCCGACGCGGTCATCATCAAGCCCAACAGCAGTCTCTTACCCTTCATCTACTCCTCCCTGATGAGCCAGCGCTTTCAATGTTCCGTGTCCGGCCGCGCTGCGAAGCCGTCGCTATCGGTAGCCGCCAACCGGCGGCAGGTTGTCTCAATCTTCCGCCACCCGCCGCTTCAGGCGCCCGCCTCCGACGACGATCATCGTCGCGGCGAAGATGATCGCGGCACCGAGCCAGGTGGACAGTCCTGCGACCTCGCCGAACAGGATCCACGCCATGACGGCAACAAAGGGGAGACGGAGAAAGTCCATGGGTGCGATCTGCGATGCATCCGCTATGCTGAACGCCTTGGTCATCAGCGCCATGTTGGCAGCGCCCATCGCGCCTTGCAGTGCGAGTAAGGCGAACTCCCGCAGGTCGGGCGTCGTCCAATAGAATGCCGCGGGAACGGCTGCCAGCGGGACGGTGGCGATCAGGTTCCAGACCACCAGCGTCTCGGTGGAATCCAGATCGGACATGCGCTTCAGCATGAGCTGGACGAGCGCCTGAAGTGCGGCGCCAGCGAGCGCCAGAAGCAGGGCCACCTCCATGCCGCCATGTCCAGCAGGGTCGATGATGATCAAGGCGCCGGCAAAGCCTGCCACGAGCGCGAAGATGAGGCCGGGGGTGAGCTTTTCGCCAAGCCACAGCCAGGCGCCCAGCATCAGGAAGATCGGCGTCGTGAACATGATCGCCATCGCATCGGCGAGCGGCGCGGCAGCGAAGGCCATAAAAAAACATACGAGCGCGGCAAGCTTCAGCGCCGCGCGAGTGGCATGCTGGAGCCGATAGCCGGATTTCAGGACTCGAGGGCGCGCCACGATCAATGGAACGATGGTCACCAGGCCGAAAAGGCTGCGAAAGAAGCCGATGACGAACGCATGCACCTCACCTGCGAGGAGACGCACGACGGCGGCATCCGCCGCGGCAAGCGCGGCGGCCGTCGCCACGCAACACAGCGCCATGGCCGTCGTACGCTCACCTTGATGATTGACGATTGCGGCCATGCCTCTCGCGCGATGCTCCTCTCGTTCATTGAACGGCAGACTGGAGGAAGCTCATTAATTTGTCAACTGATGTTAAGGCGATTTCCTGCAAACGAATTTTGCATCACGACATCTTATTGTTTTTGCTTCGCTTATCTGACGTGCTGCGCACACTTAGGCTCCTAGATTGATCATATTCAACTTGACAACATCTGATTTGTTTGAATTCTTTTTGCACATCGACGGGAAAAAGGAGGAGAGGAATTGACGCCGGAAGAGATCGGAAGACGCATGGACGGGCACGTCGTTCGCATTGAGGCGGACCGCAAAGAGGCCTTTCTGCCGTCCCCCAGGATTCACAATCACGCGTCGTTCCTAGCGTTCCTGCCGGATGGCTCGCTCGCCTGCGCCTGGTTTGCCGGGACGCTCGAGGGCAAATCGGACATTTCCATTCACCTCTCGACGCTTGCGCCAGGGAGCAGCACCTGGTCCAACACAGTCCAGGTCAGCGATGATCCGGAGCGCTCCGAACAAAACCCGATGATCTTTGTCCGCCCCGACGGGGGCGTCAGCCTGTTTCACACGGCACAGCCCTCGGGAAACCAGGACGAAAGCCGCGTGCGCGAAAGGTCCTTGACCCTTGAGAACGGAACGCCCGTTTCCGGACAGGCGCGTGACCTTGGGCTGGCGGCCGGGACGTTCATCCGCGCGACGATCGTCCGGCGTGACGATGGCGCCTGGATGCTGCCTTTGTTTCTGTGCAACCCACGCCCCGGCGCACGCTGGACCGGTACGCACGACACCGCAGCCGTGGCAGTGAGCAACGATGAGGGCGCGAACTGGTCGGTCACCGAAGTCCCGCAGTCCTATGGCTGCGTCCACATGACGATCGTGCCGCTCGACGGCAATGAGATGGTCGCGTTTTTCCGCCGCCGCCAGGCGGACTTCGTCTACCGTTCGACAAGCCCTGATGGCGGGCGGAGTTGGACGGCGCCGGAGGCGACGGACGTGCCCAACAACAATTCCTCGATCGCGGCCATCCGCCTTGCCGACGGGCGGGTGGCGCTGCTCTGCAATCCCGTCTCGTCGACAACATCGCGCGACCGGCGCGAGTCGCTCTACGACGAACTTGGTGAGGAGGATCATCGTCCGAACGCTGAGGGTGGTATAACACCGATCTGGGGCGTGCCCCGTGCGCCGCTGACGCTTTGCGTTTCGACGGACGGCGGCAGGACGTTCCCGCTTCGGCGCGTGGTCGAAGGCGGCCCGGGCACTTGCCTTTCAAACAATTCGCTCGATGGGCGGAATCACGAGCTTTCCTATCCGGCGCTTCTCGAGGATGCGGAAGGCAACCTTCACATCGCCTTCACCTTCCATCGCCGCGCGATCAAATACGTCCGCCTCGCCAAGGGCTGGATCGACGGAGACCCGAAATGAGCAATATCGTTGGCATAACCATGGGCGACCCGGCGGGCGTCGGACCGGAGATCATCGTCAAGGCTCTGGCCGAGATGAACGACGCCGACCGGGCCGCAACGCGCGTGTTCGGAAGCCTGGCGCAGCTCGAGGCGGCCAAGGCGGTCCTCGGTATCGAACTCGACCTCCGTGGCACCGTCGATGATGTTCCGGTCGAAGGGGCGCCGCTCCCCTGGGGCAAGCTCAGCGCGGTCTCCGGCGACGCCTCCTTTCGTTTCATCGACCTCGCCGTCAAGTCGGCAATGGCCGGAAAGATCGGCTGCATCGTCACCGCTCCCATCAACAAAGAGGCGCTGAACTCGGCCGGCCACCACTATGACGGCCACACCGGCATGCTGACGGCGCTGACCGGCTCGAAATCCGCCTTCATGCTGCTGGCGTCAGAGCGGCTCAAGGTCATCCATGTTTCGACCCATGTTTCGCTGAAGGACGCAATCGGGCGTGCCAAGCCCGAGCGCATTCTGGCGACGATCCGGGCGGGCAACGAGCATTTGAAACGCATCGGTTACGAGAACCCGAGAATCGCGGTCGCCGGCATCAATCCCCATTGCGGCGAAAACGGCCTTTTCGGGACGGAAGACGATGAACACATCGCGCCCGCCGTGACCGAAGCGCGCGCGGAAGGCATCAATGTGCAGGGCCCGATTTCGGCGGACACGGTTTTCCATCGCGCCTACCAGGGCGGCTTCGATCTCGTCATCGCGCAATATCACGATCAGGGTCACATCCCGATCAAACTCGTCGCCTTCGATACGGCGGTCAACGTGTCGGTGGGCCTACCGATCGATCGGACCTCGGTTGATCACGGGACTGCCTTCGATATCGCCGGTACGGGCAAAGCCAACCATGTCAACATGAACGCCGCTATCGCCTATGCGCGCAAGCTTATCGCTGGGAAGAACGCAAATGTCTGATTTCGAGATTGGCGGCGTATTCTGCGCCGCAACCACAGCCGTAACGACCGATGGCAGGCCGGATTTCCGTCTGTTCATAGACCATTGCCGGAAGCTGCTTAACGAAGGCTGCCACGGCATCGCCCTCCTGGGCACCACCGGAGAAGCCAATTCCTTCGGATTGAAGGACCGCATGGAAATTCTCGACCGTGCGATAGCGGGCGGCATCCGCCCGGAACAGCTCCTGCCGGGAACCGCCCAATCGGCCGTCGCCGACACGATCGAACTCACCCGCCACGCCGTCCGCGCTGGCGTGCGCGGCGTCGTGATGCTGCCGCCCTTCTATTACAAAGGTGTCAGCGCCGAGGGCATCTATCGCGCCTATGCGCGCATCATTGAAGGTGTCGGCGACGACCGGTTGAGGATCGTGCTCTATCACATTCCCCAGGTTTCCGGCGTGGCGATCCCGCATGAGGTCATCGCCCGCCTTCGTGAGAATTTCCCAGGCATAGTCGTCGGCATCAAAGACAGTTCGGGCGATCTCGAAAACATGAAGGCCATGGTCAGGGCCTTCCCGGATTTCGGTGTTCTGGCTGGCGCCGACCCGCTGCTGCTGCCATTGCTGCAAGCCGGCGGCGCCGGTTGCATCACGGCAAGCTCGAACCTGGTGGCTGGCGATCTCCGCCTCGTCTTCGACAACTGGAACGTCGCCGGCAAGCAGACGGAGGTGAAGGCCGCGCAGGAGAAGATCGTCGCCTGGCGCGAACTCACCAATGCCTATGTGCAGCTTCCGACCGTCAAGGCAATGGTTGCGCGCCGGCGCGGTGACAATGGCTGGCTGCGCGTCAATCCCCCGCTCGTGGAATTGACCGACGCGGAACGCGAGGCGGTGTGGGCGCGCATGGCTGAGCTGGAAGAGGCGTGAGGGGCAATCATGGACGGTATGGCGAGACCGATTACGCTTCACCAACCGAAGCGCCTCGAGATCGGCGCGGGCGCCTCGGCGCGGCTCGGTGCCCTGGCCGAGCGCGCCCAGCGCGTGCTGATCATCGCGTCGGAACACACGATCGGCTTTGCGGAAAGGCTCGGTCTCGGCAACAAGGCGTCGATCTTTTCCGACGTTCCCGCCGAACCGGACGACAGGGCGCTTACCGCTGCCCTGGAGGCGGCCCGTGCCTTGCGGCCCGACCTTGTCGTCGGGCTCGGCGGCGGCTCGGTGCTGGACGTCGCCAAGCTCGTCGCCGCCCTGTGGGATGGCTCCCAATCGCTTGACGACGTTGTCGGACCGGACAAGGTCCAAGGCCGCCGGACCGGGCTGACGCAGGTGCCGACAACGGCCGGCACGGGATCCGAAGCCGGCATCCGGGCGCTGATCACCGACAGTGGCACGCATTCCAAGAAGGCGGTGGAAAGCCCGCACCTGCTTGCGGATATCGCCATCCTCGATCCGGAACTGACCTGGTCGGTGCCGCCGGCGGTGACGGCTGCCACCGGCATCGACGCCATGGCGCACTGCGTGGAGGCCTTCACCAATATCCGCGCCCATGACCTCATCGACGGCTATGCCCGCATGGGCATTCGCCTCGTCGGTAAATATCTCGCGCGGGCCGTGGAGAATGGCCGCGACACGGAAGCGCGCGCCGGCATGATGCTCGCCTCCTACTACGGCGGTATTTGCCTCGGCCCGGTCAACACGGCAGCCGGCCACGCACTCGCCTATCCGCTCGGCACACGTCTTGGACTGCCGCACGGACTGGCGAACGCCATCATCTTCCCGCATGTGCTCGCCTATAACGCGCCGGTGCGCAAGGAGAAGACGGCGGAAATCCTGAAGGCGCTCGGTCTTCCGGTCTTCGAGGACGAAACCCAGGTTCTGAACGCTGCCTACCGCTTCTGCAAGGATCTCGGCGTCGAAATGCGGCTGTCAGCGCACGGTGCCGATCCTGCCGCTTTGGAGGGTTGGGCAGGCGAAGCCCACGCCATTCGAAGATTGATGGACAACAATCCGCGCGACATGTCGGCGAGCGATGTGCTCGGCATCTATCGGGCGACGCTCTGAAGGGCCGCCGGCTTGCACTCCGGCAAGATGAATTGGCGCCATAGATGGCGTGATGGCGCACTTATTCTCAATGGCCTGCCGGCGACAGACGCCGGCGGGCATGTATGCCGTGCCTGACCTATCTGTGCGACATCTGCCCTCGCGGTTCGTTGTGAAGCGACTTCCGCGGGAGGCGGGACGGAACCGCATCCGCATATTGCGAGGGGTGGAAGATCAACCGTCCTAAGTGAGTTCTGGCCGCCGACCCTCGAAAAGCCGATCGCGGGAGCCGCGGAGATGCTCACGCATGAGCTCGCGTGCCTGGTTTGATTTCCGGTCTCGAATGGCTTCGTAGATCGCCGCGTGCTCGTCATAGACATGGCGCAGGCCGGCGACGGAGTTTTTCAGTGACAGGCCATGGAACTGCATGCCGATGGCGATGTGTTCCTTGAGCGCTTCCATGGCGGTCGAGAAGTAATTGTTTCCCGACGCCTGCGCGATCGCCAGATGGAACATGAAGTCGGCATCCTCCCGGTGACGGTGCCGGTTGGTCGCATCCTGCAAGGTTTCAAGCGCAAGCCTGATCACTCGGATCTGCGTTTCGCTGTGCCGCTCGGCCGCGAGTGCCGCCGCCTCGGGTTCCATCGTCATGCGGAACTCGTAGCAGTTCTGCAGGTCGGCGATGTTTTCGAGCGGCCCGAAGCCAAGCGGCTGCCGCAAACCCTGGATTCGAACGAAACTGCCGGCGCCTTGCCGCGAATAGACAAGGCCTTGATCGCGAAGCCTTTTCAGGGCGTCACGAACGACCGGTCGGGAGACCTGAAACTCCGCGGCCAACTCGTGCTCGGTCGGCAGACGCTCATCGCTCTGGTAGGCGCCCGATTTGATCGCGTGCTGCAGCCGTTCGAAGACGACCTCGCTCAGGCTCTTGCGGTGCGAAAGCTGCTCTCCGGCGCGCATCAGGCCAATACCTCTTTCCTCGTCATGGCGCGGACGACCCTGCAAAGCGTGTCGGAAACCCCAAAGCCGCCCGATTTGGTAATGTAGAATTGGCCGCCATGCTCGGCAACCGGCAGGCCCGGCAGCACTTCTCCGACCAGGCGAAGTATCCGAATGCCCTGGCGGTCGAAATAGGCCTCCGCCGTGGCTCCACCCGAGAGTAGCATCGTCCGGCATTCGCCGCAGAAGGCCACCACGGATTCCGCGAGCGCCGCTGCCACGTCCAGTGCCCGGGCTGTCGATACGCCTTCCACCGCCTGTATCAAGGTCACGTCGTCAGCGCGTTCGTATCCGTGACCGGCCTGCTGCACTCGCCCTGCCGGTGCTGAGCGATAGAGGAGATCCGGCACGGCTCGCCGCAGCTCCTCTACCTGCGATACCGTTATCGGATCCCGGGAGCCGATTGCCATCAGCAACCGCCCTTCCCGCGCGGCAAAGGGCTCAGCGCGCCGCCTGCCCATTCTACTTGCCAACGCATTGGCGAGCGACAGGGCACCGACAAGAAGATCGTCCGGCGCAATGGCATCGACGGCGGCCCGCATCTCCTCCACCGTCTCCGTGTCCGGAATGACGGCGCAATCGGCGACGGCACCCAGACGCGCAGCGATGGAGATCGGTTGATCGACCCCGAAGCCACAGATCTGGCCATCACGGACGACCCGGCCGAATTCCGGGATTGCCGGCAAGACGACGGCCTTCGCAAAATCCAGGACGGAAAGCTCCGCCTCGACGTTGCCCTTCAGCCGCGAGTCGACCTTCTTGAAAAGTCTCATGCCGGGCGTCATCGCCTGCTGCGCGAGGCGGACGCGTCGCGCCGCCTCGTCCGGTTCGATCTCGCGGCTGCGCGTGGTCACCGCGACCACATCGGAGCCGCCCGCGATCGCCTCGCCGAGCGCGCTCTGGTCTGCGACCACGTCGACCGAAAATCCATGGACCGCGAAAGGCGCCGCCGTGTCGAGCGCGCCGGTGAGGTCATCGGCGACGATCAGCAGCCTGTTCTGCACAACATCCATGCGGGCGTCCAATTTTACAAATTCTCAAAAGATGAGCGCGGATTCGCGCCAATTTTTTCCTTTCAAATCATGGCAGAACCTGCGGCGAAGGCAACATATTTTTTACAACTATCGGACAAGTTTGAACGTCTCCGTTGCCGCTCGCGGGAACGTGGGCGGGAGAGACGCCGTGCCGTCTCAAACCAGCTTGGTACTGTGAGCGCTGAACAAAGGAAAAGCCGGACCTGCAGGAGAGCAGATCCGGCTGATGTCAGTGTGTTCAAGATGAGAAACGGACGTCCTGCCGGAGCTTTCCGCCCCGACGTCAACCGATCAGCTGCCGAAGAACGCGAAGCGAACGACGAACAGCGCTGCCACGATCTGTGTCGCCGGGTGGATGACGCTCCACTTGCCGGTGCATACCTTGAGCACGACGTAGCTCACGAAGCCGAAGGCAAGACCGTTGGCGATCGAATAGGTGAAGGGCATGGCGATCGCCGTCAGGGCTGCCGGTGCCGCTTCGGTCAGGTCATCCCATTCCACTTCGGTGAGTTCGCGCATCATCAGGCCCGCCACATAGAGCAGCGCTGGTGCCGTTGCATAGGACGGAACCGCAGCGGCGAGCGGCGAGATGAACAGAGCCGCGAGGAAAAGCACCGCAATGGTCAGCGCGGTGAGGCCGGTGCGGCCGCCGGCCTGGACGCCGGAAGCGCTCTCCACATAGGCCGTGGTGCTGCTCGTGCCCATCAGGGAGCCGGCGATGATCGCCGAGCTGTCGGCAAGCAGAGCGCGGCCAAGACGGTTGGGCTTGCCCTCCTCGACCAGCTTCGCGCGCTTGGCGACGCCGATCAGCGTGCCGGTCGCGTCGAACACTTCGACGAGCACGAAGACGAGGATGACATGGAGCAGGCCGCCATGCAGCGCGCCCACGATGTCGAGCTGCAGGAACGTCGGGGCGATGCTCGGCGGCGCCGAAACGATACCCTTGAACTCGCTGACGCCGAGCAGCATCGACAGGACAGTGACGACGAGGATGCCGATCAGGATCGCGCCGCGGATCTTTAGCGAATCCAGCACGGCGATGACGAAGAAGCCGAGGATCGCGAGCAAGGGCCCTGTCTGCTTGAGGTCGCCGAGGCCGACGAGCGTTGCGGGATTATCGACGACGATACCGGCGTTCTTGAGCGCGATGATGCCGAGGAACAGGCCGATACCGGTCGCAATCGCGCTGCGCAGCGAATGCGGGATGCCGGCGATCAGCCAGCTTCGCACGCCCGTGACCGTCAGCAGCAGGAAGATGAGGCCGGAGATGAACACCGCGCCGAGGGCCTGCTGCCAGGTGAAGCCGAGGGCGGCGACGACGGTGAAGGCAAAGAAGGCGTTGAGCCCCATGCCCGGCGCCATGCCGATCGGCCAATTGGCGACGAGGGCCATGACGACAGAGCCTAGTGCGGCGGCAAGACAGGTCGCGACGAAGATCGCATCGCGATCCATCCCGGTCGTCGACAGAATGTCGGGGTTCACGAAGATGATGTACGACATCGTCAGGAATGTCGTCAGCCCGGCAACCATCTCGGTGCGGGCAGTCGTCCCATGCTCTTTCAGTTTGAATAGTCGTTCAAACATTTTTCCTCCCTTGGCAGACGCCGTCACGACGCAGCCGAACGACAGAGACCGGGCAGATGCTCCTCCAACTTCCCGACCATTTTGATTTTTGACCAGTCCCGGAATTCAAGACGTCGGGTGGTCATCTCGGCCCTTCGGCCCGCACCGGATGGGCGTAACGCTTGCCTCATTCGGAGCGAAGTCATTGTGCGTCTTCACGCGAATGATCGCTAGCCACCCATTCCGACGCTACAGGCGAAAGACTTTCAAATTTTTCCAGCGCAGTGAGACCCCGACGCACCCTCGTGCCCGGGCTCCGTCATGGAAGACTGCGCGCCGACGCCGCCCTCTATCTGCCCCGCTCGCAGAAGCCGGACAGAAGCTGATGGCAGGCCCGATCAAGCAGCGATGGGTGACGACGGGGAAAATGCAGGAAACAGATGGAGTCGATCGCGCTCAACGCCAAGCTCGCAGCCTTGAGCTGTAAGAGAACGGGCCGGTAAATGGACGATCAGCGATCAGTGGCGCTCTTTCAAACTGCGGAACCGCGCAGCCGCTTCCGTTCTGTTGTGTGCGCCGAGTTTCGTTATGATGTTGTGCAGGTGAATCTTCACCGTGTGTTCGGACAGGCGAAACTCCGCGGCAATCAGCTTGTTTTGCAGACCGCGGGCGACCATTTCAAGGATCTGCATTTCGCGAGCGGTCAACTCCGCGAAACGCGCCTCTTCGCTTCGAGGCCGAGGCGACATACCGCCATTGCCGGAAGGCAGGTCGGCACTATGGCCATTCTTCCGCGCCCGCAGGATCAATCCGGGTGGAAGATACTCGCCGCCTGAGAGCATCAGCCTGATTACCGACAGCCACAGATCGAGTCTGAGGTTCATGGGAAGGACACTGCGGACCAAGGGCGAGTTGGGGAGCTTGATAAGGCACGCGTCCAGGTTCTGGTCATGAGGTTCGATGACGGCGGTAAGAGCCTGAGGGTGGGCATGGAGGAGTTCGGACGACCTCTCTTCGGCTTCGCTTATCAGTGCGATATCGACGAGGATGAGCGATACGGGATGGGAAAAGAGGCTGAAGGCCGCGCCGACATCCTCGACCTGTTCGACAACGACCCATGGAAATTCCCTTTCGAGAGCATGGATCAGCCTCTCCGAGATTGTCCCGGCATTGGCTATGATCAGGATAACGCGTTGTGGTTCGCGCCGGCGCTCAGTCGCGGTCTCACTCGCTATGCCGACACCGTCGCAATTGCCGCTGCTCATCAAGCACGTCCCTCTCCGCGGAATGCGTCGATCGGCAAGGTGCTTGCCGAGGAGAGCAAACCGCAAGTCTGCCGCAAGGTAACCTTAGCTCACACGAGCCGCGGTCGCGACGGCGCCAAAGGGTTGAGGCATGCCTAGAAGGACGTCCCGGAACAAAACGTGTTCCCGCCTGCCCTATCCGAAGGAACTAGGCCGTTGGGACCATCACCCTCCATCTATCGATAGGGTCAACAATACTCTTCTGCCTGTACTTTGCGCGTATCATCCTAATGTCGAACAAGGGAGAACGACTGCAACGCCCCTTTGTTTGGGATAAAACGGCCGCTTCACTGCTTCACCAATATTGATGAAGCCGAACCACTGGGCTTCCTCTTTCAAATATTCGGAGAAATTTGCACACTTGCCATTGCAGCGTCGGAATCTTGCAGACATGCGCGTTACGCGACTCACGCGACGATAAGCTTGTCGGAGAAGCGTTCTTCTCCGCTTGAGGGTGTGACGAGGACACTGCTTTGCAGGTTGGAGAAATATATGCGAGCATCCTGCCGCATTTGCAGCATTTTCCTCCGAAACTTTTCCTTTGCGGCTGCGCTCACCATCGTCGGCGCCGTGTCGACACCTGCCTGGGCCGATGCGCCCGAACTTGCGCCTCGGACGAAAATACGCTTGACGATCATGCAGTGGATGCCGACCAAGGGCGAATATGTGCCATGGGCGCTCGGCGGAGAATTCGTTGTGTCCGAAGCGGGTGCCATCTCGGTGCCGGTCATCGGCACCGTGACCGTCGGCAACCTCGACAAGGCTCAGCTTGCTGCCGAAATCGCCAAACGCCTGCAGGCCAAGATCGGGCTGGTCGAGGCACCGGAGACGACCGTCGAGATCGTCGAATACCCGCCAGTCTATGTTGTCGGAGACGTGACGACACCAGGAGAATACAAGTTCCGCCCCGGGCTGACCGTGCTGCAGGCCTTGGCCATGAGTGGCGGGGAGCTCCGCGAGACCAGTTCCGGGCCTCCGCAGGACAATATCACGCTCATCGGCGAGCTGCGGGGAATTGACAACGCACAGCTGCGCAGCAACGCGAGAATAGCGCGGCTGCAGGCGGAAATGTCGGGTGTAGAGGAAATAGCCTTCGCCCAGCCTCTGAACGCCGACACGGCGCTTGTCGCGGCGATCCAGGACCAGGAACGGATCATCTTTTCGACACGTGCAAACGTGGTTGCCCGGCAATCGAAGTCGCTGTCCGAACTGCGCGGTCTCCTCAACCAGGAAATCCGGGTCCTTGAAGAGAAGGTGAAAGCCGCGGAAGCCAGCATAGAAGTAGCGGAGCGAGAACTTAAAGGCGTGAAAACCCTCGTCGAACGAGGCGTCGCCGTCGCATCGCGACAGTCGGACCTGGAGCGCGCGCTTGCCAACGATCGCGCCAATCGCCTGGATTTCGTGACCGCGATCATGCGGGCGCGGCAGAATATCAGTGAAACGACACGAAACCTCGAGGGGCTTTACGACAATCGCCAGGCCGAGATCGCCAGCGAACTGCAATCGGAGCAAGCGACGCTCGAACAACTGAAACTGAAGCGCGCCACCATGGAGAGGCTGTTGTTCGACAGGCTTTCGTCCACTGGGGATCCCGAGCCGCGCGGTGGAGCGGCAACCAGCTTCGCCATTATCCGCCGAGGCGATGGCAAAATCGGTGAGGTTCCAGCGTCGGAGACGACAGCGCTGATGCCGGGAGACGTCGTCAAGGTCGTCGCTCGACGGATGCCTAGTATGTCCGAGCCGCCTCTGACCCGTTCAATAGACCCGCAACCCGGTCAGGCCAGCCAATGACCCGCGTAGACGAGGTCTCGCTTCGATCGCCGCTGGCCGAAGTTGCACGCAACCACTGCAGTTTCAAGGGGGAGGCAAAATGAAAGGGATCATCCTGGCGGGAGGAAGTGGCACCCGCCTCTACCCGCTCACCATCGCCGTCTCCAAGCAGATCCTGCCGATCTACGACAAGCCAATGATCTACTATCCGTTGAGCGTGTTGATGCTCACCGGCATCCGGGAGATTCTCATCATCTCCACGCCACGCGACCTGCCCTGCTTCGAGGCGCTCCTCGGCGACGGTTCCGCCTTCGGGCTGAGCCTCTCCTACGCCGAACAGCCGCACCCCAATGGGCTCGCCGAGGCCTTCATCATCGGCCGCGAATTCATCGGCAACGGCAATGTCGCGATGATCCTCGGCGACAATATCTTCTTCGGCAACGGCCTGCCGAATGTCTGCCGGCAGGCCGCATCCCGTGAAACGGGCGCCTCCGTGTTTGCCTATCGCGTCGACGACCCGGAGCGCTACGGCGTCGTCACCTTCGACCAGAGGACAGGCAAGGCGAAGACGATCGAAGAGAAGCCTGCGAGGCCGAAATCCAACTGGGCGGTGACCGGCCTCTATTTCTACGACAACGACGTCGCGGACATTGCCGCTTCGATCAAGCCATCGGCGCGAGGCGAACTCGAAATCACCACGGTCAACAACATCTATCTCGCACGGGAACAATTGCACGTCTGCCAGCTCGGACGCGGCTATGCTTGGCTCGACACCGGCACCTATGACAGCCTGCACGATGCCTCGTCCTTCGTGCGAACGGTCGAACGCAGACAGGGCGTCCAGATAGCCTGTCCGGAAGAGATCGCGCTCGATATGGGCTGGCTCGGGCCCGAGGACGTGCTGAGGCGCGCCAGCGTGCTCGGGAGGACTGCTTACGCCTCCTACCTTCGACGCCTCGTGGAGGAGTACGCCGCATGAGCCTTGAGGTCAGATCGCTCGACCTTGACGGGGTCCTCGAGATTGTGCCGCGCAAGATGGGAGACGAACGCGGCTTCTTTTCGGAAACCTGGAACGCCCGGCAATTCGCCGAACACGGCATCGCGCTGGATTTCGTCCAGGACAACCACTCCTATTCCGCTTCGCGTGGCGTCCTGCGGGGCCTTCACTACCAGCTTCCGCCCTACGCGCAGGACAAACTGGTGAGGGTGGTCAAAGGTGCCATTTTCGATGTCGCAGTCGATATCCGTCGAGGATCACCCAGCTTCGCGAGATGGGCCGCCATCGAGATTTCCGCCCGCCGATGGAATCAGCTCCTGGTTCCCAGGGGCTTCGCGCACGGCTTTCTGACACTCGAGCCGGACACGGAGGTGGTCTACAAGGTCACAAATCCCTATTCGCCCGCCCATGATCGCGCGATCCGTTTCGACGACCCTGACATCGCGATAGCCTGGCCGCTGCCCCTTGCGGAACTGCAACTGTCCGAGAAGGATCGGACGGCTCCACAGCTGCGGCAGGCCGAGGTGTTCGAATTCGCTGCGGGAGAAGAGCGTCCATGAACATCCTCGTCACCGGCGGTGCCGGGTTCATCGGTTCCGCGCTTTGCCGCCATCTTGTGGCCGACCCAAGCAAGCGCGTGATCAACCTCGACAAGCTGACCTATGCCGGCAATCCGGCCTCGCTCCGACAAATCGAGAACTTTCCCAACTACCGTTTCATCCGCGGCGATATCTGCAACGAAGAGGCCGTGGCCGGCATCCTGCATGCAGAAAAGATCGACCGCATCATGCATCTTGCTGCAGAGACGCATGTCGACCGCTCGATCGATGGACCTGGCTCATTCATCGAGACCAATATCCTCGGTACGTTCAGGCTGCTCCAGGCCGCGCTGAAATTCTGGCGCAGCCTTCCCGAAGAGGCGGCCGAGCGGTTCCGCTTCCACCATGTGTCCACCGATGAGGTGTTCGGCGACCTTCCCTTCGATGACGGTGCCTTTGACGAAGATACCCCCTATGCTCCATCCTCGCCCTATTCCGCCTCGAAGGCGGCATCCGATCATCTCGTCCGCGCCTGGCACCACACCTTTGGCCTGCCGGTGGTGATCACCAACTGCTCGAACAACTATGGTCCTTTTCATTTCCCGGAGAAGCTGGTGCCCCTGATCATTCTCAACGCATTGGAGGAAAAGCCGCTGCCCATCTACGGCACCGGCGCGAATGTTCGCGACTGGCTATATGTCGACGACCACGCGCGAGCGCTGGAGCTGGTAGCTGGCCAAGGTGCGACCGGCGAAAGCTACAATATCGGCGGAGGCTCCGAGCGCACCAATCTCGCCGTCGTGGAGACGATATGCGATATCCTCGACCGTAAGAGACCACGCCGAAACCGGAAGAGTTATCGCGACCTCATCGCATTCGTGGACGATCGGCCAGGTCACGACCGCCGTTACGCCATGAACACGGCCAAGATCGAGCGCGAACTCGGCTGGCGACCGCTGGAAAGCTTCGAAACGGGACTGGCGCGGACGATCGACTGGTATCTGGACAACGGCTGGTGGTGGCAGCCGATCCGCGAGCGCAGCTATCGGGGGGAGCGCCTCGGCAAGTCGGTGGTGGCGCGATGAAAGTGCTCGTCACCGGTACGACCGGGCAGCTCGCAAGCAGCCTGATCGAGCTTACGGCGCCACTGAGCGACATCGAAATGATCGCCGTCGGCCGCCCCGAGTTCGACCTCACTCAGCCGGTCCCGATGCGGGAGGCGATCGTTGCGGCAAGACCTGACGTTGTCATCTCGGCCGCCGCCTACACGGCCGTCGATCGCGCCGAGGACGAGCCTGCGCTCGCTCATGCCGTCAACGTGGTGGGCGCCGCGTGCGTTGCCGAGGCAGCGGCAAAACTCGGCGTACCCATCATCCACCTGTCGACCGACTACGTCTTTTCCGGCGACGGTCGCGGTCCGCACAGGGAAGACGACGCGACGAGACCTGGCACTTTCTATGGCGCGACCAAGCTCGAAGGCGAGCGGGCGGTGGCAAGCATAACGCCTCGCCACATCATCTTGCGGACAAGCTGGGTCTACAGTCCCTTTGGCAACAACTTCGTCAAAACGATGCTGAGGCTTGCTAAAAGGCGGGACACTCTGACGGTCGTCTCCGACCAATACGGCAATCCGACGTCGGCACTGGATTTGGCAACCGCCATACTGGAGATCGCCAGACAGCCGCAAAGAGATCGATTCGGCCTCTATCACCTTGCGGGAACCGGCGAGACCAACTGGTCGGGTTTCGCGCGGCACATTCTAGCCGTCAGCCGCGCAAATGGCGGCCCATCCGCGACCGTGCAGGACATTGCCAGCGCCGACTACCCGACAAGAGCCCGGCGCCCAGCGGACTCGCGCCTTTGCACGGAGAAGTTCGAGAAAACTTTCGGACGGCGCCTGCCCGCCTGGCAAACGAGCGCGGAAACAGTCGTCCGGCGGCTTCTCCATGCTGGCCAATGGCCGAAAATCCCTGAGGGCCAACCGCAGGTGTGAGGCGAATGACATCAATGGAAGCGCGCGCGAGCCCTGACCGTGGATCGAGCTACAGCCAGATCCTCAAGTCGACCGCCCTGATCGGCGGCTCGTCCGTCATCAACGTCCTATTTTCTATCATTCGCAACAAGGCAATGGCCCTGCTCCTGGGGCCGGCCGGCCTAGGGTTGATCGGCCTTTACAGTTCCATCGCCGATATCGCCTACGCGCTCGCCGGACTTGGGATCCAGGCAAGCGGCGTGCGCCAGATCGCCGAAGCGGTCGGCAGCGGCGACGCGGACAGGATTGCCCGAACGGCGACCGTGCTCAAGCGGACATCGCTCGTGCTCGGCCTTCTCGGCGCCCTGCTTCTGGCAGCAGTTGCTTATACCGTCGCCGATTTCACCTTCGGCGGTCCCGGCTACGCCGGCGGCGTCGCTTTGCTTTCCGCAGCAATCCTGTTCCGCCTGCTTTCAGACGGCCAGACAGCCTTGATCCAAGGCATGCGAGACATTGCCAGTCTTGCCCGCATCAATGTCCTTGCGGCGTTTTTCAGCACCGTAATCAGCATCCCGCTGATTTATCTCTTCGGCACCTCGGGAATCGTGCCCTCGCTCGTCGCTGCTGCCGCGGCCACGCTCGCGACCTCCTGGTGGTATCGCAGGCAGATACGCCTCCGCACGCCTCCCATGCCCGTGCGTCAGGTCCGCGAGGAAACCGCCGCCCTCTTGAAACTCGGCGTCGTCTTCATGGCCAGTGGATTCCTGACACTCGGCGCGGCCTATGCGATCCGCCTCATCGTGATGAAAGCGGAAGGCATCGCGGCAGCGGGGCTGTACCAGGCAGCCTGGACGCTTGGAGGCTTCTACGCCAGTTTCGTCCTGCAGGCCATGGGCACCGACTTCTATCCGCGCCTGACCGCGGTCGCGCAAGACGATGCCGAATGCAATCGTCTCGTCAACGAGCAGGCGCAGATCAGCATGCTTGTCGCTGGCCCCGGCCTCATCGCCACGCTGACCGCTGCCCCGCTGGTCATAAGGCTGCTTTATTCGCCCGAGTTCTATGCCGCGGTGGACATGCTTCGCTGGATCTGCCTCGGCATGATGCTGCGTGTCATTGCGTGGCCCATGGGTTTCATCGTCCTCGCCAAGGGCGCGAAAAAGGTCTTTTTCTGGGTGGAGGTCGCGGCGACCCTGGTCCATGTCGGTCTCGCATGGCTCCTCGTCGGCGCGTTCGGCTCAGCCGGAGCAGCCGCCGCGTTTTTCGGCCTTTATGTCTGGCACGGCCTACTGATCTACGGCATCGTTCGACACCTCTCGGGCTTTCGCTGGTCCGCGGCCAATCGTAAGCTCGCCCTCATCTATCTGCCGGCATCAGGGCTCGTCTTCGGCGCCCTCTTCGTGCTGCCGCCGTGGCCGGCAGCTATTCTCGGCCTCATGACAGCGACGCTGAGCGGAGCTTATGCGCTTCGGAGGCTGATCGAGCTCGTGCCGCTCGCTTCATTGCCCGCGACCATGCGAGCCTGGCGCTCTAGATCCGCCTAACCTCGCCAAGCAAGGGGAACAAGCGATGGCATCATACCGCTCGCAGCGCTGCGGGTTCGGCGATTGCCGGAACGGAAAGGAGCTCCTCGACGACCCGCGTTATGTCGGCGCCGGTCATCTGCGTGAAGAACGGCAAGATCACCGATCGCTGCTGTGCGGCGACGCTTTGCGCCAGGCTGGTTGCGGCCCTGTGCGTGTCGCTCCCGGCGTAGGCTTCCTCCAGGTGGATGTTCATGACGCCGCGGCGGGTCGAGATGCCGCAATTCAGCAGGGCCTGCATCGTCTGCCGCTGGTCGATCCAGCCGGGCAATGTCACGCAATAGCTCTGCCAATTGCTCCGGGCCCAGTGAGGCTCAACCGGCGTCTGCAATCCCGCAACGCCGGAAAGGCGCCTGGTATATTGCCTGGCGAGTGCCCTTCGCCGCTTGACGAGAGCTGGAAGCCGCTTCAACTGCTCGCGGCCGATCGCCGCCTGGACGTCGGTCATGCGGTAGTTGTAGCCGATTTCCGGATAGTCCTCTGAGATCACCTGTTTCGCGCCGTGTCGGACGGTATCCGGCACACTCATGCTGTGCTGGCGCCACAACCGGAATTTTCGGTCGTATTCATCGCTTGCCGTGGTCAGCATACCGCCATCGCCGGTGGTAACCACCTTGCGCGGATGGAATGAGAAGCACGCGATATCCCCGTGCGGCCGACCGATTCTTTGCCACTGCCCATCCCAGACTATCTCACTTCCGGCAGCGCAAGCGGCATCCTCGATAACCGGAATGGCGTGTCGTTTGCCGATATCCACGATGCGACGAAGATCGCAAGGCATGCCGAGCTGGTGCACGCAGAGGATTGCCCTGGTGCGCGGCGTGATTGCGGCCTCGACGAGGTCGGGATCCATGTTGTAGCCGCCGGCCTCGATGTCGACGAAGACCGGTAGCGCCCCGCAATACCGGATGGCGTTCGCCGTCGCGATGAAGGAATGGCTGACCGTGATCACTTCGTCGCCGACACCGACGCCGACGCAACGCAGGGCCAGATGAAGCGCCGTCGTGCAGTTCGAGACCGCACAGGCATGGGGCGCCCCAACGAAGGCCGCGAACTCGCGTTCGAACGCTGCAACCTCCGGGCCTTGCGTCACCCATCCTGAAAGTATGACCCGCCGAACCGCCTCGACTTCCCGTTCATCGAGAACGGGTCTGGCGACCGGGATCTGGCGAGGTGCCTCGCTCATGCCGCTTCTCCCCCTGTCGACGCCCGTTCGCGCCGCCACCAGGCGACGAGATCGCGCAGTCCCTCCTCAAGCGTGATCTCGGTCCTGAACCCCAGCAGCCGCTCGGCCTTGCTTGTATCCGCAAGCCGACGTGTGACCGCATTCACTTTGCGCGCTGGTTCGAGCTGCGGTTCGAGCGAGGCTCCCATGATGCGGGCCAGAAGCAGCGCCAGCTCCCGGAGGCTCGTCTCCGTACCGCTTGCAACGTTGAAGACCTCGTCGGTGACATCCGACCTTGCGGCCATGAGATTGGCGCGTGCGATATCGCGCACGTGCACGAAATCCAAAGTCTGGCTGTCATCGCCGAAGATGATCGGCGGCCGGCCGCTGGCGATGCGCTCCATCCACCGGATCAGCACCTCCGTATAGACGCCGTGGACATCCATGCGCGGGCCATAGACATTGAAATAGCGGAGCGCGACATAGTTGAGCCCGTACATCTCGGAGAAACTGCGCAGGAGCCCCTCGTTGAATGCCTTGGCCGCGCCGTAGATCGTCCGATTGTTGTAGGGGTGATGGTCCTCGGTTGTCGGGAAGCTCTCGGCGAGCCCGAGCACCGAGGCGGACGAGGCTGCGACCACCTTCGACACGCCAGCGCTGACCGCCGCTTCGAGGACATCGAACGTGCCACGCGCAAGGACATCGAAAGCGAGCCTCGGCTCCTCGGCGCATTGGGTGATGCGAATGGCCGCCTGATGGAAGACGATGTCGACGCCTTCGAGCGCACTCGCCAGCAGCGCACGGTCCCTGATGTCGCCTTCGATGATCCTGAGCGGGCCGATACTCGCCGCCCCACGGAGATTTTCGCGCCGGCCGCGCACGAAATTGTCGAGGATCCGGATTTCCCGTGGCCGCTCCAGTGCGACGAGATCGGCAATATGCGAGCCTATGAGGCCGGCGCCACCAGTGATTAGAATCCGCTTGTCCTTCATCGCCCGCCTCATCTCTTATGGTTTCGCCGGCGCTGGTGAGCAATCCGTTCGCCAGCGCAGGAATTTCGCCGGTACGCCCGCAACGACGGCGAAGGGCTCGACGTCCGAGAGCACCACCGCGCCCGCCCCGACGAGCGCGCCTTGGCCGATCGTCACGCCAGGCAGGATCGTCGCATTGGTCCCAATATCGGCCCAGGCGCCAATGCGAACCGGCTTGATTTCGAGGTCGGTTCTGATGATCGGCACATCGACGGGAATGCCGGTGTGGCTCGATCCGAGAATCTTGGCACCCGGCCCCCATCCGACGAACTCCTCGATGACGAGATCGCGCGCGTCGAGGAAGGCTTGCGGCCCGATCCAGACATTGTCGCCGATGACGCACCTGCCGTCGTAGCGGCCCTGGATGTAGGCCTGTGCGCCGATGAAGACGCTGTTGCCGATCTCGAACGTTTCGGGGTGTTTGAAGCCGGCGCCGCTGCCGACCTGCAGACCGCAGCCGCAACTCTTCGCAACGCTTTGCCAGATCGCCTTGCGCATCAGCAGGTCGACAAATCCGTCGCCAACGATGAAGCGGCCGTAGAGTTCGACAAGGCCCGCCGCGCCGTAGGATTGTTTCAGCTCTTCGGCCAGCGCCACCTGATAGCTCGGATCGGCAACGGCCTCACGGCGGCCATGCACCGCCTGGACAATTCGGATGCCCGCAGAGCGCTCAGTGGACATGGGCCTCCTGCTCCACCGCAGACACCACCTCATCGACCTGCCGGGCTGTCATTTCCGGATAGATGGGGAGCGAAAGAACCGACCGGGCGGCCGCCTCCGATCTCGGAAAATCGCCCGGTGCGTAACCGAGGTCGGCATGGGCCTTCTGCAGATGCACCGGAATGGGATAGTGCAGGCCGAACTGTATACCTTCGCTGCTAAGCGCGTGCTGCAGCGCCTCACGATCCCGACACCGGACGGCATAGATGTGGTAGACGTGACGCCGGCCGGCTATCTCGAGGGGGGCCTTCACATGATCGGACTCCGCGAGCAGCGCAGAGTAGCGTGCCGCGTGGGCACGGCGTGCTTCAGTCCACGCGTCGAGATGCCTGAGCTTCACGCGCAGGATGGCCCCCTGGATGCCGTCCATCCGATAGTTGAAGCCTTTGAGCACGTGGTGATACCGGCTTTCCTGGCCCCAATCCCTCAACATCCGCATCGTGCGTGCCTGGCTGTCATCGCTGGTAACCACGATGCCGCCTTCGCCACAGGCACCCAGGTTCTTTCCCGGATAGAAGCTGAAGCAACCCGACACCCCAATGCTTCCGGCACGGCGGCCCTTGTATTCGGCGCCGTGGGCCTGGCAGGCGTCCTCGATGATGGGTACGCCATGCCGGTCCGCAATGGCCTTGATGGCGTCCATGTCGGCCATTTGTCCGTAAAGGTGAACCGGCACGATCGCCTTGGTCCGGGGCGTGATCGCAGCCTCGAGCTTCGTCGCATCCATGGTCAGCGTCACCGGCTCGACGTCGACGAAGACCGGCAGTGCGCCGGTGTAGCAGATCGCCGAGATCGTGGCGACGAAGGTGAAGGGGACGGTGATGACTTCGTCGCCAGGACCTATGCCAAGCGCAAGCAGCGCAAGATGAAGGGCGCTCGTGCCCGTGTTGACGGCGATCGCGTGCCGCGCGCCGCAATAGGCCGCGAATTCGCGCTCAAGCTCAGCGACCTCGTCGCCCAGAACATATTGCGCCGACGCGAGCACGCGCAGCGCTGCCGCATCGACTTCGTCCTTGATCGATGCATACTGCGCCCTGAGATCGAGGAAGGGGATCATGCGATGCGCCTCATATGCTCCAGCTCGACCACCCGGCCGCGCTCTGCTAGCGACTGTGTGGCGGCCTCGAGGATTTTCACCACCCGCAGCCCGGCATTTCCGTCGGCAACCGGCTGTTCATTTCGCTCGATGCAATCGATGAACTGGCACAGTTCGATGCCGAGTGCCTCGGCGACGTCGAGGTGAGGAGCGTACATATCGCCGGTACGATAGCCGACCAGCATCTGGTAGACCTTCTCGCCATTCTTCTGCGGGTTGCCGTTCAGCGTTATCCCCTTGTCGTAGACCTTGATCTTCTCGCTCGGCTCCAGGTCGTCGTAGAGGATCATCTTGCTGCTGCCGCCGATCAGCGTCCGGCGCACCTTGACCGGAGCGAGCCAGTTGACGTGGATGTGCGCGATCAGCTTGCTGTCGAAAAAGAGATTGAGATAGGCGATGTTGGCTGGTTCGCCGGCAACATGGCTCATGCCCGTGGCCGACACCGCTACGGGCCGTTCCGGTAGCACGTAGTCCATGATCGACAGATCGTGCACGGCAAGGTCCCAGATAACGCTGACGTCGTGCTGGAAGAGGCCGAGATTGACCCTGACTGAATCGTAGTAGTAGACGTCGCCAAGCCCGTCTTCGACAAGCTCCCGCATCTTGCGGACGGCGCCCGTGTGCACGAATGTGTGGTCGACGGCGAGCACGAGGCGGCGGCGCGCCGCCTCCTCGACCATGCGGCGTGCCTCGTCCGAGGTCGCCGCCATCGGTTTTTCCACGAGCACGTGCTTTCCCGCCATCAGCGCCTTCATGGCGAGCTTGAAATGCGCGGCAGCCGGCGTGGCGATCGCAACGGCATCGACGCGCGGGTCGCGCAGGACCTCTTCAAAATCGTCTGTGATGTCAACGGCGGGGTAACGGGTCTGGACGGTCGCCAATCGATCCTTGCGCAGATCGCATACGGAGATGAGTCGCGCACCGGGCGCTTCCCAGAAGTTGCGCACGAGGTTTGGCCCCCAGTAACCGTAGCCGACGACAGCAACGCCGATCATCTCACGCCTCCGCAGTCTCGATCGTGGCATCCTTGACGCGTCCGATGATCCGGGCGGGTACGCCGGCAACGATCGCGAAGCTTGGTACATCCTTGGTCACCACGGCGCCGGCGCCGACCTGGGCGGCCTCCCCGATCGTGACGCCGGCCAGAATGGTCGCGTTGCTGCCGATGGAAGCGCGGTGCTTGACCCGTGTCGGCACCACGGTCCAGTCGGCCTCCGACTGGAGCCTCCCGTCGGCGTTGACCGCCCGTGGATAGATATCGTTGGTGAACATGACCCCGTGGCCGATGAAGACGCCGTCCTCGATCGTCACCCCTTCGCAGATGAAGCAGTGGCTGGAAATCTTGCAGTTAAGTCCGATTGCCGCGTTCTTCTGAATCTCCACGAACGTGCCGATCCGCGTGCCCGCGCCGACCGCACATCCATAGAGATTGACAAGATCCGGATGATGGATGACGACATCGTCATGCAGCGTGACATCGGACGCGATCATGCTGCCAATATCCCTGTTTTCTCATCGTGTTTATTAAAACCCGCGGCCGTGACGCGGCGTGTTTGCCGGGTTTCTAATTCGTCAGGTAAATCAATTAATTCTGCGAATCAGAAGAATTCTTTTCGACCCAACAGTAAAGAAAACAAAATGCAGTACCGAGTGCGTCGAAAGGCGTAGCAACGTACAGAGCATTGATGATTTCGTGCCACGCGCCTCGTTTGCGATCAGGGTTGCGGCATTCTTTTTCGGCCAAAGTGAGAGGTTGAAGTGAGTGGGACGACCGACATTACGCTGGCGCTACATTTCCTCTGCCGTCTCGAAGAGACCTAGGACGGCTTTGCCGGAAGCAGGCAGATACGGGAACCAAGGCGTTGCGCGTGCTCGTGTATCCACATGACCTTTCAATCGGCGGCAGCCAGATAAATGCCATCGATCTCGCGGCCGCCGTAGCCGAGGCAGGTCATGACGTGATTGTTTATGGCATCCCCGGCCCGCTCGTCTCCTATATCGAGGAGCGCGGCCTTCGCTATGTGCCGGCGCGGCCTTTGAAATATCGCCCGGCCCCCTCGAGGATAGTCCAGATCGCAGCGCTTGTGCGGAGCGAACGCATCGACCTGATCCACGCGTACGAGTGGCCGACCTGCCTCGACGCCTATTACGGAGCAGGCCTTCTCTTGAATGTTCCCCTGCTCTGTACCGTTCTCAGCATGCAGGTGATGCCGCATGTTCCAGCCTCGGTACCCTTGATCATGGGCACGTCCGATCTTGCCATAGAGGCGCGCAAGACGCATCGCGGACAGGTCTGGGTGCTCGAGCCGCCAATCGATGTCGAGCGCGACACGCCCCTCCTCGACGGGAAAGCATTCCGCAACAGGCACGGCGTCGCCGACGAGGAGTTCCTTGTCGTCACCGTGTCCCGCCTCGCGATCGATCTCAAGCTGGATGCCCTCGTGCGGGCGATCGATGCCGCGGACATACTCGCAGGGTCATATCCGTTGAGGCTCATCCTTCTCGGCGACGGTCCCGCGCGCGAGGCGTTGACGACGAGGGCAGCCGCAGTGAACCGTCGCCATGGACGTGAGATCGTGATGCTTCCTGGTGCCGACCTGGACCCGCGCAGTGCCTATGCGGCGGCCGACCTGGTCATCGGAATGGGGAGTTCGGCGCTGCGCGCGCTTGCCATCGCTCGCCCGCTCATCGTGCAAGGGGAACAGGCTTTTTCCGAAATCTTCGAACCATCAACAGTCGAACTGTTCCTGAGACAAGGCTTTTACGGCCTGGCCGATGGAGCCGCCGGCGCCGGCCGACTTGCGGCGCAGATCGAGGGACTGATCAAGGATCCGGCGCGGCGGACTGCCCTTGGCCGGTTCGGCCGTGAAATGGTTACCAAGCGCTTCGGCCTGCAGCGAGCGGCAAACCTGCAGCTCGACATTTATCGACAGGTCCTCACCGAACCGCCAAGACGTCGGCTCATCGAGGCGATGCGCTCAGTTCGTCTTGCTCTTATGCTCGAAATCGCAAACCACGACCCATTCGAGAAGAGAGCGAAAACGTCTCGTGAACAAGAGGTCCTCGCAACTGTTCGGTCAGGCATTTGGCCGCCAGTCCTCCGCGACTAGACGGCACGCCAGAATGCATGCGGCACCACGCTCGCATCAGGAAGGCGTGAGGAACCAATTGCGAAATTTTTTTGCCAAGGCCCAACAGACAAACCTGATGTGCGGTGGATAATCTCCGATCACCGCCACGAGAAATTTGATGGCAGACCTTCTCTTACCCACTACATAAAAGTAGCGGACAACGTCGAGCATTATCAGGGATCTCAGCCTTCTCCGTGTAGTAAGGATTGCTCTGTTTTTTCGCAGGATGCGCAACCGCCCGATGATAGGTTTGCGACCATTCGCGGATATACTGTCGGCCGAAACGAACCCCAGGACGACAGGTTCAATGTCCTCATACACAGTTGTGTGCTGCACCAACCTGATCGCAAATTCCCAATCCTCGTTGGCCCTCGCGCAGGGGTCAAACCATTCCAGAGTCGGCATGCAATTGTGTCGGAACAGGGTGTTCTGAACGCTGATGCGGTTCTCGGTCAAAAGTCGTTCGAGTTGGCCCTCGTCGGGACAAAGACGCCCGTCAGGAGGAGGAGCAAGAGCTATTCGCGTGGGACCGTAGTTGAAGCTTGAGTCTCTACCGTAGATTATCTTTGCTCCAGTCACTGCCCCAAAGTGGGCTGGAAGGGAGCACAGCAGCGCAAGTTGTTTTTCCAACTTTCCAGGCAGCCAGATATCGTCGCTGTCCTGAAACGCGACGTAGTCGCCCTTGGCGTACTTCAGACCGGTGTTTCGTGCGGCGGCGGCTCCGCCGTTTAACTCTCGCCTTATGTAGCGGATGCGGTCGTCAGCAATGCTGCGCACGACTTTTTCAATGTCTTCCGTGGAGCCGTCGTCGACGACTATCAGCTCAAGGTCCTTGTGCGATTGAGTGATGACACTATTTATCGCGCCAACCAAAGTGCTACTTCGATTGAATGTCGGTAGAATAATTGAAACTTTGCTTGACATTATAGCTTTCTTATGCAGAACAGATATCAGATTTGTGTGTACAAGACATAATCATATTTCCTTTTCAGATAGACTAATCGGGATCTCGATCACAGCATCGGGTGCAAAATGAACAGATGCTATTACCGAAGATCGTGTCCCGTTCGCGCAAGATTTTATCCGGGTGGCGCTTCGAGCTAAACTTCTCTCAAGTGTGGCAGCATTGTCCGCCGGAATGTCCTAGCGCTACGTCAACTTTCCGATGCTCTACTAACATTGGTGAAGGCGGCGCTTCCCGCCTCTGGTCAGTGGAGCCCCTAAAGAGGTATCCCTCCCCTCTAAGCGACGATCCTACAAAGCGAATAATCAGGTTCACTGGCCTCAAGGATTTCCGCAATCTGGTCTGGTGTGCGATGAGGAATATGCAGCGGCACATCTGGAGCCCCAGACAACATTTTCAGCCTGGGGTGTGAGCGGATATTCAGTTGATGTTCCAACTCTCAGCGGAATTTCTTGTGCCTTTTCGACATCGATTGGACGCCTTGCCGGCACCGAGTTTGCTTTAATCGATGAACGCGGGAACCAGGGTGAGTCATGGGCCCAAATAAACAGATGCCATGCTCAACCGAAGAGCGGGTCGCCGGCCGAGTCCAGTACCGTAAGATGTGCTCTCCATGATAACCGTCGCAAGGACCCTCGCCACGTCGCCCAGTCGCGTCTCGCGTCGAGTTGGGAGGGGCTCGTACACCGTGATGCAAGGCAAATTGGCTTGGCCAGTTCGCATGTTTCTCCTGAGCCTCTTTTTACCGTGGACGATAAAACTGGGGTCGCTCGCCCTTTCGCCATACCGGATCGTTCTCATTGCATTGCTTGGTCCGTGCCTCTTGCGCTGGGTCGGCGGGAAGGCGGGACGTGTCAGGGCGCCGGACGTCCTGCTTTTTCTCTACTGCTTCTGGGGTGCGATCAGCCTCACGGTGGCCCACGGCTTCCAACAGTCCATCGAGCCGGCAGGAATACTCTTCATCGAAACGGCAGGGGCGTACCTGCTCGCCCGCACCTATATCCGTGACGCAAGCGATTTTTATCGTGCAGTTCGCCTGCTGTTCCTGATCGTGGCGGCCCTGGCGCCGTTCGCCATCATCGAGGCACTCAGCGATCGCGACATCCTACTTGAATTGTTTTCCACTGTATTGCCGTCCCACCCTGTTGCCATCACAGAGCCCCGTTGGGGACTGAGACGTGTACAAGGTACGCTCGACCACCCAATATTGTTTGGTGTTGTCTGCGGCAGTGTGCTTGCGTTGGTGCACCTGGTGCTTGGCTATCAGGAGAAACCATTCTTGAAATGGACCAAATCCGGGATTGTCGCAGTAACGAGTTTCCTCGCCCTTTCATCAGGTCCGCTGACGGCGTTGATCTTTCAAGCGCTAATGATCGCATGGAATTGGTTGCTGCGCAGTTACGTTCACCGGTGGAAAATACTCTGGGTGCAACTGCTTACGGTTTACGTCTTCATCGCGGCGGCATCGAATCAATCTGTTCCAGAGTTCTTTATCACCCACTTTTCATTTGACACATATTCCGCCGGCTATCGGGTACTAATCTGGAATTTTGGCTCGGCATCCGTTCTCAACCACCCATTATTCGGAGTTGGCTTCAACAGGTGGGATCGACCAATATGGATGCCCGAAAGCATTGATATGTTCTGGCTTACGCATGCAATATATTACGGAATTCCAGGGGTAGCCTTAATAATGTCCTCATATCTTACACTTTTATTTCATGTAAGTATCAAAGAAGGATTTGACGAGAAACTGAACAGCTACCGGACGGCATATCTGATTGCGATGGGCGCGTTTTTCCTGGTTGGCTGGACCGTACACTTCTGGAACGCGACCTATGTTTTGTTTATATTCTTGTGGGCGAGCGGCGCCTGGATGCTCAACATTCCCGGGTCTCAGGTCGACAGACACAATGTGCATGGCAGTGTCGAAGCAAAGCGAGGGCAAATACGACCGCTCGTAGCTCAGATACAGGGCTCGACCGACGGAATGAGGGCGTCTTTGATCGCTGATCGACCTTCGACGGGCCGCGAGGAGGAAGTCCTGATGGATGCGCCGCGCCGCCCCCTCGCTTCTGGTGAGCGTTCGTCCCCTTTTGGCGCGGTCAACAACAGGACTGCCAGCCTGTGGCCCGCCCGCAAACAGGCACCTCATGCCAGGCAGCCGCGGCGGGGACCGATCTAAATTGAGACAGTCCTCGTTACGGCGAACGATTGGTCATTCATCGATGTTTCAGGTCGCGGGAAATGCCACGGCCGAACAGGATTGCTGGATAAGAAGATGTTACGGCCGAGTCTGCTTAAAAGGTGGTAGACGACGTAGCGCCATATACTGCGGATGTATCATTTAATAAGACACACCTCATCGCTGCATGCGTGCAAAATACTCCTTATTTTAGGCACAGCACCCCAAATTGGTCGTTTCATCCTTACGATCGCTATAGTAGTCTAGATTTTATTAGACTTTACTTAAATATTTATTCACTGAAATTTAGTGATGAGGTGGGCGCGCTGGGTCATCAGTCGTATGTATCGAATGACATTAACGACGCGCCAAAGGGAGCCATAGACAGCCATGCGCTCAATGGGACCTGATAACGGCAGAGATTTCCCCGTCCCGATTGCGTGCCGGAGGATGATGCATCCGTACGTCGAAAGAGGTACGTCTACTATAAGATTTTGGGGGTCTTTAACCTACATTGGAATAGGGCAGACTGGGAATGACGGCTTGGGCCTGCCTGGGGGCAGCGGCCGCGCGCCCTTGGTCAGTTCACGTTATAAATATCAATCAATGCTTATGTAGTGAATTTCGTTTAAGGGGCTGCGTAGATTGCCACGTTTTCAGTCGAAATCTGCGGTGTAGGATCTCGCGCAAGCTTTAAATGTCAACACGTCAAACAAATTTGCGAACGAGATTGCTATTGGGGAGACGTATAACTATGAAATTGATTAGCCATGGAAAAGATATACAAAACGACATTCCCACGCAAGTTGACAACAATATCGACACAGGCACAGAACAACCTTCCTTTCCGGAGCGCTTGCTTGTGATTATCGACAGTCGGGCGCTTGATCGCCAATGCCTGGCGCAAAGCATAGTGTCCCACAAGGCTGACATGCGTGTCCTGGCATTCGGATCGATCGAAGAATGGCGACGACAGCGACACCTACACCCTCCATTGTCCTCGATCCTGCTGAATGTGGGCGGTAGAAAGATCGTTGATCCGGTCGTTGCCGAGGAAATAAGGAAGCTCGCTTCCGAGTTCGAACCGGTGCCGGTGATTGTGCTGGCTGATACGGACGAGCTCGCCCAGATCATGAAGGCGCTCGAGTATGGCGCCAAGGGCTATATCCCTTCCTCGGTCAGCATCGATGTCTGTATCGAGGCGATCGACCTCGCCGTGGCCGGCGGGACCTTCGTTCCAGCAAGCAGCGTATTCGCCATGCGTCGGCTGCTCGAGTCGGGCAATGCGGTCGCGCGCCCTTTGGCCGGCATGTTCACCGCGCGTCAGGCCGAAGTGGTTGAGGCACTGCGGCGCGGCAAGGCAAACAAGATCATTGCCTACGAACTCAACCTGCGGGAAAGCACCGTCAAGGTTCACATCCGCAACATCATGAAGAAGGTCAAGGCGACGAACAGGACGGAAGTCGCCTATAAGATCAATGATCTGTTTCCCAGCGATCCTGCAACCGACGGGACGAACTGGTCAGATCACTGAGCCGAACCAGGACAATAAGGCCGGGACACTCGTTCTCGGGCACGTTCGATACCCGCCTGACGACAAGCACGCCGGGGCCTTAGCGAGAATGGCACTCAAAAGCCCGTGCCGCGCAGGACAACGAAGATAGTCCTCGACAGAATCGACAGATCCGTACCGAAGGACATGATGCCAGCATAGCGTGTGTCGTATGTTGCGCGCTGAGCGAAACTGGACATGTTGCGCTCGCTGATCTGCCAGAGCCCGGTAATCCCCGGACGCAAGCTGAAGTACGCACTGCCCGGATACTGAGACCGCTGGTCCGGCAGCATCGGCCGCGGACCGACAAGGCTCATGTCGCCAAGAAGGACATTCAGGAGCTGCGGCAACTCGTCGGCGGAATATTTGCGCAGATATTTGCCAAGCGTCGTAACCCGCGGATCGTTCTGAAGCTTCTGCGTGCGATCCCATTCGATGCGGGCCAGCGGATCGGCATCCAGATATTCCTGTAGCCTTTGCTCTGCGTCGGGAACCATGGTCCGAAGCTTCCAGAGATGGAAAACCCGCCCCCCTTTGCCGAGCCGCGCCTGGCGAAAGAAAGCCTTCTCGCCATCCAGGCGAACGAGAAGTACCAGAACTGCGACAATCGCCAGGGCAAATGGCGCGATCATCAATGTGAACGCAATGTCGAAACCACGCTTGGCCGTAAGATAGGATCGCCGCGGGCCGACCGCTGAATCGTGCGACGCGGGCGGTGCGATAAGCCAATGGGGATATAACCTGGGACTTTTCGGCATTGCGCTCTCCACGACTGATAGTGGAACTCACCGCAAGCGTAGATCTCTCTGCCCATCCCAAATATAAATTCGAGTTAGGAGGTATATTATTTTTGTTAATAATATTGATGTCTGCTTTGCAGAAATATTAGATATTTTCCCTATTGAAATATCAATAAATACCCATTAGACAATTAGTTCTAGTACTAGTTATTTCGCGATTTCGCTTTAACAGTATGCCGGCACACCAAGAATTGCTTTCGCATATTCTCGACGATCCCGCGTAGCACGCACGTAATACGTAAAATGGCTTAGGTATTTTCTCTGTTCCAGTTCTCAACCAGCGAGGCTGCGTTTTGGTGGAGCGCCAGTTTGAACATCAAACCGGCGCGATAAAGCCGGACTCGGATCAGGCATGCCAGAGCAAACAGTCTGCTGCGGCCGCCCGAGACACGGTCCGAAAACAGGATTCTGAACATCTCGATCAGAGGAGAGGCGCCGATCATCACGCCACCCGCCAGCCACCGGAGCTTCGCTGTCGGACTATCACCAACCTTCCGGAACTCGTGAGCGACGTGTCGGTCCCATCGCCGCGCCAGTTGCGCGAAGGATCTGCAGGAAGGCGTGAGAACTTTCGCCTCGGGCAGATAGGCCAACCGATGGCCCAGCGCGGTCGCACGCCTTCCCCATTCCGTGTCCTCCATCGTAGAAATGCCCCCAAAGGGACCGACCGAGCGGAAGACCCGCGTTCGAACCGCCATGTTGCCGGTTGCGGCAAAGCCGTGACTTTCGACGTAAAGGCGAGCGCGATAGCTGTAGATGCTTTCATAGAGTTCGATCGATGTCGGTCGTTCCGGATCGGCCATCAGAACTCCAATGTCGCCACCGACCACATCGATATCAGGATTTCCGGCCAGGAACTCTACGATCGCGCGCACCCAGCCATGCTGCGCCACGCAGTCCGCATCGATGAAGGCCAGGAGGTCGGATCGGGCCGCATTTGCACCCCGGTTCCGGGCGGGGCCAGGACCCGGAACCAGCTCGTACTCCAGGCATACCCCGGCAAAACTCGAGCAGACGGCATCGGGCCGTTCGGCCGAACCGTTGTCGACGACGATGATCTCGAAGGGAATACCGTCCGCGCGCTGCGCGTCGAGAGAAAGCAAGCAGCGACGCAGATTGTCAGGCTCGTTGAGATGCGGGATGACCACGCTTAGACGTGGAGCAGCGTGCATTTGTGACCCTACGTGCGTTGAGCGGAATGGCGATGGTCGACGCGCCTCCCGACAGGGGTGAGCAGCCGACTTTGACAGCATGACCGCGCGAGCCGGTGTTTGGAAGTCGCCTGAAGCGCGAGCCGCAGCAGCAGATTGGGTGAAACGGTTAGGCGAATGCCGGTTTGCAGTGCCGCCGTCGAGGTGATGGCCTACCCTCTTTCGGTGGAGGCGACGGTCGCGAAGGCCCCTTCGCCTGACAGAATGCCCGGCATCCCTTCCGCTTTCAGTGGCTTGTACCTCCGGAAAGGGCCTGCCCTTGCCGGCGCGTAGCGCACGCCCGGTGCGGCAGCAGTCCCGGCCGCGACAAATACAACCCGTGAAAGCTCTACATGGGAGGTCATGCGTCAGACGCGAATCCGAGCGTAAGACATAGGTTGAAAGAGCCTACTCGAAGGAACTAGTACCGGAGGTGGAAGCGCGCTCGGTCACCCCCCATTGATCATCTATCACCCGCCTCGTAACCGCTTGAAGATGAATACTTGGCACGGTGCCGCTCAAGTCCAAGTTCGGGTGACCTTGCGATGCGCGATGTGGATGTACGCTTCTACATTTCGATCCTGTGGCGAAGGCTGCCGTACATCCTGGCGATCACCATCTCGGCGGTGGCGATTTCTGTTTTGATCGCGCGCATACTTCCGCCTGTCTATCGGGCGAGCGCCAAGATCCTCGTGGAGGCGCCGCAGATTCCAGCGGACCTGGCGCGTTCGACGGTGCCGACAAATGCCGTGGACCAGTTTCAGATCATCCAGCAGCAGATTACCACGCGCGAGTATCTTCTGGCGCTGGCGGACAAGCTCGATCTCTACGGCAACAAGCTATCGGGCGAGAAGCGGTCGGGCGACGAGGAGCTCTCCAGCGAGGATATCGTCGAGGACATGCGGTCCCGCATCACTTTCGAACAGTTGGAGACGCTGAGCGCCAATACGGGAGCGAGCATCTTCGACGTAAGCTTCGCGGCTGGCGAGCCGGTGCTGGCGGCAAAGACCGTCAATGAGCTCGTGGCAATGATCCTGCGCAGCAATCAGCGCCAGCGCACAGACCGCGCCGGCGACACGCTGCGGTTTTTCGACCGGGAGGTCGCGAGGCTTGGATCCGACCTGAACCGACTTGAGGCCGATCTCCTCGAATTCAAGAGCGAGAACAAGGACACGCTGCCCGAGAGCCTCGATTTTCGTCGCCGGCAGCAAATCAGCCAGCAGGAGCGGCTGATTTTGCTCGAGCGTGAGGAGGCCGCTCTTCGCAGCAGGCGCAGCAGTCTCATGGATGCTTATGCCACCGGCGCTCTGTCGGCCGACAGCGGCCCGGTCACGCCTGAGCAGCAGATGCTTCAGGATCTGAATCGCGCCTTGGCTGAGCAACTCGCGATCTTTTCCGAAAAGAGCCCCAATATCATAACACTGCGTGCTCGGATTGCGTCGTTGCAGCGTGGTCTGCCGTCCAGTCAGGCAACGGATACCTCCGGGAGCAAGAAGGCACTGTCCGGGCTTGATCTTCAGCTTTCGGACGTCGATCAGCGCCTGGTGGTCATAAGCCAGGAAAAGGCTTCCATCACGCAAAACATAGCCGACCTGACGCGGTCGATCGTGGCGACACCGGCCAGCGAAACGGCCCTCAATTCGCTCGAACGGAACAGGCTGAATGTCCAGACGCAATACAACGCCGCGATCGCACGGCGTGCGGAGGCCCTGATAGGCGAGCAGATCGAGCTACGCTCCGATGGCGGACGCCTTTCGCTGCTCGAGCCCGCGTCGCCACCCCAATCGCCTGTAGGCCCAAACCGGCGGCGTATCGTCGCCATCGGCGGCGCGGCGGGAATCGGGCTCAGCCTCGCCCTTGTGGCACTGCTTGAAATCCTCAACAGAACGGTGCGTAGGCCATCGGAACTGGCCCAATTGCTTCAATACCAACCGCTCGCAACCATCCCGCATATCGCGACGCCAGCCGAGTTGCGCGCCGCCGGCCGCAAACGAAGGGTGGCGCGAGGCATAGCGGCGGCGCTCGTCGCCGCAGGCATTCCGGGCACATTGGCCACCATCCATTACTATTATTCGCCGATTGAACTGGTATTCGAGAATTTTATTTCGAATTAGCACATGAATGTTTGATATAATATTATCGGATCTAAAATAACAACAACAACTATACGATGAGGGTCACCAACAAATCATGGAAAGTATTTCCACATCGCTCCAGGGAATCGCCCAGGTCCGCGCCATAGATCGAGCTTCGGAACAGACAATTCATGCCTGCTCGCGGATCGAGAGTGAGGTAGTTTGGGCCGGCCTGCCGGCGCTTCGCATCGATCCTGCGATCCTCGCCCAAAATCGCATTGTTACCATCAACCGATCGACCCCGGCGCGCACTCCATTCGACATGATGCGCACGAAGATCCTGCAAACGTTGCGGCAGAACAATTGGACGTCCGTCGCGATCACCTCCCCCGCGCCCAGCTGCGGCAAAACCTTCCTCGCATTGAACCTGGCATTCAGCCTGGCTGACCAGAAGGATTGCCGCACCCTGCTCGTCGACGTCGATTTGAGACGGCCGCAGATCGGCGAGAGGCTCGGGGTGACGGGCTCGCCACCATTTGAAAGCTTCCTCAACGGCCAGAGTGAAATCAGCGAGGTTTTCCTGCGCCACGACAGCAATCTGGCTGTCGGCGTCAACGGACGGCCTGTGCCATTTTCCGCGGAAACGCTGCAAAGCCCCGAGACGACAAGGGTGTTGCGGGAACTGCGGCAAAGGATGAGTCCGGATATCATCCTCTACGATATGTCGTCCATGCTTTCCACCGACGACGTCATAGCGTTTTTGCCGAATGTCGACTGCGTGATCCTGGTCGCGGCGGCCGAGCGGACCACACTCTCTGAAGTCGATTCCTGCGAGCAGTATCTGTCCGAGAAGAGCAACGTCCTTGGTGTTGTGCTGAACGACTGCCGCTATCACCACGGCTATTGAGGCGGGAGCGAAGAGAGCGGGCACTGCACCGGATCCGCGGAGGGAAATCGATCGCGCCCGACCGAGGCAACTTACCGAGGTTATCGCGATGAGCGTCGAGCATGGTCAGAAGGAGAGGCCGGCATGCGCAAGGTGTTGATTGTTTATGGGACGCGCCCCGAGGCCGTCAAATTGGCGCCATTGATCGCTGAGCTCGATCGCTCGTCCCATTGCACGCCCATCGTCGCCGTAACAGGCCAACATCGCGAAATGCTCGACCAGGTCAACACGCTGTTCGACATCCGCCCGAGCCATGACCTCAACATCCTGACGCAGGGGCAGAGGCTCGAAGATATCACCAATCGCGCTTTAGGCGGTGTCTGCGGCGTGATAGACGCCGAGGAACCCGATGCAGTGCTGGTCCAGGGCGACACGACCAGCTGCTTTGCTGCCGCACTGGCCGCCTTCTATCGAAAGGTCCCTTTGATCCATCTCGAGGCAGGGCTGAGAACGCGCGACCGCTACAATCCGTTTCCGGAAGAACTGAACCGCCGGCTGACGACGCAACTCGCCTGCCTGCATCTGGCGCCGACGCGGACATCGAAGGTCAACCTCCTCTCCGAGGGCGTGAACGAGCACACCATCGTCGTCACCGGCAACACGGTCATCGACGCCCTGCTCCATGTCGCCTCGCGCAACACCCCCCTCGACAACCCGGACATGCAGAGGATTTCCGGCAGGAGGAGCGTTCTGATCACGGCCCATCGACGCGAATCCTGGGGAGAGCCGATGGCGCGAACGGCCCGTGCGATTGCCCGGCTGGCAAGCACGTTTCCGGAGATCGTGTTCCTGTTGCCCGCACACCTCAATCCAGTCGTACGCGACGCGCTCATCCCCCCGCTGGTCGGCCTCGACAATGTCCTGGTGACGCGGCCGCTCGACTATGGCGATTTCGTCCAGGCGATGCGCGACTGTTCGGTGGTTCTGACGGATAGCGGCGGCGTTCAGGAGGAGGCGCCGACCCTCGGGAAGCCCGTGCTCGTCCTCAGGGAGACGACCGAACGTCCCGAAGCCGTTGCCGCCGGCACTGTGCGGCTCGTCGGTACGGACGAGGACCGCATTGTGCGCGAAGTGACGACATTGCTGACCGACCGGGCGGCCTATCAGGCCATGGCGCAGGCGGTGAACCCCTATGGGGACGGTCAAGCCGCGATGCGCTCGACCCAGGCGATCGAGCACTTTTTCGGCGTCGGAAACCCGCCGGTAGAGTTCGACGCAGGCCTCGAATCCGCTGAACCGTCAGCGCCACGCCCCGCGCGTGTCGTAAACGACTTTGCCGCCTAGGCGCGTGTGCCGCATCGCCTTGAACGGCTCATGTTCGACCAGCAGCACGACGATGTCGGCCCGTTCCACGGCCTGGTAGGCGCCCTCGAGGCGCAGGTTGGAGTATCCTGCCAGCGAGGTCGGTAGCATGCTGACATAGGGATCCGAAACGAAGATCTCTACCTCCGGCAGGGCCTTGGCGATAAGGCCGACGACTTCGACGGCCGGACTTTCCCTCACGTCATCGACGTTCGCCTTGAAGGTCAGCCCAAGGCAGGCGATCGTTGGCGCTCGGAACCGTTGCGCCTTCGCCACCACACGCTCGGCCACGTCGTGCGGCCGACGGTCATTGACTTCCCGTGCCGTACGGATCAGCCGCGACAATTGCGGGGCCGCGGAAACGATGAACCAGGGGTCTACCGGTATGCAATGGCCGCCCACGCCAGGGCCGGGATTGAGGATGCTGACCCGCGGATGCCGGTTCGCGAGCCGGATCACTTCCCAAACGTCGATGTGGAGCGACTCACTGATCAGCGAGAGCTCGTTGGCGAAGGCGATGTTTACGTCGCGATAGGCATTTTCGACGAGCTTCGCCATTTCCGCGCTTGCCGCGTCGGTGAGCAGGATTTCGCCTTGCGCGAACAGGCGGTAGATGGAAGCGGCCTTCTCCGCACATCTTGGCGTGAGGCCACCGACGACGCGGTCGTTTGTGACGATCTCGATCATGATGCGGCCCGGCAGCACCCTTTCGGGGCAATGGGCGACAAAGATGTCCGCACCCGTCTCACCGTCGCGGGGCATCCTCAGGTCGGGCCGCAGGTCGCCGATCCAGGCCCCCACCTTTTCAGTCGTGCCGGGGGGCGATGTGGATTCCAGCACCACGATGTTGCCGGGTCTGAGCCTCGGAGCGATCTGCTTGGCCGCGGCCTCCACGTAGGACAGATCCGCGGTTCTGTCCTCGTTGAAGGGCGTCGGGACCGCTATGATGAAGGCATCGGCCTCCGGCACCTCCGACGTCGCGGTAAGCCTGCCCATCGCGACCGCGCCGCTGACGGCGACGGCGAGATCGGGTTCGACGAACGGTACTTCGCCGCGTGATACGGCCGCGACCGTCGCGGGATTGGTGTCGACGCCAATGACGTCGACACCACGGGTCGCAATCGCGACAGCCGTCGGCAGGCCTATGTAACCCATGCCAAGTATCGCCAGCCGGCCTCTGAACGCTTCAGTCATTGAACATTCTCCGCATCCGTCGGGTCGATTGGCATCGGTTTCCGGTCATTTGCCCGTGATCCTCTCGGGCCCAAACGCCGGGGCGGGATGGAAGAATTCCTTGAGCGAGAGCTGGATGAAGGTCGCGTTGGTCGTCAGATAGCGCCACGCCAGTCGGCGCGGCTCCTGGAGCAAGCGATATGCCCACTCCATTCCGACGCGCTGCCAGGCCAGCGGGGCGCGCTTGGTGATACCTGCCAATACGTCGAACGATCCGCCGACGCCATGCAGCACGGGAACGTTGAGCGACGGACCATATTTGCCGAGAAAGATCTCTTTCTTGGGGGACGTCATTCCAAGGAACAGCATGTCCGCGCCGGAATCCCTGATCCCCGCCGCGATCCGACCGGCCTCGCCCGGCTGAAAATAGCCGTCGTAACTGCATGCGATCCGCAGCCCGGGAAAGCGCTCGCGAAGCCGCTCCTGCAGCTTCTGCAACACTTCGGGCCGGGCGCCGAGAAGCGCTATGGAGCGATTTTCCCTGTGCGCCAGCGAGAGGAGCCGCTCAAAAATGTCGATGCCGGCGATGCGCTCCGGCAGCGGCCGCCCGAGCAGCTTGCTGGCCCATACGATCGACTGGCCATCGGCCAACAGGAGATCGCACTCCATGAGCGAATTGCGCAACAGCGTATCGCTGCGCAGTTTGACGATCTTGGCGGCGTTCAGCACCCCGAGCAGGATGGGACTACGCGTGATCAGCGCTCTGCGGCAGGCCTCGATCACATCATCCATTCGAACGGCATCCAGATACATGCCGAACAACAGTCGGCGGTTGACGTTCACGTCGGATTTTTGCAACAGGTCAGGCATCGCTATCCTCCACGCCCGGAGCCCGGTTCACTGCCTCGTCTCCGGAAAGCCATGCATAGAGAAGCCATCCCAGTTCATAGGGGCGGCATTCGTAATCGACCCGGCTCGGCGGGAAGACCGCGTCAAGCCAGGGAAGATGCATGCCGGGCTTCAGCGCCGTGGTGAAGGCCGACATCGCCCGTACCGCCTTGTTGGGTTCGCGGCGCGCGACCTTGCGCCAGATGACGTTCTTGTCGTGAGCTATAAGGGGTGCCAGCACCTCCGGATGACGATCTAGCCAGTCCAATCCGCTGACGATTGCCCGCCAATGGCCGCTCCCCCCAGCCTGCCAAAGGTCGAGCAGTGCCATCGGCGCCATGGCGTGCTGATGCACGCTGTAGACTGGATAGCCCTCGACGACACTTCCGTCGCGGCTGTCGTAGTGCCACCACCATTGTCCGGCTGGTCCCTGCAGTGAGCAGATTCGCGCGGCGCAGGCCTCGGCCGCCGCCATGGCGGCGGGATGACCGTGCGCAGCGTGAAGCCGCGAAAGAGCCTGAATCGGATAGACCTGATCGGCGAAGCAGCCAATATGCGCGCGCAGACGGCCATTGACCGAGGCAGGCAGCACATGCGGAAAGAGCCCTGACGCGGCCTGGCCGCCAATCAACCGGCTTGCGGCAAAGGTGGCCAATTCCCGTGTGTCCCCGAAATACCTTCCGGCGAGCGCGGCAATGAGCGCCCATGCGCAGTTCACGGTGGCGACAGATGACTGTGAGGCAAGCAGAGCGGCAAGCTTGCGGAAAAGCCGGGAAGCATGAAAATGCCCCGCCTCCGCCGCGGCCCACGCTGCAAGCGCGATCGCCCCGGGATCGTCGGTCGTTTCGGCGCGGGCTTCGGCCGTTCGCGCCAGATCGGCTGCGGTGTTGCCATCGAGAACCTGCCGCTGCGCCGCTACGTCCAACTTGGACAATCCAAGCGCGACCATTGCCGTATAACGAAGACTCTCGCCCTCGGGCTGCTCCGACCATCCCGCGTTGGTTTTGACGGCGCGCGCCGTGTGCGCGAACAACCCCTTCTTGCGCATGCGTGGCAGGCCGCGCGCTGCCAGAGCGATCAGCTCGTCGACCCGGATGCAGGCGTCGGCGGACACTTCTTCAAGCGCCCGCAGCCTTGCGAGCGGGCCAGCCGCGATCCGACTCGCGAATCGTCGTGTCAGCTTGCTGCCTCCCGGCACGCTCTCCGCTCTCGGAGGCAAGGAATGCTGAAACTCGATCGACATGAGGAATATCCCGGGCGTCGCTATCCTGCGGAAACGGCAAGGACGGCCAAAAGGCGCGGCGAATACGGATCGATGGACCGTCGAAACCTCGAAATATCCTAGGAAATCAGGCAGGATAATCCAGTGCACTCAAAGACTTACGGAGCGCAGCCGCGCCTGACGACAATGGTGCTGATGTACTCCGAGAGGATGACGTATGCCACGGTCCACCTGACTTTCTGGATGACGCAGCGTCTGTGCCAGGCCAACACCCTACCTCTCTCGGCAGTCTTTTGGCGTCGGTGATCTTCCTGCAATGATCATGGGAAGCTCCGCGCTCCGGGGCATATGAGGGCACGTTATGGACAAGCCGCAAGTGGATGATCGAGGACATAACTCTGTCGTCCCGGGACAAAACGGGACGGGCAGCCTCGCAGCGGTGATCGTTACCTATAATAGCGCGTCCGTGTTGCCGGGCTTGCTCGATTCCCTGGCCGCGGGATTTGAAGGGATCGCGAACTACGAGGTAATCGTCGTAGACAATGCCTCGCGCGACGGCTCGGCCGACCTTGCAAATGCCCATCCAATAGGCGCCAAGGTCATCAGAATGGGCCGGAATGCCGGCTATGCGGCAGGCATCAACGCCGCCACGGCCACAGTGGCGCCTTGGGCGGATCTTCTGATCCTCAATCCGGACGTTCGGCTTCACCCCGGCGCGGCACGCCAATTGGTCGATCGGCTGGCTGAGGCGTCTGTCGGCGTGGTGGTCCCGCAAATCCTCGGCGAGGACGGCAAAATTCGCCATTCCTTGCGGCGTGAGCCGTCTGCGGTAACGGTCTGGTCGGACGCGCTGCTCGGAACGAAACTTGCCGCCAGGATCGGGTTGGGTGAGATCGTTGCCGATCCCAAGCTTTATCAGCAAGGCGGTCGGATTGAATGGGCGACTGGCGCCATTCTGGCCATCTCGGCACGGACCCGGCGGATAGTCGGGGATTGGGACGAGTCATTCTTCCTTTACAGTGAGGAAGTCGATTATATGAAAAGGGTTCGCCGTTCGGCGCTTTTGATCCTTTATGACACGAATGCGCGCGCAGTTCACATCGGTGGTGCATACCATCGTAACCCGTACTTGTCCGCATTGATGACCGCTAATCGCGTCCGCTATTATCGACGGCATCACGGACCGGTAGCCACCATGCTGTTTCGCCTTGCCATCATCGTCGGCGAAAGCATGCGGATTTTGTTAGGTCCGGGGCACCGAGCGGCGCTACGCGCCGCCCTCACTCCGAACGAGGTCACGTGACATTGTCTTGCGGAGTTGCGCCAATAATATCCTTGTAGATTGAATCCATTCGATCGAGTTTCGCCGACCACAGTGCGGTTTGCGTCACATGCTCGTGTGCAGCGAGTCCCATCTGACAGCGCAGTTCCGGATCGATCACAAGCCTGCGAATTGCTGCAGCGATGGCAGCCGCGAGCGCTTCGGGGGTGGTGATGGGAAGCTTTATCGCACAGCGCTCCGAAGTCGCGCTTCCTGGTCCACCGCGGTCGATCACGACGAGCGGCAGCGAATATCCCATCGCCTCCAATGCGACGTTTCCACCTGGTTCGCGATAACTTGGAAAGACAAATACGTCAGCCCGCCGGTAGAATTCGGGCAATTCTTCCTTCGCTCGCCATCCATGCAACGTGACGCGTTTGTTGAGGCCAAGCGACGCAATGAGCGTCTCGCATTCACTGCGCTCAGGGCCCTCCCCCACGATGTCGAGCTCGACTGCAAGATCCCTTAAGAGAGCCATAGCGCGGATAATATCGCGCGCACCTTTCGTTCGGACGAGACGTCCCACATACAGCAGCTTCGTCGGCCCCGAACGCCCCGCCCTGTCGACCGGCGCCGGAACCTCATCGAGGCCGGTCTCACTCATTACCTCGAAGCGTCGCATGCGCATTCCCGCAAGTTGTTCCTTCACATACCCGGCGATCCCAAGCACGCAGTCTGCGTTCTGAAAAGTACCGCGCAATAAGGGATCCCAGCGCCAGCGATAGCCGTCCAACCGACGCATTCCCACGAACCATGGAGCGGAGGCCTCTTCCGCTGCGAACCCCGGAGGAGACGACAGTCCCCCTCCAACCGGTCCGATAACGAGCGGTAACCCCAAGTTGGCGGCCGGCGAGGGATAGCGCATTGCGACCGGAACCGGTTGATGCACCAGATCGAAACGCTCCCCCTTATCAACGGCTTCACGGATCCAACGCCGCGCTCGGAAGTAGAAGGGGACATAGCCGGGTTTCATCATGCTGTTCAGCCGTTCCGCCCGCCCTAGAAAAGGCGGCTCCCTCCACTCCACAATCTTGATACCAGTCAATTGCCGCGCCGCCGGCGTTGCGCCTCTCTTGTGGTACGTCAGCAGAGTAAGTTCATGGCGTTCGCCAAGCCGCCGTGCCCACTGAAAAGCCACCCAAGCCTCGCCAACATCCTCGCCATCACAGGTCGGCGCAACGAGCAGGATTTTTGCCATCTCCGTCACCTCATCGCGTTAGGGTGCGTCCGTTGCTCCGCTCGCCCAACCGTTGGTGTCTCCACACGAAACTTGGCGCGCTCAAAAAATCTACCTTCTGGCAGCAAAAGCTTGCCTTGCATGCGATGCGGCTACCGTCGCACGCCTTTTCCGCCGCATTTATTCCAGCGAAATTGCGCAGTTCGACCGACCACGTACTGCGCCGACATGAACCACTTGTCCGCCCCATCAAAATCACCGCCGGCGGAAGGAGCTTCGGGATTGCGATCGAAAGTGCAGAAAAGACCATAACTTCAAAAGTGTATGATCGATCCGTGCACGGAATCAATCCGACTGACAGTCGGCATAAAGGACGTCAGGGTGAGGTGCAGGATACGTCGATCGAACGAAGCAACATGTTTCTGCTCTCCAATGCAAATCCCGCCCGATTGATTACGAAAACCAAGTTCGCGATCTCAAGAACATGCGTAGCGAGTGAACCGGACCGTTGGCAATCACACGAATCTGCCGCCTCGCTGCCCGCCCGTATGCATGCAGATTAGCTGCGGAAGCGGCTACGACGTTCAGACCACCAGCGCCCCGTATCTTTGCTGGTCTTTCTTTGGGCGGCGCTTTTTCGGGCCCGCCAGTGCTCAGCCGCCTAAAACCGTATTGGATGAAACGCTCGCGCGATTACTGCCGATGATCTTTGGCAGCGATGCCGTTTCGGAACACCCTTCATCCACCTGCCCTCTACCGCGCCGCACCATCAACTGTCAGAAAGTTGCTGCGCCAAGCGCGGGTTAATCACATCGGTGGAGGGTAGCCCCGCAGCTACCAATTTTAGCAGAAGGCCATAGACCGATTGCTGTCGTTCACTGAAGGGCAAAAGCTGTCAGGATCGGCTTTTGCAAAGACTTGGGTCCGTTCGATCGCGAATGCCAATCGGGGCGGTGCGCTATGCTCAGGATGCATCTCAAGAACCATGAATACTTGAGCGTTTTCAGTGGTGCGAGCAGGGTTTACACAACCCCCGCCGCCTTTCATGCGAACCTTGGTCTTTCCCCTGCAGTCTCGGTGACTGTCGTGCCTGGTACCGGGGTCGGTGTCGAAGGTGACGACGCGTCGCGCAGACGGAGAAGGCGCGACACGGGATCTGCACAGGATGCAGGCGGGACCATCGCCCACCCTCGGGATGCAGAAGTCCATGCGCTGCAGGACACCGGGCCCGACAAACCTCATGGGGATCACGAGGGAGGGGAACCCCCGCAAGATGCCGGCGGTGCGAGCGATTTCCCGCAGGACACCGGCGGATTGGGCGATTTCCCAAGGGACGACCAGGACCCGAACGAGCCTCGCCATGACGGCGACCGGCTCCGCAGAGACCGACGCGAACCCGGCCTCAACAAGGCCCCTGAGGAAACCGGGGGGCTAGGCACGCTGCTTGGCGACAGTATCGCGACCGGCATTTCAGTGGAAAAGTCGGTTTCCGAGACTGACGGCGGAACGCAAGCATCCACGGCCCTCTACCCGACGTGGACGGTGGGAGCCGCATCCCATCCTGCGACAGGAACGTGGCTCGTCGGAGGCGGTTCCAGCCTCTCGCCAACCGCGTCGCTGAGTGCGACTACCCAGCAGGCCGCGGCGACGGCCGCTGTCACTGCGACGCCGAACAAGATCGTCCTGGAAAACATGAAGCAGGGAAATCCCATCAGCGAATGGGGCATCGACGGCGATGGCGACGGCAATATCCAGGGCTTTGCCACGCAGATCAGCACCAATATCGGTCAGACGGTCGATTTCAAGATCGCAACCGATTCGACTGATTACCGAATCGAAATCTACCGGCTCGGCTATTACGGCGGCGACGGCGCCCGCAGAGTGGCGACGATCGACGTGAATCTTGCACAGGCGCAAGTGCAGCCGCATCCGATCGTCGACATGGCGCGCGGCCTGATCGACTGCGGCAACTGGTCTGTCTCAGCAAGCTGGACAATCCCCGACGACATGGTCTCGGGCGTCTACATCGCCAAGCTCGTCCGCGAGGATGGAACCGCGGGCTCAAGCCACATCCCGTTCATCGTCCGCGATGACAGCTCCACCAGCGACATCGTCTTCCAGACGTCCGATACGACCTGGCAGGCCTACAATGCCTGGGGCGGCGCAAGCCTGTATTATGGCCAGGTGCCGGTCGATCCCAACGATATGATCGGCTACATGCCCCCCAACTGCAATTGCGGCCTGACCGCCATCGGCAGGGCCTCCGCCGTCAGCTACAATCGCCCCATTATCACCAACACGAGCCCCGTCGGCGGCACGCACGACTTCATTTTCGGGGCTGAGCATTCGGCGATCCGCTGGCTCGAGCAGAACGGCTACGATGTTTCCTACATCTCCGGCGTCGACACGACACGAAACGGCACCCTGCTGCTCAATCATGATGCTTTCCTTTCGGTCGGACATGACGAGTACTGGTCGGCTGAACAGCGAGCCAACGTCGAAGCCGCGCGAGACGCCGGCGTCAATCTCGCATTCTGGAGCGGCAACGAATGCTACTGGAAGGTTCGCTGGGAAACGAGCATCGACGGCAACGGCACGCCCTACCGGACGATGGTCTGTTACAAGGAGACCTGGGGCACCAGCACCGATCCGAGCAATGTCGGCACGGGCACATGGCGTGACCCGCGTTTTGCGGACCCGGGACAGGAGCCGGAAAACTCGCTGACCGGCACCATGTTCACGGTGGACAGCTACCGCCAGGACACCATCACCATTCCGTACGACTATTCCAACCTGCGCTTCTGGCGCAACACGGATGTCGCGAACCTCCAGCCAGGACAGACCTACTCGCTGGTGCAGAACCTGCTCGGATACGAATGGGACTCCGATGTCGAAAACGGCTTCAGGCCGGCCGGATTGGTGAATCTGTCGCTCTCGACGGTTTCGGTGGACACCTATCTGCGCGACTACGGCACCTCAATCGGCTCAGCCGATGTGTCTCATAGCCTCACCATGTACCGGGCCGAAAGCGGGGCACTCGTCTTCGGAGCCGGCACGGTTTTCTGGTCCTGGGGTCTCGATTCCAACCACGAGGGCGCTGCGACGCCGACTGATCCGAATGTCCAGCAGGCGATGGTCAACATGTTCGCCGACATGGGCATCCAGCCGCAGACGCTGGATGCGAGCCTGATTCTGGCGACGCAATCGACGGATACGCTAAAGCCGGTCTCGACGATCACGTCCCCCAGTGTCGGCGCGACCTTCGTGGAGGGGCAGCGGGTCACAGTCACCGGCACGGCGCAGGATTTCGGCGGCGGGATCATCGCCGGCATCGAGGTCTCCACGGACGGCGGCCAGCACTGGTTCAAAGCGACCGGCAGGGAAAACTGGACCTACAACTGGGTCGTACAGGCAAGCGGCACCTACACGATCATGTCGCGCGCCGTCGACGACAGCCTCAATCTCGAGACGCCCTCGGCCGGCAAACAGGTAACCGTATCGCTGCCCCAGACCTCCAGCCTGTGGACCCTGGCCACAAAACCGGCCGTGGAGACCGCGCTCGATCGCACCGGCGTGGAGTTGGGTGTCCGCTTCCAGACGATGACCAACGGTCTCGTGGAAGGCATTCGCTTCTACAAGGGGTTCTACAACGTCGGTGAACATGTCGTCAGCCTTTGGACCGCCAACGGAACGCTCCTTGCCACGGGCGTCTCGACGGGAGAGCCGATTTCCGGATGGCAGACGGTCACTTTCTCGAGCCCGGTCCAGATCACGGCTGGAACGACCTACGTCGCGTCCTACCACAGCGGCGGCTATTACTCGGTGACCGATGGATACTTCAATTCCGCCTACTCCAACGGCGCCATCAAGGTTGCTCAGAACGGCGGCGTCTATGCCTACAGCGCCAATGCGGGGACCTTCCCCGGCAACAGCTTCAATGGCGCCAATTACTGGGTGGACGTCGTCTTCAACGCAGGCCCGAACATCGTTCCGGTAGCCGTCGACGACAGCGGTTTCACCGTATTTCGCGACGGAACCATGACCATACCGATCGCCGCTCTCGTCGCGAACGACACCGACGGCAACAACGACGCACTGACGATCACCGCAGTCAGCAATGCCGTGAACGGCACGGTAACGCTGGACGCTCAGACGGGCTACGTCATCTTCAAGCCGACGGCCGGCTATGTCGGGCCGGCGAGCTTCAGCTACACGGTTTCCGACGGCCGCGGCGGAACGGATCAGGGCAGTGTCAGCCTGACGGTGGAAGAGGGGCCGGTCGGCGTATCGCTCTTCCAACCGACGGACGGCCCGACCGGCAGCAGCTTTAACGACAACCGTGCCCTCGAACTGGGCATGAAATTCGTCGCTTCCACCAGCGGGACGATTACCGGCATCCGCTTTTACAAGGCTTCCAACGATACAGGGCCACACACCGGGTCCATCTGGACCTCCACCGGCACACTGCTGGGCACCGTGACCTTTACCAATGAATCGCTCAGCGGATGGCAGACCGCGAAATTTTCCAGCCCGATTCAGATTTCCGCCGGAACAACCTATGTCGCCTCCTACCACACCTCGGGCACCTACCATGCGACAGGTAATTACTTCACGACTGCGCGCACCAATGGGCCGCTGACGGCCCCGGCCTCCACGACGGGCAGCGGCAACGGCGTCTATTCCTACGGAACAGGCACCGTCTTCCCCACATCGAACTACCAGGCCGCGAACTACTGGGTTGACGTCGTCTTCAACCAGTCGACGACGAATACAGCCCCGACTGCCGCCAATGACAATGGCTTCCTGGCCTACTACAATACGCCTCTGTCGATCGCCGCGTCTGCAGTCCTTGGCAACGACGTCGATCTCGATGGCGATACGCTCTCGATTACCGGCGTCAACGGCGCGACGAACGGCGCGGCCACCTTCGACACCCAGGCCAACCGCATTATCTTCACGCCGACCACCGGCTACACCGGGCCGGCCAGCTTCTCCTACACCATATCGGACGGCCGCGGTGGAACGTCCTCGGCCAGCGTAAGCCTCACCGTCAGCCGAACGACGAGCCTATTTGCCGCGTCCGACACACCGAGCGTCGCTGCCACGAGCGATGCGAGCTCTGTGGAACTCGGGGTCAAGTTCGTTGCCTCCGCTCGCGGCACGATCATCGGGCTGCGCTATTACAAGAGCGCCCAGGACACCGGCACCCACACCGGTTCGCTCTGGACCAGCTCGGGGACACTGCTTGCCTCCGCCACCTTCACCAACGAAACCGCGAGCGGCTGGCAGACCGTGACCTTCTCACAGCCGGTCACGGTTTCGGCGGGCACAACCTATGTGGCGAGCTATCATTCCAATGGACGCTACGCGGTAACTCCGAACTATTTCGGCACCAGCCATTCGAGCGGCGCGCTTACCGCGCCATCGAGTGCGACCAGCGGCGGAAACGGCGTCTATGCTTACGGTACGGGCAGCATCTTCCCGACGGCGAGCTACAATGCGACGAACTATTGGGTCGACGTTCTCTACGAGCAGGCCACACAGAACACGGCTCCTGTGGCCAACAACGATTCCGGCTTCTCGACGAGTACCAATGCGCCGCTATCGATCCAGGCCTCTGCTCTGCTCGCCAATGACAATGATCCGGATGGCGACACAATAACGATCACGGGCGTCAGCAATGCGGTGAACGGCTCCGTCTCCTTCAATAGCCAGTCGAACGTCATTACTTTCACTCCGGCGAACGGTTATTCCGGGCCGGCGAGCTTCGCCTACTCCATTTCCGACGGGGTCGGCGGCGTTGCCTCTGCCCAGGCTTCCGTTGACGTTATTCAGCAGGGTGCCGAGCAGAACGTATTCGCGGCAAACAGTGCGCCCGCGATTGCTTCGGTGAATGATCCGAGTGCGGTCAATCTTGGCATGAAGTTCCAGGCGGACGTGGCCGGCTGGATCACCGGATTCCGCTTTTACAAGGGCGCCGACAACACGGGCCCGCATACCGGCTATCTGTGGACGTCGACCGGCACGCTGCTCGCAAGCGCGACGTTCACGAATGAAACCGCCAGCGGTTGGCAATCGGTCAATCTCGCCGAGCAGGTCGCGATCCAGCCGGATACGACCTACGTCGTCTCCTACAGCACCAATGGGTTCTATTCGGCGACGAGCAACTTTTTCACATCCGAAGTCGCCAACAACAACCTGCGGGCACTGTCGTCGGCA